>JBOGUF010000105.1:0-8555 GCA_050696075.1 Thermomicrobiales bacterium
CGGTTGCACCGTGCGGCCGGACCCCGCCCCGGTTCACGGTGTACGCTATGGTCGGGTGATTGGCATGTACCAGATGGCGACAATGACGATCCAGCAGCCACACAGCGCAATGACCGAGCGTGATCCGTTGACGCCGCGCATCCTCGTGGTCGAGGACGAGCCGGCCATCTCCGGTTTCGTCCGCCGCGGCCTCATCTTTGAGGGGTACGCCGTCGACGTGATCGCCGACGGACGCGAGGCGCTGGCGCGGCTGCGCGACGAGTCGCCGAACCTCATCGTTCTCGACTTGATGTTGCCCAGCATTGACGGCTTGGAGCTTTGCCGCCGTGTCCGCGCCGCTGAAGAGGCGGACGGCCGGTCACCCGTTCCGATCTTGATGTTGACCGCCCGCGACGCCGTCGCCGACCGCGTCACCGGTCTGGAAGCCGGTGCCGACGACTATCTGGTCAAACCCTTCGCCTTCGACGAACTGCTCGCCCGCGTCCGCGCGCTGCTGCGCCGCTCGCGCCCCGCGGCCCGGTCCGCCATCGAAACCCTCGCCTTCGACAGCCTGGTCCTCGATCTCGGCAGCCGTACCGGGCAACGGATGGGCCGCCCACTCAAGCTGACGACTCGCGAGTTCGACCTGCTCGCCCTCTTTCTACGCCACCCGAATCAGGTGCTTGCCCGGGCGTTGATTATGGACCGCATCTGGGGCGAGGACTTCTACGGGGACTCGAACGTCTTGGAGGTCTTCGTCGCCAACCTGCGCCGCGAACTCGAAGCCGAGGGTGAACCGCGCCTCATCCAGACTGTCCGCGGCGCCGGGTACGTCCTCCGCCGGCAGGGTTGACGATGGGCGCCCGGCGCATCGGCTTCTTCGGCTCGATCCGGTTCCGGCTCGCGGCCTGGTGCATGCTAGCGATCCTCGCTGTGCTCGTCGCAGTCGGGTTTGCGCTGCCAATGCTTATGGAGCGCCAGTTGCGTTCTGATGTCGATGAACGCCTACGTGATACAGCGCGCACGATTCTCGACCGGGGAAACATTGTCTCGGGCAGCGTTAGCCTTCCGAATCCGAATCCTATCGCTTCACCTGGTCAGGTAGTTCAAGTCATCCACATGGACGGTGTCCTCGTGCAGGAAACTGGTGGCTCCAACGGTGTCATTCTGCCCGCCACACCATATCAACCAGGCGACGAGGGTCCCGCGTTTCTTACCGCGTCCGTTGAGGGTGGTCAGGTTCGAACGATTCGATGGCCCATCGTCGGAGAGATATCCCGACAGACCTTCGGCATCCTTATTGTGGGCGAATCGCTCGAGCCGGTTGACCGGTCGCTGGAAAATCTGCGAAAGCTTTTGCTCGTCGGGTCAATTCCTGGTGTGGCGCTTGCAGCCGCGGGCGGCTGGTTCCTCGCGGGACGTCTCCTTGGTCCGGTCAACCGTATCACCGCCGCCGCATCTGGCATCGCCACCGAGCGTGCGACGGCGCAATCACTCGCAACTCGCCTTGACGTGCCCGACACCAGAGATGAACTCGCCCGCCTGGCCGCGACCTTCAATCAGATGCTCGACCAGATCGAGCAGGCATTTTCCACCCAGCGCCGATTTATCGCCGACGCATCGCACGAACTGCGGACACCGTTGACGGCCATCCGTGGCAACATCGACGTCCTCCTGCGACAGGCGAAGATCGACGAGATGCCCTCGCGGGATGACACGATCGAGGCGCTGGACGATGTAAGGCGGGAAGCAGCCCGCATGGCCCGCCTCCTTGGCGATCTGCTCACGCTGGCCCGGGCCGACTCGCCGGTCGCCGACGGCAGCCGCCGCGAACCGGTCGCTCTCGATGCCGTCGCCCGCGACGCGGTCACCACGGCCCGTGCCCTCTCCACCGGGCAACTGTTGACGCTCGATGCTCCGGAGCGGGTCACCGTCCTCGCCGATCCCGACCGGATGCAGCAGCTTCTACTTATCCTGCTCGAAAACGCCATCCGCCATACGCCGTCGGACGGTGAGATCGCGGTCTCGGTCTCACGAATAGACGGCCAAGCGCACCTTACCGTCAGCGACAGCGGCGAAGGAATCGCCCAGGAGCACATCCCCCACCTCTTCGACCGCTTCTACCGCGCCGACACCGCCCGCGGTCGCGCCCGCGGCGGAACCGGCCTCGGACTTGCCATCGCCCGCGCCATCGCTCGCGGCCACGGTGGCGAGATTGATGTCTCCAGCATCCGCGGCGAGGGCAGCGCCTTTACGGTCACGATTCCGATGGTCCCGACAAGGACGCCGGTAAGCCCGCGGACACTGCCGGCGCCGACCGCGACGGTATCGCGTCGAGATGAGGGAGGAACTTCGTGACGAATGAGCAGCCATCCTGGCGCGTGGCGCTGGCTCCCGGCCAGAGTCATGGCTTCTACGCCAATCCCGGCTGGTGGGACATCCGCGGCACACGCCACGAAGTCGAGGACGTCCGCGCCCTCTTGCTCGCCCTGCCACCGTTGCGGCCCGGCGCTGCCGTCGTCGACCTCGGCGCGGGTACCGGCAATTTCGTCGCCCTGCTCGCCGCGTATTACCCGCGCGTGCGCTATACCCTGATCGACCCGAACGCCGACGGTCTCGACCGCGCCGCCGAAAAGCTTACCGCCGTCTACCCTGACCTCGACTTCTCGCTTGTCGCCGAACCGATCGTACCCGAACCGGAAACGCCTTTGCCTGGCGCTCCCTTCCAACTCGCGACCTCAACCATCGCCCTGCACGACATCGTCCGCCCCGCCGCCCCCGACGACCCCGATGGTCAGGCCGAGCACCGGCGACGACACGTCGCGCTCCTCCGCCGCGTCTGGTCCTCATTGGAACCGGGCGGGCACTTTGTCTACTTGGATTCGATCTGGCCTGGCTTTCGGGTGACTCAGCACTTAGAGACGCTCAAGCAGGCCGGATTCGACGAAGTTGATGCAGCCTACGTTGACGGTCGTTTTCTCGTGTGCGGAGGACAGAGACGGTAGAGGGTCCGTTTGTCCGCGCGGGGCAGGCGTGGACTTCACCGCGGCGGGACCAGTTCGATCTCGAAGAGCTTCGGCCAAAGCTTGCCGGTGACAAAGAGGCGATCAGTCTCCGGGTCGTGCGCAATGCCGTTCAGCACGTCGACCTGATACTCCTCCCGAATGTCCTCCGAGAGCAGGCCGGTGAAGTCGATCCAGCCGATCACCTTGCCGGTCGCCGGGTCGATGCGCGCCACGAAGTCGGTCCGGTAGACGTTGGCCCAGACCTCGCCGTCGATGTACTCAAGTTCATTCAGGTACGGTACCGGGATGCCGCCATCGCGCACGTCGACGTGGTCGATCTCGTCAAACGTCTCTGGGTCGCGGAAGTAGAGCCGGCTCGTGCCGTCGCTCATGATCAATGCTTCGCCGTCGGTGGCCAGCCCCCAGCCTTCGGTCGGATAGTCGAACGTCTCCAACTCCTCGAACGTCTTGCGGTCGTAGACGAAGCCGACATGCGACGTCCAGGTCAGTTGGTAGATGCGGTCCTCCATGACGGCGATACCCTCGCCGAAGAGGTCGGCATCGAGCTTGTGTATCTGCAGCACGTCGCCCGTTTCGAGGTTGACCCGGCGTAGCGTTGACTCCCCTTCCAGTCCGGTTCCTTCAAAGAGCTCGCCATCGACATAGACCAGCCCCTGCGTGTAGGCGTCCGGGTCGTGCGGATATTCCTCAACGACACGATAGCCGGAGACCGGCGCCACCGGGAGGCTAGGCGTCGCCTCTGGGGCGATAGCGGCCACCGAACCGAACAGAGCCAACGCGAGCACCACGCCAACAAGCGCGAACCGACGAAGCACGAATCGTTCCTCCTCCTATCGCCCAGGTTCCGGACGAGCAGATCGAGGCAAGCACGTTACGGCATGAACGACGCCAGGAACAAGGGGCTTCCGCCTTCCGCCTTCCACCGTAACCGGCTACCATATCCCCGACAAGTCGAACACACCCTACGAAGCCGGACAAGCGGCAAGGAGCAACTACCGATGGCCAGCGTGCGGGCGCCGAGCCAGACATCGGAGCCAAGCATTACCAAGCGCCGGCTCGAGACCTTGCAAGAGATCGAGCGGCGCATCCTCTGGCTCTCGACCCAGATCGTCCACCATGCCAACCATGTTCGCCCCAGCACCGACAAGTCGAAGGTCGGCGGTCATCAAGCCTCGTCCGCCTCGGTCGTCTCGATCCTGACCGCGCTCTATTTCCACTTCCTGCGACCCGGCGACCGCGTTTCGATCAAGCCGCATGCCTCGCCCGCCTACCATGCCGCCCAGTATTTGCTTGGTCGGCTCGACAAGCAGTACCTGACGACGCTGCGCGACTTCGGCGGCCTCCAGGCCTACCCCAGCCGCACCAAGGACCCCGATCCGGTCGACTTCTCAACCGGCTCGGTCGGCCTCGGCGCGGTCGCGCCGGTCTTCGCCGCCCTGGCCCATACCTACGGCAAGCTCCACTTTGGCGACGTCACCTCGAACCGCTTCATCGCCCTCATTGGCGACGCCGAATTGGACGAAGGCAACGTCTGGGAGACGGTCGCCGAGGAAGCAATTCAGGGCCTCGGCAACGTCATCTGGATCGTTGACCTCAACCGCCAGAGTCTCGACCGGGTCATCCCCGGCGTGCGCGCCGGCCGGTTGAAGGCGCTCTTCGCCGGCGCCGGCTGGCACGTCCTCGAGGCGAAGTACGGCACCCGCCTTACGGCGGCGATGTCCGGCCCAGTCGGCGCCGCTTTGCGCGTCCGCATCGACGAGATGAGCAACGAGGAGTACCAGTCCCTGATCCGGCTCAAGGACGGCGCGGAGTTGCGCCGCCGCCTCAGCGCGGTGGCCGACGCTTCACAGCGCAAGGCGATCCTGGCCTCGGTCGCCACGACCCCCGACGACGACCTGCAGAGCTTGATCGGCAACCTGGGCGGGCATGACCTCCCTGGCCTGATCGATGTCCTGGATCAAGCCGTCGCCGTCACCGACGCGCCGACCGTGATCTTTGCCTACACGGTGAAGGGCCATGGCCTCCCCTTCGCCGGCGACCCGCTCAACCACTCGCAACTCCTCAGCCAGGCGCAGATGGATGCATTGCGCGAGGTGCTGGGTGTGCCGGAGGAGGATGTCTGGGCCGCGTTCGACCCGGCAAGCGCGGCCGGCAAACTCTGCGTCGAATCCGCGGCGAATCTCGACGCCGCGGCGCCGATCGCGCGCCCGCTGAATCCGGCTGCAATCCCGCACAACCTCGACACCCGCCACCCGAAGCAGACCTCGACCCAGGAGGCCCTCGGCCGCGCCCTGGCCACGATGGCCGACGTGCCGGAGGTCCGCGATCGCCTCGTCACCCTCTCGCCCGACGTCGCGACCTCGACCCACCTCTCGGCCTGGATCAACAAGGCCGGCGTCTTCGCCCGCGAAACCGCGCACGACTACGAGGAAGGCGCGCAGCGCCTGCTCAAGTGGCAGCCCGCCCCGGCCGGACGCCATATCGAGCTCGGCATCTCCGAAATGAACCTCTTCATGGCGTTGGGGCAATTTGGCCTTTCCTACGAGTTGACCGGCCAGCACCTGATTCCGCTTGGCACCGTCTACGACCCCTTTGTCTGCCGCGGCCTCGACGCCCTGATCTACAGCCTCTACATCGGCAGCAAGTTCATCTTTGCCGGAACCCCGGCTGGCGTCTCGCTCAGCCCGGAGGGCGGCGCCCACCAGAGTGCCGTCACCCCTTCCCTCGGCATTGAGCTGCCGGGCGTCGTTTTCTACGAACCGGCCTTCGCCCGCGAGGTCGAATGGGTGCTCCTGGAAGCCGTGCGGCTCTGTTGCGACCGCGGCAAAGACGGCCTCTCGACCTATCTCCGCCTTTCGACCAAAACGATTGATCAGGGATTGATGGAAGAACCACTCGCCCGCCTCGGCGAAGAGGAACTGCGCCGCCGCGTGCTCGCCGGCGGCTACCGCATCGTCGACTGCCGCATTGCCGCCCCAGACCTCCCGGCGAGGGACGTGGTCCAGATCTTCGTCGGCGGCATCATGGTCCCGGAGGCGATTGAAGCGGCCAAGCGGCTGCATGAGGAAGGCGTCGCCGCCAACGTGATCAACGTCACCAGCTCCGACCGCCTCTTCGACGCCCTCCGGCACGCCCGCCGCTCGCAATTGCACGACGCCCGCTCACCACTCGATCTCGGCCATCTGACGACGCTCATCCCGCCCGAAGAACGCCGCGCCCCGATCGTAACGATCCAGGACGGCGCCTCGCACTCTCTGACCTTCCTCGGCTCCATCTTCGGCGTCCCCGTCGTCCCGCTCGGTGTCGACGAGTTCGGCCAGTCCGGCTCCCGCCAAGCCCTCTACCAAGCCACCGGCATCGACGCCGACCAGATCGTCAACGCGGGGTTACTTGCGCTGGAACTCGCCGCGGAATAATCTGGAATGGCGACGTGATTGCATCGCATGTAGGGGCCGTTCCTCGACTCTGGCAGTAGACATCGTTGTAAATACGATGTATATACGAGTGGAGTGGCCGCTGCATGCCGAACTGGACCAATCCCGATATCGAGTGGGACGCGGGCAACATCGACCACATTATCGAACGTCATGACATCTACCCCGAAGAGGCCGAACAGGTCTTTCGCAATGGAGCCTATATTCGCCATGAAGCGGGGGGCTATCGAGCATACGGACAGAGCGATTCCGGCCAGTATCTGTTCGTCGCTTGCCTTCTCCGCGGTAACCGAGTCCGAGTGATCTCGGCACGGCCGATGCGTGCGAAAGAAAGGAGACTCTATGGGCGCCATCGGTAAGAAGTCCCTTGCAGAAATCTACGCTGATATGTCCGAAGAGAACTTCGAGGAAGAACTAAGGGAGTTCTGGGACACGCACGATAGTGCGGACTATTTCTATGAGGGGGAAGACGTCACGAACAATCCGCCTCCCCATCTCAAGGAGGGGCCGGGCAGGGAAGGATCGACCGCGCTGAAGCGTCCGGCTGGCGCCAAGATGGAATTGATCTCCTTGCGGCTTCCACCCGAGATGATCGAGTCGGTAAAGCGGGTTGCCGCCCAACGGCACCTGCCCTACCAAAGTCTCATGCGGTCCTGGATCGGCGAACGGCTGGCCGACGAAGAGCGCGCGGATCAGCGCAAGGCGGGCTGAAACAAGCCCACCCCGTACGCGCGGATCGACGGCACGGCGTCCCTACACGGCAAGCGTGTTGGCGGTAACCGGCACGCCGAGCAGGCGCGCGGAGAGGTTGCCGACCGGCTTGGCGGGGCCGGTGGTGAAGAACGCGAGTGAGCCGGGGGTTTCGTTGGTCCGGAGCAGCGACGCGGCGGCGAGCACGTCGCGGGCACGGCGGGCGATCGCTTCCCCGCTGTCGATAATGGCCACCTCCGGTCCGGTCACGCGTTCGATGATCGGCCGCAGAAACGGGTAATGGGTACAACCCAGGACGATCGTGTCAACGCCCGCCCGCGGCAACGGCTCGACCAGCGGCACGACCGCGCGTTCGGCCTCCGGTCCGCTGGTGCGGCCGGACTCGACAAGTTCGACCCAGCCCGGAGCCGGAACCAGACGCACGTCCGCGCCGTTGCTATGGCGCGCAACGAGATCGGCCAGCCGTTTGCCGGCGACGGTGCGCGGCGTTGCCAGGACGGCGACCCGTCCGGTCCGCGACCGTCTCACGGCAGGTTTGACGGCTGGCTCCAGACCGACAATTGACACGGTACATGCGGCGCGCAGTTCGTCGATGGCGACCGAGCTGGCGGTGTTGCAGGCAACGATGATGAGCTTCGCGTCCCGTCGAGTCAGCTCACCGGTGATCGCCAGACCGCGGTTGAGGATCTCCTTCGGCGTTCGCGTGCCATAGGGACAATAGGCGCTATCGGCAAAATAGATCAGGTCTTCGGCGGGCAGCAAATCGCGCACCTCGCGGAGCACGCTGAGGCCGCCGAGTCCCGAGTCGAAAATGCCAATGGGCGACGCCGGACTGACCTGGTTTGTCATACCGTCATCGTAGCGGGCATCGCGACAGATCGGCAAGACCAGTTTGGGTGATGGGGTACTGCTCAAGCGTAAGCCTCTTCAAGAACGAGGGCTTCCCAGAAGTAGGCCACGGTTGCGGCGAGGCCGGCTTCCAGGGCGATGGTCGGCCGCCAGCCGAGCAGCCGGGTCGCCTTGGCAATGTCGGGGCGCCGCCGCGTCGGGTCATCGACCGGCAGCGTCTGGTGGACGAGCGGCGAGGCCGAGCCGGTCACCCGCAGCACGACCGCGGCAAACGCCCGGATCGTGATCTCGGTCGGATTGCCCAGGTTGACGATCTCCCCGGCCAGGCCGTCGGTCTCCATCAGCGCCACGAGCCCCCCCACCAGGTCCGCCACGTAGCAGAAGGAACGGGTCTGGCTCCCCCCGCCGTAGATGGTCAGCGGTTCGCCCCGCAGCGCCTGCACACAGAAGTTGGGCACCACCCGCCCGTCCCCCGGCTGGGACCGCGGCCCGTAGGTGTTGAAGATGCGGGCAATGCGGGCATCGAGCCCGTACTGCCGCACAAACGCCATGGTCA
>JBOGUF010000106.1:0-10589 GCA_050696075.1 Thermomicrobiales bacterium
AGTCTGACCGGGCGCGGCCGTTCCCTGTCGCGCCTACGAATCGCGCCGCTTGCGCTCCTCGATGACGATGACCTGCCGCCCATTGTGCCACCCGCAGCTCGGGCAGACATGATGCGACCGCTTCATCTCGCCGCAGTGCCGGCATTTCACCAGATGCGGCGTCTTCAGGTAGATGTGCCGCCGGCGGTTGCCTTGTCGGCGCCGGCTGATGCGTTGTTTAGGCAGCGCGCCCATCGAATCCTCTCCTGTTCCGCCGGATTCCGGCGTCCGAATTCATTCGCTTGTCGCCAGTTCAGTTGGTTTGCCTGGTGTCGTCGTTCGTGTTGTCTAGAAGCTGTGCCAGCGCGGCGAAGCGCTCATCGACTTTGCCCTCGTCGTCCCCCAGCGGCACATCGGGGCCGGGGCAGTCATCGCCGCAGATCGCTCGCATCGGCAGGGCGACGAGGATCTCTTGTCGCAGCGGTTCGGCGACGTCGAGTTGATGGCTGTCGTCGATCGTGAACCGCTCGTCGCCATCTGCCGCCGCGATGTCGATCCCGGTCCGCACGTCGACTGTTGGCCGAAATTCGGCGGCGAATCGGGTCGTGAACGGCTGGTGGTATTCCCGTAGGCAGCGATCGCACTCGAGCTCGACCGCGCCATGCGCCGCGACGTTGGCCAGGAGCTCTTCGGCGAGCCGAACGACCTTGACCTCACCCTCGATGTCTTCGGCCAGCATGTCCTCGTCGAGTGGAAAGCCGGCAAGACGCAACGGGTAGCTTCTGGTGCTGCCGACGGGCTCCTGGAGGAGCGCGGCGACGTTGATCACCGTTTCGTTGTAAAGGTCCATGGTGATGGTTCTCGGCGTTCGCCAGGGTCGCTGCTGGGCCGCATCGACAGCCCGATGCGCCCCTGCCTGAACGCTCCCGTGGCACACGCAAACACGCCGGGGACTGCCCCGGCGCAACGTGCAGAGTATAGGAGGCGCGATCCGGGTCGTCAAACGGCGGCTTCATGCAGCGCGTACGCGATCGCCTCGTCGAGCGGCATGCTGAGGCCCGATCGCCACGCCCCCGCGGGTTCGGCGTCCGCGAATTGGGCGCGGGCGCCGGCAATGCTGCGCTCGCAGAGCTCCTGCCGGTAGGGGGGAAGCGGCGCTCCGATGCGACCGCGAAGCGATTCGGCCGCGCCGAACAGCCGCAACGCCCGTTCGGGTCGCCGCTGAGCTTCGGCAAAGATTGCCAAGTATTCGAATCCTTCCGCGATAAAGACCTGATTGCCGAGCGAGCGAAAGAGTTCGAGTGCCTCTTTTTGTAGCTCCGCCGCTTCGTCGTGGCGGCCTTGCGCGTTGGCGACAAGTGCCAGACCGACGAGCGCGCCGGCTACACCATTCAGATCGCCGACCGCCCGGCGGATTGCCAACGACTCCGCGTGCAGCTCTGCCGCCCGATCATACTCTTTCAAATCCTGGGCCAGCATGCCCAGGTTGCCCAATACGCGAGCGATCTGAACCTGATGGCCGAGCGCCCGATATAGCGCGAGGGCCTCTTCGTGCAATGTCCGCGCGCGATCGTATTCGTCTAGGGCGCAGAGTACGATTGCCAGATCATTGAGCGAACCGGCCAAGCCGGATTGATCGCCTGCCTCGCGATAGAGTGCCTGCGCCTGCAAAAAATGCGCCGCGGCCTGTTCGTGGTTACCTTGTCGGGAGGCCATAACGCCCGCGCCGCCCGCGGCCCGCGCTTTCGTCCCAGGCTCGACGTCGCCGCTCAAAGACAACGCGCGCTCAAGCCAGGCTCGTCCTTCCACGTAATAGCCGCGCGTATCCCAGAACCGCCACAGGCAGCTGCCCAATCGCATCGCGATCGCCGCATCACCGCCGTCGATGGCCCAGCCGAGTGCCGCCCGCAGATTGTCGTGCTCGGCTTCCAAGCGGGCATACCAGAGTTCCTGCGCCGGTCCCGAGAGTTCCGTCTCCGCTTGCCCCGCGAAGGCCAGGTACCACGCCGCGTGCAGACACCTCGCGTCCTCCTCTTCGCCGGCCGCCGCCAGAGCTTCACGGCCGTATTCCCGGATCGTCTCCAGCATGCCGAATCGGGGTCCGTCCGCTTCGCCGTCCGCTATCCGCAGAAGGCTCTTATCGACGAGCGCGGTGAGGAGGTCTAGGATGGAGTCGAGAGAGGAAGAGGCGCTACTCCCGACTGCCTCGGCCGCGTCCAGAGAGCATCCCCACGCAAAGACGGAGAGCCGCCGAAACAGCCGCTGCTCTTCCGGGCTGAGAAGATCGTAACTCCAGTCGATCGTGGTCCTCAGTGCTTGCAGCCGTGCCGGTAGATCCCGCGCGCCGCCGGTCAAAAGCGGAAGCCGGTGTTCGAGGCGGGCAAGCAAGGCCGATGGTGGCAGGATCTTCACTCGCGCCGCCGCGAGTTCGATCGCCAGCGGCAATCCGTCGAGCCGGACTGCTATCTCGGCTACGATCGGCGCGTTCCCTTCCGTCATCGCAAACGATCGATTGGCCGCCTCGGCGCGCCGGAGGAAGAGATCGACCGCGGGAATCTGGGCGAGCTCGCTCGTTGGTGGCAGCGAATCCAGGCGCGGCGTGACCAACGGCTCGACATGGTATTCCTGCTCGGCTCGAATATGGAGAGGCGCCCGGCTCGTGGTCAGGAACGTCAGCCCCTGGCAGGCCGCAAGCAGGTCAGCGATGTCGGTGGCGGCAGCCGCGAGGTGTTCGACGTTGTCGAGCACGATCAGTGCCCGGCAGCTCGCCAGCGAGGCGATGAGCTGGTCTCGGAGCGTTTGATCGCCATCGGACTGAACCTCTCGCGCCCGCGCAATCGCCGACACGACGAGCGCTGGATCGCGAATCGGCGCGAGATCCACAAAACTGACGCCATCCGGAAAGGCGACGGCCGCCCTGGAGGCGACTTCGATTGCCAATCGTGTCTTGCCAACGCCGCCGGGTCCGATCAGCGTCAACAGCCGTGTTTCCGGCCGTATCAGGAGTGCGGTGGCCGCGGCCGTTTCCTTCAGACGACCGACGATTTGGGTCGGCGGGGTGGGTAGCAAGGAACGAGGAGCCGTGGCGGCGACGGCCGTGAGCATGGCGCCCGCCTCCGGACGTCCACGCGCCATTGTGCTAAATGCGTCCCTGTCCGCCCCGCTCAACCGAAGACCGTCGGCCAACAGCCGTACCGTGTCGCGCCGAGGACGGTGGATTGTGCCCCGCTCCAGGTCGCTGATCAGGCGCGCGCTGACGCTGGCCCGCTCCGCCAACTCCTCCTGCGTCAAGTCCGCGGCGGTGCGCAAACGCTTGAGGAGATGACCGAAGGCTGCGTGGGGCTGGCGTGTCCTGGTGTCGTTGGCCGCGACCATGGTGCAAGCCCCTGTCGAGGTAGACGCTCTGACGCGACTCCTGCGCTCGGATCGTACCATGGTGGTGTGCCCCGCGTTCGGCTTTCCAGATTGTCCGTCGTCCGTCGTGAGCCGAAAGCTGTGACAAATCATGTGAGTCGTTTTCATGGTGGAGTGGGCCTGCGCATGCCAAGGTGAGATGGCGACTGATCTCGGACGTTACGAGCAAAGCATGGCGAACAGCGCAATGGGGGCGGTCGGGACCAGGGCTAGGCGCGGTGAAACAAGCGGGCGCGGGCGCATCTAGCTTCGCAAGGTCGAGCACGACACGGAGGGGCGCGGTGGATGAATTACGCTTCGATAGCTTGACACGGGCGTTTGCCTGTACCAGCACCCGGCGGGGCGCGTTTCGCCTGATTGGCGGCGCAATCGCCGGAACTCTTGGTGTGCGGAGTGTCGGCGAGGCGGGAGCGGCGCGTGGTAATCGGTGTGCTACCACCGCCGAGTGCAGCTCCTGTCTGCTCTGCGAGCCGGGGCAAAACGGCCGGCCGGGCAAGTGCGTGCCCGATCCGGCGTCAGAAGGCTTCATCTGCGGCGGCGACTGCGGCGTCTGCAAAAACGGCCGCTGCCTCCACGCCGACGACTTGTGCTCGGACTGCGATCGGTGCGACGCGCGATCCTTGACCTGTGTCTCAAGCTGCCGGGCGGATCAGGTCTGCTGTGACGGCCGGTGCCGGCAACCGGACGACGGCTTCTGTGCGCCGCCAAACTGTGTCATCGACGGCACCGTCTACCTGGGAGGGGGGATCAATCCGCACAACACGTGCCAGTCTTGCGAACCGACGAAGGACTCGTGGACCTCTTGGAACAGGACGCGTGCGGACGGGGAACCATGCAGCACCGTCGACCCTCTTCTGTGCATTAACGGCGCCGGTTTTTGCCTCAATAGTGAATGCGTGAGGGATCCCTTGCCGGACGGTGAATATTGCGGAGACGGTCAGGAATGCTGCAAAGGCATCTGCTGTGAATCGGGCACCGGCTGCGGCGAGAACGGCTGTGTACCTGGTTGCATGATCGAAACCATCTTCTACCCCGACGGCTCGCGCCACCCGACGGCAGCCTGCCTGGTCTGCTCTTCCTCGAACAACACCGGTTCCTGGTCGCCCCTGTCCGACACGTCGTGCGGCGAGAACGGTGATCAAGTCTGCTGCGGCGGCGCGTGCTGCGCGCCCGGCGCGTGCTGCGCCTTGGATCAGATCTGCGAGGTGTGCGACTGCACGATCGACGGCCAAGGCTACAGCCGAAACACGCTCAACCCCGCCAACGAGTGCGAGGTCTGCGACCCCGACACCAGCACCACCGCTTGGTCACCCGACTCTGATGTGAGCTGCGGACCCAATCACGACCAGGTTTGCTGCAATGGTGTGTGCTGCGCCACGGGCGCGTGCTGCGCCTTGGATCTGGTCTGCGAGGCGTGCGATTGCCAGATCGACGGCCAGGGCTACAGCCGGCACACGCTCAACCCGGACAACGCCTGCGAAATCTGCGACCCGGACCGCGACTCAGGCTCCTGGTCTCCAGACTCCGACGTGACCTGTGGACCTGACCGCGATCAGGTTTGCTGCAACGGTGTGTGTTGCGCGCCCGGCGCGTGCTGCGCCTTGGATCTGGTCTGCGAGACATGCGACTGCCAGATTGATGGCCAAGGGTACAGTCGGAATACCCTCAACCCGGCCAATGCGTGTGAAATTTGCGAACCGGAAACCAGCGCCACTGCTTGGTCCCCTGACTCTGATGTGAGCTGCGGACCCAACCACGACCAGGTCTGCTGCAACGGCGTCTGCTGCGGTCAGGACGAGTGCTGCAACTCCCCTGGCCACTGCGAGGCTTGTGAACTCGGCTGCACGATCGACGGCGTCGTTTATACCGCCGGCACGACCAACCCCAACGACGCCTGCCAGGACTGCAACCCGGCGATGAGCACCACCCTCTGGACGATTGTGCCGAATGACTCGCCCTGCGGCGGCAGCGTGGATCAGGTCTGCTGCAACGGCGTCTGCTGCAATCCCAACTGGTGCTGCAGCCCGTTCGGAGACCACAGCTGCGATATCGAGACCTGCGGCCTGGTCGAGCCCTGCGCCGGCCTGGATCCATGCGGCTGCACGATCGACGGCGTGTTCTATCCTGTCGGAACAGAAAATCCGGCAAACGACTGCCAGTATTGCTTGATAAGTGACAGCGCGAGCGCTATGTCCTGGACCAACCGGAGTGCCAACCTCCTCTGCGGCCCCGACCGTCACGATCACTGTTGCAACGGCGTGTGCTGCGAGCCAGCCGCGTGCTGCAACGCTGACGGCGTCTGTGAAATTGGAGGGTCGATCATTTGTGGTGGTTGTGCGATCGACGGCATCGATTACCGCGTCAACGAGGTGAACCCGGCGGATCCCTGCCAGGTATGCGACTCCTCGATCAGCCCAACATCCTGGACGCTCGTTTGCAGCGACACCTGCTGCGCGCCACTCTTCTGCCTCCATGACGGCGGCAGTCACTGCGGCGTTCCCGACTAAGATGGCGAGCCGGTCGCCCCGACCGGAATGGCGGGCGATGTCTTCGCCCGTCACAAGCGTTCGTCAGCGCCGCCGGTCTCCAACTCAAGAGACCGGCGGTATCCGATCAATCGTCGATGTGGGTGATCCGTGAGTCGTCGGCCGAGACGAAATGGCTGTCTTCTTGCGCGTATGCAATCGCCTCATCGAGCGACATCGTGCGACCGCTTTGCCATGTCTCCCCAAAGGTCTCGTCGCCCAACTGTGCCCGGGCGTCGAGGATGAGTCGCGCGTTGAAGTCGCGGTCGATGCGCCGCCCCGGCGCTCCAATCTGGATTCTCAACGCCTCGGCTGCACCGAATAGCCGGACGACGCGCTGCTGCTGGTTGCGACCGGCGGCGATGCGGGCGAGGTTCTCAAAGCAGCGCGCCAGACCGTCCTTGTTGCCGAGCATCCGCCACAGATCAAGCGCTTCTTCTTGCAGCGTAGCCGCGCGACTGTAGTCTCCCTGCGCGTGCGCGACGAGCGCCAGGTTATTGAGCGAGAACGCGGCGCTGTGCTGATTTCCCAGCGCTCGCGCCAAGGCGAGCGCCTCATCCAGCATGGTCCCTGCGTGCTCGTAGTCGCCCTGGTCATATGCAAGGAGTCCGAGGTTCTCGAGCTGGTTGCCGACGCGATTCTGGTCGCCAATCGCCCGGTAGAGCGCCAACGACTCTTCGGCCAGCGCCGTCGCCCGCTCGTACTCCCCCTGAGCTTGGGCCACCAACCCGAGGTTGCAGAGTGCGGCGGCGACACCGGCGGTGTCATCCAGCGAGCGATAAAGCTCCAGGGCTTGCGTCAGCGTAGTCGCCCGCTCATAGTCGCCCTGCCGATACGCGATCACTCCCACGGCAAGGAGTGCTTTTGCCCTAACAGCCGGCGGTAGGGTGTCGTTCAACGCAAGCGCGTGTTCCAGCCAGCGCCGTCCCTCGTCGGAGTGCCCGCGCAGGTTCCAGAAGCGGCGGAGTGCCCCGCCCAGGCGCGCGGCCAACTCGCCGTCGTGGAGTGCGATTGCCCATCGTAGCGACGCCCTCAGATTGTCGTGTTCGATCTCCAGCCTGCTGAACCACGCCGCCTGATCCGGACCCATGAGCTCCGGCTCACCGCGCTCGGCGAGATTTAGGCACCAGGCGGCGTGTCGTTGCCCTGTTGCCGTCTCTTCGTTGGCCAATATCAGGCGCTCGAACCCATACTCGCGAATCGTCTCCAGCATGCCAAACCGAGGCTCATCCTCGTCGACGGTCAGCGGCTGAACCAGATTCTTCTCGACCAGGACGCCGAGCGCGTTGAAGACGGCGGCGCCCACGTTCGATGTTCCGCCGGCGACCGCTTCGGCTGCATCGAACCTGAAGCCGCCGGCAAAGATGGCAAGTTGCCGAAAGACCTGCTGTTCCGTCGGGCTAAGCAGGTCGTAGCTCCAGTCGATGGTGGAACGCATCGCCTGCTGGCGAATCGGCAAATCGCGCGCCCCGCCGGTCAGCAACGGAAGCCGCTGTTCGAGGCGGGCAAGGAGCGCCGCCGGCGGCAGGATCTTCACGCGTGCCGCGGCGAGCTCGATCGCTAATGGCAGCCCGTCGACTCTGGCGACTATTTCCGCGACGGCGCGCGCATTCTCTGCCGTCAAATCGAATCCTCGGTGTGTCGTCTTCGCCCGTTCGACGAAGAGGCCGACTGCCGGGTTCTCGGCAATCTCTTCCATAGGGGGCAAGCAGTCGACGTCCGGCAGGGGCAATGGTGCGACGAAGCACTCGCGCTCTGCCCGAATGCGCAGCGGCTCACGGCTCGTTGCAAGTACCGTCAGCCTCGGGCAGACGGCGAGGACGTCCGCGATCGCGGGAGCGGACGCCGCGACCTGCTCGACGTTGTCCAGCACCAGCAGCAGACACTTGTTCCCAATCGACCCGGCCAGGCGTTCCGCCAACGCCTGGTTTCCACTCGTTCTCATTCCTAGCGACTGGGCGATGGCGGGAAGGACCAGCGACGCGTCTCGCAGGGGCGTCAGGTCGACGAAGCAGACGCCGTCCGGGAACGCGCCACCGGCCCGTGCCGCGACCTCGATTGCCAAGCGGGTCTTGCCGACACCACCGGGTCCGGTCAGGGTAAGCAGGCGCAGGCTCGGTTCGATGAGGAGCGTAGCGACCGTGGCGATCTCATCTTCGCGCCCGACAAACGGCGTCGGTGGCAGCGGCAGAGATACCGGCGGCGGGATCGTCTCGTGCGGGGACGGTCGACCGCGCGCGCGAGCGGCAAAGGCGTCGCGGTCTCCTCCCGTCAACTGTAGTCCGTCGGCCAACAGTTCGACCGTATCCCGGCGCGGTCGCCGGATGAGGCCCCGTTCCAGATCGCTCACAAGGCGGGCGCTGACGCCAGCGTGCGCGGCGAGCCCTTCTTGCGTCAAATCCGCGGAGATGCGGAGACGTTTGAGGAGGTGGCCGAAAGCCGAGCGCGTCGGGCGTTCTCCGATCGATTCGCTGTCGATCATGGCGCACGCCTCAAGCCGGGGTGATGGGCAGCGATTTCGTTGACAAATCGTACCACGGAGGCGGCGCCGCCTTCCGATGGCGCCGTCGCGGCTCCGCGGCCCGCGGCCACGCGAAAGCTGTGACCGATTCTGTGGGTCTCCTTCGTGGTGCGATGGATATCAGACTGGTGCCATGTGATCAGGCCGTGTCTATTCGGCATGCGATGTGGAGCCGAAACGCGTCCGCTCGCCGCGCATGGTCTTGAGGACCAAAGCGTGATCACCAGTGCGCCGCCACCTTCAAGTCCGCCCCGCAACCACTCAGCAACGAGCGCTGGCTCAGCGTTCTCCTCTTCGTGAGGAGATCGGAGGACGTCATGGATGGAACGCGATTTGACGATCTAGCGCGCACCGTGGCCACCTCGCGGCGCGGCGCGCTCAAGGCGCTCCTTGCCGGCCTCGTCGGTGGAGCCGGTGGGCTGCTGGGTCTGGGCGTGGCGGCGCAGGGTTGCGCGCCGGTGCGGCGGCGGTGCGGAACGGACGGCGAGTGCTGCTCGGGTCTTTGCGATCCGGCGAGTGGCCGCTGCGCCTGCGGTCCGGGCACGGAGCAGTGCGGCTTGGACTGCATCATCATCGAGCAATATCAGAGCGACGAGGAGAACTGCGGCGGATGCCGCGTGCGCTGCCGGCGAGCGCCGGAGTGCCAACTACCGGCCTGTATCGCGGGCGCCTGCGCCGGCGTCCTCGACCCGGATCAGGTGGGGCAGCCGTGCGGCCGCGGCGGCGAGGTGTGCGGGGCAGACGGAGCCTGCTCCTGCCCGGCGGAGCTGCCAACCGCCTGCCGGCGCGGCTGCGTCGACACCGCGACCGACCCGAACAACTGCGGCGCCTGCGACCACCGCTGCCCGCGCATGGCGCACGGGACGCCGGTATGCTCAGGAGGCGTCTGCGGGATCGCTTGCGACGGAGGTGCTCGCTTCTGCGGCGATCGGTGCTGCGCGGACCTCCGGGACTGCTGCGACGGGGCGTGCTGCCCGCTGGGCGAGTGCTGCGGAATCGGCGGCGAATGCAGCGTCGAGGCGTGCCAGCCTCACTGCGCGATCGGCGGAATCGCCTACGTCGACGGCACGGCCAATCCCGACAATGCCTGCCAGGTCTGTAGCTCGGACCGCGACCCGTTCGCCTGGTCGCCCGCGCCCGACGACGCGCCGTGCGGCGACGATCGGGTCTGCTGCAACGGCATCTGCTGCGGCCCCAATGAGTGTTGTGGCGCTGGTGGTGGCTGCGAAGAATGTGCCCCGGACTGCTTGATCGGTGGTGTTCCCTACAGCGCGGGCGTGTTCAACCCGAACAACCCATGCGAGGTCTGCGACCCAAGCCGCCCGTTGGAATGGTCGCCCGTAGCCGACAACTCGCCCTGCGGCGAGAGCGACGATCAGGTTTGCTGCGACGGCGTCTGCTGCATTCCAAACTGGTGTTGCACGATTGGGCAGTGTGACAACGAGTTCTGCGAAGACCCGTGCGTCCTGGAGCCGGACTCCTGCCCCTGCGAGATCGACGGCGTCGTCTACCCGTTTGGCACGGAGAATCCGCTCAACGAATGCCAGTTCTGATCGTGGTACGACAGCCAGTTTTCGTGGACGGACAAGGACGGCGGCGAGCCCTGCGGAATCAGCCGGACCCAGGTCTGCTGCGCTGGCGAGTGCTGCGCGCCCGACATGTGTTGCGTGGGGGAAGAGGTTTGCGCACCCGAAGGCTCACCGGAGTGCGTGGATGGATGCACGATCGACGGCGTGGTCCACCCCAACTTCGCGGTCAACCCGGCGAACCTCTGCCGACACTGCGACTCCAGCCTCAGCACCACGGAATGGTCACCCGCGCAAAACAGCACGAGGTGTGGCGAGAGTCTGAACCGCTTCTGCTGCCAGGGCGTCTGCTGCGAGCCGGGCGCGTGCTGCAATGCTGCCAACGTGTGCGAGCTCGGCGGGTCTAGCCTATGCGACGGCTGCTTGATCGAGGGCATCTTCTATCCGGATCGCACGCGCAACCCGGCGAACTCGATCTGCCAGCTCTGCGCGACCAACTTCAGTTCCACGTCGTGGACGACCATTTGCAGATCTGACTGCTGCGCGACGCTGCCCTGCGACCATTGCCCCTAGCGGTCGTCGCCGTGCGCGGTGAACGCTGACCAGAAGCATCGGGCTCGCGGG
>JBOGUF010000107.1:0-42465 GCA_050696075.1 Thermomicrobiales bacterium
TGCTTCGGTACCTCAGCATGACGGGGTGCAGACAGGCCCTAACGCCTTTCGGAGGAGGAGAGTCAGTTGGAACACACCATCGAACGGATTCCGGTGACGACGCTCGTCAGCGGTGAAGAACTAGCCCTCACCATCCACACGTTTCGGGGTGGGCCGGGACCGCGAGTCGGCGTCAGCGCGGCCATCCACGGCGATGAGACGGTGGGTGTCGAAGTCGTGCGGCGGCTCGCCGGGGTGCTGACGGACGCGGGCGATGAGTTGCGGGGCACGGTCCGGCTGCTGCCCGTTGGCAATCCGCTCGCCTACGAGACCAATACGCGCAGTACCGTCCTCGACCAGACGAATCTCAACCGCATTTTTCCCGGTGATCCCGACGGTTGGTTGACCGAACAACTCGCCGCCAAGATCTCCGAGCACTATCTGGTGGATCTCGACGCCTACGTCGACCTGCATGCGGGCGGGGCCTATCCGGTCGTCGATTATGTCTATCTGACGAATGCGCCGGAGCTGTCGCGCGCCTTCGGTTCCCGCCTGCTCTACCGACCCACGACGCGCTACCTGGGAACGACCGGCGGGGTGGCGGAAGAGCGCGGCATCCCCGCCGTCACGGTCGAGCTCGGGGGCGGCCTCTTTCAGGAGGAGCTCTATGCGAGGCGCGTGTTGGATGGGGTGCTCAACATCCTGCGGCACCTTGGCGTTCTGCCGGGCGAGGCCAAGCCCGCGCCAGAGCAGATCCTGATGCAGGAGTTGGCGATCTTGCGGCCGCACCATGGCGGCATTCTGGTACCGGAGGTGCGCGTGCCAGACCTCGGCCGCGAGGTGCCCGGCGGAACGGTGCTGGGCCGTATTTACAGCCCCTATACCTTCGAGCTCCTGGAAGAGATCCGGGCGCCGTTCGACCGGTCGCTCCTGGTGCTGCTGCGTGATAATCTGGCGCCGATTCAGCCCGGCGCCTATATGTACATGATCGGCAACGGCGCTACGGCGGAGACGCTGCCGGCCGCAAGCAGCAAGGATTGAGCGATGCGCATGCAGATTGTCAGTCCAGCCAGCGTCGAGGGAACGCCAGGTGCGACGGGGAAGACCGCGGCGCTGGCGCGCGGCGGGGAGGCGCTGCTCAATAGCGGCATCGTCGAGGAGATGACGGCGGCTGGCCGCGTGGTCGCCGGCGTCTCGCGGCCGGCGCTCCTGTCCGACCAGGTCACGGACGATCCGATCGTCAACCTCGGCCGGTTCAACCGGCTGGTCGCGGACGCGGTGGTGGCGGGCGCCGCCGATGACGCCGTCTCACTCTTGGTCGGTGGGACGTGCGGTCACCTGATCGGCATGATGGCCGGGTTGCAACGGGTCTACGGGGCGGACGCGCGGATCGGCCTCGTCTGGTTCGACGCCCACGGCGACTTCAACACGCCACGCACCACCCGCTCCGGCATGCTGGGCGGGATGCCGGTCGCTACCTGTGCCGGATTATGTCACGCCGCTTGGCGTGAGGAAGCGGGGCAAGCGGCGCCGCTGCCAACCGACCGCATCGTCATGGTCGACGTCCGCAACCTCGATCCCGAAGAGGCGACGCTGATCGCCGCCACCGACGTCCAGATCGCGCGCTTCGGTCCTGGCGGCATGACCGACGAGATCACCGATGCGGTCGCGACGCTTGCCGAGCGCGTCGACCACCTCTACCTCCACGTCGACGCCGACGTGCTCGACGTCTCCCTCCAACCGAACCACCCCACCGCCGAGCCGGGCGGCCCGGATCTCGCGGCAACGAGGGAGGCGCTGGCATCGACGATGGTCACGGACAAAGTGCGCGCGTTCGGCGTCGTCTCGGTCAACCCGGACGGAGCGGACGGCCAAACGTCGCTCGCATCCGGCAAAGCGCTCCTCCTGGCTGGGGTCGAGCGCTGGGGCAGTCCGCACGTGTGAACGGCGTATAATCCGGGCCGGTAACGGGGTCGCGGCGGAATGGCCAGGGAGGGGCGGGCAGAAGGTGGCGGACGAAGCGCGCAAGCTGCTGGATCAGATCGTGCAGCGGTTCGTCGTGCCGGACGAGCTGGTCGACGTCGACCTCGTCGCCTCGGCCAGCGAGCTCGGCGACGACATCGAGGCGGACAAACGGGAGCGGGTCCGGCGGGAGCGGGAGCGGGCCGATCAGCTCGCCGACGCCTTTGCCGACGGCCTGGCACGAGCACACGGGCTGCACCGCGCCGGACACGCGGAACTCGCCCTCGACGACCGGGCGCCGGAGGAAAACCGGATCGCCGACGCCCTGATCGGCTTCCTGGTCAGCTATCACCTCGCCTCCTCCCGGTCGGAGGAGACCGAACCGAACCACTACCGGTACCACGTCGCCGTCGATTGGGATCGCTTAGGCGCGGTCGCGGGCGAAGCCGGGGTCGACTTCGAGCGGGCGGTGAGCGGCAATTTCTAACCGACGCACCCGATCCCGGTCAGGGACAGACGAGCCGAAGATCACCGTGGATACCCCGGAGGCCAACCAACCCGCGCCTAAGAAGCGCCGCGCCAGCACGCGCGCGGTGGCGGACGTCGTCGCGACGCTCGACCATGAGGAGCCACCGGCGGCCGACATCGCGCCGGCCGTCGCCGCGGCGACCTACGAGGAAGACTTGCAGCGACCGGAGCGGTTGGTCGAGGCGCTCGGACTGCGCGTGCGCAACATCGAACTCTTGCGGCTGGCGCTGACCCATCGCTCGGTGGTCCACGAGTGGTCGGCGGCGGCGCCCAGCCTGCCGCCGCCGCAATCGAACGAGCGGCTCGAATTCCTCGGCGACGCCTACCTCGGCGTGATCGTCGCCGAGTACCTCTACAACCGCTACCCGGACGCGCCGGAGGGCGACTTGACCCACCGCCGGGTGGCCCTGGTCCGCGCCGAGCGGCTGGTGCGCTGGGCGCGGGAAATCGATCTGGCCGATTATCTCTACCTGGCGCAGGGGGAGCGGGTGACGGAGGGCGCGCGCGACCGCATGCTGGCCGGCGCCTTCGAGGCGCTGCTGGCCGCGATCACGCTCGACCGCGGCATGCGCGAAGCGAAACGCTTCCTGCGCCGCTTCCTTGACCGGGACGTGGAAGAGGTCGTGGCGGAGGAGACGAGTGCGAACCCGAAGGGGCAATTGCAAGAGCTGCTTCAGGAACGCTACCGGCTCGGCCCGGTCTACCGGACGATCCAAGTCGACGGACCGGCCCACGTTCGCGTCTTCACGGTGGAGGTGACGATGGGTGAGCGCGCGCTCGGCGTCGGGACCGGCGGCAGCAAGCGCGACGCGGAGCAAGCGGCGGCACGGGCGGCGCTCGATCTGCTGGCGGAGCAGGACGGCGAGGAGTAAGGTTCGACGAACGCGGAGGAATAAGGCGTGGCCCATTTCTACGACCAGCTCACGATTTTTGGCGGCAACTCGAGTCCCGACCTGACCGACGAGATCTGTCAGTACGTCGGCTTGCCGCGCGGCCGGGCCGAGGTCTTCAAGTTCAGCAACGACAACACCTTCGTCCGTATCGGCGAAAGCGTGCGCCAGAACGACGTCTTCGTCCTCCAGTCCTTCTCCATCCCCGTCAACGACTCGATCATGGAGTTGCTGATCATGATCGACACCTTGCGGCGGGCATCGGCGGGCCGGATCACGGCCGTCATCCCCTACTTCGGCTACGGCCGCACCGACAATAAGGACCAGCCGCGGGTGCCGATCACCGCCTGCTTGGTCGCCAAGCTGGTCGGCCAAGCCGGCGCGGACCGCGTTTTGACCATGGACCTGCACGCGGGGCAGATCCAGGGCTTCTTCGACGTGCCGGTCGACGAGATGAGCGCGATGCAGATCACCGCCGGCTACTTCGTCGAGAAGCGGCTGCCGAACCCGGTCATCGTCTCGCCCGACTTGGGCAACACCAAGCGGGCGCGCAACTTCGCCGAGGCGCTCAACGCCCCCCTGGCGATCATCGAGAAGCGGCGGCTGGGGAATGAGGACCGGTCCGAGGTGCTCAACCTGATCGGCTCGGTAGATGGCTGTCAGGTCGTGATCGTCGACGATGAGATCGACACCGCCGGCTCGATCACCCAGGCGGCGCGGGTCTGTTTGCAGAACGGCGCGGCGGAGGTGTTTGCGACCTGCGTTCACCCGGTCCTCTCCGGCCCGGCGGTGGAGCGCCTGGATGCCAGCCCGATCCGCGAGGTCGTCGTCACCAACAGCATCGCCCTATCGCCGGCCAAGCGGATCGACAAGATCACCGTCCTCTCGATCGCGCCGCTGCTGGGGGAGACGATCCAGCGCATCCACACCGGAGCCAGCGTTTCCGCCGCCTACCGCGCCGCGATGCCGGTGCATGCGCGGTAATCCGCTGGCACGAACGGCGTTGTTCTTGCTGAACGTGTAGACGATCCGTGGGGAGGAGCCATGCCGTTCATTCAACGAAGCCTGCTGTCACGCCGCACGTTGCTCGCTGGAGCAGCAATGACGGGGGCGTTATTCCGAGGCGCATCCGCGCGGGAGGGCACGCCCGAACGACCGCGGCCGGCGCCGCCGCAAGCCACCCCGTCCGGTGACGCCGCGACTGGCAGCGTCTTTGCCCAGATGCTCTCCCTGGCGCCGGACGTCCTAGCCCAACCTGACCATCCGGTGCACCTCGCGCAGTTCGGCGATGTGGCCGTGCAACTCGCGGCGGTCGGCAAGGAGCAACCGACCTCGACCGAGGATCCGGCGTTCGAGGGATGGCCGGCCGCGACGCAATGGATCACGATGCCGACGCACCTGGTGCGGGTCGCGTTGCAGCCGGAGATGCAGGAATATCTTGGTTTCTCCTACTTCCAGCTCGACCAGGGATTGGTGGTTGGCGAGCCACCGAACGTGACGACGTTCCTCAGGGGACGGCTGAACCACGACGACTTGCGCGCGGCGTGGACAAATGCTGGCTACCGGCAATTGGCCGTGGATGGCGCGGCGGTCTTCTCCATTGCCGACGGCCCAGAACTCGACTTCGAGAATCCGATTCAACGGATCTTCCTGGCGAACGTCAACAACGCCATGATCCTGGCGGACGGCACGCTTGTCTTCGCGGCGTCCCTCGATCTGATCCGTCGGGTTCTCGCGGTCTCGGCCGGGCAAGCGCCGCCACTCGCCGAGCACGAACAGGTGGCCGCGCTCCTTTCGTCGGTTGACCAACCGCTGGCGTCGGCGCTCCTCCTTGACGGCGAATCGCTCGCCAGCGGCATGGTCTTGGATCCGCGCATGACGGCGGAGCAACTCAAGCAGATGCAGGAGGATTTGGCGCAAAGCGGGGAGATGCCGCCGACGAGGCTGGCGCTCTTCGGCGTCACGCCCGGCGGTCCGATCCCCGCGCCGCTCGATCAACCGGACGCAACGCCGACCGCGACCGACAACCCGGCGATCTGGGTCATCCGGCTCCTGATGGCGAGCATGGCCTCAGCCGAGACGGCCGCCGAGACGATTCCGAACCGGATCGCGACGCTCACCTCGACCGTGCGCAGGCTGCCCTACGCGTGGATGTTCACGGTGCGCCGGTCGGAGGCGCTGAGCGACCCCCCGGTGGTCGCGCTCGAGTTGGACTTCGTCATGGGCGAAGTGCTGCCGGCCGCTTGGCACCAGTCGATCGTCCAGCGAGACTTGTTGTTCCTGGCGTCCTAGGGTGGCAGCTGACCCATTAGGCCGCGTTGGCACCCCGTCATGCTGAGGCATCGCAGCATCCCCGCACGAAGCGCAACGGCCCCCCAACCCCCAATCCTGGGGGAGCACGACGGAGCGGCTTCGCCGGGGGATGCCCTTCGGTTCCTCAGGGCGTGCTTCGGCGTCGCCTCAGCATGACGGAGCTTGGCAAACGCCGCCTAACCGCCGACCTGCTGGATTGGTTCGACCTCGGGCTCATCGACCGCGATCGGGCTGAAGTAGGCCGGGTCGGGGGCATCGTCGCCGAGGACGAGCACGATCCCGTCTTGATTCGGCGTCGCTTCGGCTGTGCCGGAGCCCAGATCGATCGTCTCGTAGCCCATGCCGATCGCGCTGGCGACGTACATTGAGGTCGCCAGGTCGTTCCCATTGTCGACGATGCGCGTTGCCTCTTCGGGCAGCGTCGCGCCGTCGTCGATGACCGTGACGTCGATGAATCCGCTGTCGATCAAGACGGCGGCAATGCGCCGGGCGAGCCCCGCGTTCGTTGTGCCGTTGGCGACCCGGATCGGGGTGTCGAACGTCGGATCGGCCACCACTGAGCCCGGCGGCGTCACCTCCCGGCCAATAAAGTCGGAGAGCAGTTCGCCGCAAATCTCCCAATCAGGAACGAGGTAGTACGGTTCGCCGGGGAGTTCATGCTCGATCAGGCCGGCATCCAGCGAGTACTGCGTGATGTCGTCCGCCGAAAACTCGGAGGCAAGGCGCGCGAGCTGGAGCACCTGATCCAACGAGAGATCGGTCCGCACCGAATCCCCGACGGCGCTGATCAATTCCCGCGCCTTCGGCAGGAGGTCCAGGCTAACCGCTTGCTGCCGCAAAGCGAGCAGGACCTGCTGTTGCCGCCAGGAGCGGGCGTAGTCACTGTCGGAGTGGCGCGTGCGCGCGTATTGGAGGGCGCGCTCACCGGCCATGTGTTGCCAGCCGGCGTCAAAGTAGACGCGCATGTAGTTGGTGCCGGAAGCGGGATAGGCGTCGTCCTTGATCGGATAGGGAACGTCGAGCGTGATGCCGCCGACCGTGTCGACGATCGTGACGAAGCCCGCGAAGTCGACCTGCGCAAAGTAGTTGATCTGGATGCCGAAGTTCGCCTCGATCGTGCGGATGGTCAGGCCCGGGCCGCCGCCCGGCACCTCGTCGCGGTCGCCGAAGGCGTAGGCGGCGTTGATCTTGTCGATACCGTAGCCGGGGATCACGACCTGCATGTCGCGCGGGATCGAAAGCATGCCGGCCTGCTTGGCGACCGGGTCGATGTTGACCAGGATCATCGTATCGGAGCGCGTCGCTTCGTCGTCGCGGCGGTCGATGCCGAGAAGGAGGATGGTGACGCGCTCTTGGCCGTCCCATGCGGGGATCGCCGCTTGCGCGGCGGCGGTCGCCGTCGCCAGCACCGGGGTTCCGGCGTCGTTGATGACGGCGACGACCCGCGGCTCGTTGTGCGGCACCGGTTCGACAAAGACATCCTGATAGGCGCGCGTGCCCTCGTAGAGGATCGGCCCGAGGATCGCGGCGGCGACGAGGAGGAGCAGGACCGGCACGCCGACGATCACGTAGCCCCACGGCCGGCGGATACGGCGGCTCCGCCGGGTTCGGGCTGCATCCTGCTCCTGCTGGATGCGGTCGAATTCGTCCGATAACAAGACGTCGGATGCGGCGCCGGTTAAGGGGTCCAACCGCGGTCCGTCGTGCGCTCGCGCCTGACTCGCGGAGCCGAATCCAGCGGCATGCGCGCGGTGATGGCGATGCGGACGGCGAGCGCCGCCGCCATAGGGCAACGCCACGCCGGGAAGGCGCGGCTGATAGGCGATCGCCCCCGCGCCCCCCGCCGGAGTCGCCGTTGAACGCGCCTCCGCGCGGTTCTCCCGGCGGGCGCGCTGTTGCCGCTTGCGCGCGGTGTCGAGGTACGTATCGTGCTCAGGCATTGAGCAATGATCGCCCGACGCGGCCGGCGGTCGATGCCGCGCCGTGGATGGCGCGGGCGACTGGCGTCGAATGCACGCGTTCCCCCCGTTGTTCCCGCCGCGTGCAGGCAGCGGATGGTATCGTCTCCGGCATCTCGGCCGGCCTCGGGTGCCTGGTCGTCACACGCCGCGGACGAGGAGGTCCGCGGAGCGGCGTTTGGACGCCCCAGTCTACCACGGGCAGGTGCATTTGAAGACCCACCAGATGGGGGATAGAGGCGGCGTCGTGCCCGCTGGGCACGGGAATGCCGCCTTGACCGGCCCCACCCATTTGGGGTAGTGTACGTACACTCCGGGCGGCAAACCGCCCGCTGGGTCGGGTCGTTCGCGCAAACCATCTCGCCGGCCGTAGGAAGGAACGGAGCCGCGATGATCCTTTCCGATCGCGATATTCTGCGCGCCCTCGCGGACGGGCGCATTCGGATCACGCCGCCGCCGGACGTCGAGACGCAACTCGGGTCGGTCTCCATCGACTTCCGGCTCGGCCGCACCTTCATGGTCTTCGAGCACAGCCGGCACAGTTTCATCGACCCCCGGCAGCCACATTCGATCGGCGAGGCGATGCGGACGATCGAGGTCGAGGAGGACGAGCCGTTCATCATGCAACCCGGCGACTTCGCGCTCGCCTCGACGATCGAGACGTTGGAGTTGCCGGACGATCTGTTGGGGCGGCTCGAAGGGCGCTCCAGCATCGCCCGGCTCGGCATCACCGTCCACTCCACCGCGGCTGTCTTCGAGCCGGGTTGGGTCGGTACCGCGACGATGGAGTTGAGTAATCTCGGTCGAATGGCGGTTGCCCTTTATCCCGGCATGCGGATCTGTGCCTTCTCCTTCGAAACAGTCAGCTCTCCGGTGATGACCCCGTATCGGGCAAAGCAGAACGCCAAGTACGCCGGCCAGGTCACGCCGCGCGCCAGCTTGCTGGCCGAGGAGAACCGCGCCGCCGAGGCGGTGGAAACGTCGCCGAACGGTACGTCAATCAGCCATGTGGACAGCCCTTCCCCTAGCAGTCGATAATCGCGCGAGTCTGAACTGAGTCGGTTCCACGTGAACCGGCTGGTGCGCGAAGTGCGATAGGGGGAGCGTGTGTCGGTCGAGCTCTTGACGAATGCGCGGGATCAGGTCTTGCCGATGCTGCGCATTGTCGCTGAGGAATATCGGCATCGGGTGCCGGAGGGGTACCCGGTGGTGGTCGATAGCCCGGATCGAGGTGTCGTGGGCATCGAGCTCGATGCGAGCTACGCTCTCTACTTCGTCACGGACGGCGAGCAGCTCCTAGCGGACCTTTACTACCGGTCGCCGCGCATCGACGCGCGCTCCAGCGCCAGTCGGGCGAAGTTCAGCGGCGCGCCGTTTCAGGACCGCCGCCGCCTCGGCGCCTCGGTCTCCGATCAGACAGCGCGCAACCTGATCGCCGAACTCAAGTCCCGGTGGAACTTCCAGCCGATGCTGATTCACATCTCCGATACGTAACCCGCTTGCTCCTTGGTGATCGTGATGCATCCATGTATGGGCGAATCTGCCGTCCGCGTTTCACGTGAAACGTGAACGCTAGTCGGACAGCACCCAGCGATCAATGTCGCGCTCGTAATTGAGCACGCGATCGCCGAAAAAGAGCGCGACTTCACGCGCGGCACTCTCGCCACTATCGGACCCGTGGATCAGATTGCGACCAACGGTTAGTCCAAGGTCGCCGCGGATGGTGCCTGGACCGGCCTCGGCTGGCCGGGTCGATCCCATCGTGGCGCGAGTCACCGCGACGGCATTCGGCCCTTCGAGTACGAGAATGACCACCGGGCAGGCCGTGATGAAGTCGACCAGCCCTTCATAGAACGGCTTCCCCTCGTGTTCCGCGTAGTGCCGTTGAGCGTGCGCGCGGTCGATCTGCCGCATCTCCATCGCCACGATCTTGAGGCCCCGCCGCTCGAGCCGGCCGATGATCTCGCCGACGAGGCCGCGCTGGACTCCGTCTGGCTTGACGATGACCAGCGTCCGTTCAATTCCTGCCACGCGCCTCGCTCCTCCGGCCTTCGCTTCGTCCGCCGACACAATCCGGCGGATGGCTCAGGCCATCCGCCGCGACTCGATCCCGAATGTCGAAACCTAGCACACCGCTCACCTTTCGGCCATCGCCACTATCTGCCGTCGGGCGACGCCGCCGTTTCCCGTTGCGCCTCGGCGCGTTTGCGGTTCTTCTTCGAGCGCATCCGCGCTTGTTCCAGCGTCCAGAGCGTGACCACGGTCGCAATCACTAGAGGCACGACAATGACCATCGCCAGTAAGCCGTACTCTTGCCATCCCATGTTTTCCATCCCAACGCTGGATCGAATCGGTCGCGTGGATGATACCAGCCACGCTGCCGCCGCCTCGGTTGCAAGGTGTCTTGCGCCCGCGCATGAGAGACGCTACCGTGCATGGGTACACCATCCCCAGTTCACCTTCGATCGCCCGGCAAGGCAAATCGCATGGCACCCTCCGTCCCCGACTTGCCACAGTGGCGCGAACGTGCCGGCGACCATTCGTCGGACGGCGACGCCACGTTCAGCCCGTGGCTGCTGGTCTGGACGATCCTGGTCGCCAAGATCGGGACGTTGGGCATCATCGTGATTGCGGCACGTTCGGGGGAAGGCGGGGCTTTGATCGCGGCGACGAGTATCCCGTGGGTATTTGCAGCCGCGGCGCTGGTCCTGGGTCCGCTGCTCTTTCGCTACCGATTGCGCCGCGTGCGTGCCCGCCGCGACGAGTTGCGGCGGCAGGAATGGATGGAGTTGGATGCTGTTTCACGTGAAACAGGCCGCTGAGCCACGACGCGCCTGCCGCCCCTTCCTTAAATGCCGAGCCCCCTGTTGCAGCAGGGGGCTCCGCGGGGGTCGTTGGCGTCGACCGGTGAGGGAAGGGGGGGAACCGGTCGCGCTCTAGCAATGGTAGCTGGGCCACCATGGAGAAAACTGGTCTGTTCGGATACCGGGCCGGGCACGATTGGATCATGTTCCTAGAACCAACGCCCTAATTACCCCGCGTCAACGATCGCTGACCGCGAGTCCAGGTGGCTCGCTCAGCCCGGCCGTGTGGACCGGAAAGGATGCGAGTTGCTCGTGGGCGCGCACGGTCGCCAGGAGCACTTGATCCATAAAGTGCCCGATCTCCACGAACACCCGCGCGGCGCGCTTCGCCGCCAACCCCTCGTCGTCGATCAACCCCATCACGGCGTGCAGCACCGGGAACCGAAAGTAGAGAAACGCCTCGACTGTTTCGGCGGCACTGAGGCCGGCCCGTCCGCCGGCACGCCCGTAGTGCTCCCCGATCTGCTGCCCTTCGCGCAAGTAGGCCAGGCGATCGCGCTCGGCCTGGACCACGGCGTAGCGGACGGCGAGGTCTACCAATCGCCGACCCAATCGGCGGTATTCCTCCCGCGTCGCGGCGCTGTACGCCTTGAACCAGCGCCGCTCGCGGGCCGCGCGCAAATAGTCGTCCTCGTACGCCATCAGGGAGCGATCGGTCAGCGTCTGCCGGCTGACCCGCGGCCGTTCCTGCTGGCCGGCGCTCAGCCCGAGCAGGGCCTGTAAATCCTCTTCGAGGTAGCGCCGGTGGCCACCCGGTGTGCGAAAGACCGGCACCTTGCCGGCATCGCTCCACCGGCGCAGCGTCGACTGATCGACCCCGAGATACCGACACGCCTCGTTAATCGAGAGCCAGCGCCCGCCGGCTCGCGCGGACGACTGATCAAGGCGATCCCGGCCGCCCATTGCGCCGCCGGACCTCGGGATCTGGATCATCGTCGAACCCTCCCGCCGCCGTCCGAGCGCCCCCATGCGCCCGTCGCACGGTCGTCCACCGCCCCAAGCGGCACGATCGCCCGACCGTTTCACGAGTCCTTCGAGATCGGGCGCTGTCCCCTCCGGGCCGGCTAGTGTACCGGGTTGGGACAGGCTGTCAACGGGGTTTGCCGGCCAATTTCGCCGCCGTATGTCCCATGCCCGAACCATCCAAACCGCCTAACACACCACCCTACCGAAGGTCCCGCCCAATCACGTCTACCCTGACGCGATCAGTCATCAGGGCGAGCGCCAGGGGTCAGCAGCAGGAACTGATCGACCGCGAGCAGCCGTAACACCAGACGCACCGGACGCGGCATCAGGCGCAACCCCGCGTCGCCCTGCACGATGCGCGGCGCCCCGACCGGGATCGACACCCCGCCACGCAGCAGGACGCCTCCCTTGGCCGCCTGGAGGTTCTTCACCCAGTCGCGGTCGGCTCCGTAGGTCAGCGCAATCACGACGTCGGAATCGCGGGGGAAGGCCCCCACCAGCGTGCGGTATTCCCGCCCCGACGTTCGCCCGCGATGGACGACGACGGCCAAGGGGGGCAACCACCCGGCGAAAGGCCGCATGAACGGGTTCGTGACAGTACGATTGGTCCGCGCCAAACGTTCGGGGAGGGGCACGATACCGTCCTTTCCTCGTCTTGATGATCGGCAGGCTGACCGCCGGTAATGAGCCGGGGGTTACGCCGTACGACCGACGCGAACAACCGAAACGTGACCAGATGCACGGACAACAGACCAATTTCTCTAACGCGTCACGGTACAATAGCCGGACGCGGCGCCGCGGGGGCGCGATGCGCCAGCGCGGCGCTCTGATACGCTGAACGCTGAAAGCCGATAGCTGACGGCTGACGGCTGACGGCTCAATCACGAGAGGATCCATGACGCGGCGTTTTCGTCTTGCCGGCCTCACCGCCGTAAGCGCCAGCCTTCGACACGGTCTCGGCAGACCGCGGCACACGATCGCCGACTACCTCGCCCTCACCAAGCCGGGGATTCTCTCGCTGCTCCTGGCGACGACCCTCGGCGGCATGCTGGCCGGCGCGGCGGGGCTGCCGCCGCTTTCGCTGGTGATCGCGACCTTGATTGGCGGCGCGCTCGCCGCCGGCGGCGCCAACGCGCTCAACTGCTACATCGACCGCGACATCGACCAGGAGATGCACCGCACCCGCCACCGGGCGACCGCCACCGGGCGGATCAGTCCGCGCGCCGCCCTGGTCTTCGGGATCGCGATCTCGGCGCTGGCGATGGTGGTCTTCCTCGTCTTCGTCAACTGGCTGGCGGCGCTGCTGGCGCTGATCGGCAACCTCTACTACGTGCTTGTCTATACGATGTGGCTCAAGCGGCGAACGCCGCAAAACATCGTCATCGGCGGGGCGGCGGGGGCGGTGCCGCCGATGGTCGGCTGGGCGGCGGCGACCGGCGACCTCGCGGTCGCGGCCTTTATCCTCTTCGCCATCATCTACTACTGGACGCCACCCCACTTTTGGGCGCTGGCCCTGCTCAAGCAAGGAGAGTACGGCCGGGCCGCCGTGCCGATGCTGCCGGTGGTAGCGGGGGAGGCGGAAACGCGGCGACAGGTTCTCCTCTACAGCGTCCTGCTGGCCGCCGTTTCGCTGATGCTCACCCCCTTCGGCTTCGGGGCGATCTACTTCGCCGGCGCGGTCGTCCTCAACGGTCTCTTCCTCTGGTTAGCGATCGTGGTCTACCGCCAGGCGACCAAGCGCGCCGCCCGCCACCTCTTCTTCTATTCCCTCTGGTATCTCGCCTTCATCTTCGCCGCCATGGTTGCCGACCGGCTGGTTTTGGCGTAGGTCGAGCCGTCAGCCGTCCATTCGCCATTGGACACGTTGTTAGCTAATTCGTGGGCTGATAAACTAGCGGGAGGCAGACGGGACGCGATCCGCCGCCCGTGTTGTCTGTTCTTGAAAGGAGATCACGATGCCCCGGACGGTTTCGGCCACCGAGGCGAAGAACACGCTCGGCTCGCTCATCCGCTGGGTGAACGACTGCAACGACGATGTCATCGTCGAGCGGCAGGGTAAGCCGCATGTCGCCATCATTTCGTTCGCTGAGTACGAGCAGTTCAAGCTGCTTCGCGAGCAGAAGCGTCGCCAGGAAGCGATTGCGACCTTGCGGGCGTTGCGCGAAAAAATCACGGCGAGCAACGCTGACATGACGCCGGACGAGGTGGACGAGTTCGCCAATCGCGTTCGTCACGACGTGGTGCAGGGGCTCATCGATAAAGGCTCGATTCGCTTCGTGGAGTGATCGACTGATCCGATGCGAGTCCTCCTCGATACGAATGTCCTCATCAGCTACCTCCTCCCGTCGGGAAGAGAACCGGGCACGATCCATCAGATCGTCGAAGCGGCCTTCGCCGGTGATTTCCGGCTACTGGCTGCCGAGCAAACGATCCAGGAATTGCTCTCGACCGTCTCGACCAGGCCGTACTTCACCGCCCGTATCACTTCCGATCAGCTCGCGTCCTTCGTCGAAGCTCTCCGTGCGATTGCCGAAGTGCTGCCCCATCCGCTCGGCGACCTGCCGGCCATCGTTCGCGATCCTGACGACGATGTCATCCTGGCAATCGCGATCATGGGAGAAGCCGACTATTTGGTCACGGGCGATCGGGATTTGCTTGCAATCCGGGACGTCATGGCGTCTCCACGTATCGTGCATCCGTCCGAGTTCGTCACAGGTGTTCTGCGCCGCGAATAAACGCGGGCCGCGGGAAGGCGCCTGCGCATGGCGTGGCGATTGCGTACACTGTGCGTGAGCGGGTGTCCCGACTCTGTCCGTCAGTTCTCAACGAGGCGAACGGCGACCCATCAACGCGGTCCGGGGAGCAGCCACCGGCCGCCTTTACCGTTCCGATTACGTGACGACGAGGAGCGTATTGCCCGGTGCCCGAATTCGGAATCGCCTCCCAAATCCTCAGCATCATCCTCATCGATCTTATCCTCTCGGGCGACAACGCCGTCGTCATTGGCATGGCCGCGCGCCGCCTCTCGCCGGAAAACCGGCGGCGGGCGATCATCTTCGGCGGCGGGGGGGCCGTCGTGCTGCGGATCATCTTCACCGCGATGGCCGCGCTGCTGCTCGACGTGCCGTACTTGCAGGCGGCCGGCGGCATCCTGCTCCTCTACATCGCTCTCAAGCTCGTCCGACCCCAGCACCACGCTGAGCACGTCGCCGAGGCCGGCTCGCTGCGGGAGGCGATCAAGACGATCGTGCTGGCCGACGTCGTAATGAGCCTGGACAACATCCTGGCCGTCGGCGGCGCGGCGCATGGCAACCTCTGGCTCCTCCTCTTCGGCCTGGTGCTCTCGATCCCGATTCTGCTTTTCGGCAGCGAGTTGGTCGCCCGCCTCCTCGGCCGGTTCCCGATCCTGGTCTACGTCGGCGCGTTCGTCCTGATCTGGACGGCCGTCGCCATGATCCTCCACGACCGACTGGTGGGCGACCGATTCCACGTGACCTGGTGGCATGAGGCGCTGGCGACGCTGGTCGCGTCCGCCGTCATCATTGGCATCGGACTTGTGGTACAACGACGGAATACCTCCAGCGAAGCGGCAGCGGTGGCACGGAATGAGCGAGAGAGAGTCGCGTCACGCCCTTGGTCGCGGAGCGGCACAGGCGTCGAATCGAGCGTTGAATAGCGAACAACGAGGGACACGGATGGCCCACCAGGCGGGAATGATGACGCATCAGGCACAGGCGGAGCGCCGAACCGGCGCGCGCGTGTTACACCCGTGGTGCGCGTTAGGGGCGTTGATCGCGGCGCTGGGGCTGACGGCGATCAGGGCCGGCAGCAACGTACTGACTAGCGACGTCGCGGTCACGCGCGGGGTGCAGGGTGCGCCGATGCCCTTGGCCTCCGATCTCGCCCACATCGGTTATTGGATCGGCGCCACGCCGGTCACGGTCGCCCTCGCCGCCTTCGGCGCCACGATCTTTGCCCTGGTCGGTCACCGTGCCGAAGCCCTGCTCCTACTCGGCACCATCGCCGCGCGCTGCCTCAACCCGCTGCTGAAGTGGATTACCGATAGCCCGCGTCCGTCGTCCGCCTCGGTGAACATCCGGGAGGAACCGAGTGGCCTCGGCTTTCCCAGCAGTCATGCGATGGGGGTGGTGATCCTCTTCGGCGCCATCGCCTACCTCGCCGATCGCCTGATTCCGCACCGCACCGCGCGGCTCACCGTGCAAGGGCTCTGCCTGCTGGCGATCCTGATCACCGGCTTCGGGCGCGTCTACAATGGCGCCCACTGGCCGACCGACGTCATTGGCGGCTACCTCTACGGCGCTGGCTTGCTCTTGCTGGTCATCGCCGCTTACCGCGCGACGAGGCGGCCGGCGCTCCGCCCCATGCCGATCGCGCGCCTCTAGGAGCGAGGACCCCAAGGCCCGAAAGGCGACACCCGAACGGCACACCCCATTCGGCCTACCTCCGTTGACGCCATGTCACCAATTCGACCGCCGGGATGAATCCAACCGGGCCAGTGGTCCGTAGATCAAGACGAGAGCGTCGCCCCAACAATTCCGATGCTCTCTCCCAAGCCCGTGGAGCGCCGCACACGCTCCACCCCTCCCCTTCCCGCATGGGCCCGGCCGCAAGGCCGGGTCCGTGTTTTTTTGCGAGCCGTCAGCCGTCAGCCGTCAGCCGTCAGCTATCAGCTTTCAGCTACGGCCTTCCGCACCCCGCCCCGTCATGCCGAGCAGATTGCCGAGGAAGCTGCCTCAGATGAGGGACGCGGTTCGCCAGGGCCAGATGCCTCGACTTCGCTCGGCATGACAGGGGAGGGGAGCGTCACGACATGACGATGCTAACGGCTAACGGCTGACGGCTGACGGCTGACGGCTGACGGCTGACCGCTCGTCAATGTTGCGCCGGATGCATGGCGGTGCTACGATGCCCCACCAGAAGTGTCCGTACACAAGTGGCATGCCCCCGGAGCAATTGCGGGATGCAGATGGAGGCGAAGCAGCTCTGGCAGGCCGTGCTGGGCGACATGCAGGTGCGCCTGAGTCGCACGGCCTTTGACAATTGGCTGCGGCCGACGACGATCGTCGGGTTCGCGGAGGACGTGGCGACCGTCGCCGCCGCCAACACCTTCAGCGCCCACACCCTGCAAGCCCGCTACGCCACTCAGGTCGAGGATGTCCTTTCCGACATCGTCGGGCGACCGATCCGGGTCGAGTTCACCGTCCTCAACGAAGGCAACGGCGACGACGGTTTCGGGCTTTCGCCGCGCGCCCAGGAGACGGCGGCGATGGTCGAGGCGGCACGGCGGCACGGCGGCGAGGCGGCACGGCGGCGCGGCGGCACGGCGAATGACTCAGTCAATGGATCGAATGCGCGCGCGCGCGGTCAGAGCCGGCAGCTCGAACTGAGCCCGACGCCCACCCATGGCCTCAACTCGCGCTACGTCTACGAGCACTACGTCGTCGGCTCCTCCAACCGTTTCGCCCACGCCGCGTCGCTCTCTGTCGCCGAGCACCCTGGCGGCAAGTTCAACCCCTTCTTCGTCCACGGCGGAGTCGGCCTGGGCAAGACGCACTTGCTGCACGCCATCGGGCATCGCGCGCTGGAGTTGCGGCAGGGGCTGAGCATCGTCTACGTCTCCTCCGAGAAGTTCACCAACGACCTGATCAACGCGATCCGCGCTCAGCGGATGGAGGAGTTTCGCGCCCGCTACCGCACCATCGACATTTTGATGATCGACGACATCCAGTTCATCGCCGGCAAGGAGAGTACGCAGGAGGAGTTTTTCCACACCTTCAACGCCCTCTACCAGAGCGGCAAGCAGGTCGTGATCTCCAGCGACAAGCCGCCGAAGGCGATTTCGGCGCTGGAGGACCGGCTGCGCTCCCGCTTCGAGGGGGGTCTCATTGCCGACGTCCAACTCCCCGACTATGAGATGCGGATCGCGATTTTGCGGAGCAAGGCCGAGGAGCTCGGCGCGGCGCTGCCCAGCGACGTCGTCGAGTACATCGCCCAGAAAGACCAAACGAACATCCGCGAGCTGGAAGGCGCGCTCAACAAGGTGATGGCCTACGCCCAAATCACCGGGCACGCCCTCACCTTGCAACTGGCGATGGAGGCGCTAACCGACGTCTCGGTCAGCAGCCAGCGCCAGGCGGTTACGGCGAGCCAGGTCGTCGAGGCGGTCGTCCGCCACTACGGTGTCACCCCCCGCGAGTTGTCCGGCCGCTCCCGCACCCGCGAGATCGTCCTGCCGCGCCAGGTCGCGATGTACCTCTTGCGGGAGGAGACCGACGCCTCCCTCGTCGAGATCGGCCACGAGCTCGGCGGCCGCGACCACACCACGGTGATGCACGGCATCACCAAGATCGAGCGCGAGCTCGAAACCGACACCTCGTTGCGGTCGCAATTGATGGCGATCCGCGAGGCGCTTTTCACCAGCGGGCGGTCATCGTAAGCGATTAAATGTCCGTAAGAGCCCTTACGTCGCGCCTGCCATGGAGGACACGGCGAATGTGGACAGCCTTATCGTCCACACGGTAAAAAATGACGTGTTCCCCCACAGTATGACTTCGTAATCCCGGACCAAGTTCGTCCCGCCTCCGACCAATGCCCGGGAATTCGGCGAGCCGAGCGAATGCAGCATTCAAAGTAGCAGCATACGTTCGGCGCTGACCACCACCCAGGATGCACGGGAGTGTCGCAAAGTAGCGCGAATGTCGTCCTCCGCATCACGCGCAAATATGTGACTTCGGTTTAACGGCATCCTTTATCGGCTCCCCAAGCCGATCGAGTTCGTCTCCTTCGTCAATGAGACGGTCCATGAAGTCGGGCGTATATACGACAACATCGCCGCGCCTTTCCTGCTCCTCACCGATGGCAAGTTCTGCCCGTAACCATTGCAAGCGTCGCTCACGTTCCTCCAGGAGACGAAGCGCCTCATCATTCGCCTTGTCGGCATCGTCATACTGGCTCGTTGCAACAATCTGCTCGACAAGTGCCTGTTGGTCGCGTGTCAGTTGCCGCATCATGGGCCTACCTCCTACCCCTGAGGATGGCAAAGCCGAGCCAATACACAAGACGCGCTATGCTTGCACCGTGACGATACGGGCACGGCCACCCGCCGTGATTCCGCGCTGAACCCGCGGACGGTCCCAAGCCAACCGCATTCGTCGTGAGAAGTTTTCGTTGCCGCTTCGCCAGCCGAACCAGAAGTTTGTCGTGGCCGTGGTCTACGTCTGCGGCATGCTGATGAACTCGCTCGACTCGACGATGGTCACCGTTGCCCTCGCCACGCTGGGGCGCGAGTTCGACGTGCCGCCCGCCCAGATCCAGGCGGTCGTCATCGGCTACCTGGTCAGCCTGGCGGTCTTCATCCCGGCCTCCGGTTGGCTGGGCGACCGGTTCGGGACCAAGCACATCTTCCTGATCGCCTTGTCGCTCTTCACCGGCGCCTCAGCCCTGTGCGGCTTGGCGGAGAGCCTGGGACAACTGGTCGCCTTCCGCATTCTGCAAGGGGCCGGCGGCGGCCTGCTGACGCCCGTCGGGATGGCGATGCTCTTCCGCACCTTCCCGCCCCAAGAGCGGGTCGGTGTGGCGCGCGTCCTGATGTTCCCGACGATCCTCGGGCCGGCGCTCGGCCCGGTTATCGGCGGCCTGCTGGTCGAGCAGCTTTCCTGGCGCTGGGCGTTCTTCGTCAACGTGCCCGTCGGCCTCAGTCTCTTGCTTTTCGGTCTCCTCTTCCTGCATGAAAACAAGGAGCCGAGCGCCGGCCGCTTCGATCTGCCGGGGTTTCTCCTGGCCGGCAGCGGCTTGGCTTTGGTGATGTTCGCATTGAGCAACGGCTCGACGCGGGGCTGGACCTCGCCCATCATCCTTGCTTGCGGGGTGGCGGGGGCGCTCATCCTCGCCATCTTCGTCGCCGTCGAGTTGCGCGTTGCGGCGCCGATGGTGCAGTTGCGGCTCCTCGGGAATCGGCTCTTCCGGGCAACCCTGATGGTGAACTTCTTCGCCGCCGCGGCGTTTCTCGGCACGCTTTTCCTCGTCCCGCTCTTCCTCCAGGCGGCGCGAGGGGACTCGCCCCTCTCCGCCGGGTTGACCGTTTTCCCTGAAGCGATCGGCGTCGTCGTCGCGACCCAGGTTGTGGCGCGTCTCTACCCACGAGTCGGCCCGCGCCGGTTGATGGCCGGGGGACTTCTCTTTGTCGCCGTCTCGATCGCGCTGCTCTGCACGATCGGTCTTGACACGAATCTTTGGCTCGTGCGGGTGCTGATGCTCATGCTCGGCGTCGGCATGGCGAACATCTTCCTGCCGAACCAGGCGGCGAGCCTGGCGACGATCTCCCGCGAGGCGACCGGCCGGGCGACCACCCTCTCCACCGTCCAGCGCCAGCTCGGGGCAGCGACCGGGATCGCCATAGTGGGCACCGTGCTGGCGACGGTCGGCGTCGTGCGGGTCGACGCGACCGGGGCGGAGAGCCCGCACCTGACCGCGTACCGCGCCGCCTTCCTCGCCGCCGCCGGTTTTGCGCTGATCGGCGGCCTGCTGGCGCTCGCCATTCCCGACCGCGACGCCGCCTCGACGATGCGCCCGCGCGCCGCCCGCGAAGCCCCGCCGGAACCGGCGATGGCCGAGGTTAGCTGACGAGAATCGTCATCTCCGGTAGGATGCGCCTCGTAGAGCCGAGCGCCGCTGGATACCAGGAAAGGAGCCTGTCCGTGGTCACCGCGACCGCCGAACGCATCGAAACCACCACACCGCCAGCCGTCGAGCCGTACCGGGTTTCCGTCGAGGAGTACAGCGCCTTTCGCCGGCAGGGATTCCTGCTGGTGCGGGGCCTCGTCGCGCCGGAGGAGGTCGCCGAGCTGCGCCTGCACACCGAGGATTTGATGCAGGGGCGATTACCCGAACAGCAAGGGACCTCCTTGGGCGAACGCGACACGATGGGCGACTCCGGCACGACGATGCAGGAACTGAAGGCGCCGCCCGCGCTCCTATCGCCCGAAGAGAAGGCCGAGTACTTCTTGCGGATCCACATGCTGCATCGCAAGCTGGCGCTGCACGAGCGATACCTGCTGCACCCGCGCGTGCTCGACGTTCTCCAGGCGTTGATCGGCCCGGACGTCCTGGCCTTGCAGACGATGCTCTTCCTCAAACCGCCAGGCAAGCCGGGCCAGGGTTGGCATCAGGACACCTACTACATTCCGACCCACCCCGATTCCCTCTGCGGCGCCTGGATCGCCATCGACGATTGCGACGAGCTCAACGGCGCGATGTGGATGGCGACCGGCAGCCAGCACGAACCGGTCTACCCGCCGAAGGCGGGGTACGGTTTCGGCGACAGCATCCTGGGCGACATCGAGGGCGTCGGCGGAGTCAGCAACCCGGACGACGCCAAGAACGACCTGACGAAGATCGCCGACCGCTACCCGCACCTGCTGGTCACGGCCAAGGCAGGCGACGTCGTCTTCTTCGGCGGCCACGTCCTGCACCGCAGCAAGCAGAATTTCACCACCGACCGCTTCCGCCGCTCGTTTGTCGGCCACTATTGCAACGCCCGCTCCTTCACCCAATGGGGGGCAGACGCCGCGCCGGACAACCCGCATGCCGCGACTGCCGTCGACCCCGAGACGAAGATGACGAACGGCTCCCACATCCTCGCCCGCGGCGACACCCATCTGCCATTCGCCCAACCGCGTTTCGGCACCCCCTGCGCCGCCCAATTGCCGCCGGAGGAGCGCCGCCGCCAGAGCGAGTTCGCGGCGATGATGATGGGCGACATGGAGAGCGGCGAGATGGGCGCGAAAGCCGCCGACCCCACGGTCGTGGACGACGACGACTAGCGCCTCTCCCCGTCATGCCGAGCCTGTCGAGGAATCCGTCCGTCATCGTACGAACGGCAACATGAGAAAGGAAGCCTGGTGCGCCTCAGCATCATCACCGACGAGATTACGCAGGACTTCGCGCACGCGCTCGACGTCTGCGAAGAGCTCGGCGTTCGCACCGTCGAGTTGCGGGCGGTCGACGGCAGCAACGTCGTCTCGCACGATCAGGCGAGCCTTACCAAGATCAAGGCGCAACTCGAAGAGCGCGGTTTCGACGTCCGCGGCATCGCCTCGCCCTTTCTGAAGTGTCACATCCGCGGCGACGGCGCCCCGGCGGGAGCCACCCACGGCGCCGCCCCGTCGAGCCGCGAGGAGCAATGGGAGGTGCTCGAACAGTCGTTCCGCGTGGCGGACCTGTTCGGCGCGCCGCTCGTCCGCACCTTCTCGTACTGGCGGGCGCCCGACCCGGAATCGGTTCGCGACGAGACCCTGGAAGTCCTGGCGGAGGCGACGCGCCGGACCGAGGCGGCCGGGTTCATCCTGGGGTTGGAGAATGAGCATGCCTGCAACATCGGGACCGGCGCGGAATCCGCGTGGTACCTCGAACGCATCCCCTCGCCCACCTTCGGTATGATCTGGGACCCCGGCAACGAGGCCGCCCTCGGCTCGACTCCATACCCAAACGGGTACGAGCATGTCCGCGGCCGAATCGCCCACGTCCACCTCAAGGACCGTGACGCATCCGGCAGGTGGGTCAGGATGGGGGACGGCATCATCGACTGGGTGGGCCAGCTTCGCCACCTCGCCGCCGACGGCTACGACGGCCCGCTCTCGCTGGAGACGCACTACCGCACGCCGGACGGCGGTTCCGAAGCCGCCTCCCGCGAGTCGCTCATCGCCCTGCGCCGCCTCTGCGACGAGGCAGGGGTGACACTGGATGGCTGATCTTGCCGCGCCCGTCGCCCGCGGGCGACATGCCGGCGTGCCGGCCGTTAGGGCGTTGAATGCAACGGTCGTGGCGATATTGATGGCATCGCGGTTGGTCGGTCCGACTATCGGCCGTTCGGCTGATACGCGCTGGCGCGCGGGCGCGGCAAGCAGCGCGACACGCCGCGGCGCCACGCGGGCGCAGCAAGCAGCGCCCCTACACCGGTGCACGACGGCACCACGCGGATACCGTTGATCGAGAGACGGGGGAATCAAACCAATGGCATTCAATGTCAAGCAGCGGGGGAAGTTGACCTATTACTCCCAGGGCGAGCGGCCGGTCCTCTCGGCGCTGGTGACCGAGGAGCAGGCGGACGGCGACCTCAAGATCTACTTCGCCGGGCTGACCGGCGGATACTCGGCGAAGGGGGTCCTCGGGCTCGACGAACTGGTGACGATGGACCCGCACCGCGAAATCCCGCTCGTCTTCCAGTGCTGGGAGAAGTGGCTGCGAGACGCTGGGATCTGCGAATCGCTCAAAGAGGTCGACTTCATTGAGGTCCACGCCTTCGGCTGCCAGCCGAAGAGCCCGAATCCGCTGGTCGACCCGGTTGGATTCGCCGCCGAGCAGGACCGCCTGCGCCAAGCCTACGCCGAGGCTTACGCCGGCTTCTTCGCCGACAACCTGCCCGACCACGGTCTCCCCTGCCGCTTCACCGTCCACCTCACCGATGTTCCCGACAAAGCCGCCTCGTACGAGTTCTACAGCACCGCGCTGTTGCAACGGAGGCGTTAGGGGACTGACGCGTGGCAGCGGTTTCTCGTCATGCGGTTCGTGGGCTGCCAAGATTTGCCCATGTTGCTCACGTCCTCACACACTATGCGTACATAATGTACAAGATGTACAAGATGGGCAAACCGCACCACAACGGGAGGGGCTGATGACGCCAGGGGGACGCGCTAAGGTTGGGGTCTTTAGCATTGGGCTGGCGGCGTATTGGTCGCAGTTTCCGGGGTTGCGGGAGCGGCTGGAGGGGTATCGGCGGCACGTCGAGGCGCGGATCGGTCAATGGGCCGACGTCGTCTCGGCCGGGCTGGTCGATTCGCCACCCGCGGCGGTCGAGGCGGGCCGGCGCTTCGCGCGGGAGGCGGTCGACCTGATCGTCTGCCACGCCGCGACCTACGCGACGAGTTCCCAGGTGCTGCCGGTGGTGCAGGAGCGCCGCGTGCCGGTAATCGTGCTTAACCTGCAACCGGTCCCGGCCATCGACTACGAAGAGGCCGACACCGTCGAGTTGCTGGCCAACTGCGGCGCCTGCTGCGTGCCGGAGATTGCCGGCGTCTTCGCGCGGGCGGGGATCGAATTCAACGTCGTCTCCGGCGCCCTCGTCGACGACGAAGCCGCCTGGGGCGAGATCGCGGCTTGGTGCCAGGCGGCGCGCGTGGCGGGCGCAATTTGCCACGCGCGCATCGGCTTTCTCGGCCATACCTACCCCGGCATGCTCGACCTCTACGCCGACTTCACCGCGATCCAGGCCCAACTCGGCACGCACGTCGAGTTGCTGGAGATCGACGACCTGACCCAACGCGTCCAAGCCGCAACCATGGCGGAGATCGCCGCCAAGATCGACGAGACGGAACGGACCTTCACGCTCGATGCGGGCGTGACGCGGGCGAGCATGGAGTGGGGGGCGCGGGTCGCCGCCGGCCTCGACCGGCTCGTGAGTGATTTCGACCTCGACGGGTTGGCCTACTACTATCGGGGAACGCCCGGCGAGCCGAGCGAACAGGTTGCCGCGGGCATGATCCTCGGCAACACGCTGTTGACGGCGCGCGGCATCCCGGCCGCGGGCGAGGGGGATCTTAAGACCGCGCTGGCGATGAAGTTGCTCGACACGCTCGGCGCGGGCGGCGCCTTCACCGAGTTTTACGCGATGGATTTCAAGGACGACTTCGTCCTGATGGGGCACGATGGCCCCGGCCACATTGCTATTAGCGACGGGACGCCGACGCTGCGTGAACTTGACATATTTCATGGCAAGGCGGGCGGCGGGCTTGCCGTCGAGTTCCGCGTTCAAACCGGCCGGATCACGATCGTCGGCCTCACCCAGACTCGAGACGGTCGGCTGAAGCTGCTCGGGGCGGAAGGCGAGTCGATCCCCGGCCCGACGATGCGCATCGGCAACACCAACAGCCGCATCCGCTTCCCACTGTCACCGGCCGAGTTCCTGACCGCCTGGTGCGCCCACGGCCCCACCCACCACTGCGCTCTCGGCTCCGGGCATCAATTGGGGGCGGTCGAGAAGGTAGCGCGGTTGCTGGGATTGGAGTTTGCGCGGGTGGGGTAGGGCGGCGAGGCGGCAAGTCGGCAAGCGGAAGGCGGAAGGCGGCAAGGGCGACGAGGGCGGGAAGGCGGCAAGGGCGGCGAGGATTGTGGATGTGGTGTGATACCCGGCGTTAAAACGCCGGGCTGAACCTACGAAGCCCTTCCAGGGCTGTGGTTGGCAACGGGCTCTCCACAACCAGGGAGGCTTCGTTGTTGCTTGCCGCCCTGGCCGCCCTGGCCTTGCCGCCTTCCGCCTTCCGCCTTCCGCCTTCCGCTTGGCCGTCCTTGCCGTCCTTGGTTACGGCGTGTCGTCCGGGTCGAGGGGGTCGGTGCCGAAGATGAGCGCCTCGTCGCCGTCGCTGAAGCCGTCGCCGTCGGTGTCGGGGTTGAGCGGGTCGGTGCCGAGCTCGATCTCGCGCCCGTCGCGCAGGCCGTCGCCGTCGCTGTCGGGATTGAGCGGATCGGTGCCGAACTCCTCTTCTTGGGCGTTGGTCAGACCGTCGCCGTCGGGATCGCCTTCGGGGCTCATGTCGGGGGTCGGGGTGGCCTCGGGTTCCGCGGGCTCCTCTTCGGCCGGTTCGTCCTCCTCGCCGTCTGCTTCCTCGGCGTCCGCCGCGTCGCGCGCGGCCGCCTCACTCTGTTCGAGCACCGGCTGGCCGATCAGGACCGCGACGTAGGTTGCGAAGCCATCGCCCGCGTTGCGGAACTGGAGCTCGCCCGGCGCCAGCACTCCGCCGCCGACCTCGAGGATCTGCTGATCGACCCCCTCGCCGACGACCTCGACCGAGCCGCTGGTGACCACGATCAACGCCGGACCGGAGTGACCGGGCAGCGAAGCGACTTGCCCCGGCCGGAAGATGTTGCGCAGCAACTCGATGTCACGCGCGCCGCCGGGCCAATCTTCGGCCGGGTCGCTGACGAAGAGGGCGTCGCCCGCGTCGTCGGGCGCGACCAGATCGATGATCCAGGAGGTCGACGGTGGCACGCCATCCGCCCAGCGGGTGTAGGGATCGCCGGCAGCGAGGAAGTAGGCTTCCCCCGGTTCCAAGCGGGCGCGTTTCAAGGTCACGTCGTTGCGAATCACCGTCACGCCGTCGATCTGCAGAACCAGGGAGAAGTCGCCGGTCTCGGCCTCGGCCGCACCCGGTCCCGCCGGCGCGACCTCGCGCACGCGCCAGACGGCCTCGCCCTCCGGTAAAATTGCCAAACCGTGGGCGATCACCTGCCCAGCGGGAACCGAATCGCCCTCCAGGGTCGGCACGGGCGTGCCGGCGACCGGCGTGCCTTCCTGGGCCACCATTGCCAGTGGCAGGAGCGAGACGCCCGCTGCCAGGATCAGGGCGATGAGCCGCCATGCCCCGCCGTGCCCGCGGTGATGTGTCAACCGCTTCGTCCGTCCGCGCATGCTGGCCTCCCCGTCGATTCGCGGCGCCGGGCCCCACCCGACTCCACCATCCCTGCACCCCAGACATTCTGCCACGCACTGAGACGTGCGATCAGCATAGCAGGATGGGGCAAGAGACGGTGGCGAAGATCAAACCAGATCGCCCCTATTGACCGATGGCCTAACAATTGCGATGCGTCTCACGTACCCAGGCGGGCTCTTTCCGGTGCGCGCGACGGCAATGCCGAAATCGCGAAGACGATCAGCGACGATCGGACGTGGACCAAGCGATGGCGGGCAGGACAGGCACCGGGTTCCGCGTCCGTTCAGTTGCGTCCATGACTGCTAAGGAGGCACACATCATGCGTGACGAGCGAATCGCCCGGCTCATCGATGAAGCGCGGAGTCTCCACTACTCACGGCGAACGGCGATCAAGCGCGCGGTCGCCCTCGGCCTGTCGGTTCCGGCGGTCACGGCCGCCCTCGACGCCACGGTGGGCGCCGCGCCCGCGCCGGGGCCGCGGTTTGCCAAGGCGCCGAATCAGAATCAGGGCACGAGGCTGACGATCCTTGCCTCGAACTACTTCGTGCCGGACGCGCAGACCTTCTTCGACCAACAGCTCGACGCGTGGGGCGCGGAGAACAACGTCGAGGTCAGCGCCGACTACGTCAACTGGCCGGACCTGCAGCCGAAGATCGGCGCCGCCGTCAACAGCAAAGCCGGGCCGGACATCATCGAGATGTACGACCCGTGGCCGTACCTCTACTACCAGAACATGGTCGACCTCCACGACCTGGCGACGCGGGTGGGTGAAGCCAGCGGCGGCTACTTCGATTGGGTGACCAACACGGCGTCGGTCGATGGGCAGTGGTACGGCGTCCCGATCGGCACGCCGACGTCCACCTTCACCTACCGCATGAGCTATTTCAACGAGGTGGGGGCGACCGAGTTCCCGCGGACGTGGGAGGAGTTGTTCCAGGTCGGGAAGCGGCTGAAGGAGATGGGTAAGCCGATCGGCCAGGCGCTCGGCCACAGCCTCGGCGACCCGGGCTCCCACTGCTATCCCTACATGTGGGCTTACGGGGCGATGGAAGTCGCCGAAGACGGCAGCACCGTCGCCTTCAACAAGCCGGAGTTCGTCGAAGGGATGACGCTCTTCATTCAGGGCTGGAAAGACGCCTACGACGAGACCGGTCTCTCCTGGGATGATTCTGTCAACAACAGCGCGTTCCTCTCCGACCAGCTCTCGGCGACGCTCAACGGCAGCAGCATTTACCTGGCGGCACTGGGGCCGGAGGCGGAGGGCGGCAAGCCGGAGATCGCCGAGGACATCAACCACGCCGACTACCCGGAGGGGCCGGCCGGTCGCTACAACCTCCTTGGCAGCCGCTGCTACTCGATCATGAGCTACTCGGAGAACGTCGAGGGGGCCAGGGCATTCCTCGAGTGGTGGTCGGCGCCGGAGCAGTTCCAGGGGTGGCTGGAGGCGAACAAAGGCTATTTCATTCCCCCGACGCCGCGGTACGTCGAGCTGCCGGTATACACGGAGGATCCGAAGCTCGCGCCGTACGCCAATGTCGTCACCTATGCCCGCAACAAGGGCTACGCCGGCCCGGCCAACCAGAAGGCGGCCGAGGTCTTCAGCCGGTACGTCGTCATCGACACCTTCGCCACGGCGGTCCAGGACGGCGAAGCCGAGGGCGCCATCGAGGAAGGCGCCCGGCTGCTCGAGCGGATTTACGGCGGCTAGGCGTCGAGGGGTCAGGAGTCAGGAGTCAGGAGTCAGGGGCTAGGGCCAGCCGTTTCGTTCTCTCCCTGACCCCTGCCCCCCCGACTCCTGACCCCCGCGACCGAAGGGAGCCAGCATGGCCGTTGCGCCGATCCAGTCGAGAGAGGCAGCGGAGCGTGCGCGCGTTCCCCGACGAGCCGGCGCGCCGTTGCAGCGCGAGGGGGTGCTGGCCTACCTCTTCATGATTCCGGGCTGGGCCATCCTGCTCGCCTTCATGGCCTACCCGTTCTTCCTTGGCATCTACCTATCGCTCACCGATCGCCTGATCGGCTTTCCCGACTACGACTTCGTCGGCCTCTTCAACTACCGATGGCTGCTGGACGACAGCATCTTCATCCAGACGGTCAAGAACACCTTCTACTATGGCGTGCTGACCGTCCCGTTCAAGCTCCTGCTCGGACTCTGGCTGGCGCTTCTGCTCAATCGCACCTTTCGCCTGAGTCGTCTGCTGCGCGCGGGTCTGCTGCTGCCGTGGATCGTGCCGACCGCCCTCTCCAGCCTGGCCTGGTTGATGCTCTTCAACGGCGTCCTCAGCCCGATCTCCTGGGTGCTCAGGGACTGGGGTCTCCTTGGTGGCAACATCAACTTTCTCGGCAGCGACTGGAACGCGCGGATCTCGCTCTGCATTGCCAACATCTGGCGCGGCATCCCCTTCTTTGCGATCACGATCCTGGCCGGCCTGCAGGCCGTGCCGCACGAACTGAACGAGGCGGCGGCGCTCGACGGGGCGAACCGGTGGCAGCGCTTCTTCTCGGTCACGCTGCCGGTGATCAGCGGCATTACCTTGATCGCGACCCTCTTCTCGATCATTTGGACGATCGCGGATTTCCAGCTCGTCTATGTCCTGACCAAGGGCGGCCCGGCCAACGAGACGCACGTCTTCGGCACCTACGCCTACCAGGTGGGTCTAGGCGGCTTCGGCGACCTCGGCCAGGCCGCGGCTATCTCCCTCTACATGTTCCCGGCCCTGGCCATCGGCTCGATCATCCTGCTGCGGTACATCCGGCGGGAGGACTAGACGGAAGATGGAAGACGGTAGGAGGGTCGGCGGTGGCACCAACTTCGCTTACGGTCTGTCGAGTTCCGATTCCATCTAGATGTCGTGGCTTAGCGCTTCCGCCTTCTGCTTTCCGCCTTCCGCTTCAACGGAGCGAAGCATGAACATCGTCGGCGAAAATCGATGGCATCAGCGGCTCCTCTTCTTCTACATTCCGCTCACGCTCTTTGTCGCCTTCTTGCTCTTTCCGTTCTACTGGATGGTGGTCGTCTCCCTGAAGCCGAACACTGACCTCTTCGAGACCGATCTCAACCCGTTCCTCCTCTATGGCATCACGATCGATCACTACACTTACCTGTTCGAGGAGACCGACTTCCTCATCTGGACGAAGAACACGATGATCGTCACGATCGGGGCGACGATCCTTTCCCTCTTCTGCAGCCTGCTCATTGGGTACGCGCTGGGGCGGTTTCGCTTTCGGGGCGGAAATGCCCTGGGAGCGGCGATCTTCCTCGCCTACCTCGTGCCGCCGACGCTCCTCTTTATCCCGCTCTCGGAGGTGATCGCCCGGTTCGAGTTGTACAACAAATACTGGGCGCTGATCTTCACCTACCCGACCTTCCTCATCCCTTTCGCCGGCTGGCTGCTGATGGGCTATTTCCGCACCATCTCGCGGGAACTGGAGGACGCGGCGCTGGTCGATGGGGCAACGCGCCTGCAGGCGATGCGGCACATCATCCTGCCGCTGGCGATGCCGGGCGTCCTCTCGGCCGGCATCTTCTGTTTCACGCTGGCCTGGAACGAGTTCCTCTACGCGCTCGTCTTCATGGGCACCGGTGATATGAAGACGATCCCGGTCGGGGTCGTCAGCGACCTGATCCGGGCCGACGTCTACTTCTGGGGTTCCCTGATGGCCGCCGGCATCCTCGGCTCCGTCCCAGTCGCCATCGCCTACTCTTTCTTCGTCGACCACTACGTGGCCGGACTGACGGCGGGCGCGACGAAGGGGTAGCCCTTCCATTCCCCGCTATGGTCTCGGTATTACTCCGCGCGTGGTATGCTCTGACCACGGTAATACTGGACGACAGGAATGAACGCAATGGCAACAACAGTAACAACCAAGGGGCAGGTCACGATCCCGAAGGAGGTCCGAGATGAACTCGGGCTGCGACCGGGAGACCGCGTTGAGATTGTGACGGACGGGACAGGCAGCGCTCGACTGAGCAAAGCCAAGGGCCTAACTCTTGAAGAGGCATTTACCTACCTCAAGATGCCGTTCGTTTCGGATGAAGAAATTGAGCATGCGGCCGAGGAGGGCTGGGTCGAGGGCAGCACGTATTTTGAGCGATCCGCGATGCCGGTTGCCTGATCGCCGGCATCGCAATGTGATGGGGAGGTTCGTGCGCCTATGGCTCCAGGCGCTGGATGTCGCGGAAACGGCTGATCTTTTTCAAAGCTGTAGATGCCGTCCAGTCCTTGGCGTACGGTGTGCTCGGCCGCGAGACAATCCTCGAAATCGTGCGTCGTTTGGGCGTAACGTTCGAGGGCCGCGATCACCGCAAGCTTATGGTCGATGCGCAGACCACGATTTTCGATCACCGGGGTCAGCCCTTCGGCAACTTGAGCGTGTGTGCGCTGGTAGACGGATCGTGACGAAAAGACGTAGACGACTTCCGCGACGATCACCTCACTTGTGACGAGTTCGATCTCCCCACGTTCGGCCCGTCGGAAGAGGGCGAGGCTGCGCCGCGCCTTGTCAGGGTCATCCCCGACCAAAAAGCGAAGAAAGATGTTCGTGTCGACGAAGTAGCTCACGATAGCTCACGATATTGTTGGGCGTAGTATTCGGCACGCTCTTCCTTTGCTCGCTTGATTGCCTCCTCGACGGAGATGCCGAGTGGCATGCTGCCCATCAACTCCTCCAACGAAGGCCGCGCTTTCCGAAACCGTCCGCCTCCCTCACCATCCGGAAAGAACTCGACCTTATCGTATGGCTTGAGTCCGAGCTCGTCCCGCAATGCCTTGGGGATCGTTACCTGTCCCTTGCTTGTGATCGACGAGACTTTACCCATGTTCCTTTTCCTCTGGCCGATACCTTGCAGCGGTGTGCTCGGTGAGTGCCGTATCGGTTGTAATACTCCGCATCCTAACATGGTGGCCGCTCTCGTACGTCGAGGCGATGACGGTTGGGCAAGCTGGCTGTTCGTGCCGTGCTATCATCGAGAAAGTATCGGAGTTCGGTTTTTGCGCGCATAGCGGAGATGCAACTCCATGGCTACCACCCCTGCCGTCAGCCGGCCGAAGAGCCCGCCGTCCCGAGGAATCGAGGGATCGGAGAGAGGGGTCGCCAATGGCGCCGTACCGGCGGCCGAACCGGCGATCTTCCCTTCGATCATCGCCGCGTTGGGCGACACGCCGCTGGTGCGTTTCAACCACATTAGCCGCGGCATCCGCACGCCGGTCGTCGCCAAGCTCGAGATGCTCAACCCCGGCGGCTCGGTCAAGGACCGGATCGGCATCCGCATGATCGAGGAGGCCGAGCGCAAGGGGTGGCTCAAGCCCGGCGGCACCATCGTCGAGCCGACCAGCGGCAACACCGGCGTCGGCCTCGCTATGGCCGCCGCGGTCAAGGGCTATCACTGCGTCTTTGTCATGCCGGACAAGGTCGCGCCGGAGAAGGTCGCGCTCCTGCGCGCCTACGGCGCCGAGGTCGTCACCACGCCGACCGCGGTCGAGCGCGACTCCGCCGAGAGCTACTACTCGGTCGCCGACCGCCTTACCCGCGACCTGCCCAACGCCTTTCAGCCGAATCAGTACTTCAACCCGATCAACCCGAAAGCGCACTACGAAAGCACGGGGCCGGAGCTGTGGCAGCAGTGCGCGGGCAAGATTACCCACTTCGTCGCCGGCGTCGGCACCGGCGGCACGATCTCCGGCGTCGCCCATTACTTGAAGGAGCGCAACCCCGCGGTCCAGGTGATCGGGGCCGACCCGGAGGGAAGCATCTACACCTCGCCGATCTTGCATACCTACAAGGTCGAAGGGGTGGGCGAGGACTTTTGGCCCGGCACCTTCGACCGCGACAGCGTCGACGAGTGGGTGCAGGTGACCGACCACGACGCGCTCTTGACCGCCCGCCGCGTCACCCGCGAGGAAGGGATTCTCATTGGCGGCTCCGGCGGTTTGGCCGTCTGGGCGGCGCTCGAAGTCGCCCGCCGCATCGACGACCCGGCCGCGCTGCTCGTCGTTCTCCTGCCCGATAGCGGCCGGGGCTATCTTTCGAAGATCTACAACGACGACTGGATGCGGGAGAACGGCTTCCTCTCCCGCTTCAGCCGCCCGACGCGCGCCGGCAGCCTGCTGACCGCTGATGGCCGCCACGTCCCCGGCGTCGTCGCGGTCAGTTGCGACGACACGGTCCACCGCGCGATCACGTTGCTGCGCGAGCACGACATCAGCCAACTGCCGGTGGTGCGCGGTCACGCGCCGGAGCCGGACGAGAACGGCGCCTGCTTCATCGAGGTCCATGCCGTCGTCGGCTCGATTCAGGAGCGGAATCTGCTCGACCGGCTCTTCCGCGACCCGGAGATCGTCAACGCCAAGATCAGCACGATCATGGAGGCGCCCTTCAGCCTGGTCGACGCCAACGAGGAGATCGAGCGCGTCTTCCCGCTGTTGACCAGCGGCGGCGCCGGCGCGGTCTTGGTCCAACGCGACGGCTGCATCGTTGGCGTCGTGACGCGTGCCGACCTCTTGGATTTTGCGGCGCACAACGCCGGATAGATTGAATGGGAACGAATTTTGTAGGGGCGGACCGCCGTGTCCGCCCCCACATTGCCGGTTCTCACCAAGGAGCACGAATGACCGCTCATCAGCCGAACGGCCAGAACCCAGCACCCGGCAGCCAGCGCTTTGAGACCCGCGCGATCCACGTCGGCCAGGGACCCGATCCGGCCACCGGCGCGGTGATCACGCCGATCTACCAGACGAGCACCTATGTCCAGGAGGCGGTCGGGGTCCACAAGGGGTACGAGTACTCGCGCACGGACAACCCGACCCGGACCGCCTTGCAGGAGGTGTTGGCGTCGCTGGAAGGGGGATCGTGGGCGCTCGCCTATGCCAGCGGCTTGGCCGCCACGCAGAACATCTTTCTCCTGCTGCGTCCCGGCGACCACATCCTGCTCTCGGACGACGCCTACGGCGGCACCTACCGCCTCGTCGCCAAGATCATCGCGAACTACGGCATCGACTTCTCCCTGGTCGACATGTCCGACCTGGCGGCGGTGCGGGCGGCGCTGCGCCCCGAAACGAAGATTGTCTGGGTCGAGACCCCGACCAACCCGTATCTGAAGATCGTGGATCTCCGCGCCCTGGCCAACAACGTTAAGGCGGAAGGCGGAAGGCGGCAGGCGAATGACGCCGACACCTTGCCGCCTCCCGCCTCCCGCCTTTCGCCGCCACTGATCGTCGTCGACAACACCTTTGCCTCGCCCTACCTTCAGCAACCGCTGGCGCATGGGGCCGATCTGGTGCTGCACAGCACGACGAAGTATCTGGGCGGGCATTCCGACGTCGTCGGCGGGGCGGTGATCGGGAACGACCCAGAGGTCTACCGGGTGATGAAGTTCAATCAGAACGCGGCCGGCGCGGTGCCGGGACCGTTCGACTGCTGGTTGACCTTGCGCGGGATCAAGACGCTGGCGCTGAGGATGGAGCGGCACAGCGCCAACGCCCAAGCCGTCGCCGAGTTCCTGCGCGGCCACGACGCGGTCGCGCGCGTCTTCTACCCCGGCCTGCCCGATGATCCCGGGCACGAGATCGCGGCGCGGCAGATGTCCGGCTTCTCCGGGATGGTCTCCTTCACGGTTCGCGGCGGATTTGCCGCGGCCGCGGAGATCGTCGCCACGACCAAGGTCTTCCAGCTCGCCGAGAGCCTGGGTGGCGTCGAGTCGCTGATCGAGCACCCCGGCCAGATGACGCACGCCAGCGTCGCCGGCACCGGGGCGGAGGTCGAGGACTCGCTCGTCCGGCTTTCGGTCGGCATCGAGCACGTCGACGACTTGATCGCCGACTTGACGCGGGCGTTGGCAGCCGTCAGCCGTCAGCCGTCAGCCATCAGCCGTCAGCAGCTAGGCGTTCGAGGTTCGGCGTTCGAAATGACACGAGGGCGCGCGATAACTCGCGTGCCCTCGTCGTTTCCTTCGTCGAACTGCGAACGCCTAACGCCTATCTGAACTTGCGGTCGGCCCGTCGGGTGTCGACGATGCCGGCGATGAGCGCCGCCAGCGTCAGCAGGACCACGAATACGATCATCCCGTCCACCGCTTCGCTCCCCGTGTGCCGTCGACTGGTCGTGGGCTAGGTCGGGTTTACCGCGATCAGAAGTGCCAGCACGCCGCCGATCAGCCCCAAGGTGGTGATCGCGCGGATGATCAGATCGCGCGCCGTCAATTGATCCTGCGCACGCCGTTGGTTTTCAGTCACGCTACGCCCCCCTGTCGTGTCTACGACATCCCTTCCCAAGCCCCGCATCCTCGCGACACAACCCGCTATTGGCTCCTCCCTCTCAGGAGCCCCGCGTGTTTCCAACCGGTTACGAGGCGCATTTCGAGTCTATGACCGCGGTGTCCGCCTGTCAATGAATCAGGCGTTCGATTTTTGGAAGGAGTGCCGCGGGCTGAGTACCGAGTACCGAGTACCGAGTACCGAGTGCCGAGTGCCGAGTGCTACAAGTTGGAACGCGCGAGGGCGGGCTATGGTTTCTCGTTCGTTTCCGCGGTTTCCTCCGCTGGGCACTGGGCACTGGGTACTGGGTACGCGGTACTCGGTACTCGGTACTCGGCGCGGGCGAGAGTCATTTCGACGACGTGGAGCTCGTAGCGGTCGCGGCCGACGTATTCGATGTGTTCGCCGGTGACCTGGAAGCCGACGCGACGGTAGGCGCCGATGGCGCGGTTGTTGTGGCGGAAGACCTCCAGGCGTACCTCGGTACAGCCGTGGCGCGCGAACGCCTCCTCGACGGCCAGGCGCGTCGCCTCGGTGCCGTAGCCCCGACCCCAGCAGTCCTTCTCCCCGATCACCAGCCGGAAGAGGGTTGAACGGCGGTCGCCGCCGATGAAGTCGGTGAGGGCGGTGCTGCCAATGAGGCGGCCGGTCGCGGCCTCGTGGATTGCCCAGCACGTTCCCACGGCCGAGAGGGGGAGGATGATCGTGTCGAAATAGCCGCGCGACTGCACCGCGTTGAGGGGGCGCAGATCGTGACGGAGCAGGTTGGCGATTTCCTCGTCCGCGTACCAGCGCTGAAAGGCGGCCCGGTTGGCCGGGATGTGCGCGCGCAGATGCACCAGCGTTCCAGCACGCACCAACTCGCCCAGTGCCGGAGCAGCCGGATTATCGAGCGCCGTGTCCGGCTCCATGGGGTCGATCCTTCCGGCAACGGCCCAGCGCGCCAGCGCCGCGCGCAGAGCGGAGCGGAGGTGGCGGCGCAGCGGTGCCAATGGAGTGATGCGTTGCGTCATCGGTGAGCATTCGGTGGAGGTCGCCCGACGGCGCCCAAATCCGGCGGACGCATGCTGGGAGGGCGAGTATACCATCCGGGTTTGGGCGGGCGGTCCGTATAATCGCCAGGTGCTGAGTGCTGAGTGCTGGACGGCGGGTAGCGCATTGATGGTCCGAGGTATGCTCTTCTTCGTCGCCGTGGTCGCGCTGGCCGGCGGTCTGGCGCTCGGCGCGCCCGAATCGGCGGGGGCGCACGCGCGACTTGAGGGTGGCGACCCAGCACCGGGCAGCGCCCTCGCCGTCGCCCCGGAGGCGATTCGTCTCAGCTTCAGCGAGGCGGTCGAACCGGGGTTCAGCCGGGCCTCGCTTCTCACCGCCACGGGCGATGCCGTGCCGCTCGGGCCGATCGCGGCTGACCCGGCGGACGATGCGGTCGTCGTGGTGCGGCTTGCCGACCCGGGCGGCCTCACCGACGGCTCCTACACGCTCGTGTGGCGCGTCCTCTCCGCCGTCGATGGGCACGTCACGACCGGCACGCTCGCCTTCAGCGTCGGTACCGGACAAGCCCCGGAAAGCGCGGGTACCGTTGAGGATGCCGCTGGTCCCTCGTGGTCGCGGGTTGTGGCCGGCTGGCTCGAATTGGCCGGACTCGTGCTGGTCGTGGGTGTTTTCGTCTTCGGCGGGCTGATCGCGCGACCGCTCTGGGCCGGTTCCGCCGCGCCGGGACTGGCGCGGGCGCTCCGCGGGGTCTGGTGGCCGGCGGCGGGCGGTCTCGTCGTTGGCATGGTGGGCACGCTCTGGAGGCAGGCCGACCAACTCGGCGGCGCGGGCGTCTACGGCGACTTGCTGTTTGACGCGACCTTCGGCCGGTGGTGGCTCGTTCGCCTCGGCCTGGTCGCCCTCCTCGTCCCCCTCGCGGTGGCTGTAATCGGCCTGCCGAGGGGCAGGAATCTGATTGCCGCCGGATCGTTCTGGCGATGGCGGCTGGGCGCGGCGATTGGCGCGGGGGCGCTGGTCACGCTGCCGCTCTCCGGTCACGCCGCGGCGGCGGATCGCCCCGCGCTCGCCGTCGCGACTGACTTCGTGCATCTGGCGTGCGCGGCGGTCTGGTTGGGTGGGTTGGCCTGCCTGGTGGCGACGCTCGTGATCCTCGGCCGGAGTGATGTGGCGGCCAGCGCCACCCTCGCGCGGCGCTTTTCCCTGACCGCGCTGGGAGTCATGGTGGCACTCATCACCACGGGGGCGGTCAGCGGGGCGCTGCATGTCGCCGGTCCGCGGACGCTCGTCGATCAAGACTACGGCGTGGCGCTGATCGCCAAGTCCCTCGTCGTGCTGGTGGTCCTGATCGTGGCGGCGGTCAACCTGCTCATCACCGTGCCGCGCCTGCGCGCGGCAATCGCGGCCGGGCAGAAGGAGGCGGCGTATTCGCTTCTCTCCGCGCTGCGCGTCACCGTCGCCCTCGAAGTGATCGGCGGCGCTGGAATCCTGATCGGCTCGGCGATTCTGACCGACGTGCCGCCCGCCGACGCGCCGCTGCCGGTCGACGTGGCGGCCAAGGTCGTCACGATCAGCCAACGGCAGCCCGCGGGCGACGTCGAGGTCTGGATGCTCGGTCGCCTGACCGGGCAAGCGAGCGACCGCTACACCCTGACCCTCGACGGTCCCACGGAGGGCATGCAACGGGTCATCGTCGAGACGCGGACGACCGCGCCGAACGGCGACGCCATCGGCGACCGCTTCGATGCGTCGCCGCTCGTGGGAAGCGCGGGAACCTATGTCTTCCCGGCGACTCGGCTCGGGCTGAACGCCGCCTGGTCGGTGGAGGTGATCGTCCGCCGGGCCGGCGTCGAGGATGCGCACGCCGCCTTCGTCGTCGATACGAGCGATGCGGGCGCGCGACCACCGCGCCTGGTCGAGGACCGCTGGCGGATGCCGAGGGTTCCGGTCACGACCTGGCTGCTGCTCGGCCTCGCCGCGGCAACCGTGGCGGGCGGCATCGTCGGCGTGCGGCGGCTGCCGGGGTTGGAACCGTTGGCCGGCGGCGTGGTGCTGACGATGGCGGTGTTGATCGCGGTCGGGTTCGCCGTGACCGCGCTCCGGCAGACGGCGCCGGAAACGGCGGCGACCGCCCGCGCCAACCCGCTCGCGGACGATCCCGGCGCCATCCAGCGCGGCGCGTCGATCTACGCGGCCCAGTGCCTCGCCTGCCACGGCGCGACCGGCCGCGGCCCCAACGAAGACGACCTCAGCGACGACCCCGAGCACCCACACGGTCCGAACGCCGATTTAACCTCCCGTCGCGCCACATCCCAACGCGACGGCGACCTGCAATACTGGATCACCAACGGCGTCCCCGGCACCGAGATGCCGGCGTTTGACCACGCGTTATCGGAGGAAGAGCGGTGGGCGGTCGTGACGTATCTACGGGCGTTGCAGGAGGGAACGGCACCCCTTACTCCCTAGCGTCTGCCTGCAAGCTCCCCTCAATCGCAGGAGATGGGCTCGCGACGTCTTGCAGCGGATGCATCCGGGAGGCAAGCCCTGCCCTCGCTCCCTGGCTTGTGCATCGGCGCTAATCACTATTCCCCGCCTCTGCCAACTCCAAGAACGAATCGAAATCCGCTACTCCGTCCAACAGGACTGCCTTGTATATCTGATGGCTGGGAATGTCGAGGTTCCTGGTATTTCTTAGGTGTTTGAGCAACAGGATGGTCCGGCGCCGCTCTTCGGTCAGCCGCTCTTCGATCCAGTCGGGACTCGGCTGGGCGGAACGCGCGAACATGATCTCCATCTTCCACTTCCTGTCGTGGCACAGCCGTTCCATGTTCACGAAGGATCCTTCCCGTGAATCGCCCCACGGCAACTCATGCCTGAGTTCGAGGAACTCATAGCCGTAGCAGTCACCGCGGCGGATGGATCCCAGTCAGCGCGTCGATCGCTGACTCCAGGTCGAGCCCGGCGTTGATCACGTCCAGGTCGATGTCTCCGTTCAGCATCAAGTCCGCGCGATAGCTCCCTACGATGCTCACCTCGCCGTTGAAAGCGAGCCGCTCCAGAACGTCGAAGTCTCGCAGCAACCTGTCAGCGGCCTCCTTGATGGTGGGCGACTCCCTGAGCAAAGCGTCCATGTCCACCACCGCACCTACCATCTCGTCTCCATCGCCCCCGCGTGTCTTCCCAAAAGCACTTCGGTCTTGCGAGCACGCCTTCGCGCTTCGTCTGACCATGTCCGCGACTTTGGCGCGCCGTTCGCACACCGGCCTTGCGGTATGAGCGTTGGCCGTCGCGTCCCAGTTGATGACCCGACCCACGATTCGCGCGTTGACAGCTTCAGCGCTCGCCGGCCTTGGCAAGCACCATTTCCAGGAGGTTGGGATCAAGACGGAAGCCGGTGGCGAGAAGCGCCTCGGCAGTCGGTCTCATCACCGAGCAGGCTGCGCTCGACGATCCATGTGTGACTGGCAAGACCTACGCCGATCTCTTGACATACGGCTGGCGGGATGACCACCCGTTCGTACGCCGTTGCGAGGATGTCCGGACGACCGATTCGGTCCAATGCGATCAAGGGACTCGAGTTGGAGACGATCGTCTCAGGGCTCACGCCGTGCCCTTCGTCATTCGCTCAGCCAGGCGCTCCGCTGCTGCGCTCTCCGCTTCCCATTCTTCCTTGGACATCCGAAAGAAGGGGATACCGAGTTCCGACGCGTGGCGGATGAAGTCGTACCGCGACGTGCCGAGCAACTCCGCCGCTTTGCCGCTCGATAGTCTGCCTTGGCGGTACAGCTCGAGGACGATCAGTTCCGTCGCTGCCCGCGAGACAGGTTGATCCGATGCTTGCAGCACGTCGATCAAATCCTGATCCAGTTCAACCGCGACGCTGCTCATGACCGGTCCCTTCAGCGCGATAGCGCGATCTTGACCAGAACCTCATCCCTTCTCTTAGAACACACGAGCCGGACAGCGTTGTCCGGCTCGCCTGTTTCAGATTCGGTTGTACGCGCGGCTAGCAGCTCGGAGCTCGAAGCTAGGAGCTCAAAGCTAGTAGCTGCTGTAGCGCGGGGTGCTGGCGCGGCGCTCCTGGAAGCACTCGCGGCAGTAGACCGGCTTGTCGGACCGTGGCTGGAAGGGGACCTCGGTCTCCTTGCCGCAGGCCGAGCAAATCGCCGGGTACATCTGGCGCTGCCCGCCGCCGTACCCACCGCCACCGCCGCCGGAGTAGCCCCCGCCGTTGCCGTAGCCGCCAGAACTGTAGCCGCCGCCGTAGCTATCGCCGCCCGCATTGCGCTGCGCCTTGCGCGCGGCGCGGCACGTTGGGCACCGTTGTGGCTCCGAAAACCCCCGCTCCTGATAAAACGCTTGCTCGCCGGCCGTAAACGTGAACTCCTGACCGCAATCGCGGCAGGTGAGCGTTCTGTCGCTCATTCCGCCTGGACTCTCCCTGTCGTGGTTGCCCACGACGATGTTTCAACCTGCGCCGGGCAACACTGCACGGCGCCACAACAAAACGGTGCGACGATCCGGCGGAACGAGAAGCGTGGTTGCCGTTTCGCAACGGGCCGACGATCGCGTACGCGGGGAAACGTCTGCCACTGTAATAGAACATCCGGGACCAATTGTCAACGGTCCGCCGTAGAAGTCGCTTGCCCTATGCGTCATTCGCAGAAGATCACTCGCTTTTTTGCGATATGCCGGTTCCGATCTGGCAAATCCGGCGCGTTCCACGCCTGACGAAACCACCGAACGTGCCGTTCCTTCGAAACCGAAACACGGTATGTGCCCTCATCTTGTACCTGTTGAAGGCGCGGATCGGAAACCGGCGGCGCTGTGCTAGCATCCCCATCGGGAAGGAGCCGCCAACGGCTGATGGCTGACAGCTGACGGCTGACGGCTGACGGCTCAAGAGGAGAGTCGATGGATATCCACGAGTATCAAGCGGCCGCAATCCTGAGCCGCCACGGCCTCCCGGTCAACGCCGGCGACGTGGCGACGACGCCCGACGAAGCGGCCGCGATCGCCGAGCGGCTCGGTGGCGCGGTCGCCATCAAGGCGCAGGTGCACACGGGAGGCCGTGGCAAAGCCGGCGGGATCAAGCTGGCCACGGGGGGTGAAGCGGCGCGTGAGGTCGCCGGCGCCATCCTCGGTATGGACATTCGGGGACACGCGGTCAACACGGTGCTGATCGTCCCGGCCGTGCAGATCGCCCAGGAGTTCTACCTTGGGGTCGTGCTCGACCGGCCGCGCCGCCAGGTGGTCGTGATGGCGAGCGCCGAGGGGGGTATCGACATCGAGGAGGTCGCCCACGAGCGGCCGGAGCGGATCATCCAGGCCCACGCCGACCCGCTCCTCGGGTTTCACGCTTACCAGGCCCGCCAGGTCGGTTTCGCGCTCGGCATCCCGGCCGCCAAGGTCGGCGGCTTCGCGGTCATCGCCCAACAGCTCTATCAGGCCTACGTCGCCGAGGACGCGACGCTGGCCGAAATCAACCCCCTCATCTTGACCGAAGGGGGAAAATGGTTAGCCCTCGACTCGAAGATGAGCTTTGATGACAACGCCTTCTTCCGCCACCCCGACCACGAGACGCTGCGGGACATGGCCGAGGAGAACGCGACTGAGATCGAGGCGCGGCACTCCGGCATCTCCTTTGTCAAGCTGGACGGTTCGATCGGCTGCATCGTCAACGGCGCCGGGCTGGCGATGGCGACGATGGACGCGGTCAAGCTGCACGGCGGCGAGCCGGCGAACTTTCTCGACGTCGGCGGCGGCGCCAGCGCGGATCAGGTTGCCAAGGCGTTCGGTCTCGTCACCGCCGACCCGAACGTACGCGCCATCCTGATCAACATCTTCGGCGGCATCACCCGCGGCGACGTCGTCGCCACCGGCATCCGCGAGGCGCTCGACGCGGTCGACGTCAAGGTCCCGATCGTCGTCCGCCTCTCCGGGACCAACGCCGAGGAAGGGCAAAGGCTGCTCGCGGAAGCTGGGTTGACTGCCGTCACGTCGATGGACGAGGCGGCACAGCAGGTCGTCGCGGCGGCGGCGTGAATGCAATAACCGGTCGTAGGGGAGGGACCCGCGCCCTCCCGTCGCGCGAAGCGCGACACGCCGCGTCAGCGGCCCGTTCAACGGTTATCGACCCGCGGCCGATGCGCGCCGCGGCGCGCGGGCGGGCACAGGTCCCGCCCCTACGACGGAACGGCGGGCGTGCATTCCGCCCCCGCGATATGGGGAGACGCGCGTGAGCATCCTGGTCAACAAGGAGACCCGTCTGCTGGTGCAGGGGATCACCGGGCGTGAGGGGTCGTTCCACACCGAGCAGATGGTCGAGTACAGGACGAACGTCGTCGGTGGGGTGACGCCGGGTGGGGCGGGGAAGGCGGTGGCCGGGGCGCCGGTCTTCAACACCGTCGCCGAGGCGGCAGCGCAGACCGGGGCGAACGTCTCGATCATCTTCGTGCCGGCCCGGTTCGCGCCGGACGCGATCTACGAAGCGGTCGACGCCGGCATCCCCTTCGTCGTCTGCATCACCGAGGGCATCCCGGTGCAGGACATGGTTCCCGTCTATGCCTACGTCAGGCAGCGCGGCGCCCGCCTGCTGGGGCCGAACTGCCCCGGCCTGATCACTCCTGGTGAGGCCAAGATCGGGATCATGCCGGGGTTCATCCATGCGCCGGGACCGGTCGGACTTGTCTCCCGCTCCGGCACCCTCACCTACGAGGTCGTCAACGCGCTGACCGAGGCCGGATTGGGGCAGACGACGGCGGTCGGCATCGGCGGCGACCCGGTGATCGGCACCTCCTTCGTCGACGTCTTGCGCCTGTTCCAGGACGACCCGGCGACCGAGGGGATCGTGATGATCGGCGAGATCGGCGGCACCGACGAGCAGGACGCCGCCGCTTTCATCAAGGAGCACGTCACCAAACCAGTGGCGGGGTTCATCGCCGGCCAAACCGCGCCGCCGGGCAAGCGGATGGGGCACGCTGGGGCTATCATCTCCGGCGGCACCGGCATCGCGGCCGAAAAGATCGCGGCGCTGGAGGAGGCGGGTGTGCATGTGGCTGATAGCCCGTCGAAGGTGCCGACCTTGTTGAAGGCGGCGATGTAGATCGTAGGGGCGGTTCGCGAACCGCCCGGCCGGATATGCCGGCCACGGAGGCATCAATGAGCGACACGACGAACAGTCAGGGTTCTGAAGCGCCGGGCGGACTGACCCGGCGGCGCCTCATCAAAGGCACGGCGGCGACGGCCGCGGGGCTCGCCGC
>JBOGUF010000108.1:0-4390 GCA_050696075.1 Thermomicrobiales bacterium
CGGGCCGCGATGGCGCGACCGCGCGGCGCGGCGCGCACCTCGGCGTTGGCCGCCTTGTTGACCGGCTCCGACATCGACGCGCCGCGGGCGGCGGCCGCCCTCGGCTTGCCGGCCGAAGGGCGCTATCGCGTCGCCCTGGCCGCGCCCGGCACCGAAGCGCCTGCCTTGCAACGATTCCTTGCCCCAATCGGGATGGTCCATGACGCGGGCGAAATCGACGGCGCGACGACAGCGATCGTCGAGCTCCGCGGCGAATCAGGCCGGCCCAAGCTCTCGCGGACAATCCGTGGCCGCAACGGCGTCGGCGCCCAGCGCGGCTGGGTTGCCCTCTCCGGCTTGGCGATGGGAGGACCGTCGCTACCTGCCACCGCGCGCGAGGCGCGCTTCGTGGCAGCGTTGCTCGAAGCGAGCGCCATCACTGGTCCCGTCGCATGCTTCGACGTCCTGGATGACCTTGGCCCATATCGCCTCCTCTACCGGCTTTGGGGCACGCCTGATCTGTCCGCCTTCACCACCGAGGCGCTCGGCGACCTCATCTCCGGCGACCGCCGCGGCACGCTCCGCGAGACGCTCCTCGCCTACCTCGCCGCCGGCGGCTCCCACGTCGAGGCGGCGGCGCGCCTCGGCATCCACCGCAATACCCTCGCCTACCGCCTCAAGCAGATCGCCTCCCTCACCGGCCACGAACCGACCGACCCCAACACCCGCCTCGTCCTTCACCTCGCCCTCCTTGCCGCTGCCCTCCCGCCGGCCCCTTCAGGCGTCGCCTGACGCAAGCGGGCGCATGTCCCGTCGTCGTAGGAGCGCGCCACCTCACGCATTGACACCCGGCAAACTCCGTTGCTATGCTCCGGCAGCCGTTCAGTCAATCCGAATCACACGCCGGCCATCGGCGCGTGGCTGCTTCCCTGCCGTCATCGGCAGCGCGAGGACAAAGAATGCGCAAGCGGGCGACATTACTGGCCACCATCCTTGGGATCGCCGTCATCGCCATCGCTTGCGGACGCGCCTCCGAAGCGGACATCAACCAGGCCCTCGGCATCACCCCGACGCCGACCCAGAGCGCCGAGGATCTCGCCACTGCCACCGCCCGCGCCGCCGCCGCGGCCACCCAGCAAGCCGCCGCCCTGGCAGCCGGCAGCCCCGCCGCCGTCGCCCAAGGCGACATCACCCAGGGCAGCAACTTCTACCGCATCACCTGCGCCCAATGTCACCGGGCGGACGGCTCCGGTCGCGGCCCGGCCCTGGCCGTGGCGGACAGCCCGATCCTCGGGTATTCCGTCGAGCAGTTCGACGCCTTCCTCCGTGGCGACCCCTCACCCGGCGGCGTCGTCCACAGCCGCCCGCCGTACACCACGGCCGAACTCTCCGACGAGCGCATCGCCGACATCTACGCCTACCTCCAATCCGAAGCCGGACAGTAATGCCAAATGCATGGCGCCCAACGCCTCGTCTTGACATGCCGCGTATCATTCACCGGCCGCGCTCGTCAGCGGCCAGGGCATTGTGGAGTGCAAGCAGTCCGTGACGAGCCAAGGAGCGGTCGAGGAGACAATCGATGCCAGGTCCTGATCGCGATCAACCGGATCAACCCGATCAGGAGCGTCCCCCACGTCGCGGGCCAAAATCTGGCGCGCAAACCGGCGACAACGACGACGCCCCCCGCTCGCGGGTCCGCATCAAGACGCCACGACGCCCCACTGCCACCGAGGAGCCGGTAAAACCGCCGGCGCGCACCAAGCCGTCGCCCGCCAACGACGCCGCGCGCACACCATCTAAGCCCAGCGCCTTCCGCCTCGAAGGCGCACCCACACCGGCGGTCGGTGACGACGCCGACCCGTCGCGACTCGATCCCTCACTCGGTCTCGGTTGGCTCAGCCCCGAAGGCCAGACCAGCCGCCGGGAGGCCGGCCCATCCCCGGGCGCCACCCGGAACCGCGTCGTTCGCCCACCCCGCAAGAGCGGCACCAGAGTCCAGCCCGACCTCACCGGCCGCCAGGAACTGCGCGGCACCCACCCCGGCGACCGCTATGTCCGCGTCGTCCGCCAGCAAAGCGACGACTTCGAGCGCGCCGGCCCCGGCCACCTCGTCGCCACCGAGGACGCCCTGGAGGCCCGCGGCGCGGTTGGCCGCACCTTCGGCAAGGTCAAACGCGTCTTAATCGGCGCGCCGCTGACCACGGCCGCCGCCGCCCACGAGCGCCTGACCAAGGTCAAGGCCCTCGCCGTCCTCTCCTCCGACGCCCTCTCCTCCGTCGCCTACGCCACCGAGGAGATCCTGCGCATTCTGCTTCTTGCCGGCATCGTCGCCCTCAGCCACAGCCTCCCCATCGGCGCCGGCATCGTCGTGCTGCTGATCATCGTCGGCGTCTCCTACCGGCAGACGATCAAGGCCTACCCCCACGGCGGCGGCAGCTACATCGTCGCCAAGGACAACCTCGGCGAGCTGCCCGCCCTCACGGCCGGCGCCGCCCTCCTCTTCGGCTACATCATGACGGTCGCGGTGAGCATCGCCGCCGGCGTCGCCGCCCTCATCTCAGCCATCCCCGAACTCCAGGGGCATCGCATCTGGCTCGCCATCGCCTTTATTTCCCTGGTCACGATCCTGAATCTGCGCGGCATCCGGGAATCGGGCACCATCTTCTCCGTCCCCACCTACCTCTTCCTGATCGGCGTCTTCGCGCTCATCGGCATCGGCATCGTCCGCAACGCCCTCGACGGCTTCGCCGTTCAGGACCCGCCCGACGAGGCCACGGCCCTCGCCGGCACCGGCGCCGTCACCCTCTTCCTCGTCCTGCGCGCCTTCAGCGCCGGCTGCGCCGCCCTCACCGGCGTCGAAGCCATCTCCGACGGCGTCCCCGCCTTCAAGCCGCCCGAGTGGAAAAACGCCCGCGCCACCCTCACCTGGATGATCACCATCCTGGCGATCACCTTCGCCGGCATCACCTTCCTCGCCCACCAGTACGGCGCCTTCCCCATGTCAGCCCACGAATCCGGCTACGAAACGGTCGTCTCCCAGATCGCCCGCGCCGTCTTCGGCGGCGAAAACGTCGGCTACTTCTACATCCAGTTCGCCACCCTGGCGATCCTCATCCTTGCCGCCAATACCGCCTACTCCGACTTCCCCCGCCTCTCCTACTTCCTGGCCCGCGACCGCTACATGCCCCGCCAATTCACCTTCCGCGGCGACCGCCTCGCCTTCTCCACCGGCATCATCACCCTCGGCCTCTTCTCCGTCCTCATCCTCGTCATCTTCGGTGGCGAAACCGAGCGCCTGATCCCGCTGTATGCCTTCGGCGTCTTCACCGCCTTCACCCTCTCCGAAGCGGGCATGGTCAGGCGCTGGTGGCGTTTGCGCGAGGAAGGCTGGCAGCGCGGCTTGGCGATCAACCTGGCCGGCGCCATCGCCACCGGCGTCGTCGCCATCGTCTTCGGCATCAGCAACTTCACCCGTGGCGCCTGGATCGTGATCGTCCTGATCCCGCTCCTCATCCTCGCCTTCCGCGCCATCCACCACCACTACCACCGCGCCACCACCGAGCTCGCGGCCCAGACCCCCCTCGACCCCAGCGAGATCAGGCACACCGTCATCGTCCCGATCGCCGCGGTCAACCGCATCGCCCGCCAAACCCTCGCCTATGCCCGCTCCATCTCCGACAACGTCACCGCCGTCCACATCTCCGACGACGATGCCGAGATTGAGCGCATGCGAAACGACTGGCAGACGCTCGGCACCGACATCCCCCTCGTCATCATCGAGTCACCCTACCGCGCCCTCGTCGGCCCCTTGCTCGCCTACATCGACGAGATCGACCATCAGCGCCCCGACGACACCCTCACCGTCGTCCTCCCCGAATACCTCGCCCGTCACTGGTGGGAGCACGTCCTCCACAACCAGACCGCGCTGCGCATCAAAGCCGCCCTCCTCTTCCGCCCCGGCACCGTCGTCACCAGCGTCCCCTACCACCTGGAACGCACCCCGGAGTAGTCGGTCGGGAGTCGTGAGGAGATTGACGGCAAGCATCACCCTCCGCACCCCCTCCACCCACCCATCGACCATGTATCCGTACAACGAACTACATATCCCGATGATCAATAATCGAAATCTGAGTCCCATTTTGGCCCAAAATCGATGCCTTAATAGATAGAGGGCAAAAAATCTGACCGCTCTCTTCGCCCCGCTCATCCCATCTCGCCGCCCCCTCCCCCTTGTCCTGCCGCGCTTGCCGAGGCATCTGCCACTCATGAGCGACGCCCCCAATCCGATCCCGCGGGCGAAGCACGCCCTGAGGCACCGAAGGGCATCCCCCGGCGACGCCGCTCCCCCGTCGTCATGCTGAGGCAGCGAAGCATCCCCCGGCGAAGCCGGTCCCGCGTGCCGCCGCCGCGC
>JBOGUF010000109.1:0-4661 GCA_050696075.1 Thermomicrobiales bacterium
TGCCCTTTCTGATCTTCACGGCAGGGGCGATCGGGTTCGGCACGTACGTCAGTTTCACCGAGTGGGGAATCATCGGCGACCCCGTCTGGGTCGGTCTTGAGAATTTCCGTCGAGCGCTGGATGACCCGTTCGTGCCGAAGGTCTGGGGCAACACCATCCGTTACGGCCTGATAGTCGTGCCGACGACGACGCTCGTCGCCCTTGGCTTCGCGCTCTACGTCAACCAGCGGTGGGCCGGCTCGACGGTGGCCCGCACCGTCTTTTACGCCCCGAACGTTGTCTCGGTGACAGTGATCGGGTTGGTCTGGGTCTGGATGCTCGACACCCAGTTCGGACTGGTGAACAACTATCTGGGCATGCTCGGCATCTCGAACGTGCCGTGGCTAACCAATCCCGGGTGGGTGCTGATTGGCATCGGCATCGCCTCCATCTGGTGGGACGCTGGATTCAGCATGGTCATCTTCCTGGCCGGTCTGCAAGATACTCCGGCGGAGCTCAAGGAGGCGGCCCAGGTTGATGGAGCAAGCCGGTTCCAAGTGCTGCGGCACATCGTCCTGCCACTGCTGCGACCAGCCACCAGTCTCGTGGTGACGCTGTTGGTGATCGGCACCCTGCGCGTCTTCAGCCAGATCTACATCATGACCAATGGCGGTCCCGCCAACGCCTCGGCGTCGGTCATCATGTACATCTACCAAATCGGCTTCCGGAAATACGAGCTCGGCTACGCGGCGGCGCTGTCGCTGATGCTGTTCGCCACCATCCTGGTTGTGACCGTGGTCGAGATGCGTCTTTTGCGGGTGCAGCGATGGTAGCCACGCGGACGCCGCTCGGAACTGACGCCGCGAAGCGCTGGCGCCGCCCCTCGGGGGTCATGATTGTGCTTTGGCTGCTCGGGATGCTCGTCGTCCTTGCCTGGGCGGCGCCTTTCATCTGGATGGTCTCGACTTCGGTCAAGCTGCCGGGGCAGATCATGACCCGCGACATCGAATGGATCCCGCGCCAGGTGACGGGTGAAAACTATGCGAAGGTCTTCGAGCAACCGATCTGGCGTTGGCTGACCAATAGCCTGATCGTGGCCTCGATCGCGACCATTGTCAGCCTGCTCAGTGGGGCCCTCGCGGGCTACGCCTTCGCCCGCCTCCATTTTCCGGGGCGGAACATCCTCTTCTTCTTTGTCTTAATGACCTTGATGATTCCGGCTGAAATGACGATCGTGCCGCTCTTCATCGGCTTCCTGCGCGCGGAACTGGTCGATCGCTACATTGCCTTCATCCTCCCGTCCATCGCTAGCGTCTTCAGCGTCTACCTCTTCCGTCAGTTTTTTATGTCACTGCCCCGCGCATTGGAGGATGCGGCACGGGTCGATGGTGCGGGTAGGTTTCGCATCTTCTTTACGATCGCCCTGCCGCTCGCCAAGCCGGCGGTGATTGCCGCTGGCATTCTCCTCTTCACGACCAATTGGAACGCCTTTCTCTGGCCGCTCCTCGTCGCGTTCTCGGATGATATGAAGACCCTCCCGGTCGGGATGGCGACCTTCTCGCCCGGCGTCGGTGGCAACACGCAGATTCAGAGCTTCGGCCCGGCGATGGCGGCGGTGACGATCCTGACCATTCCCAGCCTGCTCGTCTTCCTGGTTCTCCAGCGGTATTTCATCCAGGGTGTGACCAGTGCGGGATTGAAAGGATGAGCGCCCGACGAAGCAGCCCTCGCCCTTCCGCCCCCTCTCCCAGCATTGGGAGAGGGGGCGGGGACGAGGTCGAGACCCACACCATTATCCATCGTGATCCCTTCGCTTACTGTTCCCACCCGAGCATTCTGCGCTTAGCGAACGGTGATTGGCTGATCGCGTTCATGGAAACCATGCGACGCCGAGAGATCCTGCACAGTCCATCGGATCCGCGCTTTTACAATGTCCTGACACGGTCCCGTGACAGCGGCCGCTCCTGGTCGCGGCCGGTCGTGGTGCCGGGATACGACTGGTACGGCGTGGAGTGTCCCAGCCTGACGCGGCTTCGGAACGGTGACCTGCTCCTCTTGCACTGGCGCTGGCGTTGGCGCCCGTGGCCTGAGGAGGCGGGAGCACGGACACCGCTACGCTACGAGCGCCCCAGCAATCCATGGGCGCGCGATGACGACGGAACCTACATTCATCGCTCCCGGGATGGCGGCCTGACCTGGGAAATCGGAACTCGCCTCGATACCTCACCCTACCCGGGCGCCTACACGATTGGGGCCGCCGCCGAGTTGCCGGATAGGACGCTGATCTACGCGGTGACGGACATCCCATCGTGGCACCGTATCTACCTGCTGCGTTCAATCGACGGCGGCATGACCTGGGAAACCGGTCCCCTCGTGGCCAGTGATCCAAATCGCCAGTTCTCCGAGCCCTGCATTCTTTGTCACGGCGATCGTCTGCTGATCCTCATTCGCGAGGAGCGGACCGGGTTTATTCATCAAAGCGAATCCCGCGACGGCGGTCAGACCTGGACACCGCCTCGTCCGACGCCGATGTGGGGTTGCCCACCGCATCCGCTCGACCTTGAGGACGGTCGTCTCCTCTGCACCTACGGTCACCGTCGCCCGCCCTACGGCATCCGCGCCTGCCTGAGCGAAGACGGCGGTAATACCTGGAACATCGCCCATGAGCTCGTTCTCCAGGGAGACCTGCCAAACGCCAACTTGGGGTATCCGTCTTCGGTTCTCGCTGAACCGGGACGCGTCTTTACGACCTACTACGGGGAGGATCATGCGGGAGTGACGTGCATTCTGGGGGTGCGCTTCGACGTCTGACAGGAGAGGCAGAAGACGGGAGTCGGAAGGAGAGGCCGCGGGGGCGGTCGTCGCCAAGCGGATAGGGGGGTGCAATCGTTCATGTACCGGATCACCGATCTCCAAACGGTGCAGATGTACAGCGACCCGGACAACTTCTGCGCTGAGGTGTCCCTAGCGAATGTGGGCAATGGGGAGCTTGTCGCCGTTTTCGCCCAGAACCGCGGCTTGCACCACACCGACACCGGGTCGATTCTGCTCATTCGCTCCTTCGACAACGGGCAGACCTGGGATCCGGCTACGAAGATCGTCATTATGGAGGAGGAAGAGGACGCCGGCTGGAACATTGCCGCAATCTGCCGCCTTGCCGACGGTACGCTCCTCGTCCATGCCAACCGATGGCGCTATCTCGTCAATGGTCGGATCGATTCGCTGTCCGGTAAGTCGGAGATCGACGGGGTCTGGCTGATCCGATCGATTGACAATGGCCACACCTGGAGTCCGCTCGAGCGCGTCAACTTCGCTCCCATGCGCAACGCCCGCGTTCGCGACGCGATCATCGACCTGCCGAACGGCGACCTCCTCATGCCCCTCCACGGCTTCCGATGGCAGCGCACCCACCCCGACATTGCGAGCTCCGAGCGTGAGCGCTGCTTCGTCCTCTGGTCGCCGAACAAGGGGCAAAGCTGGCATTACTACGGCACGATGGGTTACGACCCGGCGGAGATCATCCACTATCACGAGCCCGGACTCGTCCGCTTGCAGGATGGCCGGTTGCTCGGTTTGATGCGCACCCACCGCTGGCCGACGCCCGTCGCTCCCGGAGAGCAAATGGGGCCGCCAAGTGGCTACGTCTACATGGCATGGTCTGATGACGACGGCATGTCCTGGAGCTGGCCGAAAAACACCAAAGTCTGGGGCTACCCGCCGGACGTCATTCAGCACCCAGACGGCGCGGTGATCGCCGCGGTCAGCTACCGCACCAAGCCCATGGCCGTCCACATCGCGATCTCGCCAGACGGTGAAACCTGGGCGCCGGAAGATGTCTTTCCGATCGCCTCCTACGACCCCACGTCGGTAACACCCGTCTTCCCGCATCATCCCGACGAGCCGTGGCCCTCGGTCATTCAACGCGGCGTGCTCTGGCACACTGGCTATCCGAGCTCGATCGTCCTCGATGATGGGCGCGTCTTCACCGGCTATCACCTCTTCAATAAGGTGGGTCGCCAGTATGTCGAGGGCGCAATCTACCGGGTAGAACGTGACTGAGCATGCAGCGGACGGATTGCTGGCCTGTGCGTGGTGGCAGGATCAACGCATCACCTAAGCAGCGGACGTATGCCGGCTGATCTCACTCAGCGTCGGCCTGATGGAACGTGAAAAACGAATCCGGAGTCCCACGCTGAGCGGCAGCCTACTCCAATCCAATTTCGTTAGCGGCACAGAGGTACACCGAATGGCACAGACGCTCACTCGCGAGGAGCTCTCCGCCCTCGCCAAATTCAGCTCGCCCACACTGTCGAACGCCATTGAGACGTTTGGCGTACGCCCGGCCGATGCGGGTTTCGCCGGTTCTGAGATCCGGGCGCTCTTTCCTGAGCTGGGCGCCATGGTCGGCTACGCCGCGACGGTGCGCATCCGGGCAGCACAGCCAGGGTCGCCTGATTCCGGCGGCGATATGTTCTTGCGCGCGTACTGGCCGGCGATCGTTGATACGCCATCACCGACCGTCGTCGTCGAAGACCTCGACCCGGAGCCGATCGGGGCGCTGATCGGCGAGGTCAATGCCAACGTCTACCAGGCGCTCGGCTGCGTCGACACGGTCATGTGCGGCGGCGTGCGTGACGTCGAAGAGATGCGCGCAGTCGGGTGCTACGCCTTCGCGACCGCCG
>JBOGUF010000110.1:0-1532 GCA_050696075.1 Thermomicrobiales bacterium
GTCTTGCACAGCGGCGCGCAGGATTCCTCCCTCGTCACCGTTCCAGATCCTCTCGTTCGCGACGGTGGGCGCGCCGATGAGGCCGCAGGGCATGACCAGGCCCTGGGGCGGGACGTCGGCGAGCGCCACGACGGAGACCGGTCCGTGCTCCTCCACTGCCCTGAGCGCCATGAGGAGACCGAGGTCCGGGTCTCCTCCGCCGCCGGACCCAAGCACGGCGCATCCTCGCGCGAGGGCCTGGAGGTTGGATGTGTCAAGGCGCACGACGCCGACATTCGCCGGGCAGAGTGGCGCATCTAGTGCACCGTCTCTAAAACGGCTTTACAGCGTCCGACCTTCTCGAGGATGGCGTCGATCGAGGCGGTCCAGACGAAGGGCTTGGGGTCGTCGTTGTGCGCGGCGAGGTAGTCCTCGATGGCGGCGATGAGGTCGGGGACGCTGTGAAAGACCCCGCGGCGGATCGCCTTGTCGGTCAGCTCCCGAAACCAGCGCTCGACCAGGTTCAGCCACGAGCTCGAGGTCGGGGTGAAGTGCAGGTGAAAGCGCGGGTGCTTTCGAAGCCAGGCGTTGACGTTGGCGTGCTTGTGGGTGCGGTAGTTGTCGACGATCAGGTGCAGCTCGCGCTCGCCGGGGAACTCGCGGTCGAGGTGGCGCAGGAACTTCAGGAACTCCTGGTGGCGGTGGCGCGGCAGGCATTGGCCGACGACGCTGCCGTCGAGGGTGTTGAGCGCCGCGAACAGCGTCGTGGTGCCGTTGCGCTTGTAGTCGTGGGTCATCGTGCCGGCACGCCCCTTCTTCATCGGCAGGCTCGCCTGGGTGCGATCGAGCGCCTGGATCTGGCTCTTCTCATCCACGCACAGCACCAGTGCCTTCTCGGGCGGGTTGAGGTAGAGGCCGACGACATCGGTGAGCTTCTCGGAAAAGCGCGGGTCGTTGGAGAGCTTGAAGGCCCTGACGCGATGGGGCTTGAGGCCGTGGGCGTCCCAGATGCGCTGCACCGTGGCCGGGCTGACCCCTTGGGCCTTTGCCATCGAGCGGCAGCTCCAGTGCGTTTCGCCCGGCGGCGTGCTCTGCGTCGTGGCCTCGACGATCGCCTTGATCCTCCGAGCCGAGATCACGGGCTTTCGCCCCCGACCCGGCTTGGTCTCCGTCAGAGCCGCCGTCCCGCCCTGCTCGAAGCGCTGACGCCACAAGATCACCGTCGGGCGGCTCACACCCAGCGTGCGGGCGATCTGGCTGTTCGACTCGCCGTCGCCGGCCGCCAGCACGATCCGGGCGCGCGTGGCCACGCTCTGCGGCGTCTTCTGGGCGCCCACCCAGCGCTCGAGGAGGGCTCTCTGCTCGTCGGAGATTACCGTCTGGGCCGTCGCCGAGGCCATGCCGGGGACGCTACCCGGTCGCTGCCCCTGTGTCAAGCTATTTCTGAGACACTGCACTAGTAGTCGTCCGCGGGAAGTCATCGCCCCCGCAACCCAAAGCGCCCCCCGCCAGCGCCGCGCAGGCGAGCGCGGCCGAAAGCTTTTGGGCGCGAC
>JBOGUF010000111.1:0-30524 GCA_050696075.1 Thermomicrobiales bacterium
CGCCGCGCGGGCCGAGACAGATGGCGGCGCCGCCAAGTTCACCCCGCGCGAGTTCCGTCGCCTGATGAAGGAGAAGATGGCCCTCCTCCAGATGGACGACTCCTTCGCCACCCGCTACCTCAACTAGGGGTTCTCGGGCGGCGAGAAGAAGCGCGCCGAGATCTTGCAGATGGCGCTCCTGGAGCCGACCCTGGCCATCCTCGACGAGACCGACTCCGGTCTCGACATCGACGCCCTGCGGGTCGTCTCCGAGGGCGTCAACAACCTGGCCGGACCGGAGATGGGCGTCTTGCTCATCACCCACTACCAGCGGCTGCTCAACTACATCAAGCCAGACTTCGTCCACATCATGGTCGACGGCCAAATCGTCCAGGAAGGCGGCCCCGAGCTCGCCCACGAGCTCGAAGAGAAGGGCTACGAAAAGCTGACCGCGCAGCTATCAGCCGTTAGCGGCTAGAAGCTAAGGAGCAGATCATGGTTGCCGCACCAAAGGCACAAATCGACATCGGCGAGTACAAGTACGGGTTCCGCGACGAAGAGGACTACGTCTTCAAGAGCAAGCGGGGCCTCAACCGCCAGGTCGTCGAGGAGATCTCCTCGATGAAGGACGAGCCCGACTGGATGCGCGAGTTCCGCCTGAAGGCGCTCGAGCACTACGACAAGCGCCCGGTCCCGACCTGGGGCGGCGATCTGAGCGGACTCAACTTCGACGACATCTATTACTACATCCGCCCCGCCGAGAAGCAGGGCAAGACCTGGGACGAGGTCCCGGCCTACATCAAGGACACCTTCGAGAAGCTGGGCATCCCCGAAGCGGAGCGCAAGTTCCTCGCCGGGGTCGGCGCCCAGTACGAGTCGGAGGTCGTCTACCACTCCCTGCGCGAGGACCTCGAAAAGCAGGGCGTCCTCTTCCTCGACACCGACACCGCGGTGCGCGAGCATCCGGACCTGGTTAAGCAGTACTTCGGCACCATCATCCCGGCGAACGACAACAAGTTCGCCGCGCTGAACAGCGCCGTCTGGTCCGGCGGCTCCTTCATCTATGTGCCGGAAGGGGTCAAAATCGAGGTGCCGCTTCAGGCCTACTTCCGGATTAACGCCGAGAACATGGGCCAGTTCGAGCGGACGCTGATCATCTGCGCCCCTGGCAGCTACGTCCACTACGTCGAGGGCTGCACCGCGCCGACCTACACCACCGCCAGCCTCCACTCCGCCGTGGTCGAGATCATCGTCCAGGAGGGCGCGCGCTGCCGCTACACGACGATCCAGAACTGGTCGAAGAATGTCTACAACCTCGTCACCAAGCGCGCCGCGGCCTACAAGGACGCGACGATGGAATGGGTCGACGGCAACCTGGGCAGCAAGCTGACGATGAAGTACCCGGCCGTCTGGCTGATGGAGCCGGGTGCGCGGGGTGAAATCCTCTCGGTCGCCTTTGCCGGCGACGACCAGCACCAGGACGCCGGCGGCAAGGTCGTCCACGTCGCGCCGCACACCTCCTCGCAGATCATCTCCAAGTCGATCTCGAAGGGGACCGGCCGGAGCTCCTACCGGGGTTTGGTGAAGGTTTACAAGGGCGCCGAGGACGTCCGCAGCAACGTTGTCTGCGACGCCTTGCTACTCGACGACACGAGCCGCACCGACACCTACCCCTACATGGAGATCGAGGAGGAGCGCGTCTCCATCGGCCACGAGGCAACCGTCTCGAAGGTCGCTGAGGAGCAGATCTTCTACCTCCAGTCCCGCGGCCTCTCCGAGTCCGAAGCGATGAGCATGATCGTCAATGGCTTCATCGAGCCCATCGCCAAGGAACTGCCGTTGGAGTACGCGGTGGAATTGAATCGCCTGATCCAGTTGGAGATGGAAGGGTCGGTCGGCTAAAGCCGAAAGGGGTCAGGAGTCGGGGGTCAGGGGTCAGGGAATGACCCCCGACCGTCAGCCCTGATCCCTGACTCCTGACTCCTGACTCCTGATCCCTACGAGGAGACAATGGACGCAACCCTCACCAAAGAATCAACCCTGACTGGCTTCAGCCGCGAAGCCGTCGAGGAGCTCTCCCGCCGCAAGAATGAACCGAACTGGTTGCGCGAAGCCCGCCTCGGCGCCTGGGATGTCTACGAGCGCCTACCGATGCCGGCCCGCACCGACGAGGAGTGGCGCCGCACCGACCTGCGCGGCCTCAAGCTCAACCGCCTGGCGCCATTCGCCAACGCCGGCGAGACACCCTCCCCGTCGCTCGACGGCCTCCTGGCCGCGGTCGAGGACGGCGGTCTCACCAACGAGAGCGAACGCGCCGGCGTCGTTGTTCAGCGCGACGCGTCCACCGTCTTCGTCGAGACGAACGCGGACCTCGCCGCTCAGGGCATCATCTTTACCGACCTCGACACCGCCGTCCGTGAGCACGAGGAGCTCGTCAAGCAGCACTTCATGACGCGGGCGGTCCCAGTCGAGTTCGGCAAGTTCGAGGCGCTGCACGCCGCCTTCTGGCAGGGCGGCACCTTCCTCTACGTGCCGAAAAACGTCACCGTCGAGCTGCCGTTCCGCTCCTTTGTCGTCGGCCAGGAGCCGGGCGCCAGCATCTTCGCGCACACCCTGGTCGTCCTAGAGGAGAACGCCGAGGCCTTCTTCGTCGACGCCTTCAACTCGCCGACGCGGGACCGGCCATCACTCAGCTCGGCCGTCGTCGAGTTGATCCTGGGCGATAGCGCCAAGCTGCGCTACGTCCAGCTCCAGGACTGGGGCCGCCACGTTTGGCACTTCATGACCGAGCGCGCCGTGCTGGGCAAGGAAGCAACGCTCAACTCGCTTCACGTCACGCTCGGCAGCAAGTTCACCAAGAACTCGATCGGCTCCCACTTGCGCGGCCAGGACTCGCTGGCGGAGATGCTCGGCATCTTCTTCGCCGACGGCGACCAGTTCTTCGACCACCACACCTGGCAGTTGCACGAGTCGCCCTACGCCACCAGCGACCTCGAGTTCAAGGGCGCTCTCAAGGACAGCGCCCGCTCGGTCTACTCCGGTCTGATCAAGGTCTCCGAGGGCGCGCAGAAGACCGACGCCTACCAGCAGAACCGCAATCTGGTCCTCAGCCGGCAGGCCCGCGCCGACAGCATCCCGAACCTCGAAATCGGCGCCAACGACGTCCGCTGCACCCACGGCGCCACCATCTCGCAGGTCGTGCCGGAGCACATCTTCTACCTCCAGACCCGCGGTATTCCGTACACCGAGGCGCAGAAGCTGATCGTCGAAGGCTTCTTCCGCCCCGTCATCGACCGCATCCCGGTCGAGGAGATCCAAGGCTTCTTGGAGAGTGCGATTGCTCGGAAGGTGGGTATCTAGGTGATAGGGAAGACGACCACAATCGAGACGACACCGCTCGATGCCGTGGCCATCCGCGCCGACTTTCCGATCCTGGCCGCGTCGGAACGGGACGGCAAGTCGCTCGTCTTCCTCGACAGCGCCGCTAGCTCCCAGAAACCGGCTGCCGTCATCGACGCGATGGATGACTATTACCGCCGCTATAACGCCAACATCCACCGCGGCGTTTACCAGCTTTCGGAGCTGGCGACCAGCAAGTACGAGGAAGCGCGCCACCTCGTCGCCGCCTTCATCAACGCCGCCTCCCCCCGCGAATGCATCTTCGTCCGCAACACCACCGAGGCGATCAACCTCGTCGCCCAAGCCTGGGGCCGGCAGAACGTCGGCAAGGGCGATCTGATCGTTCTCTCCGTCATGGAGCATCACTCGAATCTGGTGCCCTGGCAGATCCTGGCCGCGGAGAAAGAGGCTGAACTCGCCCATATCCCGCTCACCGACGACCACCAGCTCGATATGGACGCCTTCGATGCCTTGCTGCGACGGGAACCGAAAATGGTCGCCGTCACCCAGGTCAGCAACACCCTCGGCACCGTCAACGACGTCGCCACGATCACGCGCGACGCCCACGCGGCCGGGGCGACGGTCGTCATCGACGGCGCGCAATCGGCGCCGCACGTGGCGGTGGACGTGCAGGCGCTCGACGTCGACTTCTTCGCCTTCTCCGGCCACAAGATGCTCGGCCCGATGGGCGGCTCGATCCTCTATGGCAAGCGGGCCTTGCTCGAAGCGATGCCACCCTACATGGGCGGCGGCAGCATGATCCGCAAGGTTGAGCTCACGCATTCGACCTGGGCCGACGTCCCGGCGAAGTTCGAGGCCGGCACGCCCGCCGTGGGCGACGCGATCGGGCTCGGCGTCGCCATCGAGTATCTGACTAATCTCGGCATGGACCGCGTCCTGGCGCATGAGCAAGAGGTGGTCGGCTACGCCTTGGAGCGGTTGACCGAACTGCCGGGGATGGAGATCTACGGCCCGCGCGATCCGCACTTACGGAGTGGCGTCGTCTCCTTCAACCTGGGCGAGATCCACCCGCACGATGTCTCCGCCATCCTCGATGGCGAGAACGTCGCCGTCCGCGCCGGCCACCACTGTACCCAGCCGCTGATGCACGTCCTCGACGTCGTTGGCACCACCCGCGCCAGCTTCTACGTCTACAACACCAAAGAGGACGTTGACCGCCTGATTGACGCCCTCCAGATTGCCTATCGCATCTTCAATCCGGAGCCGTCAGCCGTCAGCCGTCAGCCGTCAGCGTCCACGAGCGAGAAGGGCGGTTCCACGTGCCGAGACACCATGGCGAAGCACTTGGTCACTGCCAACGCTCGTGACAACGCGGAGACGAAAAGCTGACGGCTGACGGCTGACGGCTGAGAGCTGACCGCTGAGAGCTACGTATGACCGACACCATCTATCGCGAAATCATCCTCGATCACTTCAAGAACCCGCGGCACAAAGGGGTGCTTGATCCGGCCGACTTCAGCTACGAGGACGTCAACCCACTCTGCGGTGACGAAGTTCGGATCGATGTCCGCGTCAAAGACGCGCGGGTCGACGAGATCGCCTTCTCCGGCCGCGGCTGCGCCGTCAGCCAGGCGTCCGCTTCGATCCTGACCGAAATGGTCGAAGGCATGTCGTTGGACGAAGTCAAAGCGCTGACGAAAGACGACCTGCTCGAAGAGATCGGCATCCCCGTCAGCCCCGCCCGCCTCAAGTGTGCGCTCCTCTCCCTGAAAGTCCTCAAGGCCGGCATCTACGGCGTCGGCCACGATGACGACTTGTAGGCTCTAGTCTCTAGCAGCTAGCCACTAGCCATTCGGCTGCTAGCTGCCAGGGGCTAGCAGCTAGAGGCTAGAAGCTATTGGCTACGTTCTACACTGTCGCCCGCGTCGGCGACCTGGCGCCGGGCGAGATGACGTACGTCGAAGTCGGACCGGACGAAGAGCCGGTCGTCCTCATCAACCTCGACGGCGCGTTCTACGCCCTCAACGACTGCTGCACCCACGAGGAAGCCTCCCTCTCCGACGGGACGATCGAGGGCGACGAAATCGAATGCCCCCTCCACGGCGGCGTCTTCGAGATCCGCACCGGCATGCCCGTCGCCTTCCCCGTCGTCGTCCCCGCCCAAACCTACAAAACCCGCGTCGTCGGCGACGACGTCCAAATCTCCCTCGACGGCGAGTAGCACGCGGAAGCAAACCGTCTACCCAAGCCACTTGCATTCTCGACGTGTCGGTATGACAATGTCATACACTACCGGCTGGGAGAGGTGGATGGTTCGCATCGATGACCTGGCATGGGACGAGCGAAGTGAAGATCACATCGCCCGACATGGGGTCACGCGAGAAGAAGTTGAAGACGCCGTCCGCTATAAGCCATTCATTTCAAAAGCGAGGGATGGACTCTATCGTGTCATCGGACAAACGCTTGGAGGACGCTATCTCACGGTCTTCGTCGCTCCGCGTGAGGACGGACCATACTATGTGGTAACTGCTCGCGATGCCGATTCCCGGGAGCGACGTGGTTACCGGCGTCGATAGGAGGACATCATGAGTCAAGAGAGCAGCGTTCGCAGTCGGATACCAGAATTCCAATCGCTTGAGGAAGCGGCTGATTTCTGGGGTTCCCACAGCACATCGGAGTTCGAGGACGAGTGGGAATCGGTGGATGTTGAGGTCTCTCCTAATCTCGGACACGTCCTCTCGGTGAGATTGGACCGACCGACATTTCGTCGGCTTAGCGGCATTGCCCGGCAGAAGGGCGTCGGAGCGTCCACCCTTGCTCGCATGTGGGTGCTTGAAGAACTTGAACGGCAGGCAAGTCCTAATGCGCAAGCGGCAAGAAACGGGACACGACTCTCCTAGTTCATTGTCGCCTGACTAGCTCAGCAACGTGCATTACCGCCGCACCAGATTGCTCAGGAAGAACCACAGGTTCGCCGGCCGCTCGGCCAGGCGCCGCATGAGGTAGAAGTACCACTCCGGCCCGTAGGGCGTCGCCACCAGGACGCGGTAGCCGCGCGCCGCGAGGTCGCGTTGCAATTGCGGTCGAATCCCGTAGAGCATCTGGAACTCGAAGCGGTCGCGGCCGATGGCGTGGCGTTCGGTGAAGCCGATGATGTGCTGGATGATCCGTTCGTCGTGGGTCGCGACCGCGGTGAAGCCGCCCTCGACTAGCATCCGCTCGGCCAGGTCGACGTAGAGGCGGTCGACGTCGGCTTTCTGCTGGTATGCCACGTCGGGCGGCTCCAGATACGCGCCCTTCACAATCCGCAGGTTCGGTCGCAACGGCAGCAAGCCGGCAAGGTCTTCTATTGTCCGGTAGAGATACGACTGGAGGACCGTGCCGACGTTGTCGTGCCCGTCCTCCCGCAGCCGCCGGTAGATGCGCAGCGTGGCGTCGACCCGTGCCGACTCTTCCATGTCGATCCGGATGATGTTGCCGTGCGTCGCCGCGTGCTTGACCAGCCGCGCCACGTTGCCGTAGGCCAATTCCTCGCCCAGATCTAAGCCGAGATGGGTCAGTTTCAGCGCGACGTTCGCCGTCAGCCCTTCGGCCGCGATTCGGTCGAGCACGCCGACGTATTGCTCGACGACCCAGGTCGCGGTTGCTTCATCGCGCACTCCCTCGCCGAGGAGCGTCGTATTGGCGCGCAAGCCTTGGTCGTTCAGCGCCCGCAGCGCGGCCATGCATTCATCCAACGTCTCGCCGGCGACGAAGCGGGACGCGCCCAGGCGCATGCCGTAGCGACGCACCAGACGCGCGATGAGTGGCCGGTGCGTCGCCCCAAGAATCGCTCTCCGAAAGATCGGCGTAGCCGAAATTGCTGCCATGACGCGGCAGTTTCGCCGACGACTAGCGAGCGCGCAACCAGACCTGCATGCCGCCGGGTTCGCGATTCGCCCAGGCGAAGTAGGGAATCGCCGTCAACTCGATTGCCGCGCGATGCGCGGTTTCGCGTTCCGCGCCCGCCGGCCGATAGAGCGCGTTCGCCCAATCCTTGGCAGACGGATCGACCTCGGCCGATGCCCGAAACACCGTGACGCCGCCGAGCAGGTCGGGCCGATGCTCGATGGCAAACGCCGCGCCGGCTGGCAGCACCACGTCTCGCGGATCAATGCCCGGATTGTCCACTGCTTCAACGCAAAAGAGGATCGGCCCGCGCGTCAACGCCACCCGACCGGCGTTCTCGGCCACGTGCGGATGGCACGCGATGCGGCGCACCGCCATCGGCAGCCGCAGGCGAACGACGTCGCCGGGGCGCCAGTTCCGACGCAGTGCAACGTACCGCCTGGATGTGAGATCAACGGGCTGTGCGTCGCCGTTCACCTCCAACGACGCGCCGTCGCCGCACCACGCGGGCACCCGCAACCGCAACTCGAACTCACCATCGGCGTCGACCCCGATTGCGACGTCGCCGTCCCACGGGTAGGAAGTCCGCTGCCGCAAGTGCACGACCTGACCGTTCGGCAACGCCAACGTCGCCGCCCCTTCGGCGTAGAGATGCACCCAGATTTCGTCGACGGCCATCGTGTAGACGTAGCCGGGGAGCGAAGCAAGCAGACGCGCCACATTCGGTGGGCAGCAGGCGCAATGGAACCAGGGTTGCCGCCGGTGATCCCCGTCGTCCGCGAGCGGGTTCTGGTAGAAATAGCGTTGGCCGTCGAGCGAGACGCCCGGCAGCACCGCGTTGTAGAGCGTGTGCTCCATCAGGTCGGCATAGTGCGCCTCGCCGGTCAGGAGCAACATCCGCCAGGCCCACATGACACTGCCGATCGCCGCGCACGTCTCGGTGTAGGCCCGTTCATTCGGCAACTCGAAGTCCCGCCCGAACGCCTCGCCTTCGTACCGCGCGCCGATGCCACCGCTGACGTACATCCGCCGCGTCGTCATGTTCCGCCAGAGCCGCTCCAGCGTCTCGCGCAACGCCGGCTCGCCCGTCTCGGCGTAGATGTCGGCCGCGCCCGCGTTCAGGTAGACCGCGCGCACCGCGTGCCCCACCATCGCGTCCAACTCGCGGAACGGCTTATGGTCCTGGTGGTATTCATCGCCGCCGGCCAACCCGTACCCGCGCGCGTCGAGGAAGTACCGCGCTTGGTCGAGGTAGCGCCGCTCGCCCGTCTCCCGCGCCAGCTCGACCAGCGCCAACTCGACCTCTTCGTGCCCGTCGGTGCCCGGCTGCTTGCCCTCCTCAGCCGGCCCCAGCACGTCGCAGATGTGATCCGCGAAGCGGCGGGCAACGTCGAGCAGCGACGTCTTCCCCGTGGCTCGATGATGCGCCACCGCCGCCTGAAAAAGATGCCCGGCGCAGTACAGCTCATGGGTCTTCACCAGATCGGTCCAGCGCCCTTCCCCCAGGATGTAGTAGGTGTCGAGATATCCGTCCGGTTGTTGGGCTGCTGCCACCTCGGCGATCGTCTCGTCCACCAGCCGCTCCAGCGCCGGGTCCGGGTCAGTCGCCAGCGACCAGGCCGCGGCCTCGAGCCACTTGTAGACGTCGGAGTCGTTGAAGTAGAGACCCTGGAACGGCCCCTCCTGCTTCCCCGCCGCCCGCCGGAAGTTGTCGATCCGCCCGGTCTGCTCCAGATGCGCGTGCTGGCCAGGGAGTGTCTGCTCGCGGTTGATCCGCCGCCGTGGCTCCCAGACGGCGTCATCCAGCGTGACCGCGTCGACTGCCAACGGCCGCAGCCGCGCATGCCGGCTCTCTGACGTATCGACCACGACCGACGCCGTTCTCTTCTCGACCACCATACTCAACGATCCTCCATGCAAAACACAGCCGTCAGCCGTCAGCCGACAGCACTCGCTCCTCGTTCGTCGTCGCGCTACCCCTTGATCCCCGTCAAGACCACGCCCCGCACGAAATATCGCTGGAGGACGAAGAAGAGCACGACCACGGGCAGGATCATAACGGTTGAGGCGGCCATGAGCAGGTGCCACTGCGTGGCAAACAGCCCGCGGAAGGATGCCAGACCCAGAGCCACGGTGAACTTGTCCGGGGACGAAATGTAGATCAACGGCTCGAGGAAGTCGTTCCAGTTGAACAGGAAGGTGAAGATCGCAACGACCGCCAGCGCCGGCCGGCTAAGGGGCAAGATGATCTGCCAGAAGATGCGCAACTCCGACGCCCCGTCGACCCGCGCGGCGTCCGAAAGGTCGCGTGGGATCGTGCGGAAGAACTGGCGAAGCAGAAAGATGAAATAGGCGCTGCCGAAGAAGTTCGGCACAATCAGCGGCAGCCAGGTGTCGATCCACCCCAACTCCCTGAACTCGATGTAGCGGGGGATGAGGATCACCGTCTGCGGCAGCATCAAACTGCTGAGCACGAGCACGAACAATGCGTCGCGGCCGGGGAAGCGCAAACGGGCGAAGCCATAGGCGGCCAAAGACGACGAGAGCAGCACACCGACCACGTTTGCCAAAGTGATGACCAGCGTGTTGAGCACATACCGGCCAAACGGCATCGCCGTCAACGCGTCGGGATAGTTCTGCCATTGCACCGGATTCGGCATCCATTCCGGCGGGAAGCGGAAGATCTGGCCCGGCGCCTTCAGCGACGTGCTGATGAGCCAAAAGATCGGCAGCAACATGATGATTGCGCCAGCGCAGAGAATCACCCAGGCCAGCAGCCGCGCCGGCTGCACGGCAAGCCTGCGCCGCCGTGCCTGTCCAAGCGCGCCCGCCGTGCGTTGATTCTCGCCAAGAACGACCGTTGTTTTTTGGGTCGCCATTGCCTGTCACCCATCACCCACTGCTTCAGGCGCCTTCGTCTTCGTAATAGACCCGCCGTCCGGCGGTGCGGAAGACGATCAGCGAGAGCACCAGAACGATGGCGAAGAGCACCCACGCCAGCGCGGCGGCATACCCCATTCGGAAGTTGGTAAAGGCCTGACGGTAGAGATACAACGCGTAAAAGAGGGTCGAGTTTTGCGGACCGCCGTTGGTGATGATGAATCCTTGGGTGAAGGTCTGGAGGGCAAAGATAACGCCGAGCAAGCTGTTGAAGAAGATGACCGGACCCATCATCGGCACCGTGATGTGGATGAGTCGATGCCAGGCGCGGGCGCCGTCGATTGCCGCCGCTTCGTAGAGCGTCTGGGGAATGCCCTGGAGCCCTGCCAGATAGATCACCATCGTCCCACCGAAGCCCCAGGCCGCGAGCAAGATCAGCGTTGGCAGTGCCCACCGCGTGTCTTGCAACCAGAGCACTTTGGGCAGGCCCACCCGCGTGATGACGCTGTTGAGCAAGCCGAATTCGGAGTTGAAGATCCACGCCCAGAGGAGCGAGCTGGCGATCACCGGCGCGATGGTCGGCAAGTAATAGATGGTGCGGAAGACCGCCAATCCCCGCACCTTGACGTTCAGCAGCAGCGCGATGGCGAAGCTGAGAAGTTGGATCAACGGCACGGAGACAGCGACGTAGTAGAACGTGACGCGCAGGGAGGTCCAGAACAAGTCGTCGTCCAGCATCGCGCGGTAATTGCCGAGCCCGACCCCGCGGGGCGGGCTCAGCATGTCCCACTCGGTCATGCTGATCCAGGCCGAGTACGCCATCGGACCAGCAAACCAGAGCACAAAGCCGAGCACCGCCGGCAAAATGAAGAGATAGCCGCTGACCGCCTCGCGCCTTTTCAATGACAGGCGCGGCGCCCGTCGCGGTTGGACCATCTGGTTGAGCATCGGGATCGCCTACCTCAGCTCAGGCGCACGGATGGCAGCGGCGCCGTCAGGCGTTTTCGTCGAGCCGCGCCTTGTTCTCCTGCAGAATCTGGCTGATCTGATCGACCACGCCGGAGTCCGCGAGCGCTTCCTCGACCGTCTGCTCACCGATCCAGACGGGGTCGAGGGCGGAAGTGATGAGCTGGTCGCACTCCAGGAAACCGGCGGGGTAGAAAATGGCCTTGGAGTTTTCCAGGAGGTACTTGGTGGCGATCAGCTCGTAACCCTCGGGGTGCACCTCGTCGTTCAGCCAGGTCGCCAAGCCGTCGGGCGTCAGCAGGCTGGTGTGACTTGGGAGCCAGAGTCCAGCCTGGAGCAGACCGCGCTGATAGTCATCCGACGAGAGATAGGCCAAGAGTTCCCAGGCCGCCTCGGGCTGGTCGGTGTCGGCGTGGATCACGTGGAGATGCGCCAGGGAGCCGGAGACTGGCTCCTTGAGCTTCGGAAGGACGCCGCAGCCGAAGGCGAAGCCCATTTTGGCAATGTCCTGGAGCGCCCAGGAGCCGTCGGCCAGGATGGCGACCCGCCCCGATGCCAGCATCTGCCACTCGTCCATTCCCATCTGCGTGACCACGGCGGCGCGGGGGGCGACGTGGTGCACGTTGGTCAGGTCGGCTTGCGCTTGGATCGCTTCGATGGCGGCCGGTTCGCCGAGGGTGGACTCGTGGCCGGAGGTGTAGGTTTCACCGCCGTTGGAGAAGACAAGCGCTTCGCGGTGAATGAAGGCGGTGGGCCAGAAGATGCCCCACTGCTGGACGTCGGCGGCGTCGAAGCCGTCCTGATCGGGGTGTCTGCCCGCGGAATCGAGCGTTAAGCGACGGCCGACGTCGAGGAACTGCTCCCAGGTCCAGGCGTTGGCCGGATCGGCGGACGGCGGCTCGACGCCGGCCTGTGCCAAGAGTTCCACGTTGTAATAGAGATGCGGCAGCACCCAACAGGAGCCGATGCCATACCACTTGTCGTTGACGGTGGAGCGGTCCCGCTCCTGCGGCTGGATAAAGTAGTCCGGCGCGCCGAGCACGGGATCCTGCTGGATCTGGCTCGTCACGTCCATTACCACGCCACGCGCAATGTAGTCCCGCGGGTTGGTCGCCCAGAAGACATCGGGCGGCGTGCCGCCCGCCAACGCCGTTTGCAACTTCGTCGCGTAGTCTTCTGGAACATGAATCCACTCGACCTGGATATCGGGATGATCGCCTTCGAAGGTCTGCAACCCCCTGTCAACGTTTTCCTTCTCGAGCGGGCTGCCCCAGCCCATCATGCTGATCTCGCCCGCCGCCTGCGCCGCCGCGCTGGACGCCCGTGAGGGGCCGGCCATGTGCGAAAGACCGGCGAGACCGGCTCCCACCGTCGCGTTCCTGAGCAACGACCGTCGAGAGATGCTGTGCCGCGCGAATGACGAACCCCACCGGGTCATAGCAGCCTCCTTCAGCGCACTATGCAGCGATGCCTGAAATCCGTCGCGTCCCGCTCGTCGCACTCGTCGTCTAAACGTTTAGAATGACCAAACTGTACGCCCGCCGCAGCCGGCTGTCAACCCCCGATCGGATTGCCTCACGGTCGGCGTGCCACCGGCTATGCTTTGCCAGCAGGGTTTACGGCGCCGCCCGCCGAGCATCACGGGCGAGGGATAACGCGCGCATGGATCGCCAAAAACGGGTCACGCAACTCGACGTCGCGCGGCGGGCCAACGTCTCGACCGCCGTCGTCTCCTACGTCATCAACAACGGTCCACGCCCCACCTCCTCCGAGGTCCGCGAACGGGTGTTGCAAGCCATCGCCGAGCTCGACTACCACCCCAACGCCTTCGCCCGCGGCCTACGCGCCCGCCGCACCCGCACGATTGGCTTTGTCGCCAATGACTTCCACCCGCTGGAGAGCTTCGGGTCTCACTACCTCGCCTCGATCCTGAGCGCGATGACCGCCGAGTTGAAGGACCACGGCTATTACTTGCTGATGTACCCGCTGATGATCGGCGAGGATCTCGCGCCGCTCGACCAACTGCTGCGTAGCGGGCGGCTCGACGGGGTCGTCGTCCGCTTGGTGCAGGATCCCCCCGCCACCGATGCGCTGCTCGACTTGATCACCCGTTCCGGGATTCCCGCTGTCTGTATCGAACGGCCGGGCGCCGCTCGCTTCGGTCTCCAGGCCGTCACCTATGACGATGCCGTCGGCGCCCACGAGGCGACGAGCTATCTCGTCACGCGGGGCCACACCCGCGTCGCGCACCTCCATGGCGACCTGCGCTATGCCACCGGGCGCGCCCGCCTCAAGGGTTACAAGCAGGCGCTGATCGATGCCGGGTTGCCCGTGGATCACCACCTCATCCGCGGCTGTACCTGGAGTACGTCGCGGGCAACGAAGGCGATGCGTTACCTGCTGAATATCGATGACCCTCCAACGGCGGTCTTCGCCGCAAGTGACGACATCGCCCTCGGTGCGCTCGAAGCACTGCGGGCCGAAGGCCGCCGCGTGCCCGACGATGTTGCCCTGGTTGGCTTCGACGACATTCCTCTGGCTCAGGAGCTCACCACACCGTTGACCACGGTGCGCATTCCCCTCGCCGACATCGGCCGCCACGCCGCCCGCATCCTGACCCACGACGCCGGCGACGGCCGGGATGCCATCGTCGATGTTCTACCGGTGAAACTGATTCGCCGCAAGAGCGCCTAATATGGGATGTTGTAGCCCACAACAACGAGTTGGTCAGCGGGGCATGCTGGCCCGTTGATGGCTCGCTGTCAGACCAGCCATTCCCGCCGCGCCGCAAACTCGGCGAGCGCCGCCTCCTGCGCCGCGTTCTCGACCGCGCCGGGACAGGCCGCCCGCAACTCCATGAGCGCGGACTCCGCGCTCATCCCGTCGCGGATCAGGTACGCCGCCAGGATCGAGCCGGTCCGCCCCTGTCCCATCAGGCAATGCACCACCACTGGCTGTCCGGCGGACCGGAACCGGTCGATGAAGGCGAGCCCTTCGCGGAACTGCGCCGGTGTCGGCGGTTGGAGGTCGACGATCGGAATATGGAGACTTTCAAGCTCGTGTCGCGCCAACTCCTCAGCCGGCAGGGGCTCCTCGGTCAGCGACAGCACCGCCCGAATCCCGTGCGCCCGCAACGCCGCCAGGTCCTCGTCGAGCGTGTCACCACGCCCCCACCAGCGCCGCCGCCCACCCGGTCGCGAGCACCCCGCCAGTATTTCCGGCACCAACCAGTAGAAGCGTTCCATCTTTTAAGCCGTGAGCCGTGAGCCGTGAGCCGTCAGCATTCAGCCTACCTGTCTTTCCTGCCTCATTCCACCACTCCAATGGTCAGGATTGCACTCACCAAATGGTGAGGCTCTGACGTTGGGGAAAAGCTGACGGCTGACGGCTAGGCCGCGTTGGCACCCCGTCATGCTGAGGCATCGAAGCATCCCCGCGCGAAGCGCAGCGGCCCCCCAACCCCCAATCCTGGGGGAGCACGACGGAGCGGCTGCGCCGGGGGATGCTTCGGCTTCGCCTAAGCATGACGGAGCTTGTCAAACGCCGCCTAACGGCTCACGGCTGAGAGCTCGTCACGCGAAACGCGGCGCCCATTTTCGGGCGCCGCGTTCGCGGCGGGGTGCGGGGCCGCGGGAGAGGTGGGGCATCAGATCAGGAATGGGGTATTCGGTCGTTGGCGGCTAGATCGAGACGTAGCCGAGCGGGTCGACGGTCGTCCCGTCTAGCTCGAGTATGAAGTGGACGTGCGGACCGGTCGAGAGACCGGTGCTGCCGACGGGGCCGATCTCCTGGCCCTGGTTCACCGCCTGCCCGACCGCTACCCACGGCATGTCCATCAAGTGTCCGTACGTCGTCCGGAAGCCGTTGCCGTGGTCGATCGTCACATAGTAGCCGAGGCCACAATCGCACCAGCCGGCCGCGGTGACCGTGCCGCCGTCCGACGCCAAGAGCGGCGTCCCGGCCGGCAGCGCCAGGTCGATCCCGTTGTGGAAGTTGCAGCCAAGCGCCGCGTTGAACGGCTGGAAGGCGAACGGGCTGCAGCCGTATGCCTGGGTGAAGGCGCCGCCCGGCAGCGGGTTGATGAAGGTCCCGGTCGGGCCGCTCACCGGCCGCGGTTGCTCCGGCGCCGGCTCCTGGTACGGATCCATCAAATCGCCGGCGACGAACCCGATCAGGTCGCTCGCCTCGATCTGGTACCAGTCGTTGCCGCGCCCGTCGTAGAACGGTCCGTCGAGAATATCGACGACGGTTTCCTCGATCAGGGTGCCAACTAGATCCGATCCTGTCGTCGCCTCGGCCCGGACGTTGGCGCCGACCCCATCCTGGGTGCGCACCGCCGTGACCTGCCCCGGCCCGAACTCAGCCGGTTCGAGCGCGACCGTCTCGTCCAACGGCACGTCGGGCCGCGAGGCGAGTGTCAGCAGGTCGCCGTCCGAGTAGCCCGTCACGTCGCCGTCGGTAATCAAATACCAGGCGTTCCCGTCGTCGTCGAAGAACGGCCCGTCCATGACCTGAACGACGCCGTTCTCCGGGATGCCGCTGATTGCCGCCGTGTCGAGCCCGGCGCCGTCGCGGATGTTGACGCCGTCGCCGTCGCCGGTTGTCGCCGCCACATAGTCGCCGGCCGAGAACCGCGCCGGGGCTTGCCCGGCGCTCGTCTCCGCGCTCTCACCGGCGGCGCTGCTTGGCGTCGCGCCGCCGGAATCGGCCAGGTACGCCCCAACGATCCAGCCGTCGCTGCCGTTGTAGCTCACCGGCCACCAACGGTTTCCGTCCTCGTCAGTGGCGGTGTCGGCCACATCGATCCGCAGCGAGACGACCTCGCCGCCCGGCACCGTGGTGACGATCTCCGCCGTGGCGTCCGGCTCCGCTCGCAGGTTGACGCCGTCCGGGCTGGCGACCAGCGCCGTCAGCCCACTCAGGTCGTCGACACTAGATACCTCGACGTCGAACGCGTCATCGGGGAGATCGGTGGCCGTGTCGTCACCATCGTCGTCGGCCGCCCCGTCGCTCTCGCCGGCCTCGTCGGCCGCGTCATCGCTCTCGTCGGCTTCGTCGCTCTCGGCGACCGTCTCTTCCGACACCTCGGCTGCCTCAGCCGGCGCCGCGTCGGTCGTCGCCAAGTAGAAGCCGGAGACCCAACCGTCCTGCCCGTCGGCCGAGACCGGCCACCAGCGGGTGACCCCATCCGGATCGTAGACGGTGTCGAACTGGTCGATCAAGAGCGTGACGACCGTGCCCTCGGCCAGGGTCGTCAAGATCTCCGCATCGTGGCTCGCCTCGGCTCGGAGGTTCACTCCCTCCTCGCTGTTTGCCACGACCGCGCTCAACCCGCTCAGGCTCTCGACGCTCTCAACCGCAACGTCGAACGGCTCGCCCTGCGCGATCCCGCTGAGCGGGGCCGCCGCGCCTGTCCCCAGGACGAGCATCATCGCCGCGCCGGCGCACAGGGCGCGCGCCTTCGCGGGGAAACGGACATTCCTCAATCGCGCGGTACTCACCGCACCTTCCCTCCTGCTGCCGCCGAGACCCCTGAGCCGCCTGCCCAGCGTCCGCCAGACAATCCGTGGCGTCGCCGAGGCCATCCCGCCCCGAACCGGTGGCCCGCCCATCCTTCGCGCCACCTATTCGGTCCATCCGGCGAGGATTGCCTCGCGTCGCGCACCGCGACTCACTACCGGCTCCATCCTTGGCGAGCCGGGCCGTCCCCTTCATCCCGCAAACTGTACGGACAATCAGGGGAGCCGGCGCGACCGTTTCCGCGCCCCACGCGCGTGCCGTCGAAGTGCACCGCAACCCACCATAGCAAAGCTATCCAGGCATGACAATATGAACGTACGCTTTGTTCGGTCGGAACGTCCGAATTTGCGCATAACTTTCATCAACGCACGCTTGCGTATGGTCGGTAGGCAGTCTGAACTGCCTACTGGCGACCTCCGACCTGGTTGCGAGCCGAAACGCGCCGGTGTTGCAGGCGGGCGGACCCGCGAGTCCGCCCCTACTTCGACGGCTCCAACATCGTCCGCGATTCCAGGTCGCTTTCGACTCCGGCACGCGTCAGATGGACCGTGTTGTAGCGTCCTACAACCCACGCTTCGAACTGGTCGCCGTAGTGCGCGGCGCCCGGCACGCCGGAGTTGCCAGCGTTCTGTACTGCCAGAAAGCGGTCCGGTGCGGCGAAGTCGACGATAAGCCGGTACTCCGCGCCGCTATTCGCCGCGATCTCCGGCGGCACGCCTACGCCCGTGTTGCAGATCGTGTCGCCCGCCCCGGCGATCGGCAGCGGCCCCAGATCGAACGTTGCCGCTGTTGCCTCGCTGCTCAGCGGGTGCCGCAAGTGCGCTTGGTGGACGCGTGACCAACGCCAATCGTCAGGGGATACGCCCCAGCGTTCGCGGAGCCGGGCCAGCGCTGTGCGCGCCGTCTCCACCAGCGCCTCGTCGACGCTGCCCTCGAACCAGTCGAGCTTCTCCCCTTCGAGCAACCGCTTCGCGATGCCGCCCTGGCCGGCCACCATCGCCACCAGCCGTTCGGGGAATCGCTCCGCCGCGACCCGCTCCTGCCAGGTCCGCATAAAGGTCTCGAAGACGGCCGGCGCCGAACTAGCCAGCGTGTATTCCCCGTCCCAGCCACGCATCTGCTCGGCGACGAACCGGGCGTCCGCGTCGTCGCTCCCGCCCAGCCGCCGCGCGATCACCGGCGCCAGCAGCGCCGGTCGCATCCCCTTCACGTCGAGTTGCAGGGCCATCGCGCGCGAGGCGTCGAACAGCCCATCTCGTTCTATCTCCTCCCTGATCCGCATCGCCCGGTATCCGGCCGCCGAGACCCCATAGAGCGGATACGGAAAATCGTCCGCCGTGACCTGATTGTTCGCACTCGCCACCCAGCCCCGCTCTGGGTGCTCCAACCGCGGCATTGCCTCGTACGGCATATACCCCTGCCATTCGTCCTCGGGGTTGCCCGCCGCCCGGTAGCCGAACTTCACGCGGCCCCTGACGGGAATCCGACCGGCACACTGGTAGCCAACGGCGCCCGCCTTGTCGGCGTAGACGAAGTTGAAGATCGGCACTGACCAATCGCGCAGCGCCGCTCGGAACTCCTCCCAGTCCCGCGCCCGCCCGATCGCGATGCAGGCGCGGATGTCGTCCAGGTGTTCCTGCCCAACCCAGCGCAGGGAGAGGGGCGGGTCGCCGCCTTCATCGACCGACGGCAACACTTCGTTCATCACCGGCCCGCGCGCTGTCGTCCGCTTCGTGAACCGCCGCGACGCCTCGCCCCGCACCGCGATCTCGACCGATTCCTCGCCGAATCGTTCCCAGCGATCCCCATCCCGGTAGAGGTGCGCGTCGTCCGGATGCACCCGCTCGACGTAGAGGTCGCGGGTCGAGGCGCCGTTATTGGTGACCCCCCAGGCGATCTGCCCGTTGCTACCCCACCACAACCCCGGTACACCGGGGTGTCCCGCGCCGGCCGCGTCCTCCTCCGGCCCGTGCAGCCCGAACTCGTACCAGGAGGAGGGGAGCCAGAAGGGTTGATGCGGATCGCTGCACAAAATCGCCGCGCCGCTCGCGGTGCGGCTGCCGGCCACCGCCCAGTTGTTGCTGCCGCTCAGGTCGCCCGTTCCGGCGGCGAGTGGTCGTGGCTGCTCCAGCGCCAACCCCGCGCCGGGGTAGGAGGCCGCCGCCGGCACGATCCGCTCACCCGACTCCTCCGGCGTCAACGCCGCAAGTCGCCATTCGTCGGGCAGCAGCCGCGTTGCCTCGGCGCAGACGATGTTCTCGAGTCGCCCGTTCAACGACCACCAGATGCCGCGCTGGATCGCGATCACGTCCCGCGACGAGAACGGCTCCGGTTCGTACCCCGACAATCCGAACTCGACCGGCAGATTCGTCCCGCATGACTCGATGCCGCGGTTGATCCCCGCCGTGAACGCCTCGACGATCTCCCGCGTTCCCTCGTCCAGCAGCCGCACCTCCGTCGCCGCGATCTCGGGGATACCAACCAGCCGGTGGGCCAGATCGCTCGTGACAAACGACGGCCCCAAAATCTCCGCCTGCCGCCCCAGCGCGCGCCGCCGCAGGCGGTCCATCTGCCACAACCGGTCCTCCGCCATCGCAATCCCGAGCCCGAAATAGAGATCTGGCGTCGTCCCGGCGTAGACGTGCGGCACCCCCGTCCGATCCCGCGGGATTTCGACCGGCCCACTCACCGCCGCCAGAAGCCGCGTCTCCTCCGGTATTACCGATTGCCCCACCTGTTCCCTCCCCGCTTTCGTCCGTCGCCTTGCCGCCTCAAGCCCCCATCCAAACCCGCCGCATCACCGCCAGTTTCTCGTCACGCAAATACCCGTACCGCTGCACCCAGCATCCAGCAGCGTTACTGGCAAGCACCGCTTCCAGATGCCGCTCAAATTCGTCGACCGGACGGTAGCTGTGCGCGTACGCCAGGCAGGGCGCCCCCTCTCCCGCCAGTGCCACCGCCTGGTTCACCTTTCGTGTCAGCGCTTCCGGTGTGATCGGATGCGGCTCGTCCGGCCGCGGCATGCCGTAGTTGGCGAGTGTCTGCCGGTGCTCTGCCGCCGGTGCGGGCAGATCGAGCGCCGTCGTCACCGCTCGCAGCACGTCTATCTCATCCAGACCGGGATTCCACGCCAAAAGCGTCTCGCACCACCAGCGCGTGATCATCGGCCAGTGAAACGTGAAGAGCTTGCACCGCGTCTCCTGGCAAATCCGGCTCACTTCCCGATAGTCCATCCCCGAGATCCGGCTCCACGGCGGCGCAAACCCGTTCAACCCCAATCCAACCCCGGCCGCGCCTGTCTCGTTCATCACCTGCCGCAACTCCGCGGTTGCCGCGTTCACCGTTGCCGCCTTGAAGCGCAGCAGCTCGCCGAACCCGTCGGAGCGCACCGCCGCGTCGCCGACGACGAACGCCCAATCCGCCGCATCTTGCGCCCGTCGCATATCCTCAGGCATAAGCCGGTGCAGCCGATGCCACAACGCCATCGTCCCGCGCTTCATATCCGCCCAATCGTAGCCAATGCTCTCCGCTGCTGCCCGGCAGTGATCGCAAAAGCAAACGAAGCAGTCTTCGAGGAAGTACGTGGTGTACTCGACCCAATCGAGAAAGACGCCGTCGACGTCGGCGTAGTGCTTGATCGCCTCCCGCATCCTCGCTCGCCCAAGTGCCCGCACCCGCGGGTTGTTCAGGCAGCCATGCCCCGCGACGACCCGGTCTCCAATCGAGCCGTCCACCCGCATCGGCCGGTCTGTCCGGTTGCCCGTGCCTTCCTGGGAGCCGACCGATTGACCGCCCGGCGCCCCCGGCAGGATATAAGGACTGATTTGTATCTCCACCTTCAAACCACGTTTCCGTGCCCCGTCGATGATGTGTCGTGGCACGTCCTGCCGCAATTCAGGCGGCGCGACCGGCGGTGGAGAAAAGGGCACGTCCGCCCAGATCACCGGGTCCGCCTCATGCGGGCTGAAGGCCTGAATCCACAGCTCTCGTTCGCCCCAGAGTGGCCGATCGAGCAATCGCGCTTCTCCGGAAACGTCCCCAGGCGGCTCTCGTGTCCCCTCTCCCGCTTTCGCCCGTGCGATGACGCCGAGCGTTGGTGAGATCGCCGTGGCTCCTGTCCGCTGAATGTTGTCCAGCACCCGCTCCAACCCTTCGTACTGGACTTCCGCCGGCGTTACCACCACCCCGAGCTGCCGTACTGTTGCCATCGATGCATCCCTTGTCCGCCTAACCAATGCCGTCCGAGATGCGTCATCCTATCAGTCGGCTGGCCGACGCGGGCGGCAGCCACGTCCGGTCCGGTATTCGAGGCACGCTCCTCGCGGTCATGTCCGAATGGGGTGCGCACCCCGCTACCGGTTGCCGACGTCGATTCGGTGATACCACAGGAGGACTACCCCATGGACGTGCAGACCATCCTCGCCCAGGCCCGCGACGCCATCAGCGTCAAGCGCGTCTTCGGCGAACCGATCGAGCGCAACGGCGTCACCGTCATCCCGGTCGCCAGGGTCGGTGGTGGCGGGGGCGGGGGCGCCGGGAAGAATGGCGACGGCGGCGTCGGCTTCGGTCTGGGCGCCACCCCTGCCGGCGCCTACGTCATCAAGGGCGGCACCGTCCGCTGGGAACCCGCCCTCGACCTCAACCGCGTCATCCTCGGCGGGCAGGTGGTGGCGGTGGTACTCTTGATGGTGGTGCGTTCACTCTTGCGAGGTCGGGCTGCGGACTAGCCGCCATCGGCCCGCCTTCGTCATGCGCTCCACCGCCGTCATGTAGCAACTCAGGCGGGGGCATGGCGAATGGGTAGGGGTTTGCACAAGCGGCTCGTGCGATGTCGCGTGCCTCGATCAGATGCGGTCCGGATGGGGCTCGGCCGGACCATGGGTGTGGTTCCAGAGGTGGCCGCGGCGCTTCTGGCCTTCGAGGGTCGTTTCGAAGAAGACGGCGCGGACTGGCGCGGCAACGAGCGGGAAGTCGTGGTGGTGGCCCATCCCGGTGGCGACACAGTCGCCGGGGCCGACCTCGTAGAGCCGGCCTTCCGAGGCGGCGGTGCCGCGCCCTTCGAGGATGATCCAGTACTCGTCGCAGTCGTGGTAATGAGCGTCGAAGGTCGTCTCCTTGGGGTAGGCAACCGGGTCGCCGGCGTCGCGCGGGTCGTCGGCGCGGGCGACGCCGAAGAGGCCGGCGCCGCCTGTTTCTTCGCCCCAGCAGCCAGCCATGCGGACGAGGACCGTACCGGGAACGGCGTCGCGAATCTCGAAGCGCGGCGACGGTTGATCGAGGTCGACAATGGCGCGTTCGGCGAGCGACTGGTCGTGCGGGCTGACAAGGCGGCAGTGGCCGCGTGCGACGATCAGTTTTTCGCGTTGCCCGCGACGATCGAAGGTATGCGCGCCGCCCGCTGTCAAGGTGACGATCTCGAACGATTCGAGCTCGCACCAGGCGGGGAAGGTCTGGTCGGCAACATTGATGACTGGCATTGAGCGAGACTCCTACGCCGAACATCGAACGCCGAACGCCGAACGCCGTCAGTCCGCGGCGGCGGGGAGACGCGGCGCCAGGGATTTGAAGCGGCGGACGGTGTCGGTGATGGCGACCTCGGTGGGCAGGCGTTCCATGCTGCTGGCGCCGTAGAAGCCGGCGATGCCTTCGGTGCGTTCGAGGACGTAGGCGACGTCGTCCGGTTCGGCGATAGGGCCGCCGTGGCAGAGGACGATGACCTCCGGGTTGACCGCCTTGGCGGCGTCGTGCATCGCCTGGACGAGGGCGGGCGCATCATCGAGCGAGACCGACGTTTGGGCGCCAATTGAGCCTTTCGTGGTCAGGCCGAGGTGCGGGACGAGGATATCGGCGCCGGCGGCGGCCATGGCGCGGGCATCATCGGGCGTGAAGCAGTAGGGCGAGGTGAGTAGATCGAGCTCGCGCGCCTGGCGGATCATGTCGACTTCGAGGGCGAAGCTCATCCCGGTCTCTTCCAGGTTCTGGCGGAAGACGCCGTCGATGAGGCCGACGGTCGGGAAGTTCTGCACCCCGGCGAAGCCGATCTCTCTGAGCTGGCGGAGGAAGGCGGGCATGAGGCGAAAGGGGTCGGTGCCGCAGACGCCGGCCAGCACCGGCGTCTGCTTGACGACCGGCAGGACTTCGGCGGCCATCTCGACGACGATGCCGTTGGCGTCGCCGTAGGGCATGAGGCCAGCCAGCGACCCGCGCCCGGCCATGCGAAAGCGACCGGAGTTGTAGATGACGATCAAGTCGACGCCGCCGGCTTCGGCGCACTTGGCCGAGAGACCGGTGCCAGCACCGGCGCCGACAACTAACTCGCCACGGGCGACCTGCGCCCGCAGTTGGGAGAGGATCCGCTCTCGACGGCTCACGCCTCTCTCCTTTCTGCGTCTGCCCCGGCCGCGGCGCGGATCATCGCGTCGAGCCGTTCGGCCATCGCCACCGCGAAGCGCGGGTCGTTGATATCCTGGTCGAGGTCGTGGACCTCGACGTTGTCGCCAAGATTTTCGAGCAGGTTGTCGAATAAGGCGCGGTCGGCCGCTGGATCGTGGAAGACGCCCCCCTCGACCGCGATCATCGAGACGCCGCGACGCGGCACGAAGAGCGCGACCGGTCCCTCGGCGTCACTCAGTTTGCGGGCAATCATCCGGCCAAGCGCGGCGCACTCCTCGGGCGTGGTCCGCATCAGGGTGATGGTCGGGTTGTGGACGTAGAGGTTGCGGTCGCGGAAGCGCTCCGGCACGGCCTCCTTGGGTCCAAAGTTGACCATGTCGAGCGCGCCCAAGGAGACGACCTGCGGCACGCGCTGCTTGCCGGCCATCTCCAGACGATCCGGCCCCGCCGAAAGGTCACCGCCGGCCACTTCGTCGGCGAGTTCGGTCGTGGTGATGTCGAGCACGCCAGCGATGAAGCCGCCCTCGACGAGCGCTTCCATCGACTGGCCACCGGTGCCGGTGGCGTGGAAGACGAGCACTTCGTAGCCGCGCGCCTCCAGCCATTCGCGGGCGGCGGTGACGCAGGGGGTGGTGACGCCAAACATCGTGGCAGTGATGAGCGGCTTGCCACTCGCTTCGGTGGGCGCGGCGGCGTACGCCTTGGCCATGCCGGCAATGGCGGCCGCGGCGTTGCCGAGGATGCGCGCGGAGACGCGGTTGATGCCGGCGATGTCGACGACGGAGTACATCATCGTGACGTCGGAGGTGCCGACGTAGGGCCGGGTGTTGCCGGAGGCGACGGTCGAAACCATCAGCTTCGGCACGCCGACCGGGAGGGCGCGCATAGCCTTGGTGGCGAGAGAGGAGCCGCCAGAGCCACCCAGGGCGAGGATACCGTGCAGCTTCCCGTCACGGTGGAGCTGGGTGACGATCTCGGTGGCGCCCCAGGCCATGGTGGCGACCGCCGCGCCGCGATCGTTGGCGGCGGCGATCTTACCCAGGTCGGCGCCGGCGGCCGTGGCGACCTCCTCGCGGGTGACGTCGGGCGGCGTGCGCGGTCGACCGAGCACGCCCGCGTCAATCAGCAGCACGTCGCAGCCGTCCGCGCGGACCTGATCGCGCAGAAAAGCGTACTCGTCTCCCTTGGTATCGAGCGTGCCGAGCAGGACGACGGTAGGCATTGGTTGGTTCCCCTTGCGTATTGGGGCAGACCTATCTGTCTGCCCTGGCTAACTGTCGTGCATGCGCGCGCTCGTCGCGCTTCGCGCGACGGGCAGACACATCGGCCCGCCCCGACCAGGCGGTGGAGCGCGCCAACGCAATCACACCGGAATCGTCTCGACAACGTTTGCCGCATTCTCGGCGTCTAATGCCTGCTGCAAGAACTCCTGGACCTTGATCGGCTGGCCGGTGCGAGCGCTGGCGATGGCGGCAAAGATGAGGGCGACCGATTGGAGATTATTCTCGACGTTGGTCGGCATCGGCTCGCCGCCGTCGAGCCAGGTGAGGAACTGCTCGACCAGCCAGCCATGCGACCAGCGGGCGCGATCAAGGAGCGGAACTGTTTCCCCTTCGCCCTCTCGTTTGCTCCGCGCTTTGGCGTCCGGTTCGTAGGGGAACTTTTCGACCTGCCGGTGATCGAGGATGAGGGTCGCGCCTTCGCACTCGGCGCGGAAGTACTCTTGGCCCCAGCCGTTGAGGCCGACGGCGTTGGTTTTGGCGCCTTCGTAGAGGCCGCGGGCGCCGTTCTCGAAGTGCATGGTGACAAGCGCCTGGGAGTCGCCGGCGAATTCGCCCCAGCTGGGGTTCCAGGTTTGGGCGTAGATCGTGTCGCACGTGGCGCCGGCGAAGTCGGCCATGATGTCGAGATGGTGGACGGAGCCTTCGACCATCAGGGCGTCCGGGATCTCGTGGCGGAACTTGCCCCAACTGGCGAAGCGGCGGCAATCGCACGTGAACCGGCAGACGAGGTAGTCGAGCGGGCCGTGCTGACCGGATCGCAACTGATCGCGCAGGGTGGACTTGTCCTGGTCGAAGCGGTGGCTCATGGTGACGCCCATCTTCTTGCCGGCGTCGCGCACCTTGCGGGCGATGCGAACCGACCCCGCCAGGGTGTCGGCAATCGGCTTCTCGCTGAGGATGTCCATATCGTGGGCAAGCGCCATATCGACGACCGATTCGTGCGCCGCGGGCGGGACGACGATGGTGCAGTAGTCGGCCGGGTTCTCGTCGAAGGCACGCTGCAGATCGGTGTAGCAGCGTTCCGCCGGCAGCCCAAGCCCCTCTTGGGCATGCACGAACGCATCCGGGTTGATGTCGACGGCGGCGACGACCTCGATCGAGCCATCCTCCAGAAAGGACGGCAGGATATGGCGGCACCAGGCGGCGCCCATACCGCCGGTGCCAACTTGAATGAGGCGATAGGCCACGCGGTTCCCTCCCCAAAGTCTATTGCCTGGAGTCCTCCGGCACGAACCCTCTCGTGCGCAGCAGTTGACCACGGATATGCAGAATTGGGAAGTCGCCATGGCGGCGAGGGTGGGTTTAAGCATAGGTGGCCGCGCATCGCGACGAGGGCGAGTCACCGACTCGCCCCGACCGGAGGCGCGATCATATGACCGGCCCGGGGCGTCTTAGGTCGTAGAGCCGTGCCGCGCACTTCTTGACACGCCCGTGGCAGCGCGTGGGGCGACAAAGGCCGGCACCGGCACGGGACTGGGGGCCGTGCGCAAGGCGAAGCCGGCAGAACTCGGGCGCGGGGAGCGCGCCGGGGCGACCGGGCGCTCGGTGAAGCGAGGGCCGAGCGAGGCCAGCGCGTGAAGGGCGAGGCCGGCGGCAAAGACCATCCAGAAGTCCATGAGGCGCCAGACGAGCGCGACGCCGATGGCGGTTTCGGCCGGAACGCCGCTTTGCGTGAGCGCGACCGCGGCGGCGGCCTCGACCACGCCCGCGCCCTGGAAGAGGGGGACCATGGTGTGGGCGAGAACGGCCGCGAGGTAGGCGGTAATCACCACCCCGAAGGTCGTCTCGACGTCGAGCGCATGGAGGCTGGCAAAGAGGAGTCCAATGGGACCGGCACGAATGAGAAGCATCAGCGCGACCGGCCAGGCGAGGTCGCGCGGGGCGAGCCGGTGACCACGCAGCCGCGCCATGAAGGTGGCCGCGCGTTTCTCGAGACTGAAGGGTAGCCGGCCCAAGCACGGCATCCGCCACTGCCAACGGGAGCGGAACAGCGGAGCGAACGCGACCCCCGCGGCCAGGAGAACCCCAACGACGGCTAGCGCGTGGTTCGCTCCACGGATAGCCAGCACCGCAACAAGAATCACGATGAAGGCAACCTGCCCCGCGACCGAACGGAGCGCAACGGTCAGCAGCCCATCGTCAACCGGAACATGCCGCTGCTTGAGAATGCGAATGAAGACATAGACCGAGGCCGGCCCGTTGAGGAAGAAGAGCGCGCCGAGCGCGCCGCGGCGCAGATGGGCACCGGCGAGGGTAAGGCAAGAGAGCGGGTGTCCCAGCCGGCGGAGCAGGACCCGATAGGTCAGCGCGCTGGCCACGATGGTGCCGAGCTCAATGCCGACGCCGACGGCGATCCACCGGGGGTGCGCCTGGCTGAGCGCCTCGGCGATCTGCCCAACTTCCGTCCAGTGGCGAACGAGCAGCACGACCGTGAGGAGCGGAACGACCACGAGCCACATTGCCAGCGCGTGCCGGCGGCAAAATGACCCGATCCGCCGCATTATCATCATCGTGTCGCCGTCTTTCGCTCGTACGCTCGACAACAACTGGCTCCTTCATCCCTCGTGCCGGACCGTCGCGGTACGACGGACGTTGCGACTAACGCAGGGGCCGTACCACGGCGTGATGCCGGTGGAGCGACGCCGCGTTATCCCTTGATCGCGACGAGGACGATGCCTTTGACGAAGTAGCGCTGGAGCAGCGGGTAGACGAGCAGGATCGGGACGATGGCGAAGATGGTGGTCGCGGCGCGGATGTTGTCGGCGGAGACGACGAGCCGGGTGATGTCGCTCGTCGGCGAATTCATGCTGCCCATGTTGAACATGCTCTGGTCGATGATAATCAAGCGCAGGACGACCTGCAGCGGCCACTTGGAGCTGTCGTTGATGAAGAAGAGGCCGGTGAAGAAGTCGTTCCAGTGGGCAACGGCGTAGAAGAGGCCGATCGTCGCCAGGACCGGTTTCGAGAGGGGTAGGACGATATCCCAGAGGACCCGGAGGTCTGACGCGCCGTCCATGCGCGCCGCATCCTCCACCTCCGAGGGGATGCTCCAGAAGAAGTTGCGCATCAGGATGACGTTGAAGGGGGAGACGAGGCCCCAGATGACGAGGACCCAGATGCTGTCGAGCAGGCCAATGTCCTTGATCAGCATGTAGGTCGGGATGAGGCCGGCCGAGAAGAGCATTGGCAGGATGATGATCCACATCAATACCTTGTGACCGGGGAGGTCCGTCTTCGAGAGACCGTAGGCGGCGGTGGTGGTAAAGACGAGAGGGAGGAAGGTGCCGACGACAGTAACGAAGACGGTGATGCCGAAGGCACGCATCAGGACCGGGGTATCGAAGATGTAGCGGTAGGCCTCGATATTGAAGCCGCGCGGGATGAGGGTCATCGGGTGGGCGGCGATCTGGCCCGCCTGGCTGAAGGAGCGGGCGAGCACGTTGAGCATTGGCAGGAGCGTGACGAGGGCGGCGAAGGCAAGCACGGCGTAGATGAACTCGGATACACGAGATTCACTACCGATCACTTGAAGACCGAGAAGGTGATCTCCTTGGCGGTGATGAACTCCAGCAGGGCCGGGGCGCCGTCCTGGGTCTGTTGGATACCGCGTTTGATGGCGGGGATGATCTCGGCGGGGTCGGTAATGCGTTCGCCGTAGCCGCCAAGGGCGCGGGCGAAGTCGGCGTAGTTACCGCTGATGTCGGTGCTGCGGTACTTCTCGGTTGCCGCTTGCATGATCGGCAGCTCGATCGCCATCGAGAAGTTGTTGAAGAGAACCGAGAGGATCGGGATGCGCTCGCGCACCGCCGTCTCGAAGTCCATGCCGGTGAAGCCGATGGCGGCGTCGCCCCAGACGTTGACACAGAGGGCGTCGGGGCGGGCGAGTTTGGCGCCCATCGCCAGACCGAGGCCGTAGCCGAGTTGGGTCGTCTTGCCCCAGCCGAGGTAGGTGAGCGGCGCGCGCGTCTCCCAGAACGGGGAGAGTTGGTCGCGCGGGCTGCCGGCGTCGTGGGTGATGATCGTGTTCTCGACGTCGACGGTATGCAGCAAATCCCAGATCACCCGGTAGGGCGAGAGAGGCGTCTCGTCGGTCGTCAGCCGGGGCATCCATTGCGCCAGCCACGCTTCCTTAATCGTCGCGATCTCCTGGGCGACGGCGGCGGCCCGGCCGCGCGGTCGGCCGTTGAGGCGCTCGCGAACCTCGGCGAGGATCGCTTCGAGGGTCAAACGGGCATCGCCCAAGAGCGCGTCCTGGACCGGCAGGTCCTTGGCCAGGTCTTCGGGGTCGAGGGTGGCGTGGATGATGGTGCGGTTGCCGTCGCGCGGCATCGCCACGCCGTAGCTGGTCGCGGCGAAGCTGCAGCCGATGCCGAAGATGACGTCGGATTGGGCCAGAAAGTCGTGCACCATCTTCGGGATCGAGCGACCGCCGGAGCCGAGGGAGAGCGGGTGGTTTTCGGGAAAGGCGCTCTTGCCCTGGAGGCTGGTGGTGACTGGGGCTTCGAGGAGTTCGGCCAGTTCACGTAAGGCATCCCAGGCCTTCGCGTAGTGGACGCCTTGGCCGGCATAGATCACGGGGCGCTGGGCATTGACGAGGGTGGCGGCAACGCGCGCGACATCCTGGGGATCGGGCGCGCTGCGCCCGCGCGGGGCGGGGTGATAGGTCAGCGGCTCCGGCACGTCGTCGGCAAGGACGTCGGTGGGGAGCTCGACAAGCACAGGGCGGGGGCGGCCGTTGCGAACCTGCGTGAAGGCACGGCGCAGCGCGTCCGGAATGGCGTCGGGGACCATCACCTGCTCGGCCCACTTGGTAACGTGCTGGTAGTTGAGGAAAGCGTTGAAGTTGGGCGGGAGGTTATTGATTCGGCGGGGATAACCGGCGGGGAGGACGACGATGGGCGAGGAGTCGCCGTAGGCCTGGGCGACGCCGCCGAAGGCGTTCTCGGTGCCGGGTCCGTGCTGCATGGCGAAGACGCCGATGCGGTCGCCGGAGGTGACGCGGCTGACCGCGTCGGCCATATGCAGACCGGTCCGCTCCTGGCGAACGATGATGGTCCGCACGTCGGCTTGTGCCGCGGCTTCGATGATCGGGTTGACCGGGTAGCCGATCAGGAACTCGGTCCCTTCGCGCTTGAGAATCTCCGCGACCGCCGCCGGACCTTTCATCGAACTGCCTCTCTCGTGCGTAACGTCGATGTTTCGGGGGCGTCATCATACCCGGATGGCGGCGAAGCGCAAGCGGTAGTCGATGCGCGGGTGCGCGCAGGAATCGTCGGGGATGGATGATACCCTCCCATCCTCGACTCGAGGCGCAGAGTGCGGCGGCTGGATCCCGCCGTGGGAGGGTATCGTGGTGGACGATAGCACGCGCCTCGCCGTGCTGGAGGAGGTGGTGGCGGAGTTGACCGAGGGGTTGGCGCGGGTGGTCGGCGGAGGCGTGCGTGACTTGGCGGCGGCCCTGCCCCTGCGGCGCAGCGGCTGGCGCTCGAGGCGCATCGGCGCGGGCTGGAGGGCGCGGCCGAGGTGGTGGTGCTCGGGGACGGGGCCGAGTGGATCTGGACCCTGGCGGCCGAGCCCTGTCCGGACGCGACGCAGATCGTGGACTGGGACCAGGCCAGCGAGCGGATCTGGGAACTGGGCCGCGCCCGCTACGGCGAGGGCACGATGTAGGCGGCGCGTTGGGCGGAGCGGCAGCTGGCCCGGCTGGCCAAGGTGAGGTCCGGGGGCTCGTCGCCGCATGGTGCCGGCTCCAGTGCCCGGCCGCCGCGGCGGCGGTGCGCGACGAGCAGGTGGGCTCCTTCACGAACCAGGCGGGCCGGATGGCCTACGGCCAGTATCGTGCACGCGGTCTCGCCATCGGCAGCGGCATGGTCGAGGGTGCCTGCAAGCCCCTGATTGGAACCCGCGAGAAGGGGCCGGGCCTGCGCTGGAGCGTCCCCGGCGCGCAAGCTATCGCCACCGTCCGCGTCCTGCTCTTCAACAACCAATGGGCCAGCTATGCCTTGGCCGCCTGATCCCCGATGATTCCTGTGCGCACCCCGCCCCCTCTGGGATACCGGACCACGTACTATCGTGCCACCAGTTTCTCGATCCGGACGATCTCTCCACGGTCAACTACCGCGTGCCGCCTAGCGGCGGCGGAATCATTCGCTGAGTGAGGGCAGCCTCGCCGCCGAAGGCTGGACGGTTCTTCCCCGATCGGCGGCAGCACTCACCCGAAGATCACCTGACCGAAGCGGTCGGCCGCGTCACCGC
>JBOGUF010000112.1:0-7530 GCA_050696075.1 Thermomicrobiales bacterium
ACGAGCAGGACAACCGGTGCCGCGAAGATCGCCCACTGGCCGAGGCTCAACACGCCCCATTGCAGCGAGAAGGAGATGATCGCCCCGAGGTCGATCGTGTCACTCGGGCCGAGGCCGATCACGGTGAGCCCAACCAAGGCGAAGGCGGAGGCAACGGACGAGGTGGCCAAGCCGATGCCAATATACGGCAGCATATTGGGTAGGATGTCCTGGAAGATGATCTCGCGGTCTTTCATGTTGGTCAATTTCGACAACTCAACGTACGGCCGCTCCCGCAGGCTCAAGACCTGGGATCGGATCACCCGCGCGGCAAAAGGCCAGCCGAAGATCGCCAGAATGAAGCCGAGCACCGGAATCGAGAGATGGGTTGTGTACCGGGCGAGGATGAAGATCAACGGCAAAGTTGGAATTACCAGGATCATGTCGGTAAACGTGCGCAGGATGCTGTCGACGACCCCGCCCTTGTAGCCGGCGACGAATCCGACGACCACACCGATCGCCGTCGAGATCACGCCGCCGATCACGGCCACCAGGAGCGAGTTGGGCAATCCGACCAGCACCAGACCAAAGACGTCGCGGCCGAATCGGTCCGTGCCGAAGGGATGCTCCCGGCTCGGATCCTCGAAGATTCCGTAGGAGCCGGTGGCAAGTGGATCACGATCCCCGATAACCAGGCTGGTAATTGGGCTGGAGAGGATCGCCGTGACGCAAAGGAAGATGGTAATCACCAGACCGACGCGAAACTTCCCGCTTGTGTGCCAGGTTCGTAGCAATGCCATCGCGAGCCTCCTTGAGGCGTTAGGCGTTAGGCGTTAGAACAGCGGCCCGGTCCGAGACGGGACCACGTGTCTCTCGTGGATTCGGACTTCTACGACATTTCATCCGTGTCCCCCAACGCCTAACGCCTAACGCCTCTACCGCGTGTGCTTGATGCGCGGGTCGAACAGCGGCAGCAGAAGGTCGATGATGAGGTTGAGGGTCAGCACGCCGAAGATGAGGATGGCGATGACCCCCTGCGCCGTGTTGACGTCTTTGCGGTTGATTGCTTCGATGGAGAGATTGCCGATACCCGGATAGCGGAACAGCCGCTCGACGAGGATGTTGCCGTTGATGACGCCGCCCATGACAATGCCGAGCGCGGCGATCTGGGGTAGCCACGCGTTGCGCATGACGTAGCGGTTGAGGATGCGCCAGGGGGACAGCCCCTTGGCTTCGGCGTAGGTCAGGTAATCCTCACCAAGGATGTTGACAACGAGCGCCCGCGTGCCGATCAGCCAACCGGACGCACTCACGATGACGGTCGCCACGACGGGCAACGTACCGTATTTGATCACGCTGACGATGAAGTCCCACGACCACCCGATTTCGAGGCTCGCGTTGTAGGCCCCGTTGGGTGGAAAGATGGGATTCCGATAGGCGAGGAAGAAAACGAGGAAGAGGGCGACGAAGTACGCGGGGATATGGGAGAGGAGCAATGCGACATTTGTGATTGCATCTCCGACCCGCGACCGCCTCGCCCGCCCGACGAAGGTGCCCCCGATCACCCCGATGACCCACCCGAGCAGCGTCGCGGTGCCGACCAGGCCGATCGTCCACGGCAGGGATCGCAGCACAAGTTCCATCGACGACGTCGGATAGCTCATAATCGACGGTCCGAAGTCCTGATGAATAATCAGGCGCTCCATGTACCGCAGATACTGTTCGAGCAGGCTGCCGTTGAGACCGAACACCTCCTGATAGTGCTCGACGACCTCCTCTGATCCGGATTGGGACGAATACTCGCCCTGTCGCGCCAATTCACTGACCATCGCGGTAATCGGATCGCCGGGAAGCAGGCGAAAGAAGATGAAGGAAGCGGTGAAAGCGCCCCAGAGCGTGATGAGGTAGAGGCCGAACCGGCGCGCGACGTAGGCGACCATCGGGTTGACGCGCCGCCGCGCCTGAATCTGCTCGTCGTCTAGTGTCAGGTCGAGGGTGATCGATTCGGTCGACTGAGGAAGGACTTGGGTTGCCATGGCTGCCCCCTGCAATGGGTGCAAGGCCGGTGCGGGACCCGTCGGTGGACCCCGCCCCGGTCCTGGCTGGATCTCGGTCTACTGCGCGACCGGCTGCAGCTGACCGATCACGAAGAGGAACTGCGCCCACCAGTTGGCGGCGATGTTGTACTTGTTGTCGGGCGTCGGCCATCCAGTCCAGTACCGCGTGTTGAACGCGAACGTAAAGATGGTGTAGACGCTCGGCATCGCCGGCAGGTGTTTCAGGTACGCTTCGAGCCCCTGATCGAAGAGCGCCTTGTTCGCCGGATCTTCCGGGTTGACTAGTTCCAACTGCAAAGCAATGTCGTTCAGCTCAGGGATTTGGTTCCGCGTCACGTTCCGTGCGGGCAGCGACCGCTCGCCGATCGGCTTGTAGTCCGCCGTGAGGAACTGTGTGTAGAGCTGGTTCGGATCCAGCGCCACCCCGCAGAGCCAGTGCGAGCTGATGTCGAACTCGCCGAGATGCCAGGCATCGCTAAACGGTGTGCCGAGCAGGGACTTGACGTCCATCTGGATCCCGACCTCCGCGGCGTCCTGGGCCAGCAGCGCGGCGATCTGGTACACCTCGCTCGCGACGTCGCCCGGTGTGATGACGGACAGCGCGAGCGGCTGGCCGTTCAGCGTTCGCGTGTCGCCATCCCGCGTCGAGCCGATGCTATCGAGCAGTTGATTCGCCCGGTCGATGTCGAATTCAAAGGCGTACTTCGACCGGATGTCCTCGTTCGTCCAGCGGTCGTGCAAGCCCCACGGCGCCCACGGGTACTGCGCCGGTTCAGTGGGCGGCTGCCAAATCGTCTGTCCGATCGTCTGCCGGTCGAGCAGGTACGAGATCGCCCATCGCCCTTCGGCCGTCGCAAAGAGACCGCTCGGCGAATCCTGGTTAAGCCAGATGCCGCGCGGGCAGGGATCGTCGAAGGCGAACTGGATCCAGTTGTCGTATTGCCCCCTCACTGCCTCTTGATTCAGGTAGGGGAGCCCGGGGATATCGACGTTGCCGTTGATGAACTCCTGCGCTTCCGCGTCCGGCGGCAGGGATTGGCGGAAGATCACGAACTCCGGCGTCGGGTTGAGGTTGGCGGCATTCCAGTAGTCCGGGTTCTTGCGCCAGACCTGCATGAACTGCTCTGGGATCGCTTGTTCAAGCACGTACGGCCCGGTGTAGACCGGCGGGTTGTTCGCAAACGTGCCGGCGTCCTGCGTCTCCCAGACGTGCTTTGGCACGACCCGGAACCGATCACCGACGATGCCGACAAAGAAATTGTAGTGGAATCGCGGATTCGGCTTGCTCAGGGCGAAGACGACCGTTTGCGGGTTCGCCGCGGTAACGCTGGCGATGTAGTCGTTCGCCTCCGCCGAGCCGTTGAACGCCGAATTGTTCTTCATCAGATCGAGCGAGAAGACAACGTCGTCCGCCGTATACGGCTGGCCGTCGTTCCATTTCGCGTTTGGGTTGAGCGAGATCGTCATCTCGGTGAAGTCGGCGTTGTACTCGAAGCCGGTCGCCAGGTGGTTGATCACCTCGCCCTGCTCGAAGTTGACGTAGAACATCGCCTCGCGACAGATCTGATTGACACCGTACTGGTACGCCTCGCCGTTGGGGATGTACGGGTTGAAGGAATCCCAGACCTGGTTCACCGGCCGGCTGATGACAACAGTCTGTTCGCGTGGCGTCGGAATGTTGGCCGCCTGCTTCGCGTACCGCAGCAGAACGGGCGCCTTTTGCCCATCGTGTGCCCGCGCGCCCCGTCCTTGCAATGCCGCAAAGGCCGCGGTCGCGGCCGATCCGGTCACCAACGTCCGACGAGAGAATCGCCGATTCGTACCCATGCCGTGCTCCTTTGCACTCCGCTCTGATGTGCGAACCTGACACCAACGCTGACCCGGGTTGGCGACATAACCGCCGCTGCAGTTCTGGCGAGGGTGGCGGCTGGCGAAGCTATTCGTAGCGTGAACCCTACGCTGCTACGCCAAGAACGCCGGGAGTGGCAGCCCTACCTCCTTTCCATCACCCATCGACAGCATCCCCGCCTCGAGAATTTCCTGCGCATCCCGAGAGATCTCGGGAGAGACGATCCCCTCGAACGGGCGATCGTGCAGCAGGCAACTGGTGAAGTAATCGGGCGCCGAGCGGTGGCTATCCGGCAGCGCCGGGGCCGCGATGGTTTCGGTTTCGGTCGAGCTCCGCTCACCCGATTGCCCTCGATTCGCGAGTTGAATTTCGGACTGTCCAGTGAGGGCGATGGCTCCATCGGTGCCGTAGATCATAGCAGGGATACGGGTCGGCACCGCGGGCTGCGTCCAGGTCGCCTCGCAGATCGAATGGCCGTGCGGATAGCCGAGAACCATCACCGCATTGTCCTCGACCGTGAAGAATTCCTTGGCGTACCGCCCGCCGAGCGCGATCACCCGCGCCGGTTGGCCCATGATCCAGCGACTGAGCACCGCGCCGTAGGAGCAAAAGTCGATGGCCGCGCCGCCGCCGTTTTGCTCTCGCTCGATCAACCATCCCCAGCCAATGCGCGACACCGGTCCGTTGTGCTGGAAGTCCGCGGGCGGACCACCATGCCCGGCTCGGTGATGCACCTGCCAGACCCGCCCAATTCTTCCCTCGTCGACCAGCCGCTTGGCATGGTGAATCGCCGGTGACCAGTTGGTCGGCCAATTCACCATTAAGCGGACGCCATGGCGCGCCGCCGTGGTCATCATGCGATCGGCCAGATTGAGTGAGGCCGCCATCGGCTTCTCTTTCATCACATGCACGCCGCGGGCCGCCGCATCCGCGATGACCTCGGCGGCGCGCAGATTGTCGGCGCAGGTGATGATCGCCTCGGGCTTCGCCTTGTCGTAGAGTTCCTCGGCGGTTCGGAAAGCAGGCACGCCAGATTGCTTCCGCTCGAAAAATGTCCGGAGTTCGTCATCGTCGATTGACATGCCGACGACGTCGGCGGTCGGGCTGGCCACGGCGCAGTCGAGCAGCCGCCCAAAGTGGAGGTGTTCCCCGCCGACGAAGGCGAGACGGATCTTCGTGGTGGACATGTTTGTTTCAATCCCCACCCGGCCGCGGCCTGGGTGCAATACGCCTACGACGCGGCGCTGGCCGCGTCGGCGTCCAAATGCACAGGTTGGCGACGAGGTAACGGCAAGGAAACCGGCTGCCCCGTCTCCGCCGACCGGTAGATGGCCAGGACCAGTTCGAGCGCGTCTCGGCCGGCGGCGCCGGTTTGGACGAGCGGCTTGTCGTCGAGGACGGCGTCGATCAGGTGCGCCAGCTTGCCGTAGTGTTGATCCTGGAGTGGAGTTTCGCGGACGGAGATCTGTCGCCAGCCTTTCAAATAGTCCGGCTGGTCAACGCGGTTGGTGAAAACGCCGATCCCCTCGACACCGCTCCGCATCAGGATCGAGCCGTCCGGGCCGTCGATGCTGGTTGAGCTATGCGACCCGGCCACTGCCCAGCCCGCGTACCATGTGCCAATGGCGCCGTTTCTGAACTTGAGCGTCGCGGCGACTGTGTCCTCGACGTCGATGTCGGTCAAGAGGGTGTCGCCCACCATCACCTCCTTGCGGAAGATCTCCTTCGAGGCGTAGACGCGTTCGACCGGTCCCAGCAGCCAGTTGATGAAATAGGCGGTGTAGATGCCCCGGTCCATCAGAATGCCTCCGCCCGCTATTTCCTTCTTCAGAAACCATGGCACGCGATGGGAGGACGGGTTGAGGCCAATGATGCCCATACCCATCACCTGGCCGCAGACTCCCTCGTCGAGCAGATGCTTGACGGTCGGCCATATCTGGCCGAATTGAGGCTGATATCCCATCGCGAACTTGACCCCGGCTCGCTCGGCCGCGTCGACCATCGCATCGGCTTCTTCGATGGTGGTCGCAATCGGCTTTTCACAGAGCACGTGCTTGCCGGCTTCTGCAGCCGCGATCACCGGGGCGGCGTGAGCTGTGGGCCAGGTCGTGACGTCCACCATCTCGACACCCGGATGAGCAATCACGTCACGGTAGTCCTGGTAGTACGCTTCGATGCCCCACTGCTCGGCAGTTGACTTCGCCTTGGCCAGGTCGATGTCGGCGACGGCCACCACCCTTGCTCGTGGATTCCGCATCAGGTTGTGAATGTGTGCAAACTGGGCGATCCGGCCACAGCCGATGACCCCGACCCCGAGCTTCCGATCTGTCATGCGTCATTCCCCCTCTGTTGGCAGGCGTTAAGCATTCGGCATCTCATCTCCCCGTCATGCCGAGCGCCAGCGAGGTATCTCTCCGCGGCGTTCAGACGGACGAGATTCCTCACTCCGATCGGAATGACGCCATTCGCACCTCCCTGGTCACCCACGTTGGTTGTTCCGGCGCGGCATCGCGCCTGCGTTGACGTTCATCTGTCGATCTACAACCGGTAGTGAAGATCGATCTCTTCCTGATAGCGCGCCACTGAGCCGTCAAAAACGCTGGCGATCGTGACCGGTCGATTCGCCGTCGCGGACTCCAAAATGGCGTACGCCATCGCAAGGTCAAGCAGCCCTTCGTCGCCGCTGGCCTCCATCTGCCGGCCGGCTTGGACCGCGCCGACAAAGTCGTTCAACTCCAGTCCGAATGAGTCTCGGACTCCCGCGGGAAAATAGTGCCGGCGCAACTCAGGAGAGGCACGCCGCGCGAACAGGTCCGGCGACGTCGCGCGAAAGCCGTCGTCAAGCACGACCTCGTCGCCCTTGATGCAGCCGCCGGTGCCATAGACCGCCGGGCCGCCATCGAGCGCCGTCTGCGCACCACGCCCAGCCCAGCTCCAAAAGGTCGTGCCGATGGCGCCATTAGCGAACCGCAGGTTAGCGAAGAAGGCGTCCTCCACCTCGTTCTTGACGCGGTCGCGGACCGCGCCGAACTGGTCGTGGTCGACTCGCTCCTGCTCCATCGTCGAGACGTAGGCGCTGATCTCTTCGACCGGTCCCATCACGTAACGGATGTAGTGCATCAGATGCACGCCGACATCGATCGCACCGCCGCCACCCGCTTCGAGCTTGCGGTGCCGCCACGGTGTGCGCGCCACGATCCGGTTGGGCGACCACTCATTGCCAATCCCACCCGAGATCCAAAGCTGCGGCCGACCGATCAGCCCCTCTTGGACGGCCCAACCCATCGCCCGCACACCCTCGGCGTAGCGGAGGTTCTCAGCGACGCCGACGACCAATCCGCGTCGATTCGCCTCGTCGACGATGGCGCGGCCGGCCCGCACGGAGATCGCGAACGGTTTTTCAATCAGTACGTGTTTGCCCGCGGCCAAGGCATCGAGGGCGATTTGGTGGTGGAGTGCCACGGGCGCCAGGACCAGCACCGCATCGACCACGTCGGCGTCGAGCATTCGTCGCCAGTCGTCGTAGAGTTCCGGCAGCGTGTCTGGATGGATGTCGCTCAGGTAGTGATGCGGCGCGCCCAGTGGATCAAGCGGATTCGCCGAGACCGGCGGTCGCGGCGCCGGCCCCTCGCCCCGCTGGCGAAA
>JBOGUF010000113.1:0-59746 GCA_050696075.1 Thermomicrobiales bacterium
GCGCGCGGCTGTGACGATCTTGCCGAAGAGGTCCTGATCGCCGAGATAGAGGGCGCGGCGGTGCAGGGGGTGCGCACTTGGATAGTAGGCGACGATGCCGCCGGCATTGACAATGACGCCCTGGACGCAAGTACGGCGCCAATACTCGCGCCACCAATCGCCGTCATAGCGGATCGGATCGATCTCAGTGAGGTTGGTCTGCCCCCAGCGGTGGCAGCGCCGATACCAAGGCTGGGCCAGCTGCACGTCGCACTCGTTCATCATTTCTCCTTGCTGTGTCGCAATCGCCCCGGAATGCAGCGCGGATCCGTCGCAGCGACAGCCGCCTAGCCCAGTTCCTTCAGCGCGTCGCCGGCGCCTGACAGGATGTTGAGCCGCATCTCGGAATACTTCCGGCTGAGTACAATCCCTTGCGCTCCACCGGCGAAGGCCGCTAGCACGGCCGCCTTGACTCCTTCGCGGGTGCACCGGGTTAGCTCTCGTCCGTCCGATGGCTGGACGCCTATGCCAGTAGTGGCAACCGCATTCCGTGGTTCGCGCCCGGTGGCCGTCTGTGCCGCCCGAGCCGGGATATCGAGGTCGATGCCCGGGTAGATCCGGCAACGTCCGTTGACCGCGGACACGGCCCGCGCCGTCTCGCGCCGGACATAGTCAGCTGAGAACCCGCTCGCGGGCAGTACCTCGTAGGAAGCCTCATCAAGTTGAAGCAATTTGAGAAGGAGCGGGTAGACCTCGGCCGGCGATGCGTCGGCGAACAGACTTCGACAGATATTCGCAACCCAACTGTGGAAGCGCGGCCCGGCGCAGTTGTTGTAGGCCACAACCTTGATGAAGTCAGAAAACTGACTCATCTCCTCGTAGTCCTGGTTGGCGCGATAGAAGGGGCTGAAGGAGATATTGTGGTAAACGTGCCAGCCGACCTGAAGCGCGGGTTCGCAGGCTTTGGCAACGCCGTAGATGTCGCGGTACAGCTGGTGCTGGCTTTCCGTCCAGAGCGTCTGCCAGGCCAGTAGTTCGGGATAGAGGAGGAGGAGTCGCCAAAAACTGACGAAGGCGCCGTCGGTGGGGCGGTCACCCGCGGCCACCCGCGCGTTCCATTCGATCGCCGCGCGGTAACCCTCCTGGGCGCGACGCGTGTCGATGCCGCGGTTGCGCGCAATCTCCTGGCAGTGAGGGCAAAAACAGGTGATCGCGTCTGGTCCGACCGGTCCCTGCATCAGGAGGTTCAGCGGGCCGGGCCGCTCGGAGCACCAAGCGATGCCGTCGAGGTCGTAGCTCTTGGCGTAGTCCTCGACGATGCTGAGGTGCCAGGTGCGGTAGTCCGGATTGTTGAAACAGAATCGCGGCGCTGGACGCCCCCAGGCGTCGACCTCGAGGCACTTCGGGAAGTTTGGATAGCGCCGAAGCTCCGGCGCGTAGCTGCTCTCCTCGATCCAGGCGAAGTTCTGCATGCCGCGCGCCTTCGCCTCGGGCAATACCGCGGCGAAGAGGTCGAAGTCGGGATGCTCCAGAGCGCGACCGGCGGGGCCGAGCATCGTGCCACCGTAGTACTCAGAATGAACCGCCGCGTAGTTGCCCCCCACCCACTCCTCGTCGTGTCCCTGAGCACCGTGGTCGGGCAGCGGCATGCCGGGCAGTTGCCGCCCGCCCGTCCCTCGGGTCCAGGTCGGGGTTGCCAGGAAGAGGGCATTGACGCCGCCGCGCTCTTGGAGAACGTCGAGGACCGGCGCCACGCCTTCGTCGACGAACGAGACAGCGCCGATTTGGATCGCAACCAGGCGTTCTCTCACGCACGACTCCTTTGTTTCGTGACTGATCGGCCGGCTGACGAAAACACGCGACGCGTCACTTGATGCCAGTCATCGAGATGCCTTTGAGAAAGTACTTCTGGGCCGAGAAGTAGACGACCACGACCGGAATGATGGAGATAGTCGCGCCGGCCATCAGCACGCTGACCTGGCTGAAGAACTCCCCCTGGAAGAGCTTCAGGGCCACCGGAAGTGTCTGCAGGTCGGCCGAGTTGAGAAAGATCAGCGGACCAAAGAGGTCGTTCCACGAATCAAGGAAAGTAAAGATGGCGACGGCAGCGAGTGCAGGCTTCACCTGCGGTAGCATGATCTGCCAATAAATCTGAAAGGTAGAGGCGCCATCGACCCGCGCGGCATCTTCCAGGTCGCGGGGAAGCTGCTTGAAAAACTGCCGCAGGAGGAAGATCGCGAAGACCGAGTGCAATACCCGAGGCACCCACAGGGGGTAATGTGTGTTGATCCAGCCGATGTCTCGGTAGATGATGTACAGGGGAATGAGGGTCACGATGCTCGGCACCATGATGGTGGAGAGCAGGATTGAGAAGGCGACGTCGCGCCCCCAGAACTCGAGTCGGGCGAACGCGAAGCCGGCCAGAGAGGTGACGATGACGACGCCGGCGACGTTGAGGAACGCCAGCTTGAAGCTGTTGTAGACGAATCGTGGAATGACGTCCCAGACCTCGGCGTAATTAGCCCACTCAAAGTGACGCGGCACGAAGGTGGGCGGGATCGACAGTACGAGGTGTTCCGGCTTGAGAGACGCGGTGATCATCCACAGCAGCGGCGCCAAGAAAGCCACCGCCAGAAGCGACATCAGGGTATAGAAGAAGAACTCCGCGCCGAAGCGGCGCACCTGCACGCTGGTGCGAGCCCGCGTGCGGGTGGTTGTGCGGGAGATCGGCCGGCTCGCGTGGGCCACTCGTCACTCCTTGCCACGACGGTTGTCGCCGTTCAGTCGTAGAACACCCAGTACTTTTGCAATCGCCACTGGACTAGGCTAATCGCCGCGATGATGACGAAGAGGAGCCACGCCATTGCCGAGGCGTAGCCCATCCGCGAGTACTGGAAGGCGTTCTCGTAGAGATAGTGGATGTAGACCTGAGTGGCATTCGCTGGGCCGCCACTGGTCATGACGTAGATAATGCCAAACACCTGAAACGACGAGATGAACTGCGTGATGGTGAGAAAAAAGAGCGACGGCGTGAGGAGCGGGAGCGTCACGGTGCAAAAGCGGTTCCAGGCCGACGCGCCATCGACCTTCGCCGCGTCATAGTAGATTTCTGGAATCCCTTGCAGGCCGGCCAGGAGGATCACCATCGGGTAACCCACCCCGAACCAAACGCTGACGATGATGATGGCCGGCAAAGCCCAACTCGTGTCCGTGAGCCAGGATGGTCCGGAGACCCCGAAGAGCGACAGAAACCAATTGAGCGGCCCGACTCCAGGGGCAAAGAAGAAGCTCCAGACCAGGCTGATCGCCACAACGTTGGTGATAACCGGCATGAAGAACGCGGTACGGAACCACGTTACCCCGCGCATCCGCCGGTTGCACAGCAGGGCCAGACACAGCGCCAGGCCGATCGTCAAAGGGATATGGCCGGCAACGTAGATGAGGGTCGTGCGGAGTGTGTCGCGGAAGAACACGTCCCTGGTGACAAGGCGCTCGTAATTGAACAGCCCCACCCAGTCCGCCCTGGTGAGCCCGTCCGAGTTCGTGAAGGACGTGTAAAGGGAGACCAGGATCGGAACAAAATAGAATGCCAGGACACCGACGGCGACCGGCGCGATGAAGAGCCAGCCTTCGAGATGCTGCCGCAGTCGCCGTCGGGAGATTCGTCGCCGGACAACCGTCCGTTCCAGGATCTTTGCCTCGACTGCCATCTTTCGGCCTCTTCGTCGGCCGGTGGTCGTCGACCCGTTGCAGGGCGACCGCCGGCCGACGACCCTGGTCTAGAACTCGCCTCGCAGCACTTCTTCGACTTGGGGCTTCACGTCGTTAAGCACCTCCTCCGCCGAGGATTCGCAGGTGTAGACCAGGTCGAGTTGTGGCCGGTAGATGTTGCGCGCGTTCTCCGTGCTCTCAGTGAAATTGACCGTCGACTGGTGCTCGGACGCCACGGCGAAGAGCGCGATGTTAGCTGGGTACCTTTCCGGCGGTTCGGCCCCAGGTTCAATCAACCCCGCGCTTGCCTTATAGGTCGGGATGAACGCCCCCTGTTCGGCAAAGATCTTGCTTCCTTCAGGGCCACCCATGAATTTCAGCAGCTCCCAGGCGCCGTCGGGGTTTTTCGCCGCGGCCGTGATCGTGAAACAGATCAAGCTGCCTTCGGACTTCTGCTGCTCCCTGGCCGGCGGCGACGCCACGTCCCACTCGAAGCCCGCGGCATTGCGCCGGAAATAGTTGATCGTGCCCTGGGTGCGGAAGATCATGCCGATCTTGCCCTGCACAAAGAGGTTGTTCCCCGAGTCGGGTTGATTCACCAGTCCGCGCTCGGGCTGGACGCCGTGTTGGCAGGTGAGGTCGGTGACCCACTGGACCGCCTCCACGCCCTTGGGGTTGGCGAGCGTGAACGTCGTGCCGTCCTTTGAGTAGATCCCGTCCTCTTCCCCGTTGTTGACCGCGAAGGTCTGCTCGTAGCCGGTGTCGTCGTAGACGAGCGCGCCCCAGCGCTCTCCCTCGACCGTCAGCCCGCGAGCCTTCTCCAGGAAGTCCTCCCACTGCCAACCGTCACCGGTCCATTCCTTGGGCGGCAGCGGCACACCCGCCTCCTGGAACATCGTGGCGTTATAGAAGATCAGGCGTGGCTGGTTGCCCAAGGACCACGCCGTGTACCGGCCGTCGGGTTGTTTGGCAAAGTCCCAAATCGGCGCAAAGTACTGGTTCGGATCGATGCCGTCGCGCTCGATGTAGGGTGTGAGGTCGAGGATCTGTTCCTTGATCGAATAGTACCGCACGTAATCGTCGTTGGTGCGCATGATGTCCGGCACAGTACCTCCCGCGAGCATCGTCCGGACCTTGGTCTCGTAGTCCGACCCGCGCCCTGGTGTTGGGATGACCTCCACCTCGCGTCCGGTCTGCTTCTCATATTCCTGGATCACGGCCTCGATCGGCGTGCCTTCGATCGGGTCCCAGTTCATGAAGGTGGTCGTCCCGACGTCCTGGCGAAGAAAGGCGGGCGCGGTTCGCCGTTCGATGGTCCTCGCGCCGGCGTTCGGGCCAGCGGCCACGTTCGCCGGCAGCGCGGCTACCGCGGCGGTCGCGGTCAACCCTGTCAGTAGGCGCCGTCGTGTCGTCTTCGGGTGGGAGTCCAACATGAGGTTCTCCTTCCGGTTCTGCCGTCCTACCGAACACGCCGATTCCCGACCTCCGGGTTACGGTGGCATCTCTTCCGTCCTCGTCGCTTGTCGTGACCACGTTCCGTCCATTGACCGAAAGCCTCCGGGAGCGGCTTCGCGCTCAGCCACGTACCCGGTCCAGATCGGGTCCTGGAAATCGAACTGAATACGGTCAAGCGAGACTCCCGGCAGCAGATGACTGACACGCGAAATGGATGGATGAGGTTGATGATAACGTTACCATACCGCGGTGGAGGCTGTCAACCCTGAGGGGCTTGACCGGTATGTTATCGTTAACATAGTCACGCCGTGGGAACGAGCTGAGATCAGAGGTCCAGCGAAGCCGCGCAGGGAGGAACCGCATGCAGACCATGACCGAACCGCTGGCGAGCGTAGTCAACTCGGCACGGCAGGGTATCGTCGACTGCGACGTCCACGTCTTTCCACGCGACGTCGACGAACTGAAGCAGTACCTGCCCATGCCATGGCGCGACCGGTACAGCGGCGGTGGACGCGGCTTCTTTGGCAACCCCGTCCACGGCTCCAGGCTCGACAGCGCGCCTCCCTCCGGCGACCCGCCGGGCTCGGATCCCGTCTTCTTGCGGCAGCAGCTGGTCGACGAGTACGGCCACGCGTACTGCGTCCTCTTGCCGCGTGCGTTCTGCAACCTCCACCCGGATCCCGACTTCGGAACGGCCATCGCCGCCGCATACAACGATTGGCTGGCCGATACTTGGCTCTCGAAGTACAACCCTGACGGCGTGTTCAAGGGGTCGATCACCGTCAACATCCAAGATCCCCCCGCCGCGGCGCGGGAGATCGAACGGTGGACTGGCCATCCGCACGTCGTCCAGGTGATGACCGACTCCGGCGCGCGTGCGCCTCTAGGCCAGCGCCAGTATTACCCCATCTATGACGCCTGCGAGCGCGCCGGCTTGCGCTTTGCCATCCACCCCGGCACCGACGGCATGGGCATCAACGTCCAGCCCAGTCCCGGCTACCCGACGCACTACATCGAGTGGCACACCTGCCTCTCGCTCGGATTCCAGGCCCACCTCGTCAGTTTCCTGACCGAGGGCGTCTTCGAGCGTTACCCTGGCTTCGGCGTCACCCTGACCGAGGGTGGGGTTTCCTGGCTGCCGGCACTTATGTGGCGGCTGGATGCCGAGTGGAAGGCCCTGCGGTCGGAGGTGCCCTGGCTCGTTCATCCTCCTTCCGCCTCCCTGCGTGATCATGTCCGCATTTCCAGTCAACCCCTTGAACGACCGAACAATCCCCGGCATCTGTTGATGATGCTGGAGTTGATGGACGCTGAGCACCTCTTGATGTTCGCCAGCGATTACCCGCACTGGGACTTCGACTCGCCCACTCACGCATTCCCGAAGTTACCCGACGACCTGCATCGGCGCATCTTCTCGGAGAACGCGCGACAGTGGTACGGGCTGGCGTGAGCCACAGGAGCGCATGATGGGTCGACATGTTATCGGGCGGGTGATTGAGTTGCCGCCGGGAGAACGCGTCATCGTCCAGGTTGAGGGGCGCTCAATCGGGGTTTTCAACGTCCAGGGTCACTACTTCGCACTGCGGAACAGTTGCCCTCATCAGGCAGCGCCCCTGTGTCTCGGATCGATCAAAGGCATGACGATGCCGAGCAAGCCCGGTGAGTACATTTGGGCCCGCGAGGGAGAGATCCTCCGCTGTCCCTGGCACGGTTGGGAGTTCGATATTACGACCGGCCGTTCCATTTTCAACCCGCACAAGACCCGCGTTAAGACCTACGACGTGACGGTTGAATCGCATCCGCCTGCCAAGACCGAGACCGTGCCGGACGACGAGTCGGTCGAGACTTACCGGGTCACCGTCGAAGAGGACGTGATCATTCTCTACGTCTGACGACGTGGCGCACAAGAGACACCCAAGGTGAACCGGCTGGCTTTGCGGCCCCGTCTCGCCGGCTTCCTTTGCCGGGCAGTACACTAGGACGCAAGGCAGCATGTCGTTGTCATCGCGCTCAGCTAGCTCGATAGCGCCGACGCCGCGTTTGAGACTAGCGATCGCCTCGATTCACTCCTATCGAAACGGTGGGTGTGCGATTCCGATCGCACGAGGGGTCCCTTTGCGGTGACGACGATCAAAGACGTGGCGCGAAAGGCCGGAGTTTCGCTCATTACCGTCTCCCGTGTGATCAACGGGAACGGCTACGTTCATCGTGATACGCGGGCACGAGTCGAGGCGGCGATCGAGGAGCTCCAGTACGTCCCGAACCGGCTCGCCAGCAACCTGCGTTCCCGGCAATCGGACACCATCGCGCTCCTGCTTCCGGACATCACCAATTCCTTTTGGACGTCGATTGCGCGCGGTGTCGAAGACGAGGCCTGGGACCGCGGCTACGGCATGTTCCTCTGCAACACGGACGACGATCCGGCCAAGGAAGCGCGGTACATCGATATTCTGCTGCGGCGGCAGGTGGAGGGGATTCTCATCGTCCCCACACCGGCGAGCGTGCCACATTTGCAGCGCCTGTGGCAGCGCGGGATCAAGTTTGTCGTATTGCACCGGAAGGTCGACGGCGTCAAGGCCGACATCGTCCGCGGCGACAGCCGGGCCGGGGTGCGCGCCTTGACGAAGCAACTCCTCGATGCTGGGTGGCGGCGCATCGCGTACGTCGGCGGATCGACCAACCTGGCATTTGGGCGGGAGCGCCTAGCCGGCTACCAGGAGACCCTGCGAGCGGCAAGCGTGAAAATCGATCCCGCGTTGATCAGGGTCGGCAACTATAGCCAGCAGACCGGTTACGACCTTGTGACTGAGCTGATGCATGCCGGTCCCCGCCCTGAGGCGCTTGTCATCGCCAACAGCCGCTTGGCGATGGGGGCACTGCGAGCGCTGGCCGATGCTGGTCTTCGGATTCCGCGGGACATCGCCGTGGCGTCCTTCCATGACATTTCCCTCTTGGACGACTATTCACCGTGCATGATCACCGCGATCCAGCCTGCCTACGACATCGGTCGCCTGGGAGCCCGCCGATTGCTCGAACGCGGAACCAGGGATCAGGCGACAGTCGAAGAGATCGTCTTGTCGAACCGGATCATGATTTGTGGTATCGAACGCGAGGAGCTGCCGACCGCGGTCTGAGCGCCGGTTCTGACGTCCTGACTGCTCCTCCTCCGTCGGGCGGCCGCCACCGTCGAGCGCGATTGGCACAGCGCTTCTGTGTGGCGCGCCCGCGCATCCCGCGGGATACTTCCCTTTGGATAGGCAGCGCCCGCGCGGGCGCCCCGCACGACACCAGAGGACAGATCGATCTTGAGCACCGCAACCGAAGCATTACTTCACCAGCACGCCGGCCGCACCTTCGAGACGGTCGAGGATCTCGAAACCGGGATGCGCGAGGAGCGCTACATCGCCGACCGCGGCCTCGCCACGGTTCTCTATCTCACGCTCCGCTTACGCAAGCCCCTGCTCTTGGAAGGCGAGGCCGGCGTCGGCAAGACCGAGGTCGCCAAGGTCTTGGCCGGTATCCTCGACACGCAACTCATTCGCCTCCAATGCTACGAAGGGCTCGACGCCAGTTCCGCCATCTACGAGTGGGACTACCCGCGCCAGATGCTCTACCTCCAAACCCTGGAAGCAACCGGCGGCATCGACCGCGAGCAAGCCCGGCGCGACATCTTCAGCGAGGACTTCCTCCTCAAGCGCCCTCTCCTGCAAGCAATCGACGCCTCGCACGACCGGTCGCCGGTCTTGCTCATCGACGAGATCGACCGCGCCGACCAGGAGCTTGAAGCGTTTCTGCTCGAACTGCTGTCGGATTTCCAGGTCACCGTGCCGGAGTTAGGCACGATCCGGGCCGAGCACGTCCCGATCGTCATCCTCACCTCGAACCGCACACGCGAGATCCACGACGCGCTCAAGCGCCGCTGTCTCTACCACTGGATCGACTTCCCGACCTACGAGAAGGAGTTCCGCATCCTCTCCGTCAAGGTGCCGCGCGCGCCGGAGCAGTTGCGCCAGCAAATCTGCGGCTTCACCCAGGGCTTGCGCGAGGTTGACCTCTTCAAGCCGCCGGGCATGGCGGAGACGCTCGATTGGGCGCAGGCGCTGCTGGCGCTCGGCACCACCCACCTCGGACGGGACTCGGTCGAAGATACGCTCGGCGTCATCCTGAAGTACCAGGAGGACGTCGAAAAGGTGCGCGGCGAGATCACCGGCGCGCTAGTCAGCCGAGCTTCCAGTGCATCATCGTAGCCGGCCGGGACCGAACCCGGAGGATGTCCGCGCCTCGCGCCTGCTGGCGAACCTGCTCACCTTTGGTCGCGACCTGCGCAACGCCGGCCTGCCGATCGGCTCAGGGCAGGTGATGAGTCTGATCGAAGCGACCGGCACGATCAACTGCCGCCGTCAGGACGACTTCTACCACGCCGCCCGGTCGACGCTCGTCACCAGGCCCGAACAGATCCCCGTCTTCGACGCCGAGTTCGCCCGCCTCTGGCGGCGCTTGCGTCGCGCTCAGGACGTCGAAGAAGAGCTCGCCTACGGCTCACGAGAACAGGAACCGTTAGTCGATCTAGCCGCGCCCGACCTGCGGCAGCGACAGCGGGCGCAAGGCGCCACCGGCGAGGCCAAGAAAGAACGGACCATCCTCGCCGTCGAGGAGACGAACGACGAAGATGCCGGCGAGAGCGAAGATCACGAAGCGCCGCCGGAAGACGTGCTTGTCTTCAGCGCCCGCGAAGTGCTGCGCAAGAAGGATTTTGCTCAGTTCTCGTCCGACGAGATCGCGGAAGCCCGGCGCATCATCGAGGGGATGACCTGGCGGCTCGGCCGGCGCAAGACGCGGCGCCGTGAACGCGCGGTCCTCGGCGATTTCATTGACTACCGGGCGACGATGCGCCGCAGCATCCGCCACGGCGGTGTGCCGCTCGATTTGCGCCGCCGCCGGCGCAAAGAGCGGATGCGTCCCCTGATCCTGATCTGCGACATCTCCGGCTCGATGGATCGCTATTCTCGGCTGTTGCTGCGCTTCGTCCACGCCCTCGAGCACGGGCTGGAGAACGTCGAGGTCTTCGTCTTCAGCACGCGCCTGACGCGGATCACCCGCGAGTTGCGCCGCCGTGACGTCGACGACGCGATCGCCAACGTCGTCAAGTCGGTCGACGACTGGTCGGGCGGCACCCGGATCGGCGAAGCGATCAAGGCTTTTAACTATCGGTGGGCCCGGCGCGTTCTACGTTCGGGCGCAACTGTGGTGATGATCAGCGACGGCTGGGATCGTGGCGACCCGAGGCTGCTGGCGCAAGAGATGGCGCGCCTCCAGCGATCGTGCCGCCGGTTGATCTGGCTCAATCCGCTGCTCGGCGCCCCCGGTTACCAGCCGCTGACGCAAGGCATCCGGGCGGCGCTGCCCTTCGTCGACGACTTCTTGCCGATCCACAACTTGCAGAGCATGGAGGCACTCGCCCGGCTGCTCAACGACATGGCCGATCAACCGCCCGTCCGCGCCCAGCGCTCCCTTTCCGCCGACGGCTTCGAGCGTCTGCCCAGCCCGCCGCTCGTCGGCAAACACGGCGAGATGCTGATCCAGGTCGGTCCGAAGGTTGGCGGCCGCTTCGCGTCAAGGAGAACGACCAATGAAAGAGCTGCTCCCCGAGATTGAGACCTGGCGCACCGCCGGCAACAAGGTCGCCGTCGCCACCGTCGTCAAAGTCGAAGGCTCCGCGCCTCGTCCGGTCGGCGCCACAATGGCCGTTTCCAGTGCCGGCGACCTGGCCGGGTCGGTCAGCGGCGGTTGTGTCGAAACCGCCGTCTTCGAGGAGGCCCAAGAGGTCCTCGAAACCGGCACGCCGAAGCTGCTGCGCTACGGCATCACCGACGAAATGGCGTGGGACGTCGGCCTCGCCTGCGGCGGCACGATCGAAGTTTTCGTCGAAACCCTCGAAGACGAAACGACCAACCGGTAGGGGCACGGCGCGCCGTGCCCACCTATGGACAACAGCAGCATGAGCATCACCACCAAACCCAGTCTTTACGATCAACTCAAGCAGGCACTTGACGACCAAACCCCGGTCGCCGTCGTCACCGTCATCAAAGGCGACCCGCTCGGCGCGAAACTGCTCGTCCTGCCCGATCGCACTGAGGGTTCCATCGGCATTGCCGACCTCGACGGCGCGGTCGCAACAGATGCCAGGCAACTCCTCGTCGACGAGAAGTCGGAAACGCGCCCCTACGCGGTACCCGGCGCCGGCAATACGGTCGAACTCTTCATCGAAACCTTCCCGCCGCCGCCCACGCTGCTCATCTTCGGCGCGGTCCACGTTGCCCAGGCCCTCTGCCGCTTCGCCAAGCTCCTCGGCTTCAACGTCGTCGTCATCGACGCCCGCGCCAAGCTCGCCACCGAAGAACGCTTCCCCGAGGCCGACCGCATCATCCAGGCCTGGCCGGACGAAGCCCTACAAGAGTTGGTGATCGAACCGAACACCTACGTCGCGATTTTGACCCACGATCCGAAGTTCGACGAGCCGGCCCTACTCGGTACCCTCGAAACGAAGGCCCGCTACATCGGCGCCGTCGGCAGCCGCAACACGAACCGCGACCGCCGCGTTCGTTTGCGCGACGCCGGCGTCGACGACGAAAGCCTTTCCCGCGTGCGCGGCCCGATCGGCCTCGACATCGGCGCGGAAACTCCCGAAGAGATGGCAATCAGCATCCTTGCCGAGATCATCGCCGTCCGCCACGGCCGCGATGGCGGCCCCTTGACCCACGCCACTGGCAACATCCGCGGCGAGCAACAAGAAGACCCGGATGGGTCATAATCATGGTTCCCTTCCGATGATCTCCGGGGTCGTCCTGGCGGCCGGCGGTTCTTCTCGTCTTGGCCGCCTAAAACAACTCCTCGACCTCGGCGGCCAACCCCTGCTGGCGCACGTCCTCCAGAACGCCATTGCCTCCGATCTTGACGAGGTCGTCCTGGTGTTGGGACACGAGGCAGCGCGCATTGCCAACGAGGTCGGCGAATGGGGTCAGCGAGTCGTCATCAACCTGAATTACGCGGAAGGGCAAAGCACCTCGGTACGGCTCGGCCTCTCCAGCATCGATCCCGCGGCCGAAGCCGTCCTCTTCCTGCTCGGCGACCAACCGCACGTCGGCCCGGAAATCATCAATGCGCTCATCCAGCGGTTTCGGGAATCGGGCGCACGCATCGTCCAGCCCGTCTATGGGGCAACACGCGGCAATCCTGTGCTCTTCGCCCGCGAACTCTTTCCCGCGCTGGCCATGATTCGCGGGGACAAAGGCGCCCGCGACCTGCTCCAAACGCATCGCGCCGAGATCGTCACCGTGCCAGTAAGCGACGGCCCACCGCCGCTTGACATCGACACTGATGATGACTATCAGCAACTACTCGCGGCCTGGCGTTCAGAGCGATCCCCATAGCGGATCAAATGCCCAGATAGGCCTTCCGCACCAGGTCACTTGCAAGCAGTTCGTGCCCGGATCCCTCCGTCACCGTCCGCCCTGTCTGCAAGACGTAGGCGTGGTCAGCCAGTTCCAGCGCCTCGCGGACGTTCTGCTCGACCAGCAAGATGGTCATGCCGGCCTGAGCGATCTCCCGGATCGTCGCGAATATCTCGTCGACGAGCTTCGGGGCGATGCCGAGTGACGGCTCGTCCAGCATGAGCAGGGAGGGGCGTAGCATCAAGCCACGCCCGATGGCAAGCATCTGCTGTTCGCCGCCGGAGAGCGTGCCGGCCCGTTGGTCGGCGCGTTCCTTGAGCCGTGGAAAGATGGCAAACACGCGCTCCATCGATTCCTGTTCATGGTTGCGCGCGTGCTTCGCATAGGAACCGACGAGGAGATTCTCCAACACGGTCAGGCGACTGAAGAGGCGACGCCCTTCCGGGACGTGCGCCACGCCCAGTGCGGCTATTTTGTGGGCCGGCATGCTGTCAATCCGCCGTCCACCGAACGTGATCGAGCCGCGATCGAGCCGGAGCAGGCCGGAGACGGCACGGAGTGTGGTCGTCTTGCCAGCGCCGTTCGATCCGATAATTGCCACGACGTGACCTAGCTCGATACTGAAGCTCACCTCATGTAGCGCGGGCGTGCCATCATAGGATGTCGCGATCTGCCGCGCCTCGAGCAACATCAGACGGATTCCTCCCGCGGTCGGTACTTTTCGCCGAGGTAGGCGGCAATCACCTCCGGGTTTTGGGCGATCTCCCGCGGCGGTCCCGCGGCGATCAGACGGCCGGAGTCGAGCACGAAGACGCGATCTGAAATCGGCATGAGCACTTCCATCACGTGTTCAACCATCAACACCGTGACTCCGCGATCCCTGATGGCGCGGACTAATTCGACCGCCTGGGTCCGCTCTGCCGGGTTTAGACCTGCCATGGCCTCGTCGAGCATCAGCAATCGGGGCGCTGTGGCCAGCGCTCGCGCCACTTCGAGCCGCTTCTTGTCGGCGATCGTCAGGCTGCCGGCGAGAGTCCGCATTTTGTCCGCCAGCCCCGTGAAGTCGAGGAGGTCTATTGCCCGTGCGCGGGCTTCCCGCGTCCGATTCGTCCGGGCAAAGGCGCCGACCATGACGTTATCGAGCGCGGTCATTTCTGGCAGCACGCGAACGACCTGAAACGTACGCGCAAGGCCCGCGTGGACGACCCGGTTGGCCGGCCAGCCCGTGATCTCCTCACCGCCGAAGCGAATCAAACCGCTGGTCGGGGGGTAAAAGCCAGCAATGCAATTGAAGAGGGTGGTCTTGCCGGCGCCGTTCGGCCCGATCAGACCGACGACCTGGCCGTCCTCGACGCTCAACGAGACGTCCCGGTTCGCTTCCAGGCCGCCGAAACGTTTGGTCACCCGATCGAGTTCGAGCAGGTCGGCCACTAGCGGTCACCCTCCGCGGAGCCGACGAGGGGTGACTCCTCGCCGCGCGCTTCATCCGTCGGCGTCGGCAGGACCTTACCACCGGGCGCCGGACGGCCTCGCCAGCGTCGCCAGATGGCGATCAGCCCATTCGGTTGGAAGACGGAGACGAGGATGACCAGCCCCCCATAGAGGACCAGATCGAGGGCGTTGCCGCTCCCGCCGAACTGACCGCGTGAATATTCGGAGAGCGGGATCATCACGGCCGCGCCGATGAGTGGGCCGGCGACGGTGCCGACACCACCGAGAATGGCGACGAGAGCGATCAGGACGGAAAGCTCCAGCCGCATCGTCGTCTCGGGGTCGATAAAGAGAAGATACTGGGCGTAAAAGGTGCCCAGCATCGCGGTGAACGCGGCCGAGATGACGATGGCGATCAACTTGTACTTGAGGATGTTGACGCCGAGCCCGCGAGCCGCGAGCTGATCGTTCTTGATTGCGCGCAGGTAATAGCCGAGCTTCGACCGGTCGATGATGAGTGCCGCCAGGGTGATCAACGCTGCCATTGCCAGCGCGATGTAGTAATAGGGCGCGCGGCTCTCGTTGAACTGAAAAAAGGCCCATGAGTCCGCCGGTCGGCGGTCCGGCCCCCGGACGAAGGGGATCGAGATCCCGACCGCGCCGTTGACGTACTCCCAGTTGGCGAAGAGGATCACCATGATTTCGGCCAGCGCGATGGTGGCGATGGCGAAGTAGTGTCCACCAAGGCGGAAGATCGGGTAGCCGACGACCACGGCGAAGGCGGCGGCAAGCGCCGCGCCGCAGGCCATCCCAATCCACGGGCTGACACTCCATCGATCAAGCATCACCGTTGACGTGTATGCCCCGATGCCGAGGAACGTCGCGTTGCCGAGCGAGACCTGGCCGGTGAAACCGCCCAGGATGTTCCAGGCCTGCGCCAGCCCGGCATACAGCAGGATCAAAATCGCCACATTGCGCCGCGATCCACCCTCGACCAGGAGCGGGAAGGTCAGCAGCACAACCGCGAGAATGAGCCCGAGCAGCCAGGCCGCCCAGGCGCTTCGATTCCCAGCGGCGCGGCGCATGCTCAAAATCCGTGCCACCTAGAACCGCCCGAAGAGGCCCCGCGGCCGGATAAGCACGACCACCAGGTAGAGTCCGAAGACGACCGCGTACTTGTAGGCAGTCGAGAAGTCGAAGACCGCCGGGCTCGCGACCTCGACCACACCGACCAGGATTCCGGCCACGAGTGCTCCCGGCACGCTCCCGAACCCACCTAAGGCGACGATGATATAGGCCAGGAGGGCAAAGAGGATGCCGACGTTGGGCTGGATGTAATAGAAGCTCGCCAGAATCGCCCCCGCCACGCCGACGCAGGCAGCGCCCAGTCCCCAACCGAGCGCGAACATGCGGTGGCTATCAATCCCCATCAGCGCCGCCGTCGCCCTGTCCTCCGCCACCGCTTGCAGCGCGAGCCCGATCCGCGTCCGCTCTATCAGGAAATACAAGCCGGCAAAGGCCAGTCCGGCTAAGATCGCGGCGGCGATCTGCGGCACGCCCAGATTGATCGAGGCAACGGGGACGGAACCGCCGAAGAGGCGCTGCAAGTAGGGGTCGTTGATCGAACGGAAATCGGCCGACCAAAAGTACTGCGCCAGGCCGCGCAGCAGCAGCCCGAGACCGAACGTGGCGAAGATCTGGGCCAGCATCGGCGCCCGCAGGATGCGGGCAATGATGCCGAAGTAGGTCAGGACACCGAGCAGGAAGAGTCCGGCAACGGTCAGCGGCAGCGAGATCAGCGGATCGAGGCCGGCCAATGACCAGGACCAGAAGGCGGCGTACATCGCCAGCATCAAAAACTCGCCGTGCGCGAAGTTGACGATCTCCATCAGACCGAAGATCAAGGTCAATCCAGCGGAGATCAGCGCGTAGACCATCCCAATCAGCAATCCGCTGACGATGGCCTGGGCGACGACATCAACATCCACGGTCGTGACTCCCAAGCTCCAGAGCGGCGGATCGGCCCCTCCGTCGACCTTTCCGCCAGACCCCGCCGCCAACCAGGCGGCGGGGTCTGGGGCCAGGAGCCCGTAGCTGACGGCTGATGGCTGACGGCTGAACGCTACGCCCCGCGATCATCCCACGGCGCCAAAGGGAACACGACCTCTTCCACGGCAAACTCTCGTGGGAAGACAGTCGCGTATTGCCCGTTTTGGATCTGGACGATGATGCCGACGCCGAGCTCATTTTGCTGCTGCTGGTCGAACGTGACTCCCTCCCAGGGCATGATTGTGTCGTCGATGCCAAGATCGGTCTCGATGAGTGCCTGGCGGATCGCCTCCGGATCGGTCGACCCGGCGCGGTTGATCGCGTCTAGGAGTACCATCATCCCGGTGAAGCCACGCGCCGGGACATCGTACATGTCCTTCTCCGCGACCGCGCGGTAGAGCTCGTTCACCTGCGAGGCGACCGGCTTGACGCCCGTGATGTCGATGGAGAAGGCCGAGCGCGTGGCGATCCCTTCCGCCAGCGGCCCAACAGCCTCGATGAAGGCGGGATCGGCGTAGCCGGCGTTCTGGGCGACGATCATCTTCGGTAGGTAACCAAGCTCCTCCATCGTCTGCACGGCCAGAATCGAGTCGGACGTATAGGACGAGGGGATGAGCACGTCCCCACCGTCCGCCTGCAGCTTCTGAATCTCTGACGTCAGCGACGTCGCGTCCGCCGTGTACTTGACGTCGGCCATGACCTCGAGACCGCGCTCCTCGGCTTCCGTCTTCTCGGCCGCGGCGCTGTTGACACCGAAGTCGGTGTCTTCGTACATCAAGCCGACACTCTCGACCCCCGCCCCCTTCTCATCATTGAGATACTCGATGAAGTCGAAGATCGACGCCGAGAACGTGCCGTCGTGAGGCGAGGTGCGGAAGAACCAGATGAAGTCGCGCTCCGTCAGATCGGGCGAGCTCGATTCGGCATTCAGGAACGGGATGCCGGCCCGCTCAGCTGCCGTACTCGCGGTCTTGGTCACGGCGCTGTTGTAGGCGCCAAAGAGGGCGACCACCTGCTCCTGATCGATCAGACGGGTGGCTTCGGACTGCCCGACCTCCGCCTTGCCCTGGCTGTCGGCAAAGATCAACTCGACCTGCGCGCAGCCAAGGTTCGGCAGTCCGACGGTGGCGGCAAGCGGCAACGCCAGGTCGGGCGTCGCCTCGTTGACGATCTGGACCGCCAACTCCAAGGCCAGCTTTTCATCGTTCCCGACCGTTCCGGCAGTGCCGCTCAGCGGTAAAATGACGCCGATCCTAACCGGATCCCCGGTCGGCGTCGCCCCGGCGGCGCATTCGTCTTGCGCCTGCACGCGAAGGGTCCCAGCAACCGCAAGTGTTGGCACGATGAGCGCCAACGCGATCAGGATAGACCACCGCTTGATACGTCCGTGCATAGCGCTTCTCCCTTTCTCTGTCCAGCGCTCCGTCGCGCGGGTCAATGCCTACAACACGGCGAGCGACGCGACCGGAACGTCCGTCACGAACATGTGACCGGGGGCATGCGTGATCATCAGCGACGGCCTCGCCGCCATCGCGATTGCCTGCGGCGTCACGCCGCAGGCCCAAAAAACCGAGATGTCTCCCGGCTCGATCACCGGCGGATCGCCCCAGTCGGGGCGCCCTAAATCGTCAATGCCGAGCGCGGCGGGATCGCCAAAATGGATGGGGCCTCCATGAACCGCCGGAAAGCGGGAGGTCACCTGCACCGCGCGGATCACTTGATCGGCAGGCATGGCGCGCATCGTGACGACCAGCGGTCCCGCGAGCTCCCCGGCCGGCAGGCACGGCCGGTCGGTGCGATACATCGGCACGTTCCGCCCGCGGGCGAGGTGGCGCACAGGCACGCCGGCCTCGACCAGCGGACCCTCGAAGGAAAAGGAACAACCAAGCAGGAAACCGACCAGATCGTCGGTCCACAGATCGCCGACCTCCGATCGCTCCTCGACTAGTTCGCCGTTCAGGAATACCCGGTAGCGAGGTAGGTCGGTGCGCAGATCCGCGCCCGGCGCGGTGAGGCGTGGCTCTGACGATCCCTCGTCGGTGACTTCGAGCAGCGGGCACGGCTTCGGGTTTCGCTGGCAGAGGAGGAGAAAGTCGTAGGCCAGTACTCGAGGGAGCACGACCAGGTTGGCCTGCGTGTACGCGGCTGCCAGGCCCCCCGTGTGGCCGACGAGCGCCCCGGCGCGCGCCGTGGCCCGCACGTCGGCCGGGCTGGCGTCTGCTCCGAGTGGTCGCGTCGCTACGACGCCCATGATCCCCCCGCCGACACCGCAACCTGAACTGATGGACACCGGAACTTAGCACGCGCGACGCATGCCCGTCAAAGGACTGTCCGCATCTGACCACCAGATAATTCCCCTGACGCCGGCTCAGTCCGGGCGGGCGCCGGCCGGCGCCGGCGGCTTGTCGGCGCGTTCGTGGCGGTGGTACTCGCCGGTGTAGCTAATCGCGATGCGGATGGCTGGTCGGTCGCCATGCACCTGGATCAAGTGGAAGGTGTTGGCCGGCGCGATGATCCAGTCGCCGGCGCCGACCTGAATCGGCTCCGCCCTCCCCTCCAGCGTCCAAGTCAGCTCACCTTCATAGATCGACCAGCACTCGTCGACCAAGTGATAGTGCCAGTCGTTCTGGTGACCGGGCGCCTGGCAGATCACCGTCACGACATATCGGTCGTTCAGTGCCAGCCGTTCGTTCCAAGGCGGCGCGCCATGTCGTGCCTTCATCTCCTCGATGCCCACTTTCACGCGCTCGGTGCTTAAGCTGGGCGCGACGCCGTCGGTCATGCGTGTCTACTCCTTCTGTCGCGGGTCCAGCGCGTCCCGCAAGCCATCCCCGAGCAGGTTGAACGCCAAAACAGTCAGCGTGATCACGATGCCGGGAAAGATCGCGATGTGGGGGTAGGTCCGAATAAAGGCGCGGCCGTCAGCCAGCATGCCGCCCCACGATGGCGTCGGCGGCTTGACGCCGAGGCCGAGGAAGGAGAGCGCCGATTCGAGGATGATTATGCTGCCGATGTCGAGACTGGCAATGACGATCAACGGCCCCACGATGTTGGGCAGCACGTGCCGGGTGATGATGCGCCGGTTCGGGACCCCGATCGACCGAGCGGCGACGACGTATTCGCGCTCACGTAGGCTGAGGACCTCGGCGCGGGAAACGCGGGCATAAGACGCCCATACGGTCGTACCGATGATCAGGACCACCGTCAGCAGATTGCCCCCGAGCAACGCATTGAGCGTAATCAAGAGCGCCAGCGTCGGAAAGGCCATCAACGTGTCGATGACGCGCGAGAGGGCCATGTCGATCTTGCCGCCGAAGAATCCCGCGGTCGCCCCGATGGAGACACCGATCGTCAATGCGATCGCCATCGCGCCGATACCGACGATGAGCGCCACCCGCGTCCCGTGAATCAACCGGCTCAGCACGTCGCGGCCGATGGAGTCGTTGCCGAGGGGGTACTCCGCCGACGGACTTGCGCCGCGCAGGCGCGTTTCGACCTCGGTCGGCGAGTGCGGGGAAACCAGTGGGGCGAAGAGGGCGAGCAAGACGAGCAAGCCGACAAAGCAGAGCCCGGCGATGCCAGGCTTGAACCGTTGAAACCGCCGCCACGAGCGCCGCCACTCCGACCGCCCGACGACGGCCGCGCCCGCCGCCAGCGGCCGCGAGTCCTCGTCAACCAGCAGAGCGCTGGCAGCCCCGCCGGCGGGCGATCGTGACGGCTCGCGCGCGTCACCGGATGCGGATGCGTGGGTCGATGTAGGCATAGACCAGATCCGTTACCAAATTGCCAATGACGACCAAGGTCGCCAGGATCAGGACGATCGCTTGCACGACCTGATAGTCGAGCCGGTCGATCGACGTGAAGAAGAGGAGGCCAACGCCCGGCCACGCGAAGACGGTTTCGACCACGATCGTGCCGCTTAGGATAAACGCCACCCGATAGCCGAGAATCGTCACGACCGGGAGCAAGGCGTTGCGAAAGACGTGCCGCACCACGACCACGCTTTCCCGCAGCCCCTTCGCCCGCGCCGTCGTCACGAAGTCCTGCCGCAGCAGTTCGACCGTCGCCCCACGGCACAAGCGAGCCAGGATCGCCATCTCTTGAAACGCGAGAACGGCCACCGGCAGGACGTACGACTTCCACGAGGCGGAGCCGTAGGGTGGCAGCCACTCCAAGGTGAGCGCGAAGAGGATGACCAGCATCAAGCCGATCCAGTAGTTCGGCATTGCGATCCCGAGTGACGCCCCGACCATACTGCTGTAGTCCAACGCGGAATGCCGCTTGATCGCGGCCAGAATGCCGAGCGGCACGGCCAAGCTCGTCGAGACGACGAGCGCGATCAGGTTGAGGCGAAGGGTGGCCGGGACCGCGTCCATCAACATGTCGCGCACCGGTGTTCCGGTGCGAATGATCGACGTTCCCAGGTCGCCGGTGAAGACGTTGCCGAGCCAAGTGAGGTACTGGACGTGCGACGGCTCATCCAGGCCCCACTTCTCCTCGATGCGCGCGCGCTGTTCCGCGGAGACACGCGCCTCGCCGACCATGATGTCGACGGGGCTGCCCGGCGCCAGTTGCAGAATGAGGAATGTGGCGATGCTGACCAGGAAGATCACCACGATCCCCTGCAGCAATCGTTGAACGATGTACCTCAGCATAGGCGTTAGGCGTTAGGCGTTAGGCATTGGGCGTTAGGAGTCATGTGGTCCTTCCCCTAACGCCTAACGCCTAGCCTCTAACGCCTACTCCTCAATCCAGAACTGGTAGGCCTTGGTGTAGATCTCGAAACCGCCTTCGGCGGTCTCCGGTAGACCCTTCACCCGCTTGGCAAAGATGTTGTACCAGTCCCAGTACATCAGCATCAGGAAGGGCACGTCGTCGGCGACGATGGCCTGGATCTCGTTGTAGATCTCCCGGCGGGCCGCTTCGTCCAACTCGACCAGTCCGGCCGCGAGCAGGTCGTCGACCAGCGGGTTCGAGTACTGCGAGAAGTTGGTCTCGGCGCCCGTGCCGAGCGTGAAGCTGGCGTCGGGCTCGACGTCGCCATAGGTCCAGTTGAATAGCGAGGCGTCCATCTCGCCCTGCGGCAGTTGCTCGAGGATCGTCGCCACCGGCGCTTCCTCGAGCTGCATGTCAATTCCGACTTCGCGCAAGTACTGTTGAACGACCTCCGCCTCCGGCCGGCGCACCTGATCGCCGGTGATCGTCGTGCAGACGAACGAAAGCGTCTCGCCGTCCTTCGCGCGCATATCGCCGTCGAGCACCCACCCAGCTTCGTCCAATAGGGCCGCGGCCCGCTCCGGGTCGTACTCGTACGTCGTCACGTCGGGGTTATGCCAGGGCGATGCCGGGGAGAGGTTCGAGACGGCGATCGTCGCCGTGCCCTGGAAGATGTCGTCGATCAGGGCCTGGCGGTCGATGGCGTACATCATCGCTTGCCGCACGCGCTTGTCGGACAGCTTCGGATTGGTGTTATTGAGCGGGATGTGATTGAGCCCCAGCGTCGACGTAATGATCGTCGTGAAATTCTCGGTGTCCTCCGCGAGCCGGATGTTGTCCTCGGTCACCAGTGGCCAGGCCGACGAATCGGCGTCCCCGGTCTCCAATCCGATCGCCCGCTGCGACGGCTCCGGCACGACGTCTAGTCGGAACTCAGCCAGGTTCGGCGCTCCGCGGAAGTGTTCCGGGAACGCTTCCATCAAGGTCGACGCCGCCGCGTTCCACTCGACCAGGCGGAAGGGGCCGGTCCCGATCGGATCACCCTTGTAGGCATCCTCGCCGACTGCCTGATGGTGCGTTGAGCTGGGGATGAACATGCTTGCGACGCGGTCGAAGAACGCGGCGTCCGTACTCTTCATGTTCACGACGACCGTGTACTCGTCCGGCGTTTCAACTGATTCAACCGACGAGAACTCTGACCCGAGGATGGTTGCGTTGTCCGGGTTCAGGTGGAAGTCGTAGTAGTATTTGACGTCGGCGGAAGTGAATTCCTCGCCGTTGTGGAACAGGACGCCCTGGCGCAGCGTGAAGGTGTACTGAAGACCGTCGGCGCTCATCTCCGGCATCGCCTCGGCCAGGACCGGCTGCCACTCGAGATTCTCATCGCGCTCCAGCAGTGCGTTGTGGATCTGGGTGATGGCGGTCCAGGGAACCGACGCGCCCGCGTTGTCCGGGCTCAGGCTATCGACCTCCTGGTGGCCGGTGACGACGAACGTGCCGCCCTGCACCGGCTCCCCTTGCAGTCGCACCGGCATCGAGGCGAACTGATCGGCGGATGCGCCTTTGCCGGGGCAGTCATCGCCTTCGGCCAGCACCGAAGCCGGATTGATCCCGGTCAGCATCGCGGCGAGCGCCGGGCCGGAGATGCCGGTCACCGCCGCGCGGCGGAGGAACTCGCGCCGCGTGGCCGGGCTGGCCTTGCGCAGCATCTCTTCGATTTCGATCTTACGCGTCATTGCAGCCTCCTCAGCGTTTCGACTCCGATGCGTCGAGATCCCCTTGAAGTCGTCCTCTTCACTTCGCCGTCCGGCGGGCGATGTGGCATTCTGGCACACCAACGGGGTCAGGGCAATGTCCGCCTCAGAACAACGCGGTCACTGCTGTCGTCCCACGACTACGACGACTGTGCCGATGAGCAGAAGCAACAGCGCCAGCCAGGACGGGCCTACGCCGTCTGTCAATGCCGACATGCCGAAGATCAGGATCAGAGCGCCAGCGGCCACGATCCGCCAGCCGAGGGCACTCGTCCTCACGGGTTGCTCCGAGGTGTCATCACGGCCCTATCGCACATGCAGCGTTCCGCCCCGAACTTCGATTACGCGCGTTGCCAGACGCTCGATAGCGTACCGGTCGTGGAGGACGATCAGCAAGGTCCCGTCGAAGCGCGTCAGCGCCTCTTCGAATCGCTCGCGCGACGGCAGATCGAGATGGTTCAGCGGTTCGTCAAGCAGTAAGAAATTGGCCCCTTGCAACACCAACAGGGCGAGCGCCAGGCGCGCTCGTTCGCCGTATGAGAGATCGCCGGCCCGCTGGAAGACCGCGTCGCCGCCGAACAGGAAGAGATGCAGGAAGCTCCGGGCCTCCGTCTCCGACATCGCGGAGACGGCGCGGGCGTGCTCCAGAACCGTGCGGATTGGGTCGACCGTTTCCTGCTCCTGGGAGTAGAGACCCGGCACGACATTGGGGCCGAGACGGACACTGCCCGTGGCCGGCGGCACGGCGCCGAGCAGTAGCCGAATCAGCGTCGACTTGCCGCCCCCGTTCGGCCCGGTGACGGCGACGCGCTCCCCCGCCCGGATGTGGAGGTTGACGGCGTCGAGAATCGTGCGCCCGCCAAGCTGAACCATGGCCTCCTCGACGACGGCGATGTCCCGGCTGACCTCCCTCGCGTCTCCGAAGTCGAGGGCCATGCCCCAACGAAGGTCCGGTTTGTCGATCCGTTCTTCGGACTCTAGGAGGCGCTCCAGCTTCCGCTCACGGACTTTGGCGGTGCGGGCGACCTTCTTGGAGCGTCTCCGTAGATAGTCGTTCTGGGTGCCGCGTTCCGTCCCCATCGCGTGCGAGGCGACAGCGGAGATATTGCGTTCGATGTGGGCCACCTCGCGCTGTTGCCGGAAGTACGCCTGACGCTGCGCCTCCTCGACGGCACGTTTGGCGTCGCGGTACTCCGTGTAGTCGCCGGCGTAGGCGGTCGCCTGCCGCGTGGCGTCGTCCAGTTCCAAGATGCCGGTCACGGCCGCGTCGAGCAATGCCCGGTCGTGGGAGACGATGATGGCGGTCACCCGTTGTTCGATCAGGAAATTTTCCAACCAGGCGAGGGCATCGATGTCGAGGTGGTTGGTCGGCTCGTCGAGCAGCAGCAGCGACGGCCGGCTGGCGAGCAATGCCACCAGTCCAGCGCGGGTCTTTTGGCCACCGGAGAGGTTCGCCAGTGGCGTCGAGATGGCAACGTCCGGGAGGCCGAGCGCACCCAGCATCACTGTCAATTCGTCGATCGCGGCGTAGCCACCGGCCGCCTCGAACGCGGCGAGGGCGTCGTCGTAGGCCTGCAACGTCGCATCGTTGCCGCCTCCCAGATTGGCGGTCGCCGCGTCGAGATCGCCTTGCACGCGGAGCAACCCCTCCATTGGGCCGTCGAGGAGGTCGGAGAGCGTGCCGCCCGGCAGGTCCGCGAACCCCTGCCGCAGATACCCGACGCGGGCGCCGGGCGGGAGTCCGACGCTGCCGCCGTCAGCCGGCTCGATGCCGGCGATGATGCGGAGCAACGTCGTCTTGCCGGCTCCGTTCGGACCGACAAGACCAACGCGCTCGCCCTGATTGACGACAAAGGAGACTTGATTTAGGACCAAGCGGTCGGCGAACCGCTTCGAGAGATTGCTGACGGCTAACATGACTTCCCCGAGGTGGCGATGGCGGCCAGTCACGCGATTGCGTGCCAACACCGCACAAGAAGTTGCGCCGAAAAGCGCGATGCGCTCCGGCAAAGTGGGAAGCTGCTAGCCCGCCAACGGACCCCTCCTACGAATCCAATTCTAGGCTGAAGTATGCCGTAGTCGCCGCTACGGCATCAACTCGTCGTCCGCGTCGCCGTCGCCCTGGAGGCCGGCTTCGGCTTCGAGCGCCATCAGCGCGTAGTTGTCAATCTCCTGCTGGATGGCGTCGCGCAGGTTAATCAGATCGACCAGATCAAGTCCGGCGAGGACGGCGTTCTCCTCCGGGTCGCCGTCGTCGGTGCTGTTCGGCACGACGCGGAACTCGACCTCCATGTCACCGTCGCCGTCCAGCTCGCTGCCTACGGGCGACTCGTCCATGTAGATGTTGTAGGTGTCCATGCCCCTCCCCATCCTCCACCGATGACGCCCGGATTCGCCGGCTGGTCGGCTGTTTTTCGCGGTGGCAGGGTACCCCGCCCGCGCGCGACGCGCAAGCGCCACTTCGGCCCAGAAGTTTCGACGTCGGTAAGGGTTTGGCGCTTGACCATCCTACTCCCTTCACCGCGGGATCGGCCCGTGCCCTGCTCCACGCCGCGATCTGGATGCTAGCGCTACATCGGGTCGAGCGGCCAGATCGGGCGGGGAATGCGCCGGTAGTCGAAGCGCGAAAAGTTGACGCTGGTCAGGCCGGGCGTATCGACCTCGATGATGCGGCGCGCGATCGGGCCGAAGGAGGAGCGGAAGTGGACAGCCGACTTGAGCGCGATGATTTTGCGTTCGGTCGGTTCGATGCCTTGGGAGTGGAAAATGGCAAGGTCGATCGGTTGCACCCGGCGCTCGCAGACGATGACCTCGACCGAGTTGCCATACCGACCGTCGCAAACCAGCACGGCCGTCCGCCCAAGCGTCTCTTTGCGGCCGGCCTGCATCGGCCCCTCGTAGACGAAGTCGCCGTCGGAGAGGGAACGGACTGTGGCGGTGATAGGAATCGGGTAGCCATGCAGGTCGTCGGTCTTGCCGCCGAGCGTCATTTCCAGGCGAGCGCCCGTTCCTGCCGCAAACGCCGCGTCGACGGCTTCGCGGTCGGCGATCGTGGCCAAGGCGGCGTTTGGCGCGCCGAGATCGAGTAGGCCCCAGAGGATCGCGGTGCCGTCGCATGGCGAGCCGCCGCCGGGATTGTCCCCCTGGTCGGCGAGGACGACTGGGCCGCCCACCTCCTCCATCGCCGCGTGGATCGCCTCTTCGACCGGCATCGTCTCCGGCCGAAACTCCTCGCGGCGCGCCCAGATGTCGTCGGCCAGCGCCTGTGCTTGGTGATGGGCTAGGTCTTTGTCGCCGTCGGTCGTGACGAGGACGCTCTTGCCGACGATCGGGATGTCGGCATAGGCGAAGCCGAAGTTGACGCCCGCGTTGAGCACGCCGGGCATTGTTTCGATCCGATGCGCATGCGCCATGATCGACTTCGCCGGGTCGGCGCCGGTGAACTGCTTCGGACAGGGGGATATCATCGGCAGCTTGACGAAACCTGTCACCGGTCGAAGCTCGCCGCGCGCCATCCTCGCGGCAAGGTGGACCGCCTCTTGGCCGCGCTCGGCGCTGTCGACATGCGGATACGTATCGTAGGGCAGGAGCACGTTGGCAAAATCGACCATCGCCTGGCTGACGTTGGCGTGCAAGTCCAGCACTGCCACCACTGGCGCCTCCGGACCGACCGCGTCACGCACCCGACGCAGCGTTGCCGCCTCGCCGTCCTCGGCCCGTTCGGTCACCATCGCGCCATGCAGCGCAAGGACGACGGCATCGGGCCGCTGTTCCGCTAGCATGGCCACGAATTCACCCTCGATGGCCTCCACGGCGCGCGCGGTGACGATACCACCGGGGATAGCCCCACCCGAGACGAGAGGCACGAGCTCAAGACCAGGTGTATCCGCGATCGCCGCGACCGCGCCGCCGATGACGGTGTTTGCCTCACGTTCCTCGTACATCTCCTCGCCCCGGAGGAGGCGATTGTTGATGAACTCCTCGAGGTCGGTGGGGCGTGGAGCGAAGGTATTCGTCTCGTGCGAGATTCCGGCGACGGCGATCCGGAGTGGCATACGGCATCCTCTTTCGGCGTTCGGCGTTCGGCTGGTTGCAAAAGCGCCGGAATGCTAGCATCCAGCGGCCGGAGGGGAAGACCTTTCTCCTCATGCCATCGCACCATCAGGATGCCTCCCCATGACATGCCATGACCGCGGAGCAAACCAGCGCCGCCTGACCCGCCGGGCATTGCTGGCGGGCGGCGTCGGAGGCTCGAGCCTCCTGGCTCCGCGTGACGCGCGGTCGCGGGCGGCGCAACTTGAGGGGTCGCCGGTCGCGTCGCCGGCAGGCGGCGAAGCGCTGCGTTGGCAAGGCCGCGGTCTGCGAGTCGGCGGTTGGGGCGGCGAGGTGCAAGCGGCGCTGCGGGACGCGATCTTTGACCCGTTTGCCGCGGAGACGGGATGCGACGTGCGGGAGGTCTTCACCGACTACGATCGCCTCGAATCGGACCCGGCCTACGCGGACGCGTTGGTCGTCGATCCGACCTGGGCCGCGGCCGCGCTCGCCGAAGGACTCGTCGAGCCGATTCCGGACGATGCCGTCAACCGATCGCTCCTCGGACCGGTTGCGGCGACGGACGGATCCATTCCCGCCTATGCCTATGCGATGGTCAGCGCCTTCCGCCGCGACGCCGTCATGAGGGTCGAGGCGCCGGTCGACTGGACGGCGTGGTGGAACACCGATCGGTACGCCGCGCGCCGGTCTCTCCCCCGACAAGCCCTGGGCACGTTTGAGTTCGCGCTGCTAGCCGACGGCGTCCCGCCCGCGGAGCTCTACCCGCTCGATGCGGAGCGCGCGATTAGCAGTCTGGAGCGCATCAAGGACCAGGTCGAGGATCGCTGGTGGGACGACGGCCTGCAGCCGATTGCTTGGCTCTCGCGCAACCGGGCAGATTTCGCCGCGGCGTGGCACTATCGGGTCATCGCGGGCCAACAAGACGGCCGCGACGTCGACTTCGTCTGGAACCAGGGACTACTCATCGCCGACCATTGGGTCGTGCCGCGCGGTGCGCGCAACCAGGACGTTGCGCTCGACTTGATTCGCTTTGCGACTTCGCCACCGTCGCAGTCGGCGCTGGCGCGAGCGATCCCGCTGGGACCGATCACGCCCGACGCGTTCGATCTCCTCGGCCCGGCGGAGTCACGACTGTTACCAACCGCGCCAGAGCATATCGACCAACTGGTTGCGCTTGACCCCGCGTGGTGGGCGGCGAACGGCACGGCCGTGGGCGAACGGTTCGACGAATGGCGAACAGGGGCCGAAGCGGATGCGTGACGGGACGGACCGTCGACAATCAAGTCGGGAGCGACGGGTAGGTCGGCGGGCATTCCTGCGCGCCGCGGCCGGCGGCGCCTTCCTCGTTGGCGCGGCGCGCTGCGGAGGAGACGACGACGATGCGGCCGGCGATGGTACGCCGGTCCCAGAGCCGACCGACGCGCTAGGCTTGACGCCGACGCCGACCCAGGGAGTGATCGGCACGCCCGTCGCCGGCTACGCCGATCCCGAAAAGTGGTTGGGCCGCACCCTCACCGTCGCGGTATGGGGCGGCGACTATCAGCAAGCCCAAGAGGAGGCCTTCATCGAACCGTTCGAGGGCGACACCGGCGCGACGATTCAGCTCAAGACCGCCGACACCGGCCGGATGAAGGGGCAGGTCGACAGCGGCGAAGTGACCTGGGATCTGCTGACGGTCCCGACCGAAGAAGTCCTGACTCTCAGCCGCGAGAACTATCTGGAGCCGATCGACTACCACGTCGTCGACGACACGGCGCTCTTCGAGGACATCACGTTGCAGCACGGGGTTGGGACAGCCTATTTCTCGACCGTGCTCATCTACTCGGCAGGCACAACGCGCGCCCCGTCCGATTGGACCAACTTCTGGGACGTGCCGCCGCTGGTCGAGGGTGAAGATATACCGTTGGAGGGAACCCGCTCGCTGTGGCGAGGCCCGGCCGGCAACCTCGAGTTTGCTCTCCTGGCCGATGGCGTCGCCTTGGAGTCGCTGTATCCGCTCGACGTCGAGCGCGCGTTCTCTAGCCTTGACCGCATTCGCAACCACGTCCTCTTCTGGTACGAGGACCGCAAGCAACCGGTAGAGCTCGTCGCGAATGCCCAGGTGGGGATGGCGAGCGCCTGGAACGCCCGCCTGACGCAGCTCCAATTGATCGAGGAGGTGCGGATCAACTGGTACGGCGGCATGCTCTCGGCCGACTGCTGGATCATCCCGCGCGGCGCGCCGAACCCCGACGTCGCCATGGACTTCATCAACTACGCCACGCGGGCCGTGCCGATGGCCAACTTTGCGCGCCTCGTGCCGTACGGGCCGGTCAACAAGGAAGCGTTTAACTACCTGCGCCCGGATCGCCTTCCCGTCCTACCCAGCGCGCCCCAAAACCGCGCCGTCCAGTTCATCCAAGATCGCAACTGGTGGGCGGATAACATGGAGGCGCTCCGCGAGCGCTTCGACGAGTGGTTGCTCGACGAGTCCGAACTGGAAGGGACGCTGGCGACACGGACCGACGGGTAATCGCCACGCCTCAGACGGCGTCGCGGGCCGGTTCTTGGGCGAGTTCTTCCTGCTCCTCGGTTGCTTCGGCCTCGTCGTACTCGGCGGCGTCCTCGTACTCCAGCTCATAGTCGCCGCTGGCCACGATGTAGAGGTCCTGCAATGTATCGTGGGTCTCGAAGGTGACATCGGCAAACGATATCTCGCCGCGGACGTAGTGTAGGAAGATATCGGTCAGGTCGTCCCCCATCCCGCGCGCCAGCGACTCCTGCTCCTCGGGGTCCTTCGACGTCGCCTGGGACTCGTCCCGCGCTCCCGCTCCGTTCGTCATCGCCACAGACCCTCCCGCGATGCCACTGCCGGCCCAACCGGCCCACGGTCAATCGCGTCTACCCGCAACGATCATCGCACGAACGAGGGTCGAGGGGCTAGGAGTTAGGGTGAAGGAACGGAAACAAGGGACGCAATGATGCTGGCGAGCGTCTTGCCTTAGCTCACCGGCGCTGGAGCGTCGGCCAGTGGCGCGTTCGGCACGGGGGCCGGAGCTGTCGCCGGCGCGGACTTCTCGACCACTTCGCCGTTCGGCGCCAGCAACCAGGCCACCACCAGGATGGCAAATGCCACGAATGCGATTGCAATCATCGTCGTCCTCCTCTGAACCTTCTGAGCCCTACAGTTGATACGCCAACTCACCGTGCTGCGAGGAGTCGAGGCCCAGGACTTCCTCCTGCTCCGGCACCCGCAGCCCAATCGTCAGATCGATTGCCTTGAGGATCACCCAGCTTGCCACCGCGGCGAAGGCCGCGACCGCGACGACCGCGACGATCTGCTTGAAGAACTGCTCGTAGCCGCCGTAGATCAGCCCATCCGCGCCGAGCTCGTTGTGCGAATAGTCGGCGAAGATGCCCGTTGCGATGGCGCCCCACATACCGCCGATCCCGTGCACGGCGAAGACATCGAGGGCGTCGTCGACCTTGACCTTCTTTTTCAGTAGATCGACGGCGAAGAAGCAGAAGGCGCCCGCGCCCAGACCGATCACGATGGCCGAGGATGGCGTGACATAACCCGCGGCCGGGGTGATGCCGACCAGGCCGGCAACCGCGCCGGCCGCCATGCCGAGAATGCTGGGGCGCCCGTGCCGCAGCCAACTCACCGTCATCCAGGTTAGCGCGCCCATAGCGGCGGCCACATTAGTTACCACGAAAGCGTTAGCCGCCAGTGCGTTCGCGCCGAGTGCACTGCCCGCGTTGAAGCCGAACCACCCGAACCAGAGGAGCCCCGCGCCAAGCACGGTGTAGGTCAGATTATGCGGCTCCATCGGCTCCGAGCCGAAGCCTTTGCGCCGCCCAAGCACCATCGCCGCGACCAGCGCCGAGACGCCGGAAGTGATGTGAACCACGGTGCCACCGGCGAAGTCGAGTGCGCCGTAGTCCCGCAGCCAGCCGCCGACGCCCCAGACCCAGTGGGCAACCGGCGCATAGACTAGGGTGGCCCAGGCGAGTGAGAAGACGACAAAGGCCTTGAAGCGCTTGCGCTCAGCGAAGGCGCCGGTGATGAGCGCCGGCGTGATGACCGCGAACATGCACTGGAAGATCATGAACGCGGAATGGGGAATCGTCGACGCATAGTCGGCGTTCGGTTCCCCGCCGACGCCCCGTAGGCCGATCCAGTCGAGTCCGCCGATGATGCCGCCGCCGATGTCGGGGCCGAAGGCGAGGGAATAGCCCCAAAGCGCCCATTGCACGCTGATCAGCGCCAAGATGAAGAAGCTGTGCATCAGCGTCGCCAGCACGTTCTTCCGGCGGACCAACCCGCCGTAGAAGAACCCGAGCGCCGGCGTCATCAGCATCACCAATGCAGACGACGCCAAGACCCAGGCGGTATCCCCCGAATTAACTTCTCCCACGCCCCATCCTCCCCAACGATGTGCCGTTGCCTGCCAGCGAGTCTACGGAGCCACGCGCCGGAAAAAAACGTGCGTGCTTGCCCAATGCCGACTCGATCACTGTGCGATCTGCACAAATCCCGGAATGTATGAAACAGGGCGTTACCTTTAGTAGGGTTCGCGTGTCTAAGAGGGTAGTGGCGCGCGCCGTTAGCGCGGAGGACGTCCGGTCCGCGGCGAACATGTGCGCGCCCATGGCGGCGGAGCGGGCGTGGAGCGACAGGATCAGGCGTGCGAGGACGCGGAGCTTGCCCAGCGCGCGGTCCACGACCGCGAGGCGTTCGGCGTGTTGTACGACCGTTACGCCGTCGCGGTCTATCGTTACTGCTACCGGCGCACCGGCACTCGCGAGGAAGCGGAGGACGCGACGAGTGCGATCTTCACGAGAGCGTTGGAGCGAATGCCCAGCTTTCGCGGCGGTTCCTTCCCGGCCTGGCTCTTCGCCGTTGCCCATTCGGTCGTCAGCAACGCCGCCCGACGGCCATCCGACCTGCCGCTCGCCGCGTCGGAATCGGAGGCCAACGCGGATCCATTGCCAGAAGATCACGCGGTACACGCGGACGAACGCGGGCGGCTGACGAGTGCGCTGGCCGCGCTGCCCGCCGACCAACAGCGGGTCGTGGAACTCCGGTTGGCCGGCTTGACCAGCGGGGAAATCGCCAAGGCCCTCGGCAAGAGCGTCGCGGCGGTAAAGATGTCGCAGTTACGGGCGTTTCGCCGGCTCCGGCAGGCGCTCACGCCACCACGGGCAACATCAGCGGATGACGACGATGCACGATAACGATTACGCTCACGCGGAGCGTCTCGACGAGGCGTGGAACGCGGCAACCGGGAGAAGAACGGGTAATCTAGCGGACGCGGACCCCACGCTGGCCGAGCACCTCAGGCGAATACACGCGGGCCTCGCCGCGGCGGAGCCGTCAGCGGAGTTCTTGGTATCGCTGCGGCGTGATCTAGCGGCGCCTCAGCCGGTCGAACGCGTGGCGGCGGGCGCCCGGCTCGGATTGGTGGCCATACCGGCGATGCCGCACCCCCGTCCGGCGATCGGTCGCATGGTGGCTGCCGCCGCGATCCTTGCGCTCGTGCTTGGCGCGGTGTTTGCCGTTGCCTGGCCGGCCGAGGATGGCGGCGCTCCCCTCGTCGCCTCGGCGTTGGCCAGTAGCAAGGCGCAAACGGCGGCAGCCGCCCCGACGTCGACCGCGCTGCTCTCCGTCACCGGCCCGCGAACCGTGGGCACGCCGGTGTCGCTCTGGGAAGACCCGGCCATCGGCACGCCGCACGCGGCGCTTGCGCCGTCCACCCCGGTGGAACTCCTCGGCGAGACCACCGGCCGCCAGGGCGAGCGTTGGCTCCACGTCCGCGCCGTCGACGGCACCACCGGCTGGGTCCGCGCTCAGGATGTGATGGCTGGCGATCGTTGAACGCGCAAGGCTGGAATGGCTGATGCCCGATCGCTCATCGTCGTATACTCGACCATTCTCGGGCGCTAGGCGCGTGCGCCGCGTGCTCGGGAAGCGATTTTTGTTGGCCACAAGGTGGAAGGGTCCCTTGGGGGATCGCAGCGACGCGCCTCGCCCTCGGCGCGGCCCGGCGCCGAATCAGGCGCCCCGGACAACCGAGATCAGCGCGGGGGGTGAGGCCGTCCTGAGGTCGGTCGCCCTGCCGCCGCCGGCGGCGCCCCCTCGCGAACGCGTGCCCGAGAGTGCGGCGAAAGCGCGCCAGGACGGCGCCGTCCCAGTCGCCGATCGGGCGCTCGATGCGGTGGCGACCACGGCAGCCCGCCTCTTGACGGTCGAACACGTCCTCTACGGCGTCATTCTCCTGCTCGCTTTTTCGACGCGCTTCTGGGACCTAGGCTCGCGTGCCCTGCACCACGACGAGAGCCTCCACGCCTATTACTCGTGGAAGTACGTGGAAGGCGATGGCTACACCCATCATCCGCTGATGCACGGGCCGCTCCTCTTCCACCTCATCGCCCTGGCGTACTTAGTCGTCGGCGACACCGATGCGACCACCCGCTATATGACCGCACTCTTCGGCGTCGCGCTCGTCGGCTTGCCCTGGTTGTTGCGGGGTCCGCGCCACCTCGGACGCTGGGGTGCGCTCGCGGCGTCGGCGCTGCTGCTGGTCTCGCCGTCGACTCTCTATTACAGCCGAAATCTGCGGCACGATATGTTCACCCTCACGCTGACGCTGCTCCTCTTCATCTGCATCGTGCGGTATCTGGAGTCACCGCAGCGGAAGTGGTTGATCACCGGCGCGGCGGTGACGGGACCACTCCTGGCCAATCATGAAATCATCTTCGCCATCCTCGTCATCTTCTTCGGATTCCTCTACGCCTCGCTGATGTTCGACCGCCTGCGGCACTGGCTAAAGGTTCGCCCCCAAGCCGCCTATGCGGTCATCGGCGTCCACGCGGCGGGCATCGTCGCGGCGCTCGGCTGGCTGTTGTTGACGCCCGCATCCTGGCGCCATGAGGCGCTCGACATCCCGTGGGAGAACCCCACGCGGGCGCAAGAGCAGGCCTACTACCGCGCTCTTATCCAGAATCCGCTCGTCGTCGGCATTCTCCTCATCGCGTTTGGCTTCGTCGTCGCCCTGAAACTGGCAATCGACCGGGCACGCGATCCGGAACGCGCCGAGGAGGGCTGGCTGAATCCGCTTATTTCCGATTCGCCTGGCGGATCGGTCGGCTCGGCTCTCCGCGCGGCGTGGGCTGACCGCTTGGGTGTGGTGATTGCGTTCGTCGTCGCGGCGACGCTCTTCGTCGGGCTCTTCACCAGCATGCTGACGAATCTGCGCGGCCTCTGGACGTCGACCTTCGCCACGAACGGCACGTTGCTCTACTGGCTTGGTCAACACGACTTCCGGCGGGGCGATCAGCCCTGGTTCTACTACCTTCTCCTGCTGCCACAATATGAGTACCTGGCCGTGATGCTGGGCGTGGCGGCCATCGTCGTCACCCTGGTGCGGTCAGTCGGCTCGCTGGCTCGCAAGGTCGAGCCAGGCACGAATCTCCAGTTTCGCCTTTTCTTGGTCGCCTGGGCCGTGCTGATCTTCGCCGGGCTGTCGTACGCCGGCGAGAAGATGCCCTGGCTCGTCATCCACATCGCGCTCCCGTTCACCATACTGGCGGCGACGGTGATCGGCGGGTTGGTCGAGCGCGGCATCGTGGCAGCCCGGGCCGCGCGCGAGCGCGGCAGCACGACCCCGGCCGTTGGCTGGCCGGAGTGGGGCTCGCTGGCGGCCCTGCTCTTGACGGGCGCGGCGTTCCTCGCCCTGGCGGCCAGGCTCACCGAAGGGCCGATCATCGACGGCCGCCGCACGCTCGACCCGGGCGCGGCGGACAACTGGTGGTGGTTGGCGCTGCCGCCGCTCGCGGCCCTGGTCGTGGTCGCCGCCAGCTTCGTCTGGCGCGGACCGCGCCGCGCGGGACAGGCGGCGCTGGCCGCCGCGGTCGTCGGTTTCGCCCTGCTTCAAATCCACGCCGGTTGGCGAATGAGCTACCTCGAAGGCGACGTGCCCAAGGACATGCTGGTCTACACCCAAACCTCGCCTGACGTCGCGCGGATGATGAACGAGCTCGACCAGTTCTCCTACGAGTTGACCGGCGGCAAGGATCTAGAGGTCTGGTACGACGACAAGACCTCCTGGCCGCTCCAGTGGTACTTGCGCGACTACCCGAACAAGCACTATTTCGGTGCGTCGATCTCCGGGCCGCCCGGCGACGCCGCGGTGGTGATCGTCTCGAACGATCGCCTTGGCGGCGTCGAGACCTACCTGTCGGGGTACACGCGCCAGGAGTACGTCCTACGCTGGTGGTTCCCGGAAAACGAGACGTACCGCAACTTCGCCATCGCGCCGGAGCTGACGCCAGGTCTCTCCGCCTGGAAAACCGCCGACCAGCCGCACGGGCCGCTCAGCGTGCTCGGTTCGATCGTCGACAGCGTCGAAACCCAGTTCACGCCCGCGGGCCAGCAACGCCTCTATCGGCTTATCATGTACCGTGACTTACCGGGCACAATTGGGCAGTTCAATTATAACGTCTACGTCCGGAACGACCTGTTGCCGTTCTTCAATGGCATCCGGTATTGAGGAGCCGCTAGCCGCTAGCTTCTAGCCACTAGCCTCAACCCTTCAGGTGCAGGGGGCACCCTGTATCTTTATGGCTCCGGGCGATGAGCAGAAGCTAGCAGCTAGTCGCTAGAGGCTAACCGTGGCAAACCGTCCGATCGAGATGTCGCCGTCGTCCGTGCTGGATCGGACGATCGACCTCAGCGCGATCCCCTGGTCGGCGATCGTCTGGGTGGCGGCCGCGGTTGCCGCGGCCGGGCTGCGGTTCGCTCAGCTCGATCACCTCGCGCTTTCGCCGGACGAGGCACATCGCTCCTACGACGCCTGGATCTTCTTCCGCGGCGCCAGCGCCGACCCCGGCCAGGAGATCGCGAACACGTCGCCGGTCGTGCTCCTGCTGCAATCGTTTGCCTTCTTCCTCTTCGGTACAACCGACGTCACCGCGCGGGTCGTGCCGGCATTGCTCGGCGTGGGACTCGTGCTGCTGACCGCCGGACTGCGTTCGTTCGTCGGCACGGCGGCGACGGTCGGGATGGCGGCGCTGGCGGCAGTCTCGCCGACGCTTCTCTACGCCTCACGCACTGCCGATCCGCCCATCGCCATCGCCTGCTTCTCGCTCCTCTTTGTCGTCTGTTTCCTCCGCGCCGGTTTGCCCGATCGAACCGAGGCGTCGCGCCGAACGTCGGCGTTGGCGGCCGGGGTCGCGCTCGCATTGATGTTTGGCTCGGGTCCGGCGTCGATCACGGTCATGATCACGCTGGCAGTCGGCATCGCGGTCGGACTCGCCGCCGACGGGTCGGACGGCGCGCTTCGACGCGCATTGGATGCCCTCGTCGGCGCTGGTCCCGCGTCCCTCGCCTTTCTTGCCGGGTTTATCGTCGCCACGGTCGCCCTCTTCAGCCGGTTCTTCAGCGACTTGACCGCCCTGGCTGGAATCGGCGAGTCCGTGGCTGACTGGGGTCGGCTGATGACGACGGAGACGAGCGCGACGCCGACGCAGTTCTTCGTCCTCTCGCTGCTGCTCTACGAGATTGCCGCCATCGCCTTCGCCGTGGCCGCCGCCAGCCGGGGAGAGACCGGTCAGACAGGCCGTCTCTCATGGGTCTTCTTCGCCGGATGGTTTGTCGGCGCCTTGCTGCTCTTCAGTTTTGCCTCAGGCCGCGCCCCGGAGCACGCCGGCCACGTCGCCCTGCCGCTGGTGTTGCTTGGCGGCGGCGCGATTGGGGACGTCATCGCCGCGCTCGATCGGCGCGATCTCTTTCATGGGCGCGGCGGGGCGCTCCTGGTGGCTCTCCTCGGGCTCGTCATCTCCGGAATCGCCCTTCTTGTACTCATCGGCCGGCTCGACACCGCAATCGACGAATCGCGGGCCACCGTCGAGGCGATTCTGGTCGGCGCGCTCGTCGTCATCCCCCTCCTCTTCGCGGTCGTCGTCCTTGCCAATCGGGATCGGCTGGCTGGCACGCCCGAACACGCCGGGCTGATTGCGCTCACCGTGCTCCTCGCCTTTCTCGGCGCCTACACCATCCGCTCGTCAATGCTCCTCAACTTCGCCAACGCGGGCGACGGCACGGAGTTGCTCGCCCAGCAAACTTCAACTCCCGCGGTGCGGCCGTTGGTGGACCGCCTCAAGCGCCTCTCGCGGGACGTCACGGTGACCCAGCCGACCATCGAAAACCCGACCGGCGGGCAAGGCATTTCGATTGCGATCGACCGGCGCGTCCAGTGGCCCTACCGCTGGTACTTCCGCGAGTTCCCCAACGCATCGGTCGCGCCGGAGGGGCAAGCGGCGCTCGAAGACGCGCGGGTGGTGATCGCGCCAGACGACGCCGGCATGGCTGAGGCGGGCTACACGCCGGCCACCTATTACGCCGTCAACCGCGTACCCGGCGCCTATCTCGCCCCAAGCATCGGCGACATCGTGACCGATGTCGTCGTCCCCACCAATTGGGACACGGGACTCCGCTATCTGCTTTACCGCGAACTAACGACCGCCGCCGACCCCGAACCGATCGCGGTTGGTCTCAGCGGGGAACTGGCCAACCGCGTCTATCCCAACACCGGACCCTTCAACCTCTTTGAGCGTGTCGGTCCTGGCAGCGGTCGTGGGCAGTTCAACCAGCCCCGCGGCGTCGCCGTCGGTGCGGAGGGCGTGGTCTATGTCGTCGACATGGGGAACGCGCGCCTCGAGCGCTTCGGCGCCAGCGGCGAGTTTGTCGGCATCTGGGGCGCCGAAACGGGTGGCCCGACCTTTACTACAACCCAATCGAGCCTGGGGCCGACTGGGATCGCCGTCGGTCCGGACGAGCTGATTTACGTCGCGGACACCTGGGGCCATCGGATCGTCGTGCTCGACCAGGCCGGAACGATGGTCCGCGAATTCGGCTCCTTCGGCGACACGGAGGACGCAACGACGGCGGACGTACAACCCGGCCTTTTTTTCGGACCGCGCGCCGTCACCGTGACTGCCGAAGAGATCTACGTCGTCGACACCGGCAACGAACGGGTGCAGGTCTTCGGCATGGACGGCACGTTCCGCCGTGCCTGGGGCGGTTTCGGATCGGCTCCGGAGCAATTCATTGAACCGGTCGGGATCGCGCTCGGTCCAGACGGCCGGGTTTTCGTCGCCGACTCCGGCAACGGCCGGATTAGCGTCTTCTCCACGACCGGCACGCCCCTCCAGCAATGGAACGTCGAGGCATGGGCCGGCCGGCAATTCTTTGAGCCGTACCTGGCGTTCGGACCGGACGGCAACCTCTATGCGACTTCATCCCAGACCGGAAGCGTCGAAGTCTTCACATCCGACGGCGCATATCTGCTTTCGGTCCAGCAAGTGACCGGCGAGACGATGGAGGCCCCAATCGGCATCGCCGCCGCGCCCGACGGCTCGATGTTGATCGGCGACGGCAATCGCAGCGCCGTCTTCCGCTACCAACTACCCGAACTCCCCGAAGAACCATCCGCCGACGTCGCCATCCCCGCGGCCTCCCCCGCCGCCAGCCCTGTTGCCAGTCCTGTTGCCACCCCAGTTGCCAGCCCGGCTGCCAGCCCGGCGCCGTAACGCTGTCACCCCATGTGAACTAACTCGGTCGAGACGTCGCCCAAAGCGCCGAACTCGACGTTGCGTTCGATGAAGGCGATGGCGTTGGCGAGCATCTCGTCGGCGTGGGACGAACTGTTGCTGACGCAGACCAAGGCGATCGTTGCCAGTCGCATATCGTTCAAATCCTCGACCTCCGCTACGCCGAGGTTGAACTGGTTACGCAGGCGTTGCGTTAGCGACCGCACGACGCGACGCTTATCCTTGAGCGAGAAGGTGCCGTCCAGATAGAGGCTGACACGGGCGAAGCCAACGGTCGATGCCATGGCCGCGTTACTCCTCGATGCGATCCGCGGTGTAGCACGTCTCGTCGCCGTCGAGTGTCCACTCCCATGCCAGCCCGCGATCGCGCGCGAACACGACCGTGGCGTCGTTGAATCGGGCAACCTGATTTACCTCGACCCCGAAGAGGGCGCATAAGTCGGCATCGGGGAAGCCGGTCGTTGTCGCTTCCGCGTGGTCGATGCCCAGATCGCTGGTGACGATCCGTGCGCCGAGCGAGCCGAGATTGATGAGCATTGCCTCCAAGAACTCGCCGGCCTCCCACGGCCGCGGTTCATCCCAGCCGAGGGCGAAGGCGCGGCCCAGCGACTCGGTCCAACGTGCGAGCGGAATGCCTTCTTCCTGTAGAAATGCCACCGTGGCAATGATCGCCGCCTGAGCATTCGATTGCGCCTGTTCGAGTAACTCCGCCGTCAGATCGTCGCGCGATTCCTTTGCGGCGTCGAGCGGGAATGCTTCGTCGGTTGTCATCTTGCCTCCACGAACGACAGGCGGAAACACCCTCGGTTCTTGGATACTGCCCGCGGCATTAAACCGCAACGGCCACGGCAGCGTGGTGTCATCATGGCGGAGAATAATCGCGGTGGCGGTGAACATGTGGTTCCAAACCGGGTACCATCGCCGCGGACGTTGGCCACCACCCACGGCGGCGGCCTTGACGCGACCAGCCAGAAGCTCCGCACGCGCGGGAGGAACCGGACCGATGACGGCGGAGACCGCCACGGCCAAGGTAGAGGATACGGAGCTCGTCGAGGCGTGTATCGCCGGCGATCAAGACGCGTGGGCGGAGCTCGTCGAAAAGTACGCACGTCTCGTCTACTCGGTCGCTCGCCGCTGTGGACTGAGCGAGGCGGACGCCGACGACGTGCTCCAGGTTGTCTTCACGACGCTCTTCCGCCGCCTGCACGGACTACGCGATCAGACACGGCTCTCGTCGTGGCTGATCACGACGACCTACCGGGAGGCGTGGCGAGTCGGCAAGGCGTCCGCGCGAAACGTTGACCTCGCCACGACCATCGTCGACGACCAGGACCCGCCGGTCGAGTTGGTCGCCCGCGGCGAGCGCGATCAACTCGTACGCGATGCAATGACGGACCTCGACGAACGCTGTCGCGATCTGCTGACGGCGCTCTTCCTGGTCGATGACGGTGCGGCCTACGTCGATGTCGCGCGACGCCTCGGAATGGCCACCGGCAGCGTGGGCCCGACCCGCGCCCGCTGTTTCAAGAAGCTCGAAACGCTGCTGCGAACGCGTGGTCTCGAGGAGTTCCTATGATCGCCTCAACTCAGGGCAAGACGGATGTATCACCTGGCCGCGCCCCCGACTCTACTTGGTGAAAGGAGCGGTCATGGCCCAGCATGTGGTTGCCGACGACGAATTGATTGCCTACGCCACCGGGTCGGCGCCGGAGGCGCGTCGCGCCGAAATCGCGAGCCACGTGCAGGAATGCGCGGCCTGCGCCGCAACTGTTGCCACATTCCGCGGCGTCCGCGAAACCATCCGGTGGGACGCGGTCGAAGCCCCGTCCGCGACAACCATCGTCCGGCTGAAGCGGCTGATGCCGCCGGCAGCGCCCGCCGGTACCGCTGAGCCCACGCTGGGCGACGCGATGCGGCAGGTGGTGGCGAGGCTGGTGTTCGACGGCCGGCCGCCGACCGCCGCGGTCGGTCTGCGCGGCGCCACGGCCGGCTACGCGCTCGTCTACGCCGCGAACGATATCGACGTTGACCTTCAAATGGAGCCGCCTCCCCCCGGAGGAGCGCAATGGCTGATCACCGGACAAGTCAGCCTGCCTGCCGATGAGGTTGCGGTCGCGATTGTACTCTCGGCGGCGGCACTGTCGGTCGAGACGACGGTGAGCGTCGACAATACCGGCATGTTCTCGATGGCCGCCAGTGCGGGCGACTACGACCTCCGTGTTCGCACGTCCGGCGAAGAAATCATCCTTCCCGGCGTCGAGGTTGGGTGATCGATGCCGCCATGACCGCCATCTCCCTCGATCAAGTGCTCGCTTCTCCTGACGACCGACGCCTCGATCTCCTGCAAGAGGCCGACGACCCCGACGCGACCCTCCTCCGCCTCGGCGATGAGGCCGAGCGGCTCGCCTTTGCCGAGCCCGGCCGTGCCATCGACGCGGCAACAGTCATCGTCGAACTTGCCGATGTCACGGGCGGGCCACGGGTCCAGGCGCGCGCCCGCCGCGCGAGGGCTCAAACTCTGGCCTACGCCGGCCGGTTCGACGAGGCGCTCGCCTGTTGCGACGACGCGATTCGGATTGCGACCGCTGCCAGCGAGCGGGTCGAGGCGGCCCGGGCTCGATTGGCCTCGCTGCATTCGCTCGCCCATCTCGGCCGGTTCGAGGAAGCATTCGCCGCGGGCGAGGCGGCGCGTGTCGCCTTCCTCGACTCGGCCGAACCGGAACTGGCGGGGCGGGCCGACCTCAACCTCGGCGCCGTGCACGCCATGCGGGACAATCCGCGCGAGGCGCTCCGCCACCTTGACCGGGCGATTCAGGCGCTAGCTGGCGATCCGCTGCTGCTCGCCCAATCAGAGTCAAATCGTGGCAACGCCTTCATGAGCCTGGACGATTTCCGCGCCGCCGAGGACGCCTTCCAGCGCGCGGCGAACGGGTTCGCGGAAGGCGGGCATCCGACGGCGGCGGCAATTGCGGAGGGCAACCTCGCCTATCTCGCCGCCCGCCAGGGGCTGCTGCAACCCGCGCTGGCGCACTACGAACGCGCCCGCCGGCTCCTCGAGGGCGACGAGGCGCGTTCCCACCGCCTGCGCCTCCTTGCCGAGCAGGCGGACGCCCTCCTGGCGCTCGGCATGCCGCGACAGGCCAAAGAGGAGTTCGAGCGGGTCTTGCCTGACCTTGAACAACTCGGATTGGTGGTTGAGGCGGCGCGGGCGAAAGCCGGTCTGGGACAGGCACACCGCCGCCTCGACGAGATCGCAGAGGCCGAAGAAACCCTATATCAGGTATCGACCGCCTTTTCCGCCCTCGGCCATGCGGGAGAGCGGGCTCGGGTCGATCTGGCGCGCGCGGAACTGCACGCGCTGCGTGGCGAGCGGGCACAAGCGAAACAGCTTGCTGGCGGCGCCCTGGCCGATCTCGGCGATCGCCCCGCCAATGCGGCCGTGGCCCATACGGTACTCGCCGCGATCGCTATGGAGGATGGCGACCTGGACGTAGCGGCCGGCGAGTTGGCTGCCGCCCTCGGCCCCGCCCACGATCTGCGCCTCTCGCCGGTGCTGGCCACGTTGCACCTGCTCCGCGGGCGGCTCAATCGAACCCGCCAACGAGTCGAGCCCGCCCTGGCGGACTTCCGCGCATCAATCGCGGAGGTCGAGCGGATTCGGGGCACGCTCCAAGCCGAGCGGTTCCGCTCCGCGTATCTCGGATCGCGACTCGACGCCTACGATGAGTTGGTTTCCCTTGCGCTCGAGGACCCGACGTCCGAGCGATGCGCGGAAGCGTTCGGAGCCGTCGAGTCGTGCAAGAGCCGCACACTGCTCGATCTTCTCGATGGTGGATCGGATCCCTCACGGACCGACTCCGGCGATTCAGAAGGCGATGCCGCGCTCCGACGGCGCATTGCCGAACTCCGCGCCGAACTGAACTGGCACTACAGCCGGCTGGCCGATGCCGGTCCTGGCGAAATTCAAGACCGCGGTGGCGCGATACGCGACGTCGCCGCCATGGAGGAAGAACTTGCCCGCCTCGAGGATCGGCAGGCGATGACCCATGGCGCGGGGTCGGTGCTGGCTCCGGCGATGCTCGCGGATATTCAAGTCAGGCTGCCCGCGACGACGGCGCTGATCGAGTACTACATCGCCGGCGACGAGGTGCTCGCCTTTCTTGTGTGCCCTGAACGCGTACAGGTCCACCGTCGCCTGACGACGTTGATCGACCTTGACCAGCGCCTGCGTCGCTGGCGTTTCCAGATCGGTCGGGGATTGGCGACGCCGCAAGCTGATGGGCCGCGCGCCGAGAGGATGCTACGCGACGCCCGCCGCGAGCTTGGCGATCTCAACGCCGAGCTCCTGGCCCCCATGCGTTCCCATCTTGCCGGCGTCGAACGCCTCATCATCGTGCCGCACGGTCCGCTCCATGCGCTGCCGTTCCACGCGCTGTGGGATGGCACGCGATACCTGCTCGACGCGTGCGAAGTGAGCTACGCTCCCTCCGCTGGAATTTACGCTCGATTGGCCACCCGTCCAGCGGTCGCGCTGAGCCAGGCGCCGCTCGTCGTCGGCGTTGAAGACGAACTCGCGCCGGGCATTGCTGAGGAAATTCGGCGTGTCGCGCCGGCCATTGGGGCGGCAGACGTCCTCGCGGGCGCGGAGGCGACGGCCGAGCGGGTGACGGCGGCAGCGGCCGGCGTGCCGCTGCTTCATCTTGCCTGCCATGGCCGGTTTTCGGCCGCGTTTCCGGCCACCAGTGGGCTCAAGCTGCACGACCGTTGGCTGACGCCGCGGGAGATCGCCGCCCTTCCGCTGGTCGGCGCGCACGTGACGCTGAGCGCCTGCGATACGGGACGGTCTCAGGTGCAGTCAGGAGATGAGTTGCTCGGACTCGCCCGCGCCTTCTTCACGGCCGGAGCGTCCTCGATTCTGATGAGTCTGTGGTCGGTGCACGATGCCACGGTCGTCGACCTCATGACCGACTTCTACGGTTTGTTGCGCAACGGAGAATCACGCGCGCGAGCGTTGCGCTCGGCCCAAGTCGCGTGCCGCGAACGCCAACCTCATCCCGCGCTTTGGGCGCCGTTCGTATTGGGAGGGCAGCCATGACTCGGCCGCGTCAACTCTCGCGAATCGTCGCGCTCCTTGTGATGGTGGCTCTGCTGGCGCCGCTGCTGCGCGCGCTAGCCGTCCAGGCGGGCGCGGGGCAGAGCGAAACCGATCCGTCCGTCGCCCGCTTCGAGGATGACGGGGACGACGAATATGGCGACATTGAAATTGATGCCGACTACGACGAGGAGCCGCCGCCAGAACCCGACGAACCTGTGGAGCCGATGTACAACGAGGAAGAATTCGAAGAGCTGAGCGATGACGACGACGGTGATGAGGCCAGCAGTGACGATGACGATCAACTCGAAATCAGTGACGACGACGACGGCGGGTTCGGCACATTTGATGACCACGACGATGACGACGACGTCGGTGCCGGCAGCGTTACCGTTGGCGCCGAAGACACGAGGGGGCGTCGATCCGGTGTGGTCATCGATGACGACGATGATCCCAACACCAGCGGCTACTATGCGGGCGAGATCATCGTCCGTCTCGTCAACGGCGGGTCGATTGACGCGTTCAACGAGCGGCACGGCACGCGCACGATCGCCGCGATTGATAGCCGCGCCCTCTATCTCGTTCAGTTGCCAACCAACGTCGATTACGCCCGCATCGAAGCCGAATTGGTCGCGCACGGCGACACCGTCTGGGCCGAGTTGAACTACGTCAACGAGGCGCCAGAGGGACGACCGGGCTACTTCTTCACGAGTAGCGCGCCCGAGGTGACGGACGCGAACGATCAATACGCGCTCGACGTGATCGGTGTCGAGGCCGCGCGGTCCCGCGCGACTGGGAGCGGCGTGGTCGTTGCCGTGCTCGACACCGGCGTCGACGCGACGCATCCCGCCCTGCTAGGCCGTGTACTCACAACTGGGTGGAATGTCCTCGCCGGCAACGACGATACGCGGGATATCGGCAATAGCCTGGACGACGACGCGGACGGGGTCGTTGACGAGATGGTCGGGCACGGGACGCACGTCGCCGGCATCGTGGTGCAAGTTGCACCGGGTGCGACGATCCTGCCGATCACCGTCCTGAACTCGGACGGCGTTGGCGACGCCTTTTTCCTCGCCAGCGGCATCTACCAGGCCATCGATCGTGGCGCGGACGTGATCAACCTCAGCCTCGGGTCTACGCATGACGCAATCATCGTCGAGGAGGCAATCGCCGAGGCGCTGGCACACGGCGTCTCGATCGTCGCGGCTGCCGGGAACGCGGCGACAGACGATCCGGTCGAGTATCCCGCCGCCTTCCCGCATACGATCGGTGTTGCCGCCACCGACGACCAGGATCGTAAGAGCGACTTCAGCAACTTCGGCGAGACGGTGACGATCGCCGCGCCCGGTGAGGACATCGTCAGCGCCGTGCCCGGCGACGGGCTGGAAGCGTGGGGCGGCACGAGCATGGCGACCGCGTTCGTCGCCGGCGCCGCCGCCCTGATCACCGGCGGAAACCCGGAGTTGCTCCCGGAGCAGGTACGTGATCGGCTGATGTCGACCGCCGAGGACATCTCCGGCGTGAACCCCGACTTCGACGGCGAACTCGGCGCCGGGAGACTCGACGTCGCCGCGGCAGCCGGCTGTCCATAGACCGCCAACCTCAGAACGACCGAACCGCCGCTTGGCGCCATCCTCGGATGGTTGCGAAGTGGCGGTTCTGGCGCTAATCTCTCCTTCGGTCAGGCATCGCTGTCGCGAATCGCTGCCGGACCCACCGTGGAAATGGCACGTATGTAGACACCCGGTGAAGCCGGCCGCCACGCGTGGCCTGTTTCGCCGAATTCGCGTTGATTGGATTGGCGCGGCCGGATGCAAGGTTGAGGACGGCCTGAACTCGCAATGGACGGCTTGGACGAAACGCCGGACGAAGAGCTTGTCGCCCAAGCGCAGGCGCGACTGGGTCCGCGCGCGGCGGCCGCTTTGCAGGCGGCACGCCAGGAGGCAGCTGCCCTCGGCCGTGGCTACGTCTGCACCGAACACTTGCTCGTCGGGCTGGCGCGGGAGCGCGACAGTGTCGCCGCCCGCGCCTTGGCGGCCCTGCAGCTCTCGGCGGAAACCCTTCACCAGCGGGTCTACTTTATCGCCGGTCGCGGCAATGGCGCTGTGGTCGAACCCTCCGCGCTTCCGCTCTCACCGCGAATGCGCCACGTTCTCGTCTCGGCCGAGCATGAGGCCGCCCGTCGTGGACTGACCGAAATCGGGACCATTCACCTGTTGGTGGGCCTCGTCCGCGAGCGCGTTGGCCTAGCCGTGTTGCTGCTCCATGTTCCCGGAATTGGCTTGGAGCGGATCGGCGTCGAAATCCTACGCTGCGTCCGCGAGGGCGCCCGCGATTAGTTACTCCATCACGATCAACTCGCGCGTCGCTTCGTTGAGTCGTTCGCCACCGGCGTCGGTGCAGAGGACGGCGTCCTCGATTCGGATCCCGAACTGTCCTTCGAGGTAGATCCCCGGCTCGTCGCTGAAGACCATGCCCGATGCCAACGGCATCGCGTTCCCTCCGACCAGATACGGCTCCTCGTGGACATCGAGCCCGAGCCCGTGACCGACCCGGTGCAGAAAGGCAGCGCCGTAACCGGCGTCGGTGATGACGGCGCGCGCGACCTCGTCGAGCCGTTCGCAGGGCACGCCGGGCGCGACCGCGTCCAACGTCGCCTGATTGGCGTCGAGCACGATTTGATAGACCCGGCGGAACTCGTCCTCCGGCTCCCCGATGTGAACCGTGCGCGTGATGTCGGAGTTGTACCCCTCGATCGTCCCGCCCCAGTCGAAGAGGACCGTGTCGCCGTACTGGATGACCCGATCACCGGTGTGATGGTGGGGGGAGGCGGAATTCGGGCCTGAGGCGCAGATGCCAAACCCGCCGCTCAATCCGCGGGCGCGCATCAACCCGGTCAAGCGCTCCATCGCCCGCGTCTCGGTCAAGCCGCTGATCGGTTGGGTGATGAACTCCATCCAGGCGTCGTCGGTGCGGCGCGAGGCTTCTTTCATCAACTCGATCTCGCGGTCGTCCTTGATCATCCGCAGATGGCGCATGACGCCGGCCGCCGGCAACCAATTCGCGCCTTCCATCGCCCCTTGCAGGCGAAGCAGGAAGACGCTCCACAGCTCGTCGCTGACGGCGACCGACTTGCCGGCGACGTCGCCGGCAAGATGGGCGACCATCTCGGCGGGCGCCCGCGTCTCTTCCCAGGCGTGGATCTCGATTTCAAGCAGTTCTTGTCGGGCGCGGAGGAGCGGCGCTTCCAGCACCGGCATCACCATCTTCGGGTCGCCCTCGTCTGGGACGAGCAGCAAGTTCAGGCGCTCACTCTCATGGGCGTCGAAGCCAAGGAGGTAAACGAGGTCCGAAGACGGTCCGATCAGCAGCAAGTCGACGCCTTGCCGCTTCAGCTCGTCCTGCGCGCGGCGCACGCGGTCGAAGTAGATCCCCGCCATCGTCAGGTCGGTCGTCGCCACCTCTACTCTCCTCCTGCCTGCGCACCAGAAAGACCCCAACGCGCGAGCGGCGATTCTATCACCGTTGGGCGAGGCCCTTGACGGCGCGTCCAGCCCCGTGCGACGTTGCCGGTCAGCACCATCGGCGCAACCAACGAGCGCGAGGAGCGAACAGTGGTGAGGGTTGAGGGGGCCAAGGAACGGGTGGCAGGGGCGCCAAGACCCAAGCTCGGCGATTTGTCAGCGGACGGTCTGTACTACTGGGATGGAGACATTTGGCAGTGGCAGAGGTTGTGGCTCGTGCCGGATGAGGTCGTCGATGCCGTGCGTCGGTGCTTCGCGAGACCAGTGACCGCCGTCCACTTTCTTGCTGCCGGGCTCCTGAACCAGTCCTGGCGGATCGATGCGGATGAGGGCGCCAGCATCCTGCGGACCAGCCGACCGGAACGATCGCGGGATCAGGTCGCGTACGAACATGCCCTTACGCGCGAGCTCAACAAGCACGTCGACGTCGTCGTGCCGCCCCTGCCTGGACGCGACGGCGAAACGATCCAGCACTGGCGCGGACGGATCTTGTCGCTCTTCCCCTTCGTCGAGGGAGGCTCAGGCGTGTCCATGAGCGCGGATGATCGCGGTCGGCAGACCGCGACCGTGCTCGCGCATTTCCACCGCGCAAGCCTCGCCCACGTCGGATTCGGCCAGCGGCCCGGGTTCCGCGCGGTCGACGAGCACCCACGGTGGATCTGGTCAGCCGTCAAACCCGTTCTCAGGCAAGATCTCGACGGCACGGAAGACTTCGACAACTTATGCCGCGCGCTCGACCGCGAGATCGCTGTCCTGGACGCCTGGCTCGACGACCTCGGAGCCTCGGGTCGCCTCGTGCCGCGGGCGACCGTCCACGGCGACTTCAATCCCCGCAACCTGATCTTCCGCGACAATCGCTTGGTAGCCGTTATCGACTGGGATGATTGCCGTGTCGAGCCCATTGCGTGGGAGGTCGCGCGGGCGGCGTTCGGCGAAACCGACATCGAACCTCGCGCGTTTTGGCATGCGTACCTCTATGCCGGTGGACCGCTCGCCCCGCAAGACGCTGAGCTTCTTGGCGGGTTCGCCTGCATCGGCGCCCTTTCGGAACTGAAGTGGACCGTCAAGAACGGCAAGGCTACTCCACACGCGGTCGAGCAGGTGCGCGAGGTTGCGGTAGCCCTTACCCGGTTCGGCAATGGACGTTGAAGGTGAAATCGCCCTGCTCCTTTGGAGGCATGGGGCATCATCGAAAGCATCAGATCCTGCTGACGAACCGGGCGGACACGGCGGTCCGCCCTGGTGCATTACCGGACCGTCGCGACTCTGACACAGACCTATATTGAGGTCGCTTGCCGATTGACGCCCGCGCTACGGACCATATAATGGCAAGTAGGCGAACAAACAGGTTGTGGGCGCCCGTTGTTTCTGGGACACGCCGAACGGTGGTTCGTACCGCCGGCAGCGCGGCAGCAGATCACACGCGGAGGTACTTACCATGAATCGCGTTTTGCATTTCTGGAACCGTATCACGGCTCAGGTGCGCTACTGGCTCAATCGGGGCAAGGCGTAACGGCGCGGTCCACCTGCCCGCCATGAACCGTCGTGACCGACGAGGTCGGCTCGCGCCGAACATGGATTGAACGCGTCGCCCGCGGTATTGAGCACGTCTCCTCCGGGTTGTGCGGTCGACACGTTGAATCGACCGGTTTCCGGTGCTACGCTCAGCACACCGCGTCGCCGGATCCTGGCGCCCCCGCGCCGGGTCCGGCGCTGTTGCGTTGCATTTGACGCCCCGCGGCTGTGAAGCATTGAGATGCGTGAAACGCGAATGGGGGTTCTCGTTGCAAACCGGGTTTTCTCCCTACTCGACCGCTCATCCGGCCGGTCTGCCTGATCTCAGCATCGCGATCGACATCGACGGCGTCCTCACCGAACACCCACGCCCGCTGGCGAAAGCCGCCGCCGCCCACTTCGGGATCGACCTCCCAGAGAGCGCCTTCATCGACTCGGCCGGGCTCAACGTGCCAGTGCAAATTCGCGACTGGGTCTACCGACCGGGTGGACCGGCCGCGAACCTGCGCTCCCACCCGAGCGGACCCGCCTTCATGACGCGCGTCCTCGAACTCTTCGGCCCGGATCGCGTGATGATCATCACCGCGCGCCCGGCGCAATCGGCCGAGATGACGCTCGGCTGGTTGCGCGAGCACGGTTTCCCCGACTGCGAAATGATCTTCGCCGACGAGAAGGCGACGATCGCCATTTCCAGCGGTTGCACCTTCGCCGTCGAGGATAGCGAGCGCCACGCGCTTAGCTACGCGGCCGCCGGCGTCACTTGTTTCTTGATTGGCCAGGAAGGGAATGGCCACGGGGCGACGCCGGGGATCGAGCGCTTCAAGGACCTCGACGGCGTCCTGCGCACGCTCGAAGCGATCGTCGGGAGCCACAAGCTCGGCTTGCCCGTTAACGGCGCGCGGGAACTGCCGATCGTTCCCCGGCGACCAAAGATGGTCGTCAGCGACGCGATCCATCCGACGGCCCGCGAGGCGTTGAGCATACACGGTGAGATCGTCGACGTCGTCGGCACCGACGAACCCGCGCTCCTGGCCGTGCTCCACGATGCCGACGCCCTGATCGTGCGTAGCGAGACCCAAGTCACCGCGTCAGTGATCGACGCCGCGCCGAAGCTGCGAGTCATTGCCCGCGCTGGCGTCGGCGTCGATAACATCGACCTCGACGCGGCGACCCGCGCGGGCGTCCTTGTCCTCAATGCCCCCGGCGCCAACGCGACCTCGGCCGGCGAGCACACCATCGCCCTTCTCCTCGCCGTCACCCGACAACTTCCCTACGCCAACGAGTCGACCCACGCCGGGCTATGGCAACGCAAGACGATCAAGCCGATCGATTTGCGTGGGCGCACGGTTGGCATCGTCGGCCTGGGGCGCGTTGGCGCGGTCGTCGCCAAGCGGCTCCTCGCCTTTGAGATGAACGTCATCGCCTACGATCCCTATATCGCAACCGAGCGCTTCGTCGAGCTTGGCGTAACGCCGGTCGAACTCGACGCACTCTGGGAGACGGCGGACATCATTACCTTCCACCTCCCGGCGACAAACGGGACCCACCACATGCTCAACGCCACTACCATCCAACGTCTTAAGCCGGGGACAATCGTGCTGAATTGCGCCCGCGGCGAGGTGGTCGATGAGCAGGCATTGGCCGACGCGCTTCGAAGCGGCCGGGTCGCGGGCGCCGGCGTCGACGTCTTCCCACACGAACCCTGTCACGAGAGTCCGCTCTTCGGGCTGCCGAACGTCGTGCTCACGCCGCACACCGGCGGGTCGAGCGCCGAGGCGCTGTCGGCCGTCGGGGAGATGATCAGCACAACGACCATTGCCGCCCTCAATGGGCAGGCGGTGCCAAACGCGGTCAACCTGCCGCCGGCCTCCCTCCTCGCGCCGGAGCTGCAACGCCTGACCAACGTCGCCGGTGCGGCTGGTCATCTGCTGGCGGTGCTCCAGCCCGACACGCCGGAGACGATCCGGGTCACCACGCGCGGCCTGGTCGCGGCGGACATCGTCGAACACGTCTTGGCCGCGGCGCTGAGCGAGGCGTTGATCCGCTGGACCAACCGCCGCGTCACGCCGGTCAACGCCCGGCTTATCGCGGAGGATGCTGGGATCGCGATCAAAACGATCACGGCCACCCCCGACCCGGCCGTTGAACCCTCCTTTGCCTTCGAGGCGAGTGGAGACCCGGTGCGCCACGTCAAGGTCGCCTGGGATCGGACGACCGCGGGCATTGTCGAGATTGACCGCTTCACGTTGGAGCGGGCGCTGGCGGGTGAGGTGATCATCACCCACCACCGCGACCAGCCGGGCGTCGTCGGTCGCCTCGGCACGATCCTTGGCCGGCACGAGGTTAACATCGCCGGCATGCAGGTAGGTCGCCACCATCGCGGCGGCGAGGCGATCATGGTCCTCAACGTCGATGACGAAATCTCCGACGCCGCCCTCGACGAAATCCGCGTCATCCCCGGCGTCAAGACTGCCTTTAAAGTCTCCCTACCGCCGGCGGAGAGCCGCGCTCCCCGCCCGCGATTGGTGGCGGTCGGAGGCTGAGGGGTTTGCCCTAAACCCTCGACCGCTGCTCCGCCAACTCAGCCAGACCCCACAGGTCGCGCCAGGTAAAGTCAGACGCTGGCCCCTCGGTCCGCGGCGCGGCAGCGCGGTTGACCCACGCCGTCTGCATGCCGACTTGCCGCGCCGGGCCGTTGTCGTACTTGAAGCCGAAGGCGACGTGCAGGATGCGCGCGGGCGCGACGCCGATCCGGTCGAGCGCCTGCTCGAAGACCGTCAACGACGGCTTGTAGGCCCGGAAATCCTCGGCCGTAATCACGTCGTCGAAGGCAACGCCGATGTGGTGGAGCGAATGGCGGATGATGTCCTGGTCGCTATTGGAGATGATGACGAGCTTAAGACCCGCTTCCTTGGCGCGCATCAGCGCGGGGGCCGTGTCGTGGAACGGCTGCCAGGAACGCATCGAGCGCACCAACCAATCCCCCATGTCTTCCCGCCAGGGGTAGCCGCGTTCTTCACACCACAGGTGCAGGCTCTTGCCGAGGATGGCCTTGTAAGATTGGTACGGGTCTTGAATCAGGTCAAACTGGATCGCTTCCCAGCGCGCCCGCAACTCATCACCTCGCGGTGGGCTCTCGTCACCACTCCACAGGGCAACGTCATAGAGAAAGGCGCCGATGCCGCCTTCCCAGTCGATCAGTGTGCCGTAGCAATCGAACGTACAGACCTCGATCGCATTGACGTCCATCGGTCTCCTCAAGGCTCCAACATGTCCCAAGTGGACATAAAAGCTGATTGCTATCACACGGCCGCGCTGATCTCTGCCGCGACCGCCGCCAGGCTCTGATCCAGGATAGTGACCAACTCGTCGATCTGTTGGTGCGTGATAGTGAGCGGCGGCGCGTACAGCAGATGGTCGCCCAAGTCGCCGTCGACAGTGCCACTGCCGGGATAGGAGACAAGGCCACGCTCGAGCGTCGCCGCTCCGATCCGCTTGCCGATCTGGAGGGCGGCCGGAAACGGTTCCTTCGCCACGCGGTCCCGCACGAACTCGACGCCGGCAAGGAGTCCGAGGCCGCGCACGTCGCCGATCATCGCGTGTCGGTCCATCAGCTCGCGTAATCGAGCGAGGAAATGCCCGCCCACGTCCGCGGCATGCTGAACCAGCTCGTGATCGCGGATATAGCGCAGCACTGCCGCCCCAACGGCGCAGGAGAGGGGATTGGCGGCATAGGTGTGGCCGATGACGAAGGACTTCCCAGCCCGTCCCACTTCCGCCACGATCTCCGGCTTGACCAGTACCGCGCCGAGCGGCGCGTAGCCGCCGCTGATCCCCTTCGCACAGGCGATCAGGTCCGGGACGACGCCCCAATGGTCGAGCGCGAAGTTGCGGCCGGTGCGGCCGAATCCGGTCATCACTTCGTCAGCGATGAAGAGAACATCGTGGCGGTCGCAGATCTCCCGGATCGTCTGGAAATAGCCTGGCGTCGCCGGTACCCCGCCCAACGTCGCCCCCACCACCGGCTCGGCGATGAAGGCGGCAACATTCTCCGGCCCGACCTGCCGGATGACGTGTTCGAGCTGATACGCGCACGAGAGATCGCAGCTGGGACACGACCCGCTCGCCCAGCAGCGATAGGGAAAGCAGGGGGCGATGTGTTCGGCGTGGGGCAGAAACGGCGCAAACGGCCGCCGCCGTCCCGTGTTGCCGCCATACCCCAGCGCCGCCAACGTTGCTCCGTGGAACGAACTCCACCGTCCGATGACGACGTGCTTCGCCATCCTGCCCCGATCGTGGTGGTATTGCAGCGCGATCTTGACGGCATTCTCGGTCGCCTCCGATCCACCAGAGACGAACCAGACCCGCTCCAGGCCCGGCGGCGCGAACTCCTCGATGATCAGCCGCGCGCACTCCTCGACGGCCTCCGAGGTAAAGGCATGCGACGGCGCGTAGGCAACGACCCGCGCCTGCCGCGCCATGGCCTCGATCACCTCCGCGACCCCGTGCCCGATTGACGTCACCGCCGCCGACCCACCCGACCCATCGATGTACCGTTTGCCCTCCGCGTCGTAGAGGTAGATGCCGTCGCCGCGGACGACGTTCGGGTAGGCTCTTTGGAGGTCGCGGTGGATGACGTTTGTGTAATTCAAGGGCATGCCCTCCTCCCGCGTCCAATCCGATGCGCTCGGTGGCGTACGATCTCGAAAACGACTACTGGAGTTCGCCGGCTCTCCGAAGGGACTCATCGTAAAGCCGACGACTGATTTGAAATCCCTCGCTTACAAGCCGATCGAGAATCGGTCGAACTGCTTCGATGTGCTTCCTTTGTTTGGCGACCTGCAACAGACCAATGAGTCCGGTTACGTACGCGAGGCGCGCACGAATCTCCGGACCGCGTGCAATCAAAGCGCGAGTTTCCTGCTCGTCGATGATAACGGCGGCATGTCGCTCCATGGCGGCGCTTAGTGCGCTTGATTCACCGGCGCCGAGGTATGGAAATGCATTAGGGTCTCCGTCGTCGATCACCGCCAGCAGCCCTTGCTCCCTTGCATCGAAGAGAACAGGGACGCCCGCCCTTGCTGGATCTCCCGCGACTTCACTCCAAACGTGACGTGTAACCAGAACCGGACGAGGGAAAACTGCCAACAAATCGAGCCGATCAATGCGCGCAAGGCCGATCAGGGTAGTAGCGTCTGTATAGACGATTGGCTCGGTCACCGTTGAGGTACGGCATTTGCTTCGGTTTCTTGCAGAAATGCCTCCAGCGCGTCGGCTTCCGCGCCAACGTTATGAGGCTCCCATAGGACCGACACTCCCAATCGGCCACAGGGGTCGATAAAGTCGTGAAGATCCAAACCGGCCAATCTGGCCGCCCGACTGAGAGAGATGCCCCCTGTTCGTAGAGTTTGACGGCAAACAGTTCCAACGCACGATCATAGACATCGGGATCGACGCCCCGTGCCGACGCGACCTCTGCCAACCGCTCGGAACTAATGATCCACGCCGCCGGTCGGTTCTCCTTGCTCACCAGCACCGGCTCGTCCTGCGCATCGCGGATCGCTCGCGATGCGCCCCCATGTCCGAGTTGCGCGACCGAGATGGTCTTGGCCATAAAAATTCGCTCCCATGTGATCACATTACGTGATGCGATTCTAACACTAAGCACGGTGCGCGGCCGGGGCATCTGCCTCGGCCGCGCAAGTCCCATCCAATATCACTGAAGCGATTAGTCTCCGGCCGGCTCGGCGACCGGCGCCGGCGGGGCGCTCTCGACCCGTAGATCCGGGATCCAGCGCAACCACGAGGGCAGGTACCAATTGACGTTACCAAGCAACGCCATTGCCGCCGGCACCAGCACCGAGCGGACCACCGTCGCATCCAGCAGCACTGCGACCGCCAATCCGAAGCCGACCTGCTGCAACATCACCAGCCGTCCCAGGGAGAAGCCGACGAAGACGACGACCATAATCAGCGCCGCCCCGGTGATGATCTTGCCCGTCACCTGCAGGCCCGCCGCGACCGACTCCCGGTTGCGACCGGTCAGGTCGTAGTGCTCGCGAATCCGGGAGAGGAGGAAGACGTGGTAGTCCATGCTCAGCCCGAAGAGGACGCAGAAGAGGAAGATCGGAATCCAGGCCTCGATCGTCGGCGTCTCTTGGAACCCGAGCAGGTCAGCCCCGTATCCTTTCTGGAAGACAAGCACCATCAAGCCGTAGGCCGCGCCGACTGAGAGCAGGTTCATCGCGATCGCCTTGGCCGGGACGACGATCGAGCGAAAGGCGAGCATGAGCAGAATGAAACTGAGCCCGAGGACCAGCGCAAAGACGATCGGCGTCCAGTCGCTCACTAGCTCGAAGAAGTCCGCGTTGAAGGCGGTGTCGCCGGTCACGTAGACCTCGGCCGGCACGCCAGCAAACGCGCGCGGCACGATTTCCTCGCGCAGCCGCTCGACCGCGTCGTAGGCCGTCTGGTCATTGGGATTCGTCGATAAGGTGAGCTCGACGAGCGCCAGGTCGTCGTTCTCGCTCCACCGGGCAGCCGCGACTTCGCCGTAAATCGGATTCGCCGCCAGCGCCTCGTTCAAGCGCGCGATGCCCGCCTCGACCTCAGTACCCGGCCGCGCGTCGATCACCACGTCAACCGGCGCCAGGCGGCCCGCGGAGAAGTCGCGTTCCAATACGAGGTAGGCGTCCTTCGCCTCGCCCTCCGGCAGCGTCTCGACCCCCGCGAACCCCGTGTTCATGTCGAAATACGGCAACGCCGCCGTGCCCAGAATCACCACCGACAGCACCACGCTAATCACCGGGTGCCCCATCACCACCCGCGTCACTCGCGCCCAGAAACCAGTCTGAGTAATGGGTGATGAGTGATCGGTAATGGGTGCCGTCGGCGTTCCGCCTTCCGACTTCCGCCTTCCGCGTCGTCGCCGCGGCCAATCGATCCGGTCGCCGAGCAGGCTAAGCATGGCCGGGATCAACGTAAGCATCGCCAGCACGGCGACCACGACCACCAAGATCGCGCCGAGACCGAGGCTGCGGAAGATCGAGGTCGGGATCAGGAAGAGACCGAGCAGCGCCAAGGCGACCGCCATCCCAGAGAAGAGCACGGCTTTGCTTGCGGTGGCGCCAGCGACTTCGATCGCGGCCAGCTTCTCCCGGCCATGCCGCCGCTCCTCGCGGTAGCGCTCGACGATGAAGAGGGCGTAGTCGATGCCGACGGCGAGGCCGATCATCGTGATCATGTTGGTGATGAAGAAGGAGAGCTCCCAGATCTGGCCGATGACCGCCGTCAACCCCAGCGCGACGCCAATCGATGTCAGCGCCAGTAGGATCGGCACGCCGGCGGCGACGAGTGCGCCAAAGACGACGACCAGTATCAGGAGGGCAATCGGGATGCCGAACAGTTCGGCTCGCGCCAAGTCCTCTTCGGCGATCGTGTTGAACTCCTCGTTGATGCTCAAATCGCCGACGCTCGTGACATGCACTGCATCGGTCGCATGCCCGCTGAGGGTGTCGAGGAACGAGTCGGTCCCGTCGATGACGTCCTCCATCGAACCGGTGAGCGTCACCGGGATAATGGTCGAGCGACGATCCTCGGAAACGAGCGCCTCAGCCGCCGCTTGCGCTCCGGGCAGCGGCGCGCTCATCGCCTCGTAGTAATTGAAGGTCCGCGTCGGATCGGCGTTGACGACCTCGAGGGTGCGCAAATCAGTGGTGACGTCCTGCACCACCTGCCGGAAGGCAGGATCGTCGACGGTGCTCGATGTCGAGGTGACGATCACCGTTTCGGCCAGCGGGTCGTCGAGCCCAAGCCGTTCGTCCATCAAGTCGAAGCCCTTGACCGACTCCGGCTCGTTGAGGAACTCGGTGTCGGTCGTCAAGGCGCCGCTAAGGAACCGCGCGGAGATGACGCCAGAGGCGACGATGATGAAGAGCCAAGTCAGCAGTACAGTCCAAGGCCGGCGGGCGCTGGCGCGGGCCAGGCCGGCGGTGGAGAATAGAGACATGGGACCTCCTTCGAGTCGGACGTCAGTGAGGTTCGCGGGCCTGGAGCGTTCAAGCGGCGTCGCCAACCCGAACGACGTTACTGATAGCCGAACGACGTTATCCTATGGAGCGACCTGGCGCTTGTCAAGTGGATGGGGCCGCATGACACATCTTTCTAACCTTGGGCCGAGCATCGGGGAGGCCTTGCACGATGGATGAACCACAGGACCACGAGGAAATGAAGACCGCCGCCGAAGTTGTCGTCTTGAATCGCGATCTCTTCTTCGGCGTGCGCATCGGCAACCTCCTACGCGAGACGGGCTATGCCGTGACCTTCACGCCGGACGCCGCGGCCTTCGTCGAGCGACTCCTGAGAAACCCCGCCGCGGCGCTCGGGCTGATCGACATGGCAGCCGGCGTCGATTGGCGCGCCATCGCCGGCGTCTCCGGCGGTCCCGTGCCGCTGCTCGCCTTCGGCCCGCATAAGGACGTCGCATCCTTCCGCGCGGCCAAGGAAGCGGGAGTCACCCGCGTCGTCTCCAACGACGACTTCCAGCGCGATCCACTCGGCCTGATTCGCCGGTACGCGAATTGTTCGCACTGAGCAAGTTGCCGTTGCCTCAGCCCTGATGAGCGGTGCGGGCGAGTCCCGGACTCGTCCGCATCGAAGACAGGACGGACAACCTTACTTGACGCCAAACCGCAATCCGCGTAGAGTGTACGTACACCCCGCATACGTCAATGATTGTCCGTACAGTCACCGGTGCTTGTTGCAGCCGGTGGGGAGGATTGCGGGTGGCACTGCCGGCAGAGCGATTGGACGTTGACGAGTCGAGCGGCGGGCGACCGCGCGCCGTCACACGTCTATCGCCGTCATCGGCCCTTCGGGTCGCTGTCCAAGTCGAGGACGAGGAGGTCACCATCGCCGGCGCCGTCGAGATGTTCTTCGGGGACCTGCGCTTAGCCCCACGCTCGAAGAAGACGTACCGCCACGGCGTTGCCAAGTTCCTCCGCCACCTCGAAGAACACGAGGGGATCGACCCGGAGAAGACGCCCGTAGTTGAACTCCTCTCTGACCACGTCACCTCCTTCGCCTCCTTGATCGTCCCGCAAGACATCCGGACGCCGGAGGAGGTCTCCCAAATGCGCACGGCGCAAAACAACCTCTCGGCGGTCCGAAAACTCTGCGCCTACCTCGCCGCCTACGACCTCCATCCCTCGTTGCCCACCGACCGCCTCCGAGTGCGGATCGCCGCGATGATGCCGCGCTTTACGCCGCCCCCGCCGGACGTCAAGCTCAGCGACCTGGAGCAGATCGTCGCTCACGTCCGCCAACTTCCCCATCAGACGAAGCCGCACTTGGAACTGCGGCGGCTGAAGGTGCGAGCGATGATCCTTTTTCTCTTCCGCACCGGCGTTCGCGTCTCCGAGCTCTGCGCCCTCCGCCGGCGGGACGTTGCCTTGCCCGAGGGCACAGCGCACATCTACCGCGCCAAGGGAGGGAAAAGCCGCACGGTTCACTTTGACGCAGAAACGGCGGAGGCCCTTACCGCGTATTGGACGGCGAGGGGCGACGAGGTGCGTGGCGCGGGCGCGCTCCCGGCTTTCAGCGGACGGGATAAACTTGGCGTCGTCGGCAGTGCGATCAGCCCGCGCACAGTCGAGCACATCGTCGCGCAATTGTGTAAGTCGCTGGGGATCGAAAGCGACGTAACGCCGCATTCCTTCCGCCACGGGCTCGCGACTGAAATGGTTCGCCGTCGCGTTCGTGAGTCGACGGTCCAAACGATCCTGGGACATGCATCACCAGCAACTACCCGCATCTACGTCCACAAGTCAGCGCTCGAAGTCGCGGAGGAGTACCAGGACGCCTTTGGCCAGTACCGGCCACCTTCCGGCAGCCGGTAGCGCTCGCTCCGTCGCCCGGTCCCTCTTTGCCGCCCTCGCCCTCCTTGCCGTCCTCGCCGCCTGCGCGAGCGGCACGGCGCGCGACGCCGAACGCGCCGAGCAACGTGAGGCGACGCGCGGCGTCATCCTCCCCGGCATGCAGCAAACTGTGGTGCGCGAACGCTTCTTCGCACCGACACCGTCGCCCGGCGCCACCCGCACCGCGATCCCGACCATCGAGGAACTGGTGCTGGCAACCTCGATCGGGTCGGACGGGCGCCCGGGCAACAGCGTGGAATCGGTCTCTCGTGGTGGCACGCTCTACGCCGCCGCGCTCATGCACGACCTCACCGAAGGCGCGCTCGCCGTTGCCGTCTGGGGAACATTGGAGGGCGGCGAAATCGCCCGCGCGGAGATCCCGATCGACCAGAGTGCCAGCGAACGCTGGCTCGCCTTTCCTTTCAATATCGGCAGCGTCGCTCCCGGCGAATACGCGATCTCCGTCTACATTGATGGGTCTCTTATGAACTCGGTCGTCTTCCGCGTCTCTTGAATTTCTCACCAGTACGGCCTATTGCGTCGTCGCCCGCGTCAGTCATACACTCCCGATGTGTCCGTTCACACCGGTGAGTTTCGGCCCGGCCGAAGCGCCGGTTTCGCCAGCACAACGGAGGGGTGTGCTCGACTGGCGCGGTGCTAAAAGCAATGGGGAGGTATCACGGTGGGAGACCGCGAGCTCGTCAAGCAACTGATCATCGAGTTCCTCGGCCCGGCGCTGCTCGTCTTCGCCGGTGTCGGGGCGATTATCCAGACACAAGGGGAGGGTGCCGACCTCGTCGCCGTCGCGCTTGCCCACGGTCTGGCCATCGGGTTGATGGTCCTCGCTGCCGGTCACATCTCCGGCGGCCACTTCAACCCCGCCGTGACCATCGGCTTCTACTTTGCCCGGCGCATCGAAACCAACCGCGCCGTCGCCTATATCGTTGCCCAATTGGCCGGCGCGCTCGTCGGCGCCGGGGCACTGACACTCGTCTACCAGGACATCGACCGCAATCGGGTCAACCTTGGCGTCCCGGCGGTAGGTCAAGCTTTCAGCGATGCCGCCTCGTTGGGCGCGGGACGGGCGCTCGTCATGGAGATCATCCTCGCCTTCTTCCTGATGTTCGTCATCTTCGGCACGGCGATTGACGTGCGCTCGGGCGGTCGCGCGATTGCCGGCCTCGCCATGGGGCTCACGATCTCGCTAGACATCCTCGCCGGCGGCATCGTCAGCGGCGCCGCGATGAACCCGGCCCGCTGGTTTGGACCGGCGATTGTCCAACAAGAGTGGTCCGACTTCTGGGTCTGGTGGGTCGGGCCGATCATCGGCGCGGTCGCTGCCGCGATCCTTTACAACGACATCCTGATGCGCGATGTCCGCGCCACCGCCGAGCCTCCGCGCCGTCCGCGTGACGAAGAATCCCCGGTTCCCGCCGAGAGCATCCCGGTGGAGCCACCCCGGCGCTCGCGCCGCTCGACGCGGCGGCGTTAACGCCGCGTCGGGCCGGGG
>JBOGUF010000114.1:0-7828 GCA_050696075.1 Thermomicrobiales bacterium
GGCCACCAGGCGGCCGCCACCGACGTCGTGCGCGGGCTCCTTCACGGTGGCGCCCGCGGCGGTCACCTCGGCCAGTTTCGCCTCGAGGTCCGGCACGTGCCAGTAGGCCACCGGTGAGGTCATGCCCCGCGGTCCACCGCCCGGCACCAGCCCGATGTGCTGGCCCGCGGCCTCGAAGCCGACGTAGTAGGTCTCGTCGGTCCGCGGCGGTACGCCGAGCAGGGCGGCGTACACCGCCTTAGCCGCCGCCAGGTCGGACACGGGATGCAGCACGGTCTTGATTCCCTGGGTGGAAGAGCCGGTCATGGTCGCTCCTGATGTCGTGGGTCACATCGACCCGGTGTGTACGGTCGTGTTAAGACGAACGGCGAGGCGCGAAGTCGACAGTCGGCACCACCAGTCTGCACCCCACGGGGTCGGCGGCCGGCGGCTCCAGCTCCACCGCTTTCTTGCGTCGTTCCTCCGGTGGTTGAATGTTCTGGACCAGCTTCAGAAAGTGAACCGTGAGCGTGTGCGTCATTAGGCACCTCCACCCGTGTACGTATAGAACCGATGTTCGGCCCCGCCGAGCCCATCATAGATCATGCTTGTCCGTTTCTCAACCGTTGCCAACATGGCACAGCCAGATCGGCGTTTCGCTTCGAGTACGCAGTAGGGATGTACGAGCACGATGATCGTGAGTTGATGAATCCTGGGCGCACCATCTGGCCAACCCACCCATCGACTCGGTACTGTGAATCCCGTAACCACCTCCAACAACCAACGAGGCGTGAGCAGCGCGTGCCATGGCCCGTGGCTGGCATCTCGTCAGGCCATGGTGATGCGACGTGGCTTTGGCACGCGCCAGAAGGAGAAACGTGTATGGATCAGGTTCGACTTCCCCTCGACTGGTGGGCCTATGGCGGGTACCCCGAGGTCGTCCGTCAGACTGGCTGGAATCTGCCCAAGGCGCGCCGTGAAGTGAAGAAGGCCATCAAAGCCAATGGCTGGAATCCCATCGGGCATGCCGGCTATGAAGTGCTGCGCCGCCAGATCATGGACGGCCAGATGACGGATCGCGACCTCATTTAGGTGAGGTGTCAGAGAAGAAACGGAGCCGGAGCAAACGCCCGACTCCGTTCCTGGTGGTGGCCGCCGCTCGGTCTTCTACGGTTCAGCCTGGACTAAGACGCCCAGCGGATCAGTGCCCGAGACTCTCCTAACTCGGCAATCGCATCACTCAACTGTGCATCTTTCAGGGCGTTCAGAATGAACGGCACCTGGGCCGGATGCTTGCGGGCCAACTCCGGGTCCATCACCAAGGCAATCGTCAGACGGACGATCGTCAGGTTCGAAGCGTTCTTCTCCCCGTCGAACAGCCGCCGGACAAAGGTCGGGTCCAGTCCCGAGAGCTGGGCGATCTGGTACTCGCTCTTCCCGCACAGCTTGGCAAGATCTTTCAGGGTCTTGGCAAATTCGCTCATGAGTCCTCCAGTCACCCCACAGTCGTCCGTGGCGTACCGGATTTGTCATGTCACCCTTCTGATCAAGCGGCAATTGCAGCGGTCGCCGACCGCTTTTGTGCGTGGTGCGACCCGAAAGTCAACCAAGATCGCTGGCGAGACGGCGTGGTCGGCAGGTCAGGTGCTCAGGTGCTACAATTCCCGCTACAAGGTGTAAAGCGCTCAGCGCCCCTTGCGTAAAGTGGTCAGAAATTGACGACACGCGTACGCACGCGCCCGTAGCTCAGCGGATAGAGCGCTTGCCTCCGGAGCAAGAGGCCACAGGTTCGAGTCCTGTCGGGCGTACCACCATCTCGCAACCGACTCTGTCACGATTTCCGACCACGTAGACGCGCCGGTGCAGTCACTCCAGCGGCATCGAGACATTGCTCGCCGCGGTCCCTGTGATACGCAGCCGTGACGGTATTGCGCGCGATCGTCCAGAGCCAGGCGCGGAACGATCCGTTCGTAAATCGCGGCAACGCCTTTAGCGCGCGTTCGAAGTCGGCGCTCGGCACGTCCTCCGCCGCGGCGCAATCGTCCAACCGGCGTTAACAAAAGCGATAGACCTAATCGACGTGGCGTTGGTACAACGCGACGTGGTCGGCGGCGTTGGCTAGGGCTGCGACGATGAGCGCCTCGTCAGTCTCGCAGTCCCTATGCACGTCCCGTTCTTCGTCAGTTGAGCGGCTGGCGACGCGCCTAACCGCGCGACTCATTCCGGCCGTCCACCACATGGCATGCCATCAGACATTCAAACGGGGGAAGTCGCCTAAGTATCACAGATTCCAGCCTAAGAGCCAGTTTGAACACCCCCGTCATGCCGATCGCGGAGAGGCAGCTCTCCCGCGGGACCGACAACGAGCCAGATTCCTCGCGAGCTCGGAATGACGGTGGGCAGACTCGGCCAAATCAGCGCCACGCCCTGGATCTCGGTCTCAGCAAGCGCCGGCGAGACGCGGTGCATCCGGTACGAATTGCCGGTGAATGCCGTCTATACGAAAGCGTGCGAATCTCCATCGCAAACGCCGAACGCTCATGAGCCGCCACCCTTGACGGACCGTGGTACACTGTACGTACGGTCTGGGGCGGGTCTGTACGTTCACCAATCCCCCGCGGTGAGGGCAGACCGCCCGCCGCGTGTTACCATAAGCGGAAGTCACCAGGACGACGCGTGGCTGTTCCCGCCGCCCGCGGTTCCGGTCATCTGCATCCGCGACGCCGGATAAGCCAACGTCGCGGGCGACCGACACCGAACCCTCGGCACGCGCGTTGAATCAAGGGGGAGCTCGATGGTCTTCCGGAAGGAAAGCAAGGTGGACTCGTTTCAGCGCCAAATGAGCGCGCTCCGCCAGCAACTCGGCAACGAGGGCGCACCGGAGGCGGAAGCGTATCAGGATCAATCCGCCACGCCTGCCGACGCCGGTGGCTTCAACTTCGGCGATTTTGGCAACGCCGAGGCGACCGCCGGCGCCGAAATGGCAACCGAAGCCGAAGCGCCACTGGTGCCCGCCGTACCCACCGTCACCGATCAAACAAGTGTTGTCGCACACGACACGACCTGGAAGGGCGAGTTCGACAGCGAAGGCAGCGTCCATATCCACGGGCGCGTCGAGGGAGCGGTCCGGGCTAAGCAGGATGTTTTCATCGCGGAGGAGGCGGACGTCGACGCCGCGGTGACGGCGACGAACGTCATTGTCGCCGGCCTCGTCAAGGGAACGATCCGCTGTACGTCCCGGTTCGAGGTGCTGCCGCAAGGCCGGGTGTCCGGCGACTTCCACGCGCCGACGCTCGTCGTCCACGAAGGCGCCTTCGTCACCGGCCAGTTTCGCATGGGCGCCTCCGAGCAGCCGACCGAAACCAAACCTACCTCCGTCGTGCAGCGACGCGCGGCGCGCGGCAGCGCCTAGGACGTCCGCCCGCCAGTCAACACGTTCCAACGTAAAGGGGCAATACCGATGTCGATGCGAACGGCCGAGCCGACTGATTACGCGCCCGTGGGTGTCACGCCGGGCGGCGACGGCGAACTCGCCACCTCCGACAGCTTCACCATCATCGACCGCCACACGACAGTCGATGGCACCTTTCAGGCGAACCGTGACGTGCGGATCGAGGGCGTGGTCAAGGGTACGATCGAATGCCAGGGCACCCTCTTCGTCGCTCAGGGCGCCAACGTTACCGCGAAGGTCGAAGCGGAAAACGTCACCGTTGCCGGCGACTTGAACGGCGAAGTGAATTGCCGGGGTCGCTTGCAGATCATGCCGAGCGGCCGGTTGCGCGGCAAGGTGGCGACGCTAACGCTTGTCGTTAACGAAGGAGCGTTCTACGAAGGACAACTCGAAATGGCGCCGCCCGATGGCCGCGTGGCCGGTGGCCCCGCCCCGCGCACACTGCCGACGTCGAACGCTCGACCGGTAGCAATGCCGTCTCAGGCCACGGCGTCCAATCCGAGGCCGGAGGCGCCACCACCCCAGGCCAGCGGCAGCGCGGACGCCGGCCCTTCCAAGACCTTCATCCGTCGCTTCGGCGGTCCTGAGACGCCATGGGAGAACGAGCCACCCGAGGGTGGCGACAAGGGCGACGGCGGATCGCGGGAGAATTAGAGCGCGAGAACGTTCGCGAGGTAGAAGCTCTTGCAGACGCCCCGCACGCAACCCAGCCCAGCCCAGTCCAACACAACGGTTCAACCACTTCGTGCGTCGGGCGTAGGTACGTCCGGCGTGCCGCTTGTCGGCCGATGATCCGCGAATGCGCCCGGTTGCGTGCTATACTCGGCGCGTTTTACCCGCACTCGCCCGAGCAACGCCTAGCAGCGCTCGCGGGATGGCGCGGGTTGACCGGCAAGCTGGGGGGTGAATTCAGGACGTTCCCGCTTCGAGGTTGCGCCTGTCGCGGCGACGGGTCCAAGCGCGAAGAGGTGCCTGAGTATGCCGGTGCGGAAATGCGCGACCTGCACCCACTACGAACCCTCTCCGATCTGGCGGAAAGGCTGGTGCCGAAACCCACTCCTCTACTCACCGCAGCAGAGTCACTTGGTCGGCCAGGATGATCTCGATTGCGGGCGAGGGATTGGGAATTACTGGGAACCGGCTGAGCCAGGAGCGCGGCCAGCGGCTCGAGGGAGTGGCGACGACGGCGAGAGCGGGAGGCAGCCCCTCCGCATCTTTCACCGGCAACCGCAGCTTGCCCCAGCCGGGGCGCCGTCCGTAGGAGGAATGATGGCTAGTTCGTCCTCAGGAGGCAGCGGCAGCGGCGGCCCGTCCGGCGGGTCCCGCCCACCGGGCAGCGGCGGCTATTCGAGCGGTCAGCCACCACGAGGCGGCAGCGCCGGAGGCGGCGACCAGCCCCCGTTCTCCAGCTCCGGTCGACCGACGCGGCCCACGGCGCCCGTTGGTCAAGAGCGCACGGTCAGCTACCAGCGCGAGGAAGAGCGGTACTGGACCGACTACCTCCGCATCGCCCTCCCTGTCATCGGCCTCCTATTGATGCTCGGGCTCTTCTGGTACTGGGCGCAATCCCTCATCGGCGACGATGACGACGAGCAACCGACCCAGGTCTCCGAGATACTTTCTCCGGAAACACCAACTCCGACCGAGCAACTTCCAGTCTCAATTACGGCCACGCCGGGCGGCAACGAGGCCGCACAGACCGATACTGGTGAGGATGCCGAGCCCACGGAGACGCCGACTGACGAGACAGACGGTACGACCGGTCAGCAAGCGGACGAACAGGACGGGGCGGATCAAGCCGAGCCGGATGCCGACGACGTTGAGCAGCCTTTGGATGAACAAGACGATGCGGAAGAGGAAGGCCGGTTCGCTGTTAACGATGCGGTGGTTGTGGCCACTGACGTTCTTAATATGCGATCTGAGCCCTCCACCGATAGCGATGTCGTCGTCGAACTGCTAGAGGGCGCGGAACTCACGGTTGTAGGCGAGACTGTCCCCGGCGAAAATTACTTCTGGGTCGAAGTAGAGGATATCGAAGGCAACGTTGGATATGTCGCGGACGAGTTTCTAGAGCTGTCCGAGTAGATCAACGCATTGTTTCTAGGTGTGGACCCATGTGTCCGCTTGCGTCAATAACCGCACCGTTGCGTTTAGCACGCGGGCAGACACACCGGTTATCCGTTCCGACTAATTCGAGGTACGTGCCGTCGTGCCCGGCAGGTTTGACCGCGTTATCGGCTTCCGGACGCCCGACTATGACACTGGACCATGAGATGTTGTGGTGGTCTCGAACAAGCCGGTTGAGATGTTCACCGACTCGACATTACCGTCCAGCCATTCCCACCGATGATCACGCGCCCGCCGCCGACCATCCCGGCGGAATTTGAATCGGCGACGTTGATCCATGTACCGTGGTCAGTCTGTCCGGTGCAGCGCCTGCGCCTCGCGCCCGAACTCCCGGCTCGCCTCGGCCATCCCGTCGGCGGCGGCCCCGGCGTCAGCCCGCGCGAACTCCTCGAGTTCGTGGCTGAGCTCATCCAACTCTTCCCCGCCAGCCATCATCGAAACGACCTCCTCCCGGCTCACCTCTGACTTCGAGAACGTGCCGTAACTCCGCCCTCGGTTCAGTAGCGTAAACCGGTCGCCGATCGGGTAGGCGTGATGGACGTTATGCGTGATGAAGACGACGCCGAGGCCGCGCACCCGCGCTTGGGCGATATACCGCAGCACCACCCCGGCCTCCTTCACACCGAGCGCCGCCGTCGGCTCGTCGAGGATGAGCACCTTCGCGCCGAAATAGACGGCGCGGGCGATCGCCACCGACTGCCGTTCGCCACCGGAAAGGGTGCCGACCGGCTGCGCCGTGTCGCGAACGTGGATGCCCATCTTGGCCAGCTCGTCGCGCGTGATTCGGTCGGCCGTCGCCACGTCGAACCGCCGCAACGGTCCGCGACCGACAGTCGGCTCTGAACCGAGGAAAAAGTTCCGAGAGATGCTCATCAGCGGGATCATCGCCAGATCCTGGTAGACCGTCGCGATCCCGAGTTTCAGCGCGTCGCGCGGCGAGACGAAGCGGACCTCCGCTCCCTCGACCCGGTACTGCCCTTCGTCCGGCCGGTGGACGCCCGAAAAGATCTTGATCAGGGTGGATTTGCCCGCGCCGTTGTCGCCAAGCAGGCACATCACCTCGCCTGGACGGACGCTCATCGAGATCTCTTTGAGCGCGATTACGCTGCCGAAATACTTCGACACGCCCTCCACTTCCAGCAGCGGCGGCGCTTGCGCGGTCATCAGCGCGCCTCCATCGCGCGCACGCGGATGAAGCGGTTGACGAGGACGGCGATTACCAGCATCGCGCCTAGGACCGCCTCTTCCCAACCGGGACTGACGCCGGCGTAGACGTTGCCGAGGTAGACCATACCGTAGATCAGTGCGCCAAAGACGGCGCCGACTGCAGAGCCGTAGCCACCGGTCAACAACGTGCCGCCGATCACCGCCGCGATAATCGCCGTAAATTCGCGGCCGGCGCCCCGCTCGACGTCGGCTCCTTTGGTCGATAGGACCTGAATCACCGCGACGAGCCAACCGGCGACCGCCGTCGTGATGAAGAGCGCAATCTTTACCAACCCCACGGGCACGCCAATGTTGCGCGCCGCCTGCAAGTTCCCTCCCACGCCAAAGATCCAATTGCCGAACGAGGTGCGCAAGAGGACCCAGGTTGCCAACGCCGCGATCCCGATCCACCACAGGATCGAAACGGCGAAGTCGGCGTTGCCGATCTCCACCGACGACGCGAAGATCGCCCGCAACGACGGGTAGCCCGGCACGTCTTCCAGCCCGCCGACTTGCGTCCGACCCGTGATCCGCCGTGTGATCCCCGTCGTCACGCCACTGATGACCAACAGCGTACCGAGCGTGATGATGAAGGAGGGCAGACCCGTTCGTAGCACCATGTAGCCGTTGGCGATGCCGACCAGCACCGCGAACGCCAGCGACGCCACCAGGGCCAGCCAGATATTCCAGCCGTACTCGACGCTGAGCAGGGCCAGGATCATGCCGCAGCCGCCAATCACCGATCCGATCGAGAGATCAAACTCTCCGCCGATCATCAACAGCGCGACGGCGACCGCGAGAATGCCGAGTTCGGCCGCGACTTCGAGGTAATTCGCCGTCGCCCGCAGTGAGACGAACCCGCGGTCGTTGGCGTAGATCGCATAGAAAGTCCAAACCGCGATCGCCCCGACGACCGCCCCCATCTCCGGCCGCATCAGCAAGCGTCGCAACCGACTCGTCCGCGCGACCCGTTCGTCGGCGGCAACGCCGGACCGGACGGCGGCGTCTTGCGTCACGCCCATCGCGCCTTCCTCGCCTGAAGTTGGGCGGGCGGCCATCCAGACC
>JBOGUF010000115.1:0-76401 GCA_050696075.1 Thermomicrobiales bacterium
GCGTAGAACTACGCGTATGCATCCGCCCGTGCGATCGCTATGGTCAAGACATCGTTTTTCGCGCGGGCCGGCACGCCGTGCCGCGGACCCCGATGGTCGCCGCCTGGCTGACCGTCGTTCCCGAACGACTGGCGGACGCTTGCTGATTCGTCGTCATCTCACATGCTGAAAGGGTGTTGGACCGCACATGAACGACATCGCGCTCTGGGACCATCTGGCCACGATCGACACGGCGGACGCGGATGGCGCCGGCGAGTCTCGCGCGGCCGTAACGGACGGGTCGCGCATCTATGGTCCGCCGGCTGTCGTCCGGCGACTGCTCCATCGCATGCGAGCCGCCGGGATCATGCGCTGCCACGACCCGCTCAAAGCCGCGGACTGCGCGAGCGACAAGGAACTCCACCGCCTGGCTGGGCCGCTGGGGCGCCTGCACGTCGAGGACGTGCGCTGGGACCTCATCGGCGCGGCGCACGGCGGCCAGCGCCACCGGATCTGAGATCGCCTATCGCTGAGCCTGTGCCCGGCCCGCGGGTTCGTGGTAGGTAAACGGACGCGCGGCGAGAAAGGCAACGCACGGATGGATGGGACGCGGTTTGACGACCTGACGCGCTCCCTGGCGCGCGCGACTTCCCGCCGCTCGCTGCTGCGCGGGCTCGCCGGCGCGCTCGCCGGCGGATTGACCGGGGCGCGGCTGGACGACGCGGCCGCCCAACGTGCTCCCCGCCAAGCGAATGGCGCCCCCTGCACGCGGGCGACCGACTGCGCCTCCTTCCACTGCGTCGACGGCGTCTGCTGCAACACCGCCTGCACCGGCCAGTGCGAGTCGTGCGCCACCGGCGCCTGCCTGCCGGTGAGCGGCCCGCCGGTCGGCACCCGCCCCGCCTGCCCCGGCAGCGGAGGGTGTCGGGCGACCTGCGACGGGCAGACCCGGACCGCCTGCGCCGCCTGGCCGGGCGGTGAGGTGGCCTGCGGCGCCGCCACCTGCGCCGACGGCTGGCTCACCACCTATACCTGCGGCGGCAACGGCAGCTGCGTCCCCACCACGACGAGTTGCGCCCCCTTCGGCTGCGACGCCGCCGGCACCGCCTGCGCCAGCGGCTGCACCTCCCACGACCAGTGTCCGGGATCGTCCCACTGCGCATCCGGCGGCCGCTGCGTCGGCGACAAGGCGTTGGGTTCTGCTTGTACCGATGGAGCGGAGTGCCAGCACGGATTCTGTGCCAACGGCGTCTGCTGCGCCGACGCCTGCGCTGGCCCGTGCCAAGCCTGTGGCGCCGATGGCTTCTGCGGTCCCGCTCCCGATAACAGCCCCTGCGCCGGTGGGCTGTGCTGCGCGGGGAACTGCATTGACGTCCGCACCGACGTCGCGCACTGCGGCGCCTGCCACACCGCCTGTCCCGGCGCGGTCTGCCAGCGGGCGGTCTGCGCCGGCGGGGACTGCGCCACCGCGCCGCTGCCCGATGGCTCGCCCTGCGACGACGGCCTCGCCTGCACCGATCCCGATACCTGTCAGGGCAGCGTCTGTACCGGACCATCGGTGGTCTGCCCCGACCCGGACTCGTGCCACGAGGCGGGCGCGTGCGACACCGAGACCGGCGACTGCGTCTATCCGGCCAAGGACGACGGGACCGAGTGTGACGACGGCAATGCCTGCACCGAGGGCGATACCTGTCAGGCGGGAGTCTGCACCGGCGCGTCCATTGAGTGCGACGACGGCCTCGCCTGCACGACCAACACCTGCGACCCGGCGAGTGGCTGCGTGCACACGCTCCGGGACGACGCCTGCCTGATTGACGGGGTTTGCTACCCAGCGGGCCGCCACCCGGACGGCCTCTGCCTCTTCTGCCGCACCATCTATGGCAACGACCGGTCCTGGGTTCCCCTCGCGGGGCCGTCCTGCGACGACGGGTTGCCCTGCACCGAGCAGGACACCTGCCAGGCCGACGGCGCCTGCGTCGGCGTCGTCCGCGCCGGCGCGTGCCTGATCGCCGGCGCCTGCTACCAGGCCGGGGAGCGCAATCTGGATGCGCCCTGCCAGGTCTGCGATCCAGACCAGAGCTCAACCACCTGGACGAACCTACCCCAGGGCGCCGCCTGCGACGACGCCAACGCCTGCACCCACGCGGAGGCGTGCGACGGGCAGGGCGTCTGCCAGCCCAGTCTGCTCGTCGTCTGCTTCCCGACCCAACCGTGCCAGCAGAACGGGACGTGCGACCCGGCGACCGGGGCGTGCCGCTACGAGCCGGCGCCGGCCGGCACGCGCTGCCGCCCGGCCGCGGATCGCTGCGCGCAGGATGCGGTCTGCGACGGCGCGAGCGTCGCCTGCCCCGCCCACCACGCGCCGAAGCCGGCGGGCACGCTCTGCCGCGCCGCGCCGACCCCCTGCGACACGGATGTGGTCTGCGATGGCGCGAGCCTCGTCTGTCCGGACGTCCCGCTCGCCTGCGACGACGGGCTGGACTGCACCGAGGACCGCTGCCACCCCGAGTTCGGCTGTCTCCATGAGATCACGCCCGGCTTCTGCCTGATCCGGGACCTGAGCGCTGGTGGCGTCCAGGTCTGCTACTCGGCCGGTATCCCCCACCCGACCGATCCCTGCCAGGTCTGCGAGCCGAATCAGAACAGCTTCCTCTGGTCGGAGCGGCCCGACGGCGCCTACTGCGGCGGCGACGACCGCTGCACGGAGGCCGCCACCTGTCAGGCGGGAGGCTGCCTCCCCGCCCCGGTCGTCTGCCCGCCCTCCACCGAGTTTTGCCAGCGCAACGAATGCGACCCGGCCACCGGGGCGTGCGGCCTGACCCCGTTCACCGATATCCAGCGCGGTGACACCATCGGTTGCGAGCGCTGCACCGCCTGCCTCCAGGGCACGTGTCTCGGCACGATCCCCCTGTGTCGGCCGCCCTGCGAGGCGTGCGACCCGGTCACCGCGACCTGCCGCCCGCAACCGGCCGGCACCGACTGCACCACCAATTGCGCCGCCTCCGCCTCGTGTACCGATTTTGGCCTCTGTGTGCCGGATGCGACCCCGCGGGAGGACGTCTGCACCGATCCCGCCAACGAATGCGCGGACCTCGTCTGTGACGCGGCGAGCGGGCAGTGCGTCCACCAGCCCGGCGCCGACGACGGCAAGATATGCGGCAACGGGTGTAATACGTGTCGGGATGGGGAGTGCCTCTATGCTGAAGAGCTGGTTGGCCGGCTGTGCGGACGCGTCGATCTCTGCGAAAGGTGCAGCGGCGGCCAGGACTGTATCGGCGACCCACCGGACCAAAGGTGCCGTGGCTCATGCAGCCGTCCGCGCTGCGGGTCGTGCAGTGAGTGCGATCCGGCCATCGGCATCTGTGCGCCGTGCGAACCCTGTTGCGACGGTGAGTGCGGGCAGACACCGTGCGGCGACGGGTGTTGCGCTGAGAACCGCGAATGCTGCCACAACCGGTGCTGCCCAACCGGCGAGACGTGCTGTGGCACGAGGTTGAATCACCTTTTTCAGTATGTAGGCGTCTGCTGCGATGCTGACGAAGCCTGCTGTCCCGTTCTCGGGTTCTCGCACGGGGGCGCTACGTGCTGCGCGCCTCACCAGGTCTGCGGGTTCTTCGGGTGTGCGTAGCGAGCGCGCCTTCGAGATCTGGGTCGCCGTCGAGCCGACCCAGCAGCCGCGGCCGGGCCGTGGATGTGGTTCCAGCGGTGGCTGCGGCGCTTCTGGGCTTCGCGGGTCGTTTCGAAGAAGACGGCGCGGACCGGCGCGGCAACGAGCGGGACGTCGTGGCGATGGCCCGGGCCGGTGGCAACACAGTCGCCGGGGCCGACGTCGTAGAGCCGGCCTTCCGAGGCGGCCGTGCCACGGTCTTCGAGGATGATCCAAGGTCGACCTCATGTACTGGTCGCTGCACTTGATGGAGGCGCAGCTCGACCGTGTCCTCATCCATCACCAAGCGTCGGTCGGCTACTCCACCTGTTTCTGGCACACGGTGCGCGACGCGCTGCCACTCTACGACCCCACGGGGTGGTTCGCGGCACTCCAGACGAAGACAACATGTCCCTATCCGGAGGACCTGCGCCGCGCCGTTGTCGCCATGAACTACCCGATCCCGCGCGAAAGTGGGGCGTCGTTCTCGCGGCAGATCGAGCTGGCGGTGGCGCGGGGCGACGTCGTCAGCGTTCAGCACCAGGTGACGGCGCTGTTGAGCAGCTACGTCGACGTGCTCTTCGCCGTCAACCGGCTGCCGCACCCTGGCGAGAAGCGGCTGCTGGCGATCGCCCGCCGGGACTGCGCCCTCGTGCCCGAGGCGATAGACGAACGCGTGCTAGCCGTGATCGCCGCCGCCGGCGCGACGCCGGCCGACGGGGCGGTGGTCGACCGCGCACACGCCCTGATCGACGGACTGGAGGACGTGTTGCAGCGGGAGGGATTGCTTTCGCCGGAGGAATCGCGGTGAGCCGCTGGCCGCCTGTTACTCCGCGGCGTTGGGGCCGCGCAACTCGTCGGCGCTGATCAGACCGCGCCTTAGGTGTGATTGCAGAGGCGCCAGATGGACGGCTCCTCCCGTCATTCCGAGCTTGTCGAAGCACTTGCCTTCCCTTGGCGGCGTCTCTAACGAGAGGCAGATTCCTCGACAAGCTCGGAATGACGGGGAGGGGCTCGGCAAGACGGGAACTGCAATCGCGCACGAGGTCGGCGGGGCTGTCTGGGATGATAGCCTCGGCGGTAGCGTCGAGGTCGGCGAGGGACCACCAGCGGTGGGCGCGGTAGGCGCGGCGTTCGAGGTCGGTGTGGTTGGCGAGGGAGATGGTGGCGTTTGGGGCACGGGCGAGGAAGTAGCGTTCGCGGAGGTGGACGACGGCGGCGTCGGGAAGGTCCACGTTTTCTCGCGGGTGAAGACGCGGGGGCCGAGTTGCACATTGGTGATGCCGGTCTCTTTCCAGAGTTCGCGGCGGGCGGCCTCTTCGTGGGTTTCGCCGGGTTCGACGCCGCCGCCGGGGGTGCACCAGAAGAGACCGCGGCGGAGGGACTCGTGCGGGCTGTCCGGCTCGGCGACGTTTGGGTCCGCGAGCTGGAAGAGGAGGACGCGGCCTTCGTGGTCGAGCAGGATGACGCGGGCGGTGGGGCGGTCGATCACGGAGCGGTCTCCTTGTCGAGCGTTAAGACGGTACTGATAAAAACCGTACAATGTGCGGTTGTGGGCGCGACACCTTAGGTAAACGGGTCGCTCGGCGCATGTGTGAGATCGACGGTGTACGGAGCAAGGAGCACGGCATGGTCGTCAAACGGTCGGTGGAGATGGAGGGGCTGGTGCGGGCCAACCGGGCGGCGGCCCAGCTCCTCCGCGAGTTGGCCGCGCTGGCGAAACCGGGCGTGCGCACCGCGGACCTGGATGCCTACGCGCGAAAATACATCGCCGACCTGGGTGCGCAAGCGGTCTTCAACACCGAGGCCAGGTTCCCGGCGGCGATCAACACGTCGGTCAACGACGCGGTGCTGCACGGGGTGCCGAACGACTACGTGCTGCGCGCCGGGGATCTGCTGAGCATCGACGCCGGTCTGCGCCTGAACGGCTACTGCGGCGACGCGGCGACGACGGTGGCAATCGGGGAGCTCTCCCGCAAGCGGCGCAAGCTGGTGGAGACGGCGATGGCGACGATGGAGGCCGGGATCGCGGTCGCGATTGCCGGCAGGCGGGTGGGGGACATCGGCCACGCCATGCAGTCCTACGCCGAGGAGCGGGGCTATGGGGTGATGCGGGGCTTCACCGGCCACGGTCTGGGGCGAAAAATGCACGAATGGCCGTCGGTGCCCTTCGTTGGCGATCCAGGAACGGGGCCTCGCCTGGTGGACGGCATGGTGATCACGATCGAACCGGCGATCGTCGAGGGCTCCCCGGAGTGGGTCATGGACCCGGACGGCTGGACGGTGCGGACGGTCGACGGCGGCTGGGGTGCGCAGTTTGAGCACGCGGTGGTGGTCGGCCGGCACGGGGCGCGGATTCTCAGCGCCGGGTAGGGCGTACGGTCACTGACTGGCCGGCGCGTCCGCGTACGCCTTCACAATGGGTTGACAATCGGTCACAGTGTACGTATAGTGGGGGCCTGCTGGCGATCTCGGGCGAAAGCCCGCTGCGGTCGACAGCAGGCAGACGCCGACGGGTAAAGCGCGCAAGCGCCGAACTTGTCGGCGTTCTGTTGTTCGTGATGCGGGGTTGGCGGTGAACGTTTGTTTGATCGTTGACGTCTCGCATGATGGGCATGGCGCGTCGCGCCCCGACATCGGTTCGCGGTTCTTACGTCGATTAGTGAGCGCACCGGGAGGCGTCAAACAGTTCGGTGTGGCGCGCTCTTGGACGGCGCTGTGCCTGGTCGAGACGAGCGAGGTGCGGGAGCGTACCGCGGCCATCGCCTCACTCGGGCTCCTGGCCTGACAGATCGATCTTGCCGGCGGACCATTGGGGATCGGTCGGGTCGAGGTGGTCGATGGCCTTGGCCATCTCGCGGCACCCGGCCTCGATGGCGGTGGCGCTGCGCTCGACCGCGGCCCGTTCTGAGGCCGGCAGGTGGTTCATCCGCCCCAGGCGTCGCCGGAGCAGTTGAGCATGGCCCAGAATCGCCGCCAGCGGTGTACGCAGATCGTGTTGCGCCAGCGCCAGCATCTCGGAGGGAGGGACGCGGGAGGGAACGGAATCGCTGAGTGGTGGCCGTGCGTGCATGGGTGCGTCCTTGCGTGCGTGGCGAATGCCATCGTGCTCCGTCAGACGCAGAGGGCATGCCACGAAGCATCGGTGGAGGATGCGCGCCTGCCGGTAGGCCGGTAGACACCCCGCACCACAGCCGTTTAAGATGGCCCCGCCGCGTCGCCGGTGCAGCGGTCGCGGCCATGCCCCGCGTTTGACTTATGGGCTTGCGAGCTTGCATGCGCGCAACTTTGCGACTTTGCGACCCTGCAATGCGTTCGCCACGATGGAGGCGACTCGATGGAACGAACCCTCATCATCGAGGGTGGCACGATCGTGACCGACCAGGAGCAGTTCCGCGCCGACCTCGTCGTGACCGGCGAGCGCATCAGCGGGATCACGCTCGACGCGCGCGGGCTCCTGGCCGACGAACGGATCGACGCGACCGGCCTGCTGGTGCTCCCTGGCGGGATCGACGCCCATACGCATTTCCGCGAGCCGGAGGAGTTCACCAAAGAAGGGTTCGCGACGGGCAGCGCCGGAGCCGTCGCGGGTGGCATCACGACCGTGATCGAGATGCCCCAGGCGGACCCGACGACCGTCACCGCCGAGCAGTTCCGCGCCAAACGGGACCAGATCGCCAAGACGTCCGTCGTCGACATGGCGCTCTGGGGCGGGATCGTCGGCGAGCCGCGGCAAGCGGCCGAGGACCTTAAAGAGATGGCCGCCGAGGGCGCGGTCGCCTTCAAGTCCTTTATGGCGACCTCCAGCCCGTCCTTTCCAGCGGTGGACGATGACCAACTTCTGGCGGCGATGCGAGTGGTGGCGGAAATTGGACTGCCCTACGGGTTGCACGCCGAGCACGACGGTCTGCTGCAGGCAGGGCTGGCGCGGATGCAGCGCAATGGGCGGACCGACCCGTTAGCGCACGCCGAGTCCCGGCCGCCAATTGTCGAGGAGTTGGCGGTCAATACCGCGCTCTACCTGGCCGAGACCAGCGGCTGTTGGGTCCATATCTGCCACTGCGCCGCCGCCGGCGCCTTGCGGTTGATCGCGGACGCGCGAGCGCGCGGGGTGCGGGTGACGGTGGAGACCTGCCCGCAATACCTAGCGCTCAACACGGAGGACTTGGAGCACCTGGCCGGTTTCGGCCGCTGCGCGCCGGCCCCGCGGGAGCAGGGCGAGGTCGATGCAATTTGGCCGTACGTGCTGGACGAGACGGTCGATCTGATCTGCTCCGACCACTGCGGCTACACCATCGAGAGCAAAGAGGCCGGTCACGACGACATCTTCAAGGCGCCAATGGGGCTGGCGGGGGTACAGACGCTGCTGCCGGTCTTCTACGACCAGGCGGTGAACCAGCGGGGGATGGCGCCGGCGCAGTTCGTGCGCCAGATGGCGACCAACCCAGCGCAAATCTTCGGGCTCTACCCGCGCAAGGGGACGATCGCGCTCGGATCCGACGCCGACGTGGTGCTCTTCGACCCGCAACGCGAGTGGACGGCGCGCGGCGACGAGATGCAGCACAAGCAGAAGTGGACGCCGTTCGAGGGGAAGTCGATCACCGGTCGGGTGCGCAAGACAATCCGGCGCGGGCAGACGACTTACGACGAGACGGGCGGCGGCGAGCCATACCTGCCGGCCTCGCCGGGAACGGGGCGGTTTTTGCCGCGGGGGTATGGGGAGCGGAAATAAGCGTTCGGTGTTCGGTGTTCGGTGTTCGTTGTTCGGCGCTAGAATTGACGGCGACAGAAAGGTTCGCGATGGCGACAGCGCATCTCGATCTGCCGATGGTGAAGATCGCCGAGTTCTGCCGGCGGTGGAAGATCACCGAGTTGTCACTGTTCGGGTCGGCGTTGCGAGACGACTTCGGACCGGAGAGCGACATTGACCTGCTGGCAACCTTTGCGCCAGATGCACCGTGGAGCCTGTTTGATCTGGTGACCATGGATGACGAGTTGAAGGAGATATTTGGCCGCGACGTCGATCTGATCTCGCGTCGGGCCATCGAGCAGAGCCGAAACCCGATCCGTCGTCGCAGCATCTTGAACTCGGCCGAGCTGATCTATGCCGCGGCATGATCCTGAACGTGATCAAGCCGCCCTGTGGGACATTGCAGATGCGGCGCGGTTGATTGCCCAACACTTAGCCGGACGATCTCGAGAGGATTTGGCTTCGAATCTCGAGTTTCAATCGTTGGTGGTTCTCCGGCTCATGATTATCGGTGAGGCGACCAAACGACTTTCCGCCCATTTGCGCGAAGCGCATCCGGAGATTCCATGGCGCAGGGCCGCTGGCATGCGCGACGTGCTCATTCACCAATACGATGAGATAGACCTTGACCAGGTTTGGAATGTGACAACCCAAGAGATCCCAGAGCTGCTGTTTGCGGTCGAAGCCCTGATTCTGCCGGTTGAGAATTCAGAAGACGCCTAGCAAGCCTCGACGTTCGTTATTCCACCCGACTGTGCTCATGCCCTATCGCTCGAAAGCGCGAACCAGTACGATCCCGGCGCCACAGGCGGCCAACCCGAGGAGGTTGCTGCCGAGGACGTAGGCGAGGGCCTGGCCCCAGGCGCCGTCCTCGATGAGGATGATCGCCTCGTAGGTGTAGGTGCTGAAGGTGGTGAAGCCGCCGAGGAAGCCGACGACGACGAGGCGGCGCCAGACGGGGTCGGCGATGACGACCTCGGTGAGCAGCGTCAGGACAATGCCGATGGCGAGGGAGCCGGCGAAGTTGACGAGGAAGGTGCCGTAGGGAAAGGCGCCGCCGATACGGTCGCCGACAATGGCGCCGACGACATAGCGCGCGTTCGCGCCGGTGAACCCGCCGACGCCAACCCAGAGATACTCCACGACCACCCCCTTCGCCCGCCAGTATAGCGGCCGAAGGGGCGATTCGTGGGACAGCACTACCTACCGGTGTTTCGCGTCGTTCGCTTTGCCGTGCGCCTCGCGGGGCGGGCGTTCGGTACGCGGTTCGGCGTCTTGCCCGCGGTCCTGGGGGACGAGGCGGTTCCAATGGACAGCCCTCATGCCCCAGCCCCCTCTTCCTCAATACGGAGGGAGAGGGGAAGCCGCGCCGTCCACCGTTCCCCTCTCCCTCGCAAGGGAGAGGGGTGGCGCGCAGCGCCGGGGTGAGGGCTGCCGCTACCGGCTAACCTCTCGCACACTCTTGGGAAAGACGGCGTAGACGGTGGCGTCGCAGCCGGGGATGCGGGCGCACTGGCCGATGCGAACATCGCCGCGGGCGCTGACGAGAAGGAAGGCCTCGGTGCGGGTCAGCGGGAAGCGGTCCATGAGGAGCAAGGTGAGGGCCTCGACGGCGTCGTGGACGGCGTCTTCGAGCGCGGGGCCGATGCCGATGGTGATCCAGCTTGCCGCGGTTTCGACCCAAGGGCGAGAGAGGCCGCTGCCCGTGACGAGATCGACGCGGACGTCGACCTCGCCGCTGATTTCGACGCCGGTGCCGCAGACCTCACCGTCGCCCATCGAAGCGTGCAGATCGCCGATCGCGAGCAGGGCGCCGGGAACGTGGACGGGGGGGTGGACGGTCGCGCCGGTCGTAATCGCGTTGACGTCGAGGTTGCTGCCGATCGGGCCGGGGTGGGCGGTGTAGACCGTCCCTTCGGCGGGGGCGACGCCGATGACGCCGACCATCGGGCGGGCGGAGAAGCGCAGCTTATCGCCGAAGATCAGATCGTCGCCCTCGACGCGGACCATGACCACGCCGTGTTCTTCGATCCCGTCCTGGATGACTCCGGCGCCCGTGAGGGCGCGGGCGAAACCGAGCGGGCCGAGGCGCACGTCAAGGAGCTCGACGACCAACTCGTCGCCCGACTCGGCTCCTTCGACGAAGATGGGACCGCCGGCCGGATTGACCTTTTTCGGGTCGCGGATGGCGACGAAGGCCGGGACGTCCTCCGCTTTGAGGATGCGGCCGGTCGAAGTGTCGTAGGTCTCGATCGTGATTGATTCGCCGGGGCGCACCGTTGCCACGGGCGGCGTATTGGCCGAAAAGTGGTAACTGAGCTGGTCACGTTGGATACGCTGCATGAAGGTCCTCCTGGGTGGGGATTGTTTGATAACACGGTATCGAGTGTAAGATGGGCGGGCATCAGGCTTCATTATCCGCGGAACGTCGATCCTATGGGATAGATGAGGAGGAACGGCGATGGCGACCTTTGTTTTGCTCTCCACGTTGACCGACGAAGGGGCGAAGACGATCCGGCACGATCCGGGGCGGATCCAGGAAGTCAACGCCGAAATCGAACGGTTGGGGGTGAAGGTCCTCAGCCAGTGGGCGGTGCTGGGGCCGTACGACTTCGTCAACGTCGTCGAGGCGACGGACAACTTGGCTATTGCCCGTGTCTCGGCCGAACTCGCCTCCCGCGGCACAATCCGGATCACGTCGATGCCGGCCATCCCGATCGAGGAGTTCATCGGAGGGTTGGGGGCGAGTTCGTAGCCGGTAGGCGTGAGGCAGTAGGCGGTAGGGGTGACGGGGCGTGGAGACGGCTGATCCGGCTGGGCTGAAGGCGGCGCTGGCATCGGCCTTGAGCGAGGTCTTGCAGACGGAGGAGTTCGATCTGGTCGAGGACGAGACGGGCGCGCTGGAGGCGATGTCGGACCAGTGGACGTTGTGGGTCGAGGGGTGGCCCGGTGGGGTCGCGTTCGTGACGATCGACGACGAGCCGGCGGACGCGGATGCGGCGCGGATGCGGGAGGCGCGGCGGCGGGTGATGGGTGTCGCCGTCGACCGGGCGCTGGCTGCGGTTGATCGCGACATCGGCGGGGCGCTGGCGGCGGCGCTGCGGTCGTCGGGCGATCCGCTGTCGGGCGATCTGGCCCTGGCGCTGGACGAACAATCAAGTTAAGGGCGAGCCTGGGGGAGGAGCTTGAGCCAAACGGTTCGTCATGCGGCGGTTGAAGCTCGGGTGCGCGCCAGGGTGTCGGCGGAGCGGTTGCAGGAGCATTTGGAGGGTTTTAGCAGGCTCTTTCGAGATTCGGGGAACGAGGATGAGTGGAACGCGGCACGGTACATCGTAGTCGCGCTCGCGGATCTTGGCGTTCACGGGGACATTCTTGCGTTCGACTCGCTGTTTTCGTGGCCGCTCGAAGGCACGCTTGAAGTCCTCGCCGGCGATGGGGCGGTCGTTGAGGCGATACTCTTCCGCGCTGACGAACCGACCGAAGACGAAGCGGTCGTGCATGTGATGATCGGGACGAGCGTCAGGGAGGACGCCTCGCCACGACCTCCTTGACCCATGCGTGCCGTCGGGCGTGGCGGTGGCGCGGACCGGGCGCCGGCGTGCATCCTTGACGGGAGACGGGAGACCGCTGCCGCCCTCCCGGCGGCGGATCGGACGCGCTAAGGAGCCAGCCGTGTCGAATCGTCGGGCCAACGCACTGCTCGGGTACCCCCCGGACGCCCGCCTGCTCATCGTCAACGCCGACGACTTCGGGATGTACCACGCGGTCACCGCGGGCATCCTCCGCGCGCTCACGGCCGGCGTGGCGCGGTCCACGACCCTGATGGTGCCCTGTCCCTGGGCGGGGCACGCCATGCGGCTGCTCCGCGACCACCCGGACATCGCCTGCGGCGTCCACCTGACTGTCATCGCCGACTTCGCCGACTACCGGTGGGGGCCGCTCAGCCCCCGGCACAAGGTGCCGTCCCTGCTCGACGAGACCGGTGCCTTCTACCGCAACGAGCGCCAGGCCGCGTTGCTGGCCCGCGCCCGGCTGGACGAGCTGGAGGCCGAGTTCCGCGCCCAGATCGAGACCGTGCTGGCGGCCGGTCTGCGGCCGACCCACCTCGATTGGCACTGCCTGCGCGACGGCGGGCGGCCCGACGTCTTCGACCTCACGTGCGGGCTGGCCACCGAGTACGGCCTGGCGCTGCGCGTCTTCGACCCGACCCGGAGCGAACGGCTGCAGCGGCGGGGTCTGCCCGCGGTCGATCAGGGGGTGGTAGACAGCACGCGGCTGGCGACGGCGGGCAAGACGGCCCGGTTGGTGCGGCTGCTGCGGGACCTGCCGGCCGGGCTGAGCGAGTGGGCGGTCCACCCCGGTCGTGGCACCGCCGAGGCGCGGGCCATCGACGGCTGGTGGCCGAAGCGCGCGGCAGACCTGCGGTTCTTGGTGTCGCGGGAGGCGCGGGAGACGGTTGCGGCGGAAGGGATCGTCTTGCTGGACTACCGCCCGCTGCAGGCGATCTGGGACCGCGACCGCGCGCGTCGCCTGGCGTAGGACTCCCGAGGGCCGGCCCCCGGGCCGCTTCGGGCGCCCGCGTCACCCCAGCCCTGCCAGGACCGACCGCGAGCGACGTCGTTGACGAAGTGAGCCACTGACGTGGCGCCAGTTGCCAACGAGAATCGATTGCGATAGATTGACGCCCTTCCGCGAGATCGCGTCGCGAATGAACGAACCACAACCGCTCAGCGGAAAAGGAGAGATGACGATGTCTTCGAACGGCTCGCGCCTTACCCAGTTCGGTGGTCGGAATGGCAAGATTGACCGGCGGGCGTTGCTGCACGGCGCCGCGGCGCTCGGCGGCGCGGGGTTGCTCCGGGCAAATTCGGTCGCGGCGCAGGATGCGGCGACGGTGGCGGGCTACGAGTGGCAAAGCGTCGGGGCCAGGACGATCGAGGGCGCCGAGCAGACATTCGAGTTCGCCGATCGGCAGGTGCTCGTCTCCCAGGCGGGGGAGGCCGAGCTCGAGTTCTGGACGATCAACCTGAAGGGACCGTACGGAACTTGGATCGAGTCGTTCCTCGAAGACTACCAGGAGGTCAACCAGGGTGTTTCGATCCAGTGGGTCGACGTGCCCGGCGCGGAGGTGGCGCAAAAGTACCTCTCGGCGGTGAGCGCGGGCCAAGCGCCGGACCTCGCCAACACGTACGAGATGCCGCGCTTCATCGAGCTGGGCGCGCTGGCCAACATCGCGGAGTACCTGCCGGAGGAGAACGCGGCCGAGTTTTACGAAGGGTTCCTGGCGGGACTGACCTTCGACGGGCAACTGTACGGTTTCCCCTGGTACGCCTCCACGGGCGGGTTGATCTACAGTCGGCGGCTGATTGAGGAGGCCGGGGCGGACCCGGACGCGCCGCCGACGACCTGGGACGAGGCAATGACCCTCTCCCGGACGATCAAGGACGCCACGGGTAAGTACGGCCTGCTGATGGCCGTCGGCCAGGGTGAGCTGGTGCAAATCCTCCAACAAGAAGGAGTGCCGCTGGTCAGCGAGGACCGCACGGCGGCGGCGCTGAACACGCCGGAAGCGGTCGAGCTCTTCGCGAAGTGGCAAGCGTTCTACCAGGAGGGTTATCTGCCGCCCGAGGGGACGACGGTTAACCCGCGGGACGCCAACGAGTGGTACTACGCCGAGCGCGGTGCGATGGTGCCGTCGAACGCGGTGGTGATCGTGCGGCGGGCCGACCCGGCGGTGATCGAGGGGTTGGATACGGACGTCGCCTCGTCGCTGAAGGGCGCGAGCGGGCAGTCGATCACGACCGTGCAGTACTTCGTGGTGGCGGCGAACACGGAGAATCCGCGAGCGGCGGTCGACTTCGGGGCGTACGTGACCGGTACCGGGTTGCAGATCGAGTTCATCACGCAGGTGCCGATCTTGCCGAGCCGGGTCTCGGTGACGGAGGATCCCGGTTTCCAGGAAAACTTCATCAACAAGGAGGCGACGGGGCGGAGTCAGCAGGAGTTGCTCGATCGCGGCTTCAAGCTGCAACTGGCGGAGTTGGAGAACGCCGTCCTCGACTTTAACGCGACGCCGACGGTCGTCGGCTGGGCGCGCATGTACGACCTCTTCAAGCAAGAGACGAACACGATGTTCGCCACCGATCAGTCGGCCGAGGACACGCTGGCGAACATCGAGACGGGGTGGAACGAGATTCTGGCGGAAGAGGAGTAGGGTGCGAGCGTGGCACTCGGCGCGGTCGTGCCTATTGCCGCGCGGGGCTGAAGCCGCCGCGCTGACTCCCATAAGCCGGCTGAAGACCGGCTGAGAACGGGGTCGTCATTCTGAGCCGTGGCGAGGAATCTCTCCGCTCGTGTTGTCGGACGCGATTCCTCTCCGCGATCGGCATGACGGAGGGACGTCGGCTTGGCGCGGGGCGGCGAGATAACGGGAACCTGAGAGATGGCAACCCTCGCGCGGACAACAGAAAGCGTGATTGAGGCGTGGCGGCCGCGGCCGCGGTGGCGGCGGACGTTGGGGAGGACGGTGACGGCATACCTCTTCCTCCTGCCGACGTTCGTGATCCTCGGGACGTTTCTCGTCTATCCCCTCTTTGCCAGCATCTGGTACAGCTTCCACGACTACAACGTGGTGCAGCCCGCGGTCTGGATCGGGCTGGACAACTACCGGGAATTGCTCGACGACGACGTTTTCAAGAACGCCTTTCGGAACACGCTTGTCTATTCGGCAGGGGTGATTCCCGGCTGTACGATCCTGCCGCTCTTCATGGCGCTGCTGGTGAACCGGGCGGGTCGGGGGATCACGTTCTTCCGCGTCGCGTTCTACATCCCCGTGATTACCTCGATCGTCGTCGTCGGTATCGTCTGGAAGTGGATGTACTTCGAGGACGGGATCATCAACAGCATCCTGCGGGCGACCGGAATCGTCTCGAAGCCGGTGCCGTTCCTGAGCGACCCGGACATCGCCCTCTACGCGATCATCGCGGTCACGATCTGGAAGGCGTCCGGCTACTACATGGTTCTCTACCTGGCGGGGTTGCAGAGCCTGCCGCGGGAGTTGGACGAGGCGGCGATGATCGACGGGGCGAACCGCTGGCAGCGTCTTTGGAACGTCACCATCCCGCTCCTGAAGCCGACGATCACGCTGGTGGCAGTGGTTGCTTCGATCGGGGCGATGAAGGTCTTCGGCGAGATCTACGTGATGACCTCGGGTGGGCCGGCGGAGCGGACGAACACGCTCGTCTTCTACGTCTACAAGCAAGCGTTCGTCTTTTTGAAGATGGGATACGCCTCGGCGGTGGCGGTGGTGCTCTGCCTCTTCCTGGTCGTGCTGTCGCTGGTGAGCATCAAGGTGTCCGAGCGAGGAGGGCCGACCCATTATTAGGCGAGCAACGGCTCATTCGACCGCGGCCCGAGGGGAAACGGGTTTGCGGGTGACCTGGCCGGATCGGGTCGTGCGCTACGGCCTGCTGCTGGCGCTGGCGATCATCTTCTTGGGGCCGTTCTACTGGCTGGTGATCACGGCGCTCAAAGGTGCGGGGCAAAACGTCTTCTCCTACCCGCCGCAACTGATCCCCCGGCCGCCGACGCTCGAGTCATTTCGCGATTTGTGGGAGGTGGGGCCGTTCCACCGGTATATCTTCAATTCGGGCTTCGTGGCGGTGGCGACGGTGCTGGCCAACCTGCTTTTTTGCTCGATGGCGGCCTACCCGCTGGCGCGAATGCGCTTTTTTGGCCGTGACGTCATCTTCTATTTGATCTTGGCGACGCTGATGATCCCGTTCGAAGTGACGTTGATCCCCTCCTTTCGGGTGATCAGCGAGTTGGAATGGGTCGACACGTATCAGGCATTGATCGTGCCGGCGGCGGTCAGCCCGTTTGCGATTTTCTTGCTGCGGCAGGCGTTCCTGACGATCCCGATCGAACTGGAGGAGGCTGCGCGGATCGACGGCGCCACCGACTTCCGCATCTACTGGCAGGTGATGTTGCCGCTGGCCGTGCCGAGCCTGGCGACGGTGGCGATCTTCGTCTTCGTTGCCGAGTGGAACTCGCTCTTGTGGCCGGTGATCGTCTTGAAGAGTCAAGAGATGCTTACCCTGCCGATCGCGATCACCTTCCTGGATTCGAACTTCTACGGCGGCTGGCGGCAGATCGCGGCCGGTTCGACCTTGTCGATCATCCCGATCCTGCTCGTCTTCCTGGCCGCCCAGCGGTACTTCATCTCCGGGCTGACGGCGGGGTCGTTGAAGGGGTAAAGAACTGGCGAAGGATGCCCCATCCGCGGTGCGGCACGTAGGTATGGCAGGGGCATGATTTGCGCCCGCGGCCTCCGGTGTTCATCCGCTATGATTCGATCATGACTGATGACCCCGAGGCGCTATTGCTGAAAGCAGCGGAGAGTCTGGCAGGGGCGGAAAGCGAGTTTGTCATGGGCCGGTACAACAACTGTGCCAATCGATGCTATTACGCGTGTTTCCAAGCGGCGGTGTCGGCGTTGCGGCGTGCCGGGATCGCGCGTCGCGGCGAAGAGTGGGGACACGACTTTGTACAAGCCCAGTTTGCCGGCCACTTGGTGAATCGACGCAAGCTGTACTCGCCCGTTCTCCGTGATGTCTTGCCCCGATGCTTCGCCCTTCGGCAGACGGCGGACTATGAAGGTCAGCAAATAACAGAGACCCAGGCGTCTCGTGCCCTTCGTCGGACGCGGGAGTTTGTCGGTTCGGTTCAGGGGAAAGGAGCGAACTCCCGATGACGAGTATGTCCACCATCGAGGTCGCGCCGGAATTGCTGATCGACCACGCCCTCGCTCAAGTTGAGGCCGATCCACGGGTCCAGCGTGCTCTTACCGACCTGAGGAACGTCATACGTACCCGATATCCTGAGGCGTCCTTCGAGGTAGCGCGGCGGACTGATCCCGCGGGCATCTACCTGCGAGCAACCGTGGACGACGATCTGGACGCGGTGCTCGATGCTGTTATGGATCGACTTCTGGAGGTGCAGGTAGACGAGCGGCTCCCGGTACACGTCCTACCTGTTCGCCCGTAGCCGAGGTCGCCGAGTGGAACTCGCTTTTGTGGCCGGTGATCGTCTTGAAGAGCCAGGAAATGCTCACCCTACCGATCGTGATTACATTTTTGGACTCGAACTTCTACGGCGGCTGGCGGCGGGGTCGTTGGAGGGGTAAGCGCTGTAGGCTTCGAGCACCGGCGACTTGACGTCAAGGGCATCGACGCCAAACGTCTTGATGTGAAACCGGATGGCGGACGTGACGTCCGCGAGCGCTTCGTCGTAGCTGTCGCCTTGGCCAACGACAACGCCATTGACGCCAAGCGGGTAGGCGACGTACCCATCATCGTGCCTTTCGACAACCACTTTTAGGCGCCTCATCCCGCGGTCTCCGTCTTCATACTGTCAGTTCGTTCAGTATCGCATCTCCGGTTGGGCCGTTCGACCACGCGAACCGAGTGGCGCGACTACCGGCCGAGCACGCAGCGGAAGGTCGCGGTTTGGAAGGGGGCGAGCTCGAAACGCAATTGGCCATCGATCGGTTCGAGGCGGCCGATCTCGGCTTCCACCGGCGTGACCGCCCAGGCAGCGAGTAGGGTGTGGTGGGGGAAGGTGAGCCGCGCGAAGGAGCGGCGCCCGGCCGATTCCCCGACGCGGACGACGTAGCCGTCAGCGAAGTCGGCGCGCTTGAGGGCGGTGAGCATGACGGAGGAGCTTTGCAGGTCGACGAAGCTGCCGGTCGCTTCGGTCCAGAAGCCGGGGTGCTTGGCCGGGAGAGTGGCGGCTTGGAGCGGCAGCGCCCACGACTCGCCGAAGCGGTGGGCGGCGAGCGGATCGAACGCTCTCCGGTAGGGCCGGATAGCGAAGCGCATCTCGAGGCACTCCCGCCGCCCGAAGGGGTCGACGTCGCGCGGCGGGAGCGCTCGGCCTGAAGCGGCGCGGAAGGCGACGGTCCCGGTTGCGGGATCGAGGCGGCGCAGGAAGCGCTGAACGTTGATCCCACCGTAGTCGGCCAGGGCGAGGTCGGCCGAGCAAAGCGTGACGCCGCGGTCGTCGCGCGAGAGATCGAGCCAGTGTTGGATGGCGAAGGAGTCGAGGCTGCTCCCCGAAAGGGTTTGGGTGCGAGGATCGATGATGGCGTGTTGGGCCGCGTGCCGGATATGCGGCGCCGACAGCGCGAACGGGAAGAGAACGTAAAGCATCTCTGGATCGGCCGGACGGTCCAACCAGGAGAGCCGGTTCGTGACCTCGACCCAGTCCGTGTACAGCGACACCTCGGACCGCCATTGGTAGAGGTCGTCGAAGACGGTAGCGGTCGTGACCGTGGTTCGGTCGAAGCCGCGGTCGGTGGTGATCGCCTCGGTCTGGACGGAAGTGGGGGTGACGACGTGCCCGCCGATGGGCGTGCCCTCGTAGAGGCGCTTGTCCGCCGTGAAGTCGCCGCCCGGCTCGGGACCGTGGGGGTCGGCGACGTAGCGGACGAGCGCGTTCAGGCCGGGCCAGGATGATCGATCGACGAACTCCGCGCCCGACTGGACATCGACCAGGCTGCTGATGCCGCCCGTCTCGTCGATACTCAGCGCAAATCGGTCATTCTCCAGGACGGCCGCGTCGCCGCTGACGCGGACGGCGGGCGTAGATCCCGCTTGGTGCGGCTGCCGGTCGTCGCCTGACGTAAAGAGATACCGCTTGTAGCCCATCGCCGGAACATCGGCGGTCTGGATGCGGCAACGTGTCTCGTCGCCCGCCGGTTCGCACATCTCGAACGCGACGGGCTGGCCGGTGACCTCATCGACGACGGCCGTTTCGGGTCCGATCCAGGCGGCCGGCACGTTGACGTCGATTGTGCCGCCGCGTGGCCAACTGAGGAGATTCCACACGACCGCCGCGGGCGCGTCGCCACCCTTGAGGGCGCCAGTCGCGCTACTCAGGGCGGCGGCGAGACCGTCGCGGGCCGGGAGCGTGGCCTCCTCGAAGATCTGGAAGCCCTCGCGCAGCGCCTGGTCGGCTTCGTCCTCGCTGTGCGGGAGCCAGATGCCCTTCGGGCCGCTGTGCTCGTCGAAAAGGAGCGAGGCGTCGTAGGTCGCGGCGAGTGTTGCCCGCGGATAGACGTACGCCTCGTTGATCCAGTCGGCGACGACGGCCAGGCGCTCCCAGAGGTCGAGAATGGCGTGATTGCGGCGGCTGGCGGCGGCCTCCTGAGGGTAGTGGAGCGTCGTTTGGGACCAACTACTCTGCCACTCGCCGGTGACGACCGGCAGTTGGTCGGACCAGTGCTCCTCCGCGTGGCGGAAAAAAGTCGACGGCGTGGCGATGCGGATGCGGGGCGAGAGGTATTTGCGGTTCCACTCGCGGGCGATCGTCGCGGGTAGGAGCCGCAAGGGGCGGTTGTCGCTGCCGAGCTGGATCTGGACCGCGTCGAAGGGGTAGCCCTTGGCTTCGAGCTGGGCGAGCTTGGCCGGCAGCTTTTCCTCGACCTGTTCGAGTCCTTGCCAGAAGCCGTGACGCGCGCCCTCGATGTAGGCCCAAAAGGGATCGTCGGTGTACCAGACGAGCACGCGGCCACCGGCCGGACCCTGCCAGATGAAGGGGCGGGGCAGGTCGGTGGTCGCGTGGAAGGGGGCGAGGAAGTTGTTCGGGGCCATGGCGAGGTAGCGGACCCCGGCCGCGGCGGCGAGGTCGACCAGCGACCAGGCGCAACCGGGAACGTCGCAGATCATGGCCGAGGTGATTGGCGCCCCCAGCTCGTTGCGCATCTGCTGGGCATAGGAGAGGGAACGGACGAGTTGCTCGCGGCTGAGCAGGTCGAAGTAGCTGTGGATGTAGAGCGCCTCGACCTCGACGGAACCGTCCTGGATCGCCTCGATTAGCCGGAGCCGGTCTTCGGGGCGGGCACGCAAATAGTTCTGGACTTGCCACGCCGCCTCGCAGGTCCAGCGGTAGCGTGCGTCGGACGGCCAATCCGCGGTCGCGGCGGCAAACTCCAAGGCGCGCTCGAGGTTTTTGTTGTGGACATCGACGACGGCGCTCGGCGTGTGGGTGAAGCCGATGTCGGTGTGGGAATGATTGACGAAGAAGACCTGCCAGCGGCGGACCGGGGCGAAGCTGACCTCGCTTTCGCGGTGCCGATCGCCGGCCGTTAGCTCGACCGACGCTGAACGCGGCTCGGCAACTTCCGGCAGCAAGATCTCGTGGTTGCTGGTTCCTGCCGGTAGATCGAGTGACACGGAGCGATCGAGGTCGCCGCGCCGGACGTGGAGCATGGCGCCGGTCGCGGCCGGGAGGTCGTGGACGGTGAGGCGGCAGACCTGGCGCGGCTCGTCCCCTTCGGCGACGATGAGTGGCAAGGGATGGAACGTGAAGGTGGCGAACTGCTCTCGATGCTCCAAGGGCACGGTGGTATTCCCCGAATCAATGCACCCCGTCGTTCCGAGCTTCGTAGTTCGGAACGACGGGGCGTTGCAAACAGACCCTACGCACTCCAGACGTCGGCCAATCGTTGGATGGACGCTGCCGCTTGGCCTCCGGGCGCATGGTTATGCGGCCGGCGTGGCTGCCGCCACGGGCACCGGCGTGGCCGCGCCACCGCCCAAGGGATAGACCGTCACGACGACGTCGAGTGAACCATCGGCGACCAGGCCGACCACGAACACGCTAACGACCGCGTTGCCGTCGAGTTGGACGGCGGGCGCCGACAGCGCGACGTCAGTCGTGCCGGTCGGGCGCACCTCCAGATCTACGGAGCCGGCCGGGACCTCGACGTAGGCGGCAGCCCTCGGGAACGAGAGGTTCTCGGCCAGCACGTCGCCCCCGGCGACCGCCACGTCGACGGACGGGGCGTCGGCCGAGGCGTGGACGGCGCGGGCCCGGGCCGTATCGTCCGGCAACTGGCTCAGGTCGGCGAGGTAGACCTCCCCGAAGAGGGGTGGTGCGGCGCCGACGACGGCGACTTCGAAGAGGTCGCCAGCCGAGAACAGGAAGTTGTAGCCGAAGCGGAGTGCCGCGTCCGCGACGTCGCCACCGCTGGCGACGACGGCGAACTGGTGGAAGTCGGCGGTCACGGCGACGACGCCGCTGCTTTGCTTGTACTCCAGTCCGCTGAGGACGAGCGCGTCGTCCACGTAGACGTCGACTGCCGCCGCCGCGGGCGAGGCGTGGATGACGTTGACGCAGGCATCACCCGGATTGCCGATCCCGAGGACCGCCGTGCAATCGGCCATCGCCGCGGGCGATGCCTCTGGGGATGCCTCCTGCGCGGTCGTTATCGGGACACCGAGGAGGGTCGTGAGCATCAGCACGCCGGCGAGTATTACCGGTTGAAACCACCGGCCATCGACCGGCGCCGAGTATCGTCCGACCATGGACGCCCCTTCCTTTCACTGATGCGGCGGGAGCAATGAAACGCGCTCCCCGAGCAACTACTATATCCGGCCACCGCGCCGCACGCGAGAGCGGCCCGCGCTGCCATTGCCGCCGCGCGTGTCTGCCTACAACACCCCGAAAACCTGGTAGACCTCGTCGATCGGCATGCCGGCAGCGATCATCTCGCGCTCCTCGTTCTCCCTGGCGAAGGTCTCCTCGACCCGAAGCAGAACCTCATCAACCAGATCGTTCGGGATGAGTTGGACGCCGTCGTTGTCCCCGAAGATGAAGTCGCCGGGCATCACTTTCACGTAGTGGGTAATGTGCCCCGGTAAGTAGACCGGCTGGTTGACCTCGGTGATGATCCAACCGCCGAAGGCGTTCGGCCGGGTGCCGAAGCTGAAGATCGGGAAGTCGGACATCTTCAGCACGTATTGGGTGTCGCGGCAGTTGCCGGCCAGCAGCATCCCCCGGCAGCCGTGGGCATAGGCGAGTTGGCAGCTCATCTCCCCGAAGTGAGCCGGCTGCATGTCGCCGCCGCAGTCGAAGCAGAGGATCGAGCCGTCGTTCACCTCGTCGATGGTCCGCATCATCCGCTTCTGCGGGTGGCCGCCCTCGGCCTCCCACTTCGCCTCCATCTCTTGCCGTTCCTCGTCAGAAAGCGGCCGCTCGACCACCGAGTGGAGCTTGATTGGCAGCGCCCGCCCGACGAGCTGCATTCCCTGCCGCAACGGCTTGAACTGGCTGGAGAAGACGGTATTCGTCACCCCCAGGTGCCAGAGCGAGTCCGAGACGCTCCCGCCATACCCCGCTCGCCGGAACCGCTCGATCCGTTCGAGGTCGGTAATGTCGAGCGTACGGATGTCGGCGATGTTGGTTGTGTCGGTGGCCATGCCGTTTTGCCTCCCCTATCGAATACGAGCATCAATTGCACTTGTTGGCCGCTTCCATCAACCCCTTCGTGTAGCCGATGGCGTAGAGGCGGCCCATCACCTCGTAGCCGGGGTTGAGGTTCTGCTCGCCTTCCATGGTCGGGACGTGGTCGACGCGGACCGGGCCGGTGAAGCCGACCTCCTTGTAAGCGCGGATCGCCTCGAACATGTCGGTGCGTCCTTCTTCGTGGAAGGTCTCCTCGAAGCAGCCGGGCGTCCCCTGAATGTCGCGGAAGTGGATGAAGTGGAACGCCTTCTGCCGGCCAAATCGCCGGATCTCCGTCGGCACGTCCGCGCCCATGGTCGAGATGGTGCCCTGGCAGAAAGTGATGCCATTGTGCGGGCTCGGCACGAGGTCGATCACCCGTTGCAGCGCGTCAGGGCTGGTCAGGATGCGCGCCACGCCGCGGATCGGCGAGATGGGCGGATCATCTGGGTGGACCGCCAGCTTCACCCCGGCCTTCTCCGCCACCGGCAAGACCCGCTTGAGGAAGATTTCCATGTTCTCCCACAGTGCTTCCTCAGTGACGGTTCCGTGTCCGGTGGGCGGTCCCTGTTCCATCAGCTTGTGGTCGTAGCTCATCACGAGCGCCCCGCCCCGGCCGGGCGTGGTGAAGGAGGTGCGCAGCGGCCCTTGCACCGCCATGAAGTTGTGGCACATGACCGAGATACCGACGCGCCCCATGTTGTCGATCAGCTCGCAGAAGCGCGCGATCTTCTCGTCCCGGTCGGGGGCGCCGACCTTGATCGACTCGATCAGGCTGAAGGGCGCCGACTCGACGACCTGCAAATCGAGCCCGTGGTCCTTGAAGCGCTGCTTGAGCATCACCAATTGCATGAAGTCCCAGGGCGGTGGGTCGTTCGGGGTGTCCGGGATGGTCACGACCGCGGCCGTCACCCCGGCCTGCCGCACCAGCGACCACAACGGGTCCGGGCGAGCGGGCAAGGCGTCGGCCAGGGTCAACTGCCAGGTCATGGAAGTGAACTCCTTCTTGAGCCGTTAGCCGTTAGCCGTTAGCCGTCAGCCGTCAGCCGTTAGGCCGTGTTTGCACCCCGTCATGCTGAGGCATCGAAGCATCCCCGCGCGAAGCGCAGCGGCGACTGACGACGGATCGGCTTCGCCGAGAGATGCCCTGCGGTTCCTCAGGACATGCTCCGCCCGCCGGCTCAGCATGACGGGGCTTGGAAAACGGGCCCTAACGCCTAAAGCCTGGAACGCGGACAAAGCGGGCGCGGTAGATGTCGGCGTCCTCGTAGAGGGCGTCGAAACGCGCGGTGTTGACGTTGTAGGTGATGAGTAGCTCCCCCTCCTTACTCAGCGCCGGGTGCGCCTGGGCGTTGTAGACGAAGAGGTTCTCCCGATCTGGCTCCGGTGTCGTGTAGAGCACGGTTCGTCCAGACCAGGGACCGGCAGGGGTCTCCGCGTAATACGCGACGATCTCGCGCCACTCGGTCAGTTCCCCGGCGGTGTCTATCGTGACCAGCATGTAGCCGCGGTCAACTTTCAGGACGCTGAACTCGTTGCCGATGCTGGCGTCGAGCATGCGCGCGGAGCCCTCCGGCAACGACGTCCAGCGCCGGCCGGCGAAGAACTCCCACGGTCCGGTCAACGCGCCGCGTCGTGCCCTGGCGACATGCCCATACTTGACGGCGTGCAAATCCTCGACGCCATAGACGTAGGTGTAGTCGCCGTCTTCGAGGATCGCGGCGCCGTACTGGACCCCGGAGCGGTAGGGTAACGCCGCGATCGACTCAATCGCGAGATCAGGCAGGCGCAGCGAGGCCAGGTCGGTGCCCACCCAACGCCAATCGAACATCTCTGGACCGTAACGCACGAACTTGAGCAGGAAGACGCGCAGGCGGTCCCCTTCGATCACGCCAGCGTAGGCCCAGTACCAGGCCCCGCCGTTGGCCGGGGTGAAAAGTGAGCGCGGGGCGCCGCGTGTCCCGCCGTGCAGCGTGGTGAGCTGGTCGCCTTCCTGAACCACGATCGAGTTGTGGATCAGCGGGGCCGATCGTGGCCGGGTCCGATCTGGATTGACCGGTCCCAAGAAGGTGTCGGAGAAGATCCAGGCGACGCGCCCGTCCGGCAACAGCACCGAGTAGGTGCTGTCGCCACCCGTCCACCCCTCGCCAGAGCGGGTGAAGAGCGCCCAGAGGTCGTGGTCTATGCGTGCCTGTACCTTTGGACGTACACCTACTGCCACGACATGCCCCCACCTGCACGCAACGATTGCGCGGTATCCGTTGGGGCGGACCGATGTGTGCCCGCCTCCAATACCGACGCGTCGCGGTTGGAACCAGGGCGGACATCGCCCAGAATGGGCACCCGGTCCGCCCCTACGAAAACCTCTGGCGGCAATATCATTCCACGTTCCCCGCGGGTGTTGACGCTTCGCTTGTTCCCGTACTATAGTCTGTGCAAGTCATCTAATCAATTGGTCAATAGGCACATCCGGCATCGGGAGCCCGCCAATGTCCTGGCCCACCGTCTCGCCGCCCGCCCGCAACCGTTTAGTCGAGTCGCTGGCGGAACAGATTGCCGACCTGATCTGGCGGCAGCAGATGCGGCCAGGCGACCGTTTGCCCAGCGTGCGGGCGCTGGCGACGCAACTCCAGGTCGCCGTGCCCACCCTACGCGAGGCGATCCGCCGCATGGAAGCCTTCGGCATGGTCGAGATCCGGCATGGCGCCGGCATCTTCGTGCGCTCCCCGCAACCGCGGGTGATGGTGGCCAAACCTGGACCCGGCGCGATCGACAGCCAGGTCGTGCTCGACCTGCTCGACACCCGTCTTCTCTTCGAGCCCTACTGTGCCGAGCAGGCCGCCCAATATCCAGCGCACGAGGAAGTGGCGCAACTGACCGCCCTCCTCGAGCGGGCCGAGCAGCATCTCGGCGGCAACGACCGGATGCTGCAAGAGACGAACATGGCGTTTCACGCCGGCATTGCTCGCTGCTCCGGCAACGTCGTGCTGGTGCAGGTGATGGAGTCGCTGGCCGATCTCTATGCGTCCGAGCAAGCGGCGATGCTCACGATCGCCAACGCCCGTGTCCGCGACCATCGAGAACATCTGGCCATCCTGGTCGCGATCCAGGACGGCGACCCGAGGCGGGCACGGTCGTTGATGCGACGACACTTGCTCAGCGTGAAGACACAGATGGCCGCGCGTCTGGCGGCAGACGCCCACGCGCGCAAAGTCGAATGGCTCAGCGCTGCCGCCGGCCGCGCCTGAGATTGCCGGCGGGCGAGCACGAGCGCGGACGGAAGGAGGTTCGCAACGGGTTTCGGGTCACCCTTGCCACGGCGCCACGGCGCAAGACGTCGCATTGCCGCGCCGGAGTCGGCCGGTACCAGCGCGATCGCCGGAAGGAGTTCTCCGATGGTGCACGAGTCTCAATCGTCTCCCCGCATCTCGCGCCGCGATGCCCTCAAAGTGACAGGCGGTGTCGCCTTGGGGAGTCTTATCCCATCTCAGGTCGCCGCCCAGGACGCCTCGCCGGTCGCCGACGAGGGCTTCTTCCCCTCGCCGATCGAGGGCGTGCCGAACGCCTACTATCGCTACCCGGACCCCTTCACCACCGTGACCGAGACGCCGGGGCGGGGCGGGACCGTCCGACTCACCCACATCTCCGACAAGCGGATCAACGACCGCGGCGACAACCAGTACTGGCAAGGCTTGGAGGAACGGCTCGGGGTCGAGCTCGATGTCACCCTCATCCCTGGCGCCGCCTACGCCGAGCGCATGTCGACGATAATTGCCGGTGGCGACTTCCCCGATCTGCTCTTCGTCTTAGGGCTGCTCTATCCCCAAGCCTCCGAGTTCAAGGTCCAGGGCGCGTTTACCGACCTCACCCCCTACCTCGACGGCGATGCCCGCCAGGCCTATTCCAATCTGGCTGGTTTCCCTTCGTACAGCATCGAGAACGCCAAGCTCAACGGCGTGCTCTACGGCGTGCCGAGCCCGACCTCGCTCCAACCAAACGCGATGTGGTACCGGGGCGACTGGCTCGAAACCGTGGGCTTGGCGCCGCCGACCAATGCCGCCGAGTTCCTCGAGATGGCGCGGCTCTTCACCGAGAACGACCCCGACGGCAACGGCTCGAACGACACCTACGGCACGTCGTTCGAACGCCTCGACGCCGTCTCGCAGCGGTTCGTCCACAGCATGTTCCGGGTCAAGGCCGAGGGGAACGGCTGGATTGTCAACGCCGACGGCACCTTCACCCACGCCATCGAAACCGAGGAGTTCCGGATGGCGCTGGAATATGCCCGCGAACTCTGGGGAGCCGGTGTCTGCCACCCCGACTCGTTGACCCAAACCAGCAACGAGATCCGGGAGCAGCTCATCGCCGGCGCCACCGGTTCCGGCCCGAACGCCTTTATTCTGCTCAACTTGATCCGGACCGAGGCGGCTAGGATCAACCCCAACGCCCAGATCATGGGGTTGGCGCCACCGGGCCACGACGGCGGCGAGGGGGTGGCTTACAACATCGGCGGCTGGTTCGGCGAGTGGTCGATCCCGACCACGGCCGGCCAGGACGAGAACCGGGTCGAGGAGCTGATCCGGATCACCAATTACTTCGGCGCGCCCTTCGGCAGCGAGGAGTACACCTACCTCACCTATGGCATCGAGGGGGTACACCATACGCTCAACGACGACGGTTCGCGCACTCTGACGCCGGATGGCGACCGCGACATCTTCAACCCCTCGCTGGGCGGCCTCAACGTCCTCTACAGCCCGAACCAGGAGGAGATCAAGTACATCCAGGACTTGATGGCCGCGCAGACGCGGGTCGGCCTCTTCTCGCCGACCGTCAATCTCTACGCGCCGACCGCCTCCGCCAAGGCCGGCGAGCTGGGGCAGCTCTACACCGACAACAAGATCGCCATCGGCACCGGCCGCGAAGAGATGAGCGCGCTCGAGGACTGGGTCGCCGACTGGAAGAGCCGCGGCGGCGACGAGATCCGCGCCGAGCTAGAAGAAGCCTACGCGCGGGCGCAACAGGCGTAATAACGCCTTGTCCGTCGCGGCTCTGCCCGGGGATGAATCCGCGGGCTCAACCTACGAAACCCCTCCGGGGTTGAACACGGGGACGATTTTCACAGTCCCGGCGGGACTTCGTGGGTTGAGCGCGGGGTTTCAACCCGGCGTCGGTACACGTACCACCAAGGAGATTCGCCATGCCCGATCACCTACCTCGACTGACTCGCCGCGACACGCTACGACTGACTGGCGCGGCGGCGCTGGGAAGCCTTCTGCCGGCAGGTGTAGCGACCGCGCAGGATGCCTCGCCGGTCGCGGCCGAAGGGTTCTTCCCCTCGCCGATGTCCGGCGTGCCGAACGCCTACTACCAGTACCCGGCGCCGTTCACGACCGTCACCGAAACGCCGGGGAAGGGCGGCTCGGTTTCGATGCTCTTCCTCTCCGATCTGCGGATCAAGCCGCGGGACGACAACCAGTACTGGCAGGAGCTGGAACGGCGTCTCGGCGTCACCTTCGACGTCACCTTTATCCCCGGCGCCGCTTATGCCGAACGGATGGCGACCGTCTTCGCCGGCGGTGACTTCCCCGATCTGATGCACGTCTTCACGCTGCTGTATCCGCAGGTCTCGGAGTTCATGGTCCAGGGCGCGTTCACCGACGTCACGTCCTACCTGGACGGCGAGAGCCGGGCGGCCTTCCCGAACCTAGCCACCTTCCCTGACTATGCCTTCGAGAATTCCAAGCTCAATGGCGTGCTCTACGGTGTGCCGAGCCCGACCTCGCTCCAGCCGAACGGTCTCTGGTATCGCGCCGACTGGCTGGAGGCGCTGGGTCAGGCGCCACCGGCGAACGCGGCCGAGTTTTTGCAGATGATCGACGGGATGGCCCACAACGATCCCGACGGCAACGGCCAACCCGACACCTACGGCAACTCCTCCGATACGGTCAACCCATTCGAAACCCGGTTCGTGCACGCCATGTTCCGCGTCCCGGCCGAAGGGGACGGCTTCGGCTTCACGCTCAACCCTGACGACACCTTCACCAACGAGATCGAGACGCCCGAGTTCCGCGCCGCCCTCGAGTACATGCGCGAGATGTGGGCGTCGGGCGCGATGCACCCCGACTCACTGACCCACACCAGCACCGACATCCGCGAGCAGTTCATGGGTGGCCAGGTGGGGTCGATCAGCAACGCCTACATCCTGCTCAACTTCATACGGACCGAGCTGGCCAAGATCGTGCCGACCGGCGAAGCGATGGGACTCGTTCCGCCCGGACACGACAGCGGCGACCCGGTCACTTACAACATCGCCGGCTACTTCGGTCAGATCTGCGTCCCGACCGCAATGGGCCAAGACGAGGCGCGGGTCGAGGAGTTGCTCGCGATCAGCAACTACTTCGCCGCCCCGTTCGGCAGCGAGGAGTTCATCTTCCTCAACTACGGCATCGAGGGCGTCCACCACACCCTCGCCGACGACGGCTCACGACCACTGACGCCGCGGGGCGAAGAGGAGGTCTTCAACCCCTCGCTGGGCGGTCTCAACGTCCTCTACAGCCCGAACCGCGACGAGATCAAGTACATTCAGGACTTGATGGCCGCGCAGACCACCTTCGGCGTCACCGATCCGACATTCAATCTCTACTCGCCCACCGCCGCCGCAATGAAGGGTGAGTTCCAGCAGATGTACTTCGACACCAAGATCGCCATCGGCGCCGGTCGCGAGGAGATGAGCGCCCTCGACGACTGGATCGCCGAGTGGCGCAGCCGAGGCGGCGACCAGATCAAGCAGGAGTTCGCCGAGGCGTACGAGCAGGCGCAGTCCTGATGAATCTAGCGTCAACCGTCGGTAGGGGCACGGCGGGCCGTGCTTAGCGGCCGAACGGCCGATTGCGGTTGGGCGCTCATCGCGCACCGGGCACGGCCCGCCGTGCCCCTACAATTATCGCGACTCCAGTTGGGGTTCTCTCATGCGTAGTCTTTCTTTAGCACGGCCACGAAGCGCCCAGCGCACCAGCGTCAGCGGCGGTCTGACGCTCCGGCAGCGGATGTGGCGCGACCGCTGGATGCACCTCTTCTTCCTGCCGGGCGTGCTCTATTTCGTGGTCTTCATCTACTTGCCGCAGATCGGCAACATCATCGCCTTCAAGGACTATTCGCCCTTCCTTGGCTTTCGCGCGAGCCCCTGGGTCGGCTTCGACAACTTCGTCCGCATCTTCGACGACCCGGACTTTGCGACCGCGCTCAAGAACACGTTGCAAATCGAGGCTTTGCAACTCATCTTCGCCTTCCCCGCGCCGCTGGGCCTGGCGCTGCTGCTCAACAGCATGGTCGGCGACCGGATCAAGCGCACGATCCAGTCGATCGTCTACCTGCCGCACTTCCTCTCCTGGGTGATCGTCATCTCCCTTTGGCAGCAGGTCTTCGGCGGCGATGGCTTCCTCAACCATGCCCTGCGCAACCAGGGGATGGACACAATCAACATTATGGGGAACCCGGACTTCTTCAAGCCGCTGGTCGTGCTCCAAATGATCTGGAAGGAGGCGGGCTGGGGCACGATCCTCTTCCTCGCCGCGTTGACCAAGATCGACGTCAGCCTCTACGAGGCGGCCGTGATGGACGGCGCGGGCGGCTGGCGTCGCCTGCGTGACGTCACCCTGCCGGGCATCCGGCCGGTGATCGTCCTGCTGCTGATCCTGCATCTAGCGTTCGCGCTCTCGGTCGGCTTCGAGCAGTACTACCTGCAACGCAACGCGGTCGGCGCGGGCGCGGCGGAGGTGCTCGACACCTTCATCTACTTCCGCGGCATCCAGAGCGGCGATTGGGGGTTTGCGACCGCGGTCGGCATGGTCCGCGGCATTGTCGGCGCCATCCTGATCTTTGCCGCCAATTGGGTCGCCAAGAAGCTCGGCGAGGAAGGGATCTTCTAATGGCGCTTCCGACCTCCGACGTTGTCACCAGTCCCGGCAGTGCCCAGACCGTCGGCTCGGCGCTTGCCGCCAGCGAGCCGCGCTTCTGGCGCAGGCGCAAGCCTCGCAAGCAAGCGCCTTGGATGGAGGATCCGCACCCGCTCGTGCAGATCGCCAAGGGCATCATCCTGGCCTTCATCGTCGTCGTAATGCTCTTCCCCTTCGTCCATGTCGTCGCCGTCAGCTTCTCCTCCTATCAGGACGTGCTCACTGGCGGATTGATCCTCTTTCCCACCAACCCGACGCTCGACGCCTACCGCGTCGTCTTTGGCGACGGCACCGTGGTTCAGGCGCTCAAGGTCAGCGCCGGGCTAACGATCTTCGGCGCCGCGACGCAGATGATCGCGACGACGGCGATGGCCTACGGGCTCTCGCGGCCGAGCGTGCCCGGCTCCCGATTCGCCCTGCTGCTCGTCCTGGGCGCGATGCTCTTCTATCCCGGCATGATCCCCAGCTTCCTGCTGATCAAGGAGCTCGGCCTGCTCGACACCTACCCCTCGCTGATCCTGCCGGGGCTGATTGGCGCCTTCAACATGATCATCCTGCGCCAGTTCTTCATGAACCTGCCGCAGGAGTTGCTCGACTCGGCCAAGATCGACGGCGCCTCCGACTTCCGCGTCCTCTTCAGTATCGTCCTGCCGCTCTCGAAGGCGGTGCTGGCGGTGGTCGCGCTCTTCTACGCGGTCGGCATCTGGAACAGCTTCTTCAACGCCATCCTCTACATGAACACGCCGAGCAAATGGCCGGTCCAGGTCATCCTTCAGCAGATCGTGCTGGAAGGAACGGCGCTCAACCAGGCGTCGCTTCTGAACCCGAACCAGCCGCCGCCGCCACCGGCGACGATCGAGATGGCGGTCGTCGTCATCGCCACGTTACCGATCCTGATCGTCTACCCTTTCCTCCAGAAGTACTTCACCCGCGGCGTGCTGACCGGCGCGATCAAGGGGTAGGCGAGTACTGAGTACTGAGTACTGAGTACTGAGTACCGAGTACCGAGTACCGAGTACCGAGTGCCCAGTTCTCGGTGCTGGGTGCTAGGTTGGCGGCATGAGGAGGGACGATGCGGGTGTTGGTGACCGGCGGGAGCGGCCGGGTAGGGCAATTCACGATCGCCGATCTGCTGGCGAACGGGCATGAGGCGATCAACGCCGACCGGGCGCGGCCGAGGGGAGACGGTGGACCGCCGGTGCGATTCGTCGAGACCGACCTGACCGACGTGGGGCAGGTGGCTGGGGCGCTGCACGGGTGCGACGCGGTGATTCACCTGGGGGCAATTCCGTCGCCCTATGGGCATCCGGACGAGGTGGTCTTCGGCAATAACACGCGAGCAACCTTCGCCGTCTTGCAAGCCGCCTCATTGCTCGGCGTGAAGCGGGCGGCGATCGCGTCGAGTGGGTCTGCCTACGGCACGGCCTACGCGCCGACGCGGGTCGTGCCGTGCTATGCGCCGCTCGACGAGGAGCACCCGCTGCTCAACCACGATTGCTACGGTCTCTCGAAAGAGGTCGACGAGCGCACCGCCGAGATGTTCCACCGGCGCACCGGGATGCAGGTCGCGGCGCTGCGCTTCCACTGGGTGGCGCTGCCAGAGGAACTCGCCAAGATGGAACCTGCCGGAACCAAAGACCCGGCCGGGCTGGCCCGGCTGCTCTGGGGCTACGTCGACGCGCGCGATGCCGGCGCCGCCTGCCGGCTGGCCATCGAGGCCGACGGGTTCGGGTTCGCCGCCTTCAACATCGTCGCGGCCGATACCCTCTCCGTCGAGCCGACCGAAGACCTGATCCGGCAGTACCTCCCGGAAACCGAGATCCGGTCGCCGATCCCAAGAACGGCTGGCGGCTTTGCCATCGAGAAGGCCAAGCGCCTCCTGGGTTGGGAACCGCGGCATTCCTGGAGAGATTCACGGTGAGGGATGCGGGCGAGTCGCCGACTCACCCGGCCTACCTAGGTCGGCGCTAGGGTCGTTCGAAACACGTACTGACCTGAGCCGATCGCGAAAACGGCGCGGTCCGCATCTTGTCGCAAGAATGTGACGCCTGGCGCGTTACCCGCCGGTTTGCCACCTTCGGTGACATGAGCCGCATCAGCGGCCGGAACATAGACGGTGGCGGTGACATTGGCCGGGATCGCGACGTCGAGGCGCAGACCGCCATCTTCGACGTGCCAGGCGCTCGTGATCTTGCCCCGAATCGAGTCGTATTCCGCTTTGGTCCAGGTGAGGCCACCGCCGGGGTAAGGGCGAATGACGACGTGCGCGTAGCCGGGCTGGGCGGAGTCGGTGTCGATGCCGGCAACGTGGCAGAAGAGCCATTCCCCGATCGAGCCGAAGGCGTAGTGGTTGAAGGAGTTCATGCCGGGGTCTTGGAAGCCGCGCGCCTCGGTCCACCCGTCCCACCGCTCCCAGATCGTCGTCGCGCCGTTGCGCAGCATGTAGCCCCAGGAGGGGTAGTCCTCGTTCAGAAGCAAGCGGTAGGCGAGGTCGGCGTGGCCCAGTTCCGTTAACAATGGGCAGAGGTAGCCGACGCCGACAAAGCCGGTGGTCAGGTGGCCGCCGTGGCGCTCGATGTCGTCAACGAGATGGCGTGCCGCCTCCGCGCGGAGGTCGTCGGGCAAGAGGTCCATGCGCAAGGCCAGGACGTAGCCGGTCTGGGTGGCGCCGGCGACGCGGCCGTCGGCCGCGACGTAGGCGTCGATGAAGGCGGCCTTGATCTTGGCAAAGAGATCGTCGTAGCGCGCGGCGTCCGCATCGCGGCCGAGGGCGCGGGCCATGCGGGCCATCAGATCGGCGTCGTAGGCCCAATAGGCGGTGGCGAGGAGGTCCTTCGGCGTCGGGGCGTCGACGTTGAGCCAGTCGCCGAAGTCGTTGTTACGGCGATTGACCCACCGGTAGTCGGGATTGGCGGCGTAGATGTACTCCAGCCAGCGGGCCATGCCGTCGTAATGACGTTCGATCAGCCGCACGTCGCTGTATCGTTGGTAGAAGATCCAGGGGAGGATGACGCCGCCGTCGCCCCAAGCGGGGGCGCCGTCTGCCAGGTCGACGAGGCGGGGCGCGACGTCGGAGTAGGCTCCCTCTGGCGATTGGGCGTCAGCGACATCCTCCAGCCATTTGGTAAAGAAGGCGGCGACGTCACGGTTGAAGCAGGCGGTGCCGGCGTAAATCTGGGCGTCGGCCAGCCACCCGAGGCGCTCGTCGCGCTGCGGGCAGTCGGTGGGTATCGATAGGAAGTTGCCGCGCTGGCCCCAGACGATGGCGCGCTGAAGCTGATTCGCCATCTCGTTCGAGCAGGCGAAGGCGCCGGCCGGTGGCGTGGCCGATTCGACGACGCGGCCAGTGACGGCGTCGGGAGTGAGGGCGCCGGGGTAGCCGGTGATCTCGACGTAGCGGAAGCCGTGGAAGGTGAAGCGCGGCTCGAAGTCCTCCTCGCCGTCACCGCGGAGGGTGTAGACGTCGGTCTGGCGAGCGAGGCGCAGATTGGTGGAGTAGAGGGTACCGTCGGGATTGAGGACTTCGGCAAAGCGAAGCTGGACGCGCGTGCCGGCCGGTCCCCGCACCTTCAGGCGAACCCAGCCGACCATATTCTGGCCCAGGTCGACGATGGCGGTTTGCTCATCAAGCGGCGTGATTGACCTCGGCATCAGTTCCTCGGTGACGCGGACCGGCTCGGCGCGGTCGGCGACGAGGGCCACGTCGTCCAGCGGTGCAGATCGCACCGGCGACCAATCGGCATCGTCGTAGCCCGGCGCATCCCAGCCGGGGAGTTCGGCGCGGGCGTCGTACTCCTCGCCCATGAGCAGATCGGACGAGCGAATGGGTCCGGTTGTCGCCCGCCACGTCTCGTCGGTGACGATGGTCGTGGTCGTGCCGTCCTCGTGCTCGACGACGAGTTGGGCCAGAAATTGCGGGTGCGTGCCGTAATGGTTGCGCTGGCCCTGGAAGCCGACGCTGCCGCAATACCAACCGGTCCCGAGGATGGCGCCGAAGGTGTTCTCGCCTACATGGAGCAGATTGCCGACATCGTAGGTTTGGTATTGGATGCGCTTGGTGTAGTCGGTCCAGCCGGGAGAGAGAACGGCGTCGCCGACGCGTTCGCCATTCAGCCGCGCCTCGTAGAGACCGCGGGCGGTGGCATAGAGCCGCGCCCGGCGGACCGGCTGAGATAGGGAAAAGGTGGTGCGTAGGAATGGGCTTGGTTCCGCGTCGTCTTTGCCAAGCGAAATCCATTGTCCTCGCCAGTCCTCCTGGTTAAGCAGACCCATCTCCCACCACGCGGGGGCACTGTAGGCCGACGCGGCATCCTTCTCGTCCCAGACGCGGACGGCCCAGAAGGCGCGTTGTCCGGAGACGAGGGGAGTGCCTTCGTAAGCCATGTGGACCGACTGACTACTGGCGATTTTCCCGGTATCCCAGAGGTCGCCGTCGCCGGCGATGAGCCGATCCTCGCTGGTAGATACGAGAATTTGGTATGCGGTTTGTCGGCGACCGCGGGCGTTCGCATCGAGGGTCCAGGAGAGGCGTGGTTGACTAATGTCGATGCCGAGGGGGTTGGTAAGGTATTCGCAGCGACGGGTGGTTGGTGTCAGGTCTGTTGTCGTCATGGTGCTCCACATCACCTTTGAGTTGGCCTCGCCCGGAGCTAAAGACTCCGGGCTGACCCAGCTAACCCCCCTGAAGGGGGCTCCGTCCGTCATTCCAACCGCCTCCCCGTCACTCCGACCGAAGAGAGGAGTCTCGCCTCGCAAGGCCAACGAAGGAGATTCCTCGTGACCTCGGAATGACGGGAGAAATCGTCAATCCAGCCGAAACACTTCCTCCATTTGGCGGACCGAATCGGTGCTATCGGGGTCGATGGGGGTAGCGAGGAAATTGGTCATCCATGCCTGCCAGCGACGGTTGGCGTCGCTCTTGGCCATGGCGGCCTGGGCGGCGTCCCAATCGTCGCATTCGAGGTAGCCGAAGAGTTCGGGGCCGTCGGCGAAGATCGAGTAGTTGCGGTAGCCGGCGTCGCGCATGTCGCGCAGCAGGTCCGGCCAGACGTCGCGGTGGTGCTCGATGTATTCGTCGAGCTGGTCGGGCTTGACCCAGAGCCGAAAGGCGATCCGCGCCATCTGATCCCTCCTCAGTTGACATTTGATAGGATGCGGCGGCTCATTCCGGAGCCGTCAGTTTGTGTGGCGGCAACGTACCAAAGGAGCGTTTTGTGCGCATCACCCGTGTGACGGCGACCCCGATCCGCCCGGCCGAGGCGCGGCCCGCCTCCTGGCTCTCCGAGTCGCTGGTGGCAAACCCGATGTCGATCTACCCGGAGTATCGGGAGCGGCGCTCCTCCTGGGGGGCGCGCTGGGGCGCCGAGGTGCTGGTCCGGATCGAGACGGATGACGGCCTGGTCGGCATCGGCGGCAACGCGCCGGCCCCGGCAAAGCCGATGATCGAGCAGCATTTTGCTAACTTGCTCGCCGGCCAAGACCCCTTCGCGGTAGAGAAGCTCTGGGACCAGATGTTCCGCTCCTCCCTGCCGTATGGGCGTAAGGGGTTGCCGATCATGGCGATCAGCGCGGTCGACGTCGCCCTCTGGGACCTGATCGGCAAGGCGACGGGGCAACCGCTGTGGCGGCTGCTGGGCGGGAAGGTGCGCGACAGGCTGCCGACCTATTCGACCGGCAACGACGTGGCGCGCTACCAGGCGCTCGGTTTCCGTGCCTTCAAGCTGGCGATGCCGCACGGACCGGCCGACGGTTGGGAGGGGATGAAGGGGAACGTCGCGCTGGTCGAGCAGACGCGGGCAACGGTCGGGCCGGACGCCGAGATCATGCTTGACTGCTACATGGCCTGGAACGTCGAGTACACGGTGCGGATGGCCCATTTGCTGGAGCCGTATCGGGTGCGCTGGATCGAAGAATGCTTGCCGCCGGATGACTACGACGGCTACGCTCATCTGACTCGGACGATCCAGACGACGACCGTGGCCACCGGCGAGCACGAATACACCCGCTATGGCTTCAAAGAGCTGATCGGGCGGGGGTGCTGCCACATCCTGCAACCCGACCTCGCCTGGGTCGGCGGCATCACCGAAGCGCGCAAAGTGGCGGCGATGGCCTCCGCCTGGGGCCTCGACGTGATACCGCACGCGGGCGGCTTGCAACCGTGGGCGATCCACTTCATCGCCTCGCAGCCGAATACCCCCTGGGCCGAGTGCGTCGTCATCGGCAACGAGGGGGAAGACGACCCGGTTCGCTCCCTCTACCCATACCTCAACGGCGTGCCCCTGCCGCGGGACGGCTACATCTCGCCCTCCGACGAGCCGGGCGTCGGCGTGACGGTCAATCCGGCGTGGTTGGAAGAGTGAGTATCGAGTACCGAGTACCGAGCGTTTCGTCGAGGCATCGATCCGTGATGAGGGAGGGGCGCTTGGGCAGCAGGCGGTTTGAAGGGAAGGTCGCGATCGTCACGGGTGGGGCGCGGGGGATTGGGCGCGGGATTGCGCTGGAGCTGGCGGGTGAGGGGGCGGCGGTCGTCGTCAACCACGTTCGGGCGGAGGAAAGCGCACTCGATCTTGTTGAGGAGATCACCAGCGGTGGCGGTGCGGCCTTCGCGGTGCGGGCGGATGTGGGGAGGCGGCAGGACGCCGAAGCGTTGGTCGCGGCGGCGGTCGAACGGTTCGGACGGCTCCACGTGCTGGTCAACAACGCCGGCATCTGCCCATTCCGCTCGTTCTGGGAGATGACCGACGAGGTCTGGGAAGGGACGGTACGGACGAACCTTTACGGCGGGTTCGTAACCAGTCCAGCCGCCGCGCGGGTGATGCGCGACCAGGGCGGCGGGGCGATCGTGCATATTTCGAGCGTTTCCAGCTATTTCGGCGGCCCGGAGCAGGTCCACTATTGCGCGACGAAAAGCGGCATCAACGCGATGACGGCGGCGATGGCGGTAGCGCTGGGCGAGCACAACATCCGCGTCAACGCCGTCCTCCCCGGCGGCGTGCCGACCGACATCAATCGTCACCACTGGGAGAACCGGCCCTGGACGAACCCAGGGCTGCCGGTGAACCGGCCGGGTCAACCATGGGACATCGCCCGCGCCGTCTGCTACCTGGCGTCGGACGACGCGGCCTGGCTGACGGGAGTGTTGCTGCCAGTGGACGGCGGGTTGACGGTGAAACGGTAAGGCACCGTGCGTTCGTTTAATACCCACCTCCAACCGCCACGCGACGGGTATCTGGCCCGACGCCGAGGGAGGGGAGAGTGGGGCGGATGTCCGCTGGGCGCGGGCTTGGGGGGGATAGGGGGCCATCACACACCCATCACCCCTTCAAGGCCCCCGACGTGAGACCGCGCACGTAGTAGCGCATGCCGAAGGCGAAGAGGATCACCAATGGCAGCGAGGCGACGGCGTAGGCGGCCATGCGTGGACCCCAGTTGACGGTGCCGAATTCGTTGCGGAACTGGGTGAGGCCGACAGTGACGACCTGGATGTTCGGATCGGAGATGGTCAGCAGGGGCCAAATGAAGTCGTTGTAGGTGGCGACGAGGTGCATGATGGCGAGCGTGACGAGGATCGGCCAGGAGAGGGGGAGGGCGATGCGGCCGTACTGCTGGAACTCGGAGGCGCCGTCCACTTTCGCCGCGTCGAAGAGTTCTTGCGGCAAGGTGGCGAAGAAGGAGCGGCAGAGGAGGATGCCGAAGACCTGCCCGCCGGCCGTCCAGGGCAGGATCAGGGCCCATGGCGTGTTGATGAGGCCGAGGTCGCGGACGAGGACGAAGGCGGGGATGAGCGTCAGCACGCCGGGCACCATCAGCAAGGCGAGGATGACGACGTAGATGAACTCCTTGCCGGGGAAGCGGTGGCGGGCAAAGACGTAGCCGCTAAGTGAGGAGAGGAATACAACGCCCGCGACGGAGGCCAAGGAGTAGAGGAGACTATTGAAAATGTAGCGGCGCATCGTCGTCCAGCCGTCCCGGTAATTCTCCCAGCGGATCGGGTCGGGCAGGTTCCAGAAGCGGCCGTAGATCTGACCGTTGTCCTTCAACGAGAGGAAGAACATGAGGGCAATGGTGACGAAGCTGAGCACGAGGATGGCAACCAGAATGACGAAGAGCGCCGTCTGCCCCGCCCAGACCTTGTGCCGATCGCGCGATCTCGCCATGCCGCGCGGGCGGGCGGCGACCTCGGTCGTCGACTGGGTGATGGCCTTCGCCATGTGGTTTCTCCTGGGTTCCTACGTGCTGTACTCCACGGGCGACTTGACGTAACGTAGATTCAAGATGGTGCCGGCCAGGATGACGATGAAGAGGACGGCGCCGATAGCCGAGGCGGCCCCGAAGTTGTTGAAGCGCACGGCCTGGTAATAGAGCTCGAGCGACGGGACGTAGGTCGAGCTGCCGGGACCGCCGCCGGTGGTGAGGAAGATGGCGGCGAACTCCTGGACCATGGCGATGAAGGTCAGAATCAGCAGCAGGCGGACCTGTCCAAGGAGTAGGGGCAGATCGACGTTAAAGATGCGGCGCAGAGTCGAGGCGCCGTCGAGCGCGGCGGCGTCGAAGAGCTCGCCAGGGATCGAGATCAGCCCGCCATAGAAGATGAGCAGCGCGAAGGCGCTGACCCACGGGAAGCCCATGAAGACGATCGCCCAGATCGCGGTGTCGGCGTCACCCAGCCAAAACTTGGCGAGGTCGTCGAGTGCGAGCGCGCGAAGCGTCTGATTGGCAAGCCCGATGTTCGGGTCGTAGACGTTGACCCAAAGCAGGATGCCGACGACGCCGGGCACGATCACCTGGAGGACAAAGAGGGTGCGGAAGGCATAGCGCACGCGCGAGCTACGCAGGTGGAAGATCATCTCGGCGACAGCCAGCGGGATGACCAGCTTGAGGAAGCCGGTGCCGATCAGGATGAGCAGATTGCCGATGCCGGTCCAGAAATAGCGATTATCGGCCAGGGCCTCGAACTGCCCCAGGCCAACCCATGTGGTCTCGACGCCGGGGGTCCACTCGGTGAAGGCATGATAGATGCCGGAAAAGGCCGGATAGTAGTTGAAGATGAGCAGCAGGATGATCGTCGGCAGCAGGAACAGATACGAAATACGCGCCCGCCAAACGTCCGTGGCCAACCCCCGCTGCTGCCGCGCGTAACCGCGCCAGGCGCGTTCGCCGTTCGGTCGCTGGCGGAGGCCGAGGAGGACGGCAAGGGTGGCTAGGACGGCGAGAACGGCAAGGATCGGGATCGCAAAGCGCCAGAAGCGCGAGGCGCGTTCCGGCACCTGGAAGGCGCCGTCGTCGCCGCGTGGGTAGACGCGGACCTGTTCGCCCGCGGCGACGGCGGCCAGCGTGCCGTCGCCGGTCAGGGCGAGGTCGGCGATGATGGCGCCCGTCGCGGCGTGCTGGGTCTCGTCGCGGTCGGCGTCGAAGACGCGGAGATCGCCCGAGTCGCTGCCGGCGACGACGACGTTGCCGTCCGCGCTGATGGCGACGGCCGGCACGGGGTTGCCGATCGACTGCTCCCGGACGACGTTGCCGCTGGCCCCGTCGAGGAGGTAGAGCGTGCCCCGGTCGTCGCCGGCCGCGACAAACGCGCCGTTGGCGGTCACGCTGAGGCCGCGCACGCCGTAGTTGAGCGTCTCTTCCCAGAGCCGTTGTCCATCGCTGCTGACGAGCGCCACGCGCGAGTCGCGACTGCCGGCGACGACGCGGAAGCCGCCCGCGCCGCCGTAGAGCGCGACCTGCATCACGTGGTCGCTGGCAGTGAATTGCGCGGTGACATTGCCGGACACGTCGAAGAGGGAAACGGTGCGGTCCTCCGACCCGGCGGCGACGATCGCGCCGTCGCCCGTGATCGAGACGCTACGGAAGGTCTGCGAGCCGCGATGCCGCCACAATTCCGCGCCGGCGCCATCGAACAGATAGACGTGGCGGTCCTCGGAAGCGGCGGCGATGCGCTGCCCATCGGCCGAGACGGCGACGTCGTAGACGGTCCCCTCGGTCGCGAACGTCCACAGTACCGCCCCCGCGGCATCATACGCAACGACCGTATTGTCCCGTCGTCCCGCGACGATCAGGCTACCATCCTCGCTGGTAGCCACGCCGTAGACAATCGCCCCGGTGTCGGCCGTCCATCCCTCCGCGGCATGTACGGCGATGGGCAGCAACAGGAGCAGGAGGAAGGCAAGGAGCATGCCCGTAGGGGCGGACCGGGCGCCCATTCTGAGCGAAGTCCGCCCGCGTCCATCATCGCAACGCGTCGGTTTCGGACGCGGGCGGATACGGAGGTCCGCCCCTACACGATCGCGGTCCGGCATGACAGAGACCCTACCGTCTAGACCTGGCTCGCCGGTTTCTTGTCCGGGTTGGCGAGGTCCTCCTCGGTCAGTTGCATGTGGGTGAGGATCTCGGGGAAGAGGTTGTCGACCGATGCTTGGTACTGCTCGAGGAATGCTCCGAGCTCCAGGTCGCCCGCGAAGTACTGCTGGGACAGATCGACCCATTCGCGGACGGACGGTTGATAGTCGGCGATGCCGCGGGCGCGGTAGGTGCCAGCGGTCGGCTTTTCGGTGTTGCCGATCAGTTTGAGCTGGGCGAACTTCTCGGCGAGGTCCCCCGGCAGCGCGGCGTCAATAACGATCGGCGGGCCGACGACACCGCCGGAGCCGGCGTTGTTCGGATCGAGCCGGTTCTCCAGGTAGAGGCCGAATCCGTCCGGACTCGTCAAATACATCAGGAAGTCCATTTCGAGGTCGTTCTGCGCCTGGTCCTTCCTCGGCACCGAGAGGAAGCCGATGTTCACTTCGATTGTCCGCGCGGGCGCGTCGACCTCCGGTCCCTCCATCGAGGGATTGTTGAAGGAGCCAATCTCGAACGTTTCGAGGTCGCGGCCTGGCAGCGGAGTCGGCGTCGGTTCGCCTTCCGCCGCGCCAGCTTGCGAGATGTAGCGCCCTTCGGCCAGGTTGCGGATGTCGCGCTCGAAGTTGCCGAGCAGCGCGGCCACGTCGAGCCGGATCGCCGCCTCGCTGGTCAAGAAAAGCGGGTAGGCGTCGGTCGTGCCGAGCCAGCCCGGCGGCGCGGCGCGGTCGTTGAACTGCTTGAAGTTGGTATAGAGGGCTTCGAACTTCGGGCCGTTGACGGTCTGCTGGCCCTCGCGCAGGGCGATCATTTGACGCTGGCTGTTAAAGGTGATCCTGGTTGTGTCGTCGTTGTGCGGGTCGGTCGGGTCGTACTCCCAGACGTCGTCGATCCCCTCTCGAAAATTCCAGTCGCCCGGCTGGGAGCGGACCAGCTCGGCCTCGTCGCGGGTGAACTGGTCGAGGTACATCCGGGCGAGCCAGCCGAAGCGCAGCTCCCAGAAGGAGCGGTAGTCCCCTTCGATGGCGACCGGGATGTAGCCGGCTTCGGTCAGCTTGTCGCACCAGCCCATGAACTGGTCCCAGGTCGGTTGGTTCGTCTCGGTTTGGGCGAGCTCTTCGGCCTCGGCCAGGATGCCGGCCTGCTCGAAGGCGGTCTTGTTGTAGAACCAGAGCACCTGCACCGTTTCCAGGTTGAGGGTGTAGATCTCGCCGGTGACCGGGTTCGCCATGTTCGAGATTGCGGTCTCGTCCATCGAGGCGCGCCAGGGCTCGCCGGTGTAGGGGTTGGTGCGGTCGAGGTAGGCCGACATGTCGACGAACTGCTTGGCCTGGATCAGGTCGGCGACGACGTTGCCATTGACGATCGAGGCCTCGGGCGTGCCGGCCGCGAACTGGGCGCGGATGAACTCCTGGTAGCCGTCGGCCGGCTTGACCTCGACCCGGACCTCGACGTTCGGGTGGAGCGCCGTGTAGGCGTCGGCGAGGGCCTGGTAGGTCTGGGTGTCGGTGCTCTGGACGGCGATCACGATGGCGCCGCTGAGCTCGCCTTCGGCGCCGCCCGCCTCGGCCGTGGCGATCTCGACGAGGCCGCCTTCGGGGGTGCCTTCTTGCGCGGCGGCCGAGCCGCCCTTCAAGTGGAGGAGCATCGCGGGCACGCTGGCCGCGGACGTCCCGAGTAGTCGTCGTCGGTTGAGCCGGAAGTCTGGCATCATCGCCTCCTTTACGCGCATCGCGCGATCAACAGCCGGTTTGTTCGGCCCCAGCAGTGTCGTTCGATCACCTCCTTGCCGTGGAGAATGCGGGCGTGGCCATGACGTCGCCCCGCCAATCGGTGAGGGCGACGAGACGGTGGTCGGCGTGGGCGCGGCCGAGGCGGCGCGAGATTTCGATGCTGCCGGCCGCGACGGCGCGCAACGCCGCCTCGAGTTGGTCCGCTCCGGCGCGCATCATCGGGATCGAGGCGCTCAGCGCCGTGGAAACGCGATCGTCGTGCTCGCGGATCGGGACGGCGACGCAACGCAGCCCCGGCGTGTATTCCTGGTCGTCGACCGCGAACCCGCGCTCGCGGACGGTCTCCAGCACCCGCAATAGGTCGGGCAGGTGAGCGATGGTATTCGGCGTGAAGGACGGCAGCGCGACGCCATCGAGTCGGGCATGCAACTCATCCTCCGGCAGATGGGCCAGCAGAACCTTGCCCAGCCCCGTGGCGTGGGCAAAGAGGCGTTTGCCAACCTCGGATTGGAGTCGGATTGGGTGGGTGCAGTCGACCTTGGCGAGATAGACGTTTTCGATGCCGTCGAGGATGGCGAGCTGAACCGTCTCGTTGATCTCGCGGACGATTCCCTCCATCACCAGCAGCGCCTCGCGCACCACGTCGCGATGGCGCAGGTAGGCCTGTCCTGCCTCCCAAGCACGGATGCCGAGGGAATAGGTGCGGCGATCGGGATCGAGCGTGACATAGCCGCGGGTGGTGAGGACGTTCAGCAAGCCGTGGAGGCTGCTCTTGGGGAAGCGGTGGGCGCGGGCAAGCTCGCCGAAACCGAGGCCGTCCGGCGCGGCGGCCAGCGCCTCGATGATGTCGAGGACGCGCCCGGCCGACTTGACCTGGGCTTGTCTGCCTGGGTCGGTCCGCGGCGTCGGGGGTATTGGGTTGGTGAGAACTGCCGGGCGGCCCACCCGCGGCGTCTCCCTTCGCTTCGGATTTGTTCACATATGTGATTGCGTGTTCGGATTTGCGTGTATGATGGATAGCAGTATCAGAACGATCCGTCAAGGGCGATTGGCCATGTTCCGTGGAGGGACGGAGCAATGCGACCCGTCAAGATCGTCGTCTGGGACAACATCGGCAATACGTTGTTAGGGGTGCGGCCGTGGGCGTCGTGGTCGCCAGAGATCAAGGAGTGGATGCTGGCGGAGGACCCGGCGGGGGCGGCGCATGCGCCGAGTTTCGCGGAACTCCTCGCGGGGTATGACGTCGACCTCGAGTGGTATCAGGCGAACCCGACCGGCCCTGGCATCTTCGGCGCGTTGCAACAGGACTTTGCGCCCGCCGTGCGGCAACTGACCGGCGTCGGGCAAATCGTCGAGACGGTGGTGGACGCCGACTACGTCGTCATCCACAAGGAACGGCTGCCGGCGGCGGCCGTCGAGGGCGCGTCCCGATTGCGGCTGCTCCAGCATCTCGGTCAGGACTACCGGGGCGTGCCGGTCGCGGCGGCGCGAGCGAAAGGGGTCCCGGTCGCGGCGACACCGTTGGTGAACTACATCGCCGTCGCCGAGCATGTCTGGGCCTTCATCCTCAACCACTTGAAGCGGTTACCTGCCTTGCGGGTTCACATGCAGGACCGCGCCTTCGTCGATCGCTGGGGCATGTTTCCGGGCATCACGCTGGCCCGCGACCTGACGCTCGGCCTGGTGGGGTTTGGGGAGATCGCCCGGCCGATTGCCCGGATCGCCCAAGCGTTCGACATGCCAACGATCTATTGGGACATCGAGCGCTTCCCGGAGCTTGAGGAGCGATATGGCGTCAGCTACGTCGAGTGGGACGACCTCTTTGCCCGTGCCGACGTGCTGAGCGTGCAGCTTGCCCTCAGCGAGCGGACCCACGGCATCATCGGGGCGCGCGAGATCGGGCTGATGAAACCGGATGCGCTCTTCATCAACACGGCGCGCGGCAAGCTCGTCGATCAGAGCGCACTGACCGCGGCCCTTCAAGAAAGGCGCATCGGCGGCGCGGCACTCGATGTCTTTTTCGATGAGCCGTTGCCGACAAACGACCCACTGCACGACCTGCACGAGCGGCTGGACGCCAACGTGACGCTCACGCCGCATATCGCGTGGCAAAGTCCGTGGACCTGGGTCCGCGACTCGCACGTTCTCTGGTACAACGTGCTGCGCTCGCTGCGCGGCGAGCCGATCGAGCACCGGGTGGATTGAGTACCGAGTACCGGGTGTTTCCGCCTTCCGCCTTCCGCCTTCCGCTTGCTGACGGCTGACGGCTGACGGCTCGAAGGAGAGAGCAGACGATGATTGTATTGACGGCGATCTACCACGGACAAGCGGGGAAGGGGGACGAGATCGAGGCGGCGCTGAATCCGATGGCGCCGCTGGTCAAGGAGCGCGAGCCGGGGTGCGCGCTGTATCAGGTGTCGCGGTCGCATGATGATCCCGACCGGTTTCTGCTCTACGAGCTCTACGAAGATCAGGCGGCCATCGACGCGCACCGGGCGACGCCGCACTTCAAGGAGATCATCGACGGCACGATCATCCCGATGCTGGAGAAGCGGGATCGCGCGTTCTACGACCTGATCATTTCGTAGGATAGTAGGCGAGGAGGAGCGGTCATGCCCACGGTTCAGTTCGGGTTCTGCCTGCCGATCTTCGCTTCTCCGGGAATCCACCTCTTTCGCACGCCGAGTTACGCGGAACTGGACGCGTGGACGACGATCGAGTTCGGTCGCGCCGCGGATCGGCTTGGCTACGATTCGCTCTGGGTCGCCGACCACCTGATGCTCGGGAAAGACGACGCGATCCTGGAAGGGTGGACGGTGCTCTCGGCGCTGGCGGGCGCCACGATCAGGGCGAAGCTGGGGATGATCCACCAGGCCAACTACTTCCGCCACCCGGCGCTGGCCGCGAAGATGGCCGCGACGCTCGATCAAGTCTCCGGTGGCCGGCTGATCCACTTCCTCGATTGCGGCTACATGGGACGCGAGTACGTCTGCTACGGGCTCCCGTGGAAGGACGAGCTTGACCAGCGCATCGCCGACCTCGTCGAAGCGACCGAGCTGATCCTGCAGCTCTGGACAACTGACGGGCCGGTGACCCACGACGGTCCGACCTACCGCGTGCGCGATGCGATCTGTACGCCGAAGCCGGTCCAGCGGCCGCACCCGCCAATCTGGTTCGGCGAGGCATCGCCGGGCGTGCTCGATGCCTGCGCCCGCTACGGCCAGGGGTGGAACACGACGCCGGCGCCGATTGCCGAGTTACGGCGGCGGCTGACCGCCCTCCGCGCGGCGTGCGCGCGCAACAGCCGGTCGTTCGACGAGATCGAGAAGAGTCTGGAGACCCAGATCCTGATCGCGCCGGACCGCGAGACGCTCCGCGCGCGCCTCCGGTGGATGATCGAACTGGCGGCGACTGGACAAGGGCTGCCGGCCGAAATTCAACCCTTCCTCGACCGCTACGCCGAGCATGCCGACCTCGCGGCATTCGTCAATGGCGAGACCGACGAGTTGCCGCGCCAGATGGCCGACGACTGGATCATCGGCACGCCAGACGAGGTCGCCGCGCGCATCCGGGCGTACGAGGAGGAGGGGATTAGCCACTTCATGTTCTGGTTCATGGACGCGCCAAGCGACGACGGGATGCGGCTCTTTGCGCGGGAGGTTGCGCCGCGGTTTCGTGTCGGGGATTGACAAGAAGCACGCCGAAACGTACATTTCGTACGTAATCGATCGAACGAAATGGAGGTAATCCAATGGTACAGATATCGACGGTCGAAGCACGTGAGCGTTTGGCAGAGGTGGTCAATCGAGCCGCGTTTGGAGGCGAACGCGTCGTACTTACGCGGCGTGGCAAGGAACTCGCCGCGATAGTGCCAATGGAAGACCTGCGGTGGTTGGAAGAGTACGAGGATCGGATCGACATCGAAGATGCAGATGCGGCGCTGGCAGAAGCGCGGGAGAAAGGAACAATCTCGCTGGAAGAATTCAAGGCCCAACTGGGCCTCTGATTTTCCATGCGATGCACGGTAGATCTCTCACCGCGAGCACAGCGGGATCTCAAACGCCTGCCACAAGCGATCCGAACCCGGATCCTCGCACGCCTCGAAGCGCTAAGCGATGATCCACGACCGGTCGGATCGCGCCTGCTATCCAGCGTAAAGGGATACTATCGCCTCAGAGTGGGCGACTGCCGCGCTATTTACTCCATCGAGGACGATCGCCTGTTTGTGTTGGTCGTCAAAGTCGGTCACCGCCGTGACGTGTATCGCTAGTTTCCAGCGTTCTCCCTCAAAACAGCCAAGAACCGCTCATGCAACCGCGTCGCCTCTGCCAGATGCTCCGGTTTCATCAGGACACTCCGGAAGACCGTCATTGTTGGCGCGTCCCAGACGAGGTCGTCGTGCGCCTGGAGGAGGTCGGGACAGGCGACGAGCTTGGCGAGATAGAAGGGGCGCTCGCGATCGGCCATGCCGGCGGCGAAGACGCGCTCGGTCAGCGCGGAGATGGCCGAGACGCGGCGGTCGCCGTCGGTAGGCAATGCGTAGAAGGTCAAGATGTCGAGCGGCGGCTCGACCATGAGACGCAGCCGGTCGCTGGCGCGGATGAGGTCGGCCCAGGCGAGGGCGGCCTGACGGCACTTTCGCAACACCGGACCAAGCCCTTCGTCCGCGCGCAACGGGAAACACTGGAGGGTTGCCCAAAGGGCAGCGGCGGCGGCGCCGGCGCGGGAGCATTCGAGGCTGATCTCGCCCAGGTGGAGGTCGTCCGAGGTGAAGTAGGTGTAGGGCGAGTCATGCTGGTAGAAGCGGCCGACCGTCGGATCGCGGAACAACACGGAGCCGCAGCCGTAGGGTTGCAGGCCGTGCTTGTGCGGGTCGACGACGATGCTGTCGCAGTGGGCGATGGCGCGGTAGGCGGCGGCGTCCGCCGGGCTGAGGGCATCGTCGTCCTCGCCGGCGAGGAGCGCGTAGAAGCCGCCGTAGGCCGCGTCGACGTGGATGCGGAAACCGTGCGCCTGCTGCAAAGCGAGGAGGTCCGGGATCGGGTCGACTGCGCCGAGGCCGGTCGTGCCGGCGGTGGCAACGACGGCGCCGATCCGCTCGGTTTGGAGTTTTGCCCGCAGGTCGCCGGGGGCCATGCGGCCGGCGCCGTCGGCGGCGATCTTGACCGCGCGGACGCCGAGCACCTCGCACATGCGGGCGTGGGTGTAGTGCGCCTCGGCCGAGAAAGCGATCGCCGCGTCCGGATGCAACGAGCGGGCGACCCAGAGCGCCTCGAGGTTGGCGATGGTGCCGCTCGACGTGAGATGGCCGAGGGTGCGCGCCGGGTCGTAGCCGAACATCGCGGCCAGGTCCGCGACGACCTCCCGCTCCATCTTCGCCGTCGCCGGCCCGCCGTCGAGCGCGTGGTTGTTCGGGTTGATCCGCTGCGCCAGGGCATAGGCGACAGTCGCGATCTCGTGCGGCGGCTTCAGCATTTGCCCGGCGTACGACGGGTGGAAGAACGGGTAGTTTTCGGTCAATCGTTCGGTGAGCTCGGCGATGATCCGGCGGGCCTTGTCAGGCGGAACGGTAAGGGTTTCGTCCTGGTTGAACGCGGGCCAGGTGGCTTCCCAGTCGTCGAGGGATTGCAAGCCGACGTGCAGGAGTTCGTTTGACACGGTCTTGCCTTGTCGGTGATGCGTGCGCGCCGAATCCGACCATGCGGTATCCGAAGCGTCGATTCTATCCGGTTTGAGCAAGAGCGAGGCGACAGCGTACCGCCGCAATCATGGTTGGGATCCGCCATCTCCTCTCCTCGATCTCAAGGCGAGCGAGCTCTTTCTTGGGGAGGACCTCATCCCGTCAGCGGCATTTCTGGTCCCGCGCGGCGAGACGCTGGCTGCTGACGGCAGCCTGCGCTTAGGCGGCGCCCAGGGAGCGGTCGATTTGGGTTGGGCCTGTGTCGCGGATCAATATCAAGCTGACGCGGCGGACCTAACGGCCGCGCTCGTAGCACGCTGCCTGGCCGGGGCGAGTCAACGAGGATGGATGGTGCAGATCGAGGTCGATCAATCTGATGACGTCCTGTGGCGCGTCTTGCACGAATATCCCGTGTCGTGGAAACCGGATGGGTTGACCTATGCCTGCACAACACATGGGAACGGAGCGAACGAGCCGCGGACTGTCATCGCGGCTGATCCGCATCGCGGATCAGATGGATCCTGGGGTGGATGATCCGCCGGAAATCGCCGTCCGTTGTCGCAAAGTCGTTGATGCCGAGCGACCGTGCGACCGCGAGGTGCATGGCGTCGGTCGCATCGAGCGCTTCGACCGCCATGAATTCCAGGCTTTGCCGCCAGTCCGCGGTGGTCAGTGGAATCTCCACGGCTTCCTCAAACTGATCCAGAAAGGCATGGAACCGACGGAGTCCGTTGGTAAGCCACCGCTGGCGAATCAATGGATTCGATCCCCATTGATCGAGGCGATACCGAAACTGGTCCTCTTCAGCAAGCTTATCGGCCTTCGTGGCAAGCCGTCTCATTGCTCGCGCAAGGTCCAGTCGTAGCACTTGCGAGAAATAGACATGGGTGCCGTCAGTTGCCAACTGTTGGCAGAAACGGCGACAGGCCGTTGCGTCCGGCGTGCCAGGATACATACCGGCGACGACAACACTGGTATCGAGGTAGACATCAGTAGGAGGAAGCGATCGGATGCTCACAATCTGGTCTGGTCCTCGCCGGCAGTATCCTCATCGTCCTCGTCGTATCCAAGCAATTCGTCAATCGAGATTGGACCAACAATCGTGACGTCGGGAACGTAAGGAACCTGCTTCCGCGGTCGATGCACGATGACCCCGGGCCTGCGCCGAATGCGGTCTCGAAACGCTTCGATCTCAGCCCATTCTCCGGGCGTGCGCTGGTCCATGACCTGACTCCGGCCGACTGCGAATACGCCTAACGACGTCGGTGGTCCGAATGTAATCCGAGTGGGCGGCGCCGTCAACGGTCATGTCCTTGATCTACCTGCCGACCGTCAGGACGCGGCCGACGATACCGGCTTCCCAACCGTCAGCAACGGTTCCAGATCCCGCAGGATCAAATCCAACTCGCGGTGGTTCTCCGCGTCGAGGGCGCCGGCACCGGGGATGCGGGTGGTGGGGGAGGCGATGACGCCGCGGCGGTAGAGGACTTCCTTGTAGACGGTAAAGGAATACATCGCCTCGAAGTTGAGCAGGGGCAGGAGTTGGGTGTGGAGGCGACGAGCCTCCTCCTCGTCGCCGCGGTCGAGCGCGTTCCAGACGGCGACGTGGGCGTCCGCCACTTCGCAGGCGGGCATCGTGCCGTGGGCGCCGCGCCGGTACTCCTCGAGCAGGTAGCGGCCGGCCATGCCGCCCATCATCCCCTTCAGGCTATTGCCCGCGAGCTCCCGCACCTTGCTCATCACTTGCGGCGCGAAGGCGGTCTCTTCCTTCAGGTAGTCGACGCCGGGGATCTCGGTCAGCAGCCGGGCGAGGAGCACCGGCTCCATCGGCGTGCCGATTGGCCCGATGAAGTCCTGGATCCAAACGGGAAGCGGATCGGCGGCGCGGGCGACCGCCGCGTAGAAGTCGAGTATCTCGGCGGCGGGCGGGTGCTTGACGTAAGGCGGCATCGCGATTACCGCATCGGCGCCGGACTTAGCGGCGTGCTCGGCGTAGAGGACCGAGGCGGCGGTGCTGACGCCGGAGACGCCGATGACGACCGGAATGCGGCCCGCGGCCTGGGCAACAAGGACTTCGGTCACCCGCGGCCGCTCGGCGTCGGTCAGGATAATCGCCTCGCTGGCGTTGACCGGGGCGACGACCCCGTGCGCGCCGGCGGCGACGCAGAAGTCGACGCAGCGAGCCAGCGAAATTTCATCCAACTTGCCTCCGGCGTCAAAGGGGGTCGGCGGAATCGCGTAGACGCCGCGGACGGGTTTCGCTGGTCGCGAGTGCCAGCGACCGCCAATGCTAGTCTGTTCCATCGGTGCGTGCTCACGCCTTTCTCGGGCCGATTGCCCGTCGCGAACCGCTTGCGCGGCGCCTATCCCTTCAGCCCGGAGCGGGCGAGTGCCTGGATGAATTGCCGCTGCAAGATCAGGAAGACGATCGCCACCGGGACGATGGATGAGACGGCTCCGGCCATGATTAGCGCCGCGCTGAAGCTGCCCGCCTCGTCAATATAGCGGGTCAGACCGAGCGGCGTCTCGTAGTCGTTCCAGCTCCAGACGAACGCCAGGATCGCCAGCGACGCGAGAGGGGGCTTTGCCAGCGGGAGGATGATTCGCGCGTAGATCTGGAACTCGTTCGCCCCGTCGATGCGCGCCGCGTCGACCAAGTCCCGCGGGATCGTCAAGAAGATCTGGCGCAGCAGAAAGGTGCCGAAGGCGGTGAACAGGCCCGGCAGGATCAACGCCCACAGCGTGTCATAGATTTGCAGTTGCTGGTAGCGCATGAAGCGCGGCACCAGCAGCATCTGGCGCACCCGCGCTTCGCTCCGGTCACAATCGCGACCGTCCCCTCCAGTCGCCGGCATGCCCCGCGATCGCGCGTCATGGTTCATCTCCGGTCGCGCGACGCAACGCCGCTTTGTCGAAGGTGATGCCCAGTCCCGGACCGTCCGGGACGCGCAGGATCCCATCTTCGGGGTGGAGCGGCGCGGTGAGCAGGTTGTCGCCGATCGGGTTCGGGGAGCTGGAGAACTCGAAGATGAGGAAGTTGGCGCTGGCGGCGGCGAGGTGGGCGGCGGCGGCGACGTGGACCGAGCTGCCCATGCTGACGTGGGCCGCCCATTTGACGTTGTGGAGGCTGGCGGTGGTCGCGATCCGCCGGCCCTCGGAGATGCCGCCCGCGCGGCAGATGTCGGGCAGCAGGACGTCGGCGGCACGGCGACGAAGCCGCTCGGCGATCTGCCAGCGGGTGCAGTCGGTCTCGCCGACCGCGACGGCCATGTCGAGTGCCGCCGCCAGCCGGGCGTAGCCGTCGACGTCTTCCGGCGGCAGCGGATCTTCGAACCAATAGACGCCCATTGCTTCGAGCTTGCGCCCGACGTAGAGCGCGTTCTCAGTCGAGTACGCGCCGTGGGCGTCGACGAGCAGATCGGCCTTGCCGCGCACGGCGTCGGCGATTGCCTCGATGCCGGCCAGGTCGGTGTCGACGTCGCCACGGCCGATGGAGGCTTTCATCGCCGTGTAGCCTTCGCCGATGATCCGTTCGGCGGTGGCGACGCGGTCGGCGACGGTCGCGCCGGGCACGCCGGAGGCGTAGGCCGGCAACTCGGTCCGGAACGGGCCGCCGAGCAGGTGGTAGACCGGCACGTCGAGCAGCTTGCCGGCCAGGTCCCAAAGGGCGATATCGACGCCGGCGATTGCTTCGAGCTGGTACCCGGCGTTGTGGCCGCGCAGGCGCATGCTGCCGAACATCTTTTCCCAATGGCGCTCGACGGCCAGCGGGTTCGCGCCGATCAGGATGGGAGCCAGGACGTCCTCGACGACCGCTTTGGTCGCCCGTGGACCAAGAGGGGCATGGGCCTCGCCCCAACCAACCGTACCGTCGGCGGCGGTGATTTTCACGAGACAGGTCTGCGCGCGGGGCGGGTAGACGCAGATGTGGAGGTCGCTCACGTCGGCCAGGGCGCGTCGTGGCGGCGCGGCGCGGTCGCGCGCTTGCGGCGCCGCCAACCCGGCACCGCCCTGGTAATCCTTGTCGCCGGCGAGGACGAATGCCTCGATTGCCTCGATCTTCATGCCAGGCTGAACACTCCTGACGACTGCTCGGCGAGTTGCGCGAGACGGCGCACGGCGGCTTCGTCCACCTCGATACCGAGACCGTTGCCGCTGGGTGCGGAGACATAGCCCTCGACCGGCGCCGGCATCGGTTTGGTGAGGATCTGGTCGCCGATCGGGTTGTCGCCGATCCAGTGCTCGGCGATGAAGAGATTGGGCAGGGCGAGGGCGAGTTGCAGGGTGGCGGCGAAGTGGACGGCCGAGCCGATGCTGACGTGCGGTGCGCAGGCCGCGCCGTAGAGGTCGGCGGCTTCGGCAATCTTCAGACTCTCGGAGATGCCGCCGGCGCGGCAGACGTCCGGCTGGATGACGTCCACCCCGCCGCCGCCGACGTAGTCGCGCGCCTGGGCGCGGGTGGTGAGGGCGTCGAGGGCAATCGGGACGTCGAGCGCGGTCGCGACTTGGATGTAGCCCGGCAAGTTGTCGGTGCGGATCGGCATCTCGAACCAGCCGACGTCGTACCGCTCCAACATGCGGCCAAGCTTGATCGCTTGTTGCGGGTCGTAGACGCCGGCGGCATCGACAAAGAGGATAACGTCCTGCCCGATGGCCTCCCGCACCGCGGCCACCGCCCGGATATCGGGCTCGATCCCGTGGCCGAGCGCCATCTTCATCGCCGTGAAACCGTTCGCCACGTGGCCGCGGGCGAGGTCGGCCAGGCGGGCGAGGGCGGACTCATCCATGCCGTCGTAGAGACCCGGCAGGCCGGAGGCGTAGACCCGCACCCGGTCGCGGAAGGCGCCGCCGAGCAGTTGATGGATCGGCTGACCAAGCAGGCGGCCGGCAAGGTCCCAGAGCGCGATATCGACCCCGGCGATCGCTTCCAGCCAGAAACCGCTGGTGTGCCCCCGGACCTGCATCGCGAGGTACATCCGCTCCCACAAGACGCGTATATCGAGGGGATTCGCGCCGGTGACAATCGGACCGAGCAGATTTTCGACGATGCGGGCGGTCGCCTCCGCGCCCACCGGCGCCTTGGCCTCGCCCCAACCGACGGCGCCCGATGCCGTCTCGATCCGCACCAGGCAGCAGTCGATCGTCTCGGAGTAGATGTAGCGCCGCCGCCGCGGTGGTGGGTACTCGGCGGAGAGTGGGAGGACGCGGGAACCTTCTTCCGACCCCCAACTGGCCTTGCCCCAGTAGGTCTTGCCTTCGGGCAGCGGGACCTTGAGGACAATTGCCTCGACGCGGGCGATCCGCTCAGGCTCAGGCTGGGACATGGGTTGACTCCGTTTTGATCACGTCCGCGTGGACGCGTTCAATCGCGGCGAGTAGGGCCGGCCCCTGCCCCCAAGGGAAGACGCCGCGCGGACGCGCGCCGTAGTGGGCCGCGTCGGCACCGACCGGCGTAGCGTCGGAGACGTCGAGGAGCGCGCCATCCGCCGAGAAGCCGGCCGCGGTCGCGGCCCATGCGCGATCGGCCAACGCGGCATATTCGGCGGCGGCGAGGCCGTGCCTGACGGCCCGCCCGACGCCCAAGGCGACGAAGGCGCTGACGGAAGGTTCCAGGTACGTTTCGGGGTGATCGACGACCGTGTGCCAGGCGCCCGGCGCCGCTTCGGTCGCGGCCATGCCGGCGACGAGTGCGATGAGTCGCTGTCCGATCTCCGCGCGCGCCCGGTGTGACGCTGGCAGCTCCGCGGCCGTATCGACCAAACCGAGCAGCGCCCATCCCAGTCCGCGTCCCCAGAAGACGCCATTGGCCCGGCCCTCGGTGTCGTTAAAGCCGTGCGAGAAGAGTCCGGTGCGCTCGTCCTGCAAGGGCCGGGCGTGGGTGAGCAGGAGGTCGGCGGCGAAGTCGTGGAAATCCGGCTCATGGAGATGAACCGCCAATCGCGCCAGGAACGGACCGTCGAGATGCATGCAATCGACCCAGACCTGGTGCTTCCATCCCGCTAAGTCGGCACGGTGGATGCGGGCGCCGTGCTGACCGACGGGCAGTCCGGTCAGCACGCCTGCCAGTTCGCCGGCGCGGCGGATCAACGTCGAGTCGCCGGTCTCCGCGTACCGGCTCAACAATGGCACGCCCGGCGCCACGTGGGCCAGTGGAACGGCGTGGAGCGGTGGCGCTTCCCGCGTCCAGCGGTCGATCAGTCCGGCGGCGAAGGCGTGGTGTTCCCCGCCGGCCGCGAGGAGCGCCTCCATGGCGATGCTCTCGCCGAAGCCCCAGACCTTGAACGGGTAGGTCGCGGTCGCCCAGGCTAGCCGGTCGATCCGCGTGTCTCGCACGTCATTCCGCTCGGATTGACGGAGGCCATGATGGTAACTGGGCATGTTCTACCCCTTGATCCCGGTGAGGGTGACGCCTTTGATAATGTACTTCTGGGCGGCGGCGAACATGATCAGCATCGGTAGGACCATGACGACGGCGAAGACCATGAGCAGGTTCCAGAACTCGGTCGAGCCCCCACTGGGCGAGAGCATGTGGACGAGGCCGAGGGCGGCAGTGAACTTCTCCTGATCGTTGAGGAAGATGAGCGGCGGCAGGAAGTCGTGCCACGTCAGTTGGAAGGCCATCACAGCGACGACCGCCAAGCCCGGTCCGGAGAGCGGCAGGTAGATGCGCCACCAGACGCCGATCTCGGTCGCCCCGTCGAGCAGCGCCGCCTCTCGGAGCTCGGACGGAATGGTTAAGAAGAACTGGCGCATGAGGAAGATGAAGAAGGGCGTGCCGAAGAAACTGGGCACGATCAGGGGCAGCCAGGTGTTGATCCAGTTGAGCTCCTTGAAGATCAGGAAGAGCGGCACCAGGCGGACGATGAAGGGGACCATCATCGTGCTCACCAGGAGCATGAAAAGGAAATCCCGGCCGGGGAAGCGCAACCGCGCGAAACCGTAGGCGATGAAGGAGCCGGAGAGAAGCTCGCCGATCACGACGGCGGCCGAGATGATCAGCGAGTTCGCCATGTAGCGGGCGAAGGGCTGCATCTCGAAGGCGTCGCGGTAGTTCTCCCAATGCAGCGGCCAGGGGATCCAAACGGGCGGGAAGGAGCGCGTATCCGGTAGCGCCTTGAGCGAGGTGCCCACCATCCAGAGCAGCGGAAAGACGGTGATGAACCCGCCGATTGCCAGCACGACGACGAGGATGACATGGCTGCGCCGCCATGATCCCCGCCTGCTTGGACCACGATCGAATGCGAGAATGGCTGGGACGGCCATCAGCGCACCCCTCCGCTGCTCTCGTTGGGCGCCATGCCCTCGTAGTAGACCCAGCGCTGGGAGAGGCGGAATATCACCACCGTAACCACGAGGACGACGACGAAGAGGATCGAGGCCAGCGCCGAGGCGTACCCCATTTCGAAGTATTCGAAGGCCTGCTGGTAGATGTAGAGCACGTAGAAGAGGGTCGAGTTGAGCGGGCCGCCCTTGGTCATGATGTAGGCGAAGGTGAAGACCTGGAACGTATTGATGATGCCGACGATGAGATTGAAGAAGATGGTCGGCGTCATCATGGGGATGGTGACGTTCCGCAGCTTGCTCCACCAGCCGGCGCCGTCGATGTTCGCCGCCTCGTAGAGATGCTCGGGAATGCCCTGCAAGCCGGCGAGGTAGATCAACATGTAGTTACCCATATTCCACAGGGTGAGCAACGCGATCGCCGGTTTCGACCAGGTTGTGCTTTGGAGCCAATTGGGGCTGGAGAGGCCGATGCCTTCCAGCACGTACTTGAGCACGCCGACTTGCGGATCGAGGATCCAGACAAAGAGGAGCGACGAGACGACGTAGGGTACGACCACTGGCAGATAGAAGAGGGTGCGAAAGAACGCCTGGCCGCGCACGTTCGTGTTGAGCATCAGTGCCACGACGAAGCCGATGATCATTTGCCCCGGCACCGCCATCAAGACATAAAACGCCGTGTTCGACAGCGACGTCCGAAAGAGGCGGTCGTCGGTGAAGATCTTCTGGTAGTTGTCCAGGCCAACCCACGTCGACGACTCGAACACGCTGTATTCGGTGAACCCGAAATAGAGCACCGCCAGGATTGGGATGGCAGAGAAGGCCAGAAAGCCGACGATCCACGGCGTTATGAACAAATAGCCCCAAAGCGCCTCTCTCGCGCCGAGCGAGCGCGCGGTCCGCCGTTGCGGCGTGGCGGAGACGGGTAGGGCGACGGATTGGACGTGTGGCTTCACCGGGAGCAGTTCCTCCAGGGCGATTGCCAGGTTGGATCGCCGGGGTGGATTGCGTGGTTCACGAACCACCCCTCCGTGCCGATCCTCCGGCGCGGGGACGATTCGTGAACCACCCAGATAGGCGAGGCAGCAGGCGCACTCGCCATTCGGGTCAGGACGCGAAGAATTCGTCCTGGAGCTTTTGCGCCTCTTCCGTGCCCCATGCAAGGGCGTCCTCGACGCTGCGCACGCCGACGAGCGCTTCTTCCACCATCTGGTCCATGATCGATCTCACCTGGGGATAGACCGGCGTGGTGGGCGAGTTCTTGGCCGACGCGAGCGCACGCTGGACCACCGGCCAATGCGGGTTCGCCTCGGCGTACTCGGGATCCTCATTGTACTCGGGCACGACGCTCGGCCGGCCCTGTGCCTTGAAGAATGTGCGCTGCCCTTCTCCCAGGCAGGTGTACTTGATCCACTCCCAGGCGGCGTCGACGTTCTGGGCGCCGCGCGGGATGTTGTACCCCCAGGCGCCATCGGCATAGCCCGCCAACTCCGACTCCGGGTTCTGGTCGTTGACGGGCATATTCGCCACGCTGTAGTTGAGGTCGGGGGCCTCGGTTGAAAGCTGAAGGAAGTGCCAGACGCCGATGACGTGCATCGAGAGCTGCCCGGCGAACCAGGACTGGTTCGCCTCGGTGCCGCCTGCGCCGGGCGTGGTGGCGAAGGCGCGGATCTGGTCGTAGCCGCCGTAGAGCTCGTCGAGGTTGCTCTTCATCCAATTGAGGGCGTAGGTGTTTTCCTCCTGGCTCCAGAGCACCTGCTTGGCGTCGTCGCTGAAGAGTGTGCCGCTGTTGAGGAACGACCACGCTTGCCAGTGGTTGTTGTCCAGATACCAGAACAGCGCGCCGACCCGCTCGACGTCGTCGCCGTCCTTCTTCGTGAGTTGGGCGGCGTACTCGGCGAACTGCGTCCAGGTCGTCGGCGGCGTTTCGGGGTCGAGGCCGACCTCTTGGAAGTGGTCCTTGTTCCAGAAGAGGAGGAAGTTGGCGCCGGTCGTGGCCAGCGGCAGAGCGAAGAGTTCGTCGTTCCAGTACTGGGAGTCGACGTCGGCCGCGTAGAAGGTGGCCGCCAGGTCAAGCTCGTCGCGGGCGACCAGTTCGTCGAGGGCCATGAGGCTGTTCTTGTCGGCGAAGTTCGGCATCTCGCGGGAGTGGATCATCATCACGTCGGGCGGATCGCCGCCGGCGATCGCGGTCAGGTACTTCTCGTACATCCCCTGCTGGGAGAGGACAGTGTGGTTGATCTGGATGTCTGGATTGGCGGCGTGGAAGTCGGCGATCACCTGCTCTATGATCGGCTCGCGGTCGCCGCCCCAGACGTGCCAAAAGTTCACCTCGCCCGACGCCTGCGCCGATGCGGCGCGGCGGAGGCCGGGCGCACCCGCGGCGAAGAGACCGGCGCCCGTGGCGCCTGCGCCGACACGGAAGAGTCCACGCCTGCTAACGGTCGAAAGAACCGGTCGGGACCAACGCGCATCCTTCATCTCTGCCTCCTTCGGCATTTCGCGACGACGACAGTGTGCCCGCTGACTCGCTGCAACGGCCCGCGCCGCTATTGCCCGCCGACGGGCTGCAACCGGGTCCGAGGCAGCACCGAAACCGAAACCCCAACGAAACCGAGCCGCTGCGAGATTCGATCCGCCATTTCGACGACCCGGGCGGCCAGCTCCGCCTCCCGGCGATCGAGATCGAGTCCCCGCAGCGGTCCGGAGATGCTCGTGGCCGCGATGACCGCGCCGGTGGCGTCGCGGATCGGCGCGGCGACGCAGGCGCGGCCGAAGGCGAGTTCCTCGCGCTCCAGCGCATAACCGCGGCGCAAGACGCCGTCGAGCATCGGGTGCAGGTCGGCGGCGGAACCGGCGGTGTGCGGCGTGAACTGGGGATAGGGGATGCGGCGCAGGATCGCCTCACGCTCCGTCTCGGGGAGATGAGCGAGGAGCACCTTGCCCATGCCGGTGCAGTGCAGGGGACCGCGCTTGCCGATCATCGTATGGCGCTTGGGGGCCATCGGCCCTTCGACCGACCCGAGGTAGAAGAGGGCGTCGTGGCGCAGGATGGAGAGGTTGGCGGCCAGTCCCAGCTCGGCGGCGACCGTCGAGAGTTCGCCGATCGCTTCGCCGCGCAGGTCGACCTGGTTGAGGGCGACACCGGCCAGGGTGACCATTTCCAAGCCGAGCTGGTAGAGGCCGGTCCGCGGATCGCGCTCGACAAAACCAAGCGACTCCATCGTCTTCAATAGGCGGGAAACGGTGCTCTGTGACAACCCGAGCTGGTCGACGAGGTCGGCGACGCGAAGCCGAGGTTGGGCGTCGCTAAAGCAGGTCAAGATCGAGAGCGCGCGTTCGACGCTCTGGGTGAGCGAGCGGATACTTTCGGATTTACCATCCATGAGAAGAATGTACCATCCGTATCGTGGATTGTCAAGCCGCTCTGTTGAACCGCCGCTGCCCGCACGGTCCATGGTTGCCTAGATTTGCCCAAGTTGCTCACCTCACCAGATCTGGACAAGGTGGACAACAAGAGCCAATCTGTGTCCCGCGGCACTCACGAGGTGCTTTTCCCGCTCGTCGCCACGTGCGTGCTCGGCACGTCTAGGGTTGCCGGCCGCTCGGCGAGTGCCCGGATTCGCTGCTCGGTCGGCAAGAGCCAAGCCAGGGCAATCGTCAACCCGGCGATGACGGCCTGGACACGGATCGCGTTCTGCAATCCGTATTCATCGCCGATGGCGCCCATGATCGGGAGGCCGATCGCGCCCATGACGAAGCCGAGACCGAGAATCAGACCGGAGGCCATCCCAGCGCGGCCCGCCATCAGTTGCTGGGCAATGACGAGCAACAACGGACCGGTCGAGGCGAAGAGGAGGCCGAACAGGGCGGCGGTAATAAACCCTGCCCAACCGGGGAATTGGGCAAAGAGCAAGATCGTCGGCACGCTCATCGCCGCCGAAACGATCTGGATCGTGCGCCGCCCGTGCTTGTCGGCCAGGGCGCCGGAGCCGATGGTGCCGAGGACGCTGGTGAGCAGCAAGGTCGTCGCCAGCGCGCTGTAGAAACCGGAGCCGTAGCCCATCTCCTCATACCAGGTCGGGATGAAAGCCTGGATGCCAAACATTGTCCAGGCCCGCAGCATCATCAGCCCGATCACGACCGCCATCGCACCGCGCGGCACGGGCGGCAGGCGCCGGACCTCCTCCCGTGTTCGGCGGACGATCCGCTGGGAGATGGTCCGCATCTCGGAGGTCATCCACAGGGCGATCGCGACGCCGGGGAAGACCATCAACACCACCCCGCGCACGCCGAAGAAGTGGAAGAGGGCGGCGCCGATCAGCGGGCCGATGGCGACGCCGAGGGTGCCGCCGGTGACGTAGAGCGACAACCCGGCGTTGCGCTGCTTTTCAGCGATGACCGCGCTGGCGTTGAGCGCGCCCATCGGGTGATAGGCGCCGGAGCCGATGCCGGCCAGTCCGGCGCAAATCACTAGGACGGCGAAGTTGGGCGCGAAGCCCATGGCGGAAAAGGTGATCGCCGACCAAAAGAGGGCGATGCCGATGTGGCGCGTGCCGTAGCGGTCGGCCAGCCAGCCGAAGAGCGGCTGCGAGATCGAGGCGAGCCCGCTGTAGGCAAGGGAGACGAGGCCAACCGTCTTCAGGTTGAGGTCGAACTTATCGGTCAGCAGCGGATACAGCACCGGCAGCACACCGACGTACATGTCGACCGTCAGATGGCCGAGCATCAGCGTCAGGAGCGCCCGGTTGCGGGCGACGTCGAAGCGGCGACGCCTGGGTGATGGGTGATGGGTGATGGGTGATGGGGCGTCAGGGTGCGAAGAAGGTCGGTCGAGGGCCGCCGGTTGGGACGTCATGCGTGGGATTCCTGACGGGTCATCGACCGGTTTCCAAGTCGGGATCTCGCGGAAATCGGGGCGTCTACGCCATCGTGCTCGCCGCTGGGGATGCTAACAGCGTCGGGTGCGTGGGACAACTTTCATGTCAGAGCCAAGCCAATCAGAGCGCATCATTCGGACTTGTGGGCCAAGATGGTTGGGAGTCCCTTCATTCGCGCCAAGAGATCATTTCCGACGGTCCAGAATTCACGATACGAAGCGCCACCATCGAGATAGAGACGGTGCCGCTGGAGTCGCCGGAAATCCACGAGCATTCCGTCCAACGCATGGCCGAGTTCGGGATAGAGAGCAACGGCCGGATGAGATCGTAAGTCCAGGAGCTCGGACGAGGCGCGTTGCAAGATGCTTTTCCCTTCGTCAAGGCTGTGCGGCTGACTATCTCGTTCCGCCGCCCATTCTGCTTCGAGTCGACGGAGGAAGGGCTCAATCTGTGCAATGAGCAGTGCGGCAGTCGACGGCTCTGATCGTTCGTCCGATTCTGGCGCGGCGGTCTGACTTCCGGACGCCTGAAGCTGACGGATAGTCGTCAACAGGTGACGATGGAGCAAATCACCAAGCTCTGCAACCGACCCGTAGTCGAATACGATCCCCTGCTTGCGACACTCCCGTTTGAACTCGGACAGCTGTTGGTACTGTGCCGGATCGACACTGTCCAGGATCACGGGAGCAGTCGAGAAGTACAGAAGAACGGGCTTCTGCTGCTGCCGAAACTCTTGGATCTCCTCTACCGTTCCAGATTTCTCTCGTCCTGTCGGCGTGCCTAGGCGAGTCCAGAATACGCCGACAAGAGTGTCCGAGTCGTCAAGGATTTGCTTGTTGATCAGCGCTTGTGGACGATCGCCCATCTGGGGAGTCACGTGTGTTTCCCACATGACTGGCAGGAGAATAGCCCGCCGATCCAAGGCGTGCACCGCATTCCAGGCATAAATGAACTCGGGAATGGACTTCCGTTCACTCGCGACATCCGACGGTGAAGCAACCATGACCCGATACGTCGTCGCTAGAAATGGCATGCAAAGACCCGCTCTCTCGACGGCGCTATGATGAAGCCGCCTTTCTCGCCGGTTCGCTCAATCGTTGTTCCAGCCTGGATTGCCGAGTAGGAGTTGATGGCATTACGCCGTGTGTCGGTGGAATTGGTCGAAGTAGGCAAAGCCCTGCGAAGTGACGTCAACAAGGATCGCAGTGCGCTGCGGTGACTGAAGAATTCGCAGCAAACCGGCGTCCGCGAGCATATAGAGATCCCCGGCAAAGGCTTCTATGCTCCCGCCTTCAAGACCAGGGTGGTACAAGGTGAGCCATTCGAAGCCAGCAAACGTTGGTGCGCGAAATCCGCGCCTCTCGTCTCTCGGCAGCCGGCGAACCGCGCGAACCAGCGACAACAGTAGTTGTTCCTGTTCTTGCTCTAGCAGGATGTCTTCCGACACGACCATGCCTCCTCGGTTCCCGCAACGGAATCCACTACGTCCAAGAATACACGGTCGTGAAACAGCGAGCGGAGTTTGGCATGACAGAAGGGATCGGACGTGCAACGCGTCGTCATCGTCGGCGGAGGCGTCATTGGACTCTCCGCGGCGTTCGCGCTGGAGCGGCGCGGATGTCAAGTCACGGTCATCGAGGCACGAACGCCGGGGCACGGGGCGTCCTTCGTGAACGCGGGGTGGGTCACGCCGTCGCTGGCGGGGCCGCTGCCGGCGCCCGGACTGGTACGGACGTCGCTGCGCTGGATGCTGCACGCGGACAGCCCGCTCTACATCCGGCCGAGGATCGATCCCGACCTGCTCCGCTGGCTCGTCGCCTTCTGGCGGCGGTGCAACGCCCGCGCCTACCAGGCCGGGCTGGAGGCGACCGCGGAGTTGAACCGGCGGACGATGCCGCTCTACGACGACCTGGCGGCCGCCGGCGTCGCATTCGAGATGCATCGGGCCGGTCTCTTGCTGGCGGCATGCTCGCCGGCCGCGCTGGAGGCCGATCTGGCCGAGATCGAGCCGCTGCGCTCGTTCGGCATCGAGGTGCGCGGTCCGCTGCACGGCGACGAGCTGCGCGAATTGGAACCGGCGCTCGGCCCGGCGATCACCGGCGCGCTCTGGGTCGCGTCCGAGCGGCACGTGCGTCCGGATTCCCTGACCCAGGGGCTCGTCCGGTATCTGCACGGTCGCGGCGTGGTCATCCACACCGGCACGACGGTGACCGGTTTCGAAGCGTCCGCCGGCCGCGTCTCGGCCGTGCTGACCGACCGGGAGCGGTTCGCGGCGGACGCGGCCGTGATCTGCGCCGGAGCGTGGACTGGAAAGGTCGCTCGCATGGCTGGGGTCCAACTCCCCTTCCAGGGCGGCAAGGGGTATTGCCTCGACTTCGTCCCGCCCCCGCGCGAAGTGCGGCATCCGATCTACCTCCATGAGGCGCGCGTCGCGGTGACACCGCTGCACGGGATGGTTCGCCTGGCCGGGACGATGGAATTCTCGGGGCTCAACGAGACGATCCGGCCGGCTCGCGTTGCCGCCATCGCCCGGCAAGCGGCGCGCTGCCTGACCGGCTGGCCGGCCGAATACCGGCGGGCGACCGTCGGATGCGGTCTGCGCCCGATGACGCCGGACGGGCTCCCGGTGATCGGACTGCTGCCGGGCTATCGCAACCTCGCCGTCGCCAGCGGCCATGCCATGCTCGGCGTCACCCTCGCCCCGGCAACGGCCGAGGCGCTGGCGGACCTCATGACGACAGGGCAGGCGCCGCCGGTACTGAAGCCATTCGACGCGGGCCGATTTAGGCAACAGGAACTTCGTCGTTCTCCTGACGCCTGACGCCTGACGCCTGCCGCCTATTCGATATGCTCCGCCACCATCTCCAAGATCTGGTCGAGGTCGAAGGGTTTGGTGATGAAGCCGACGCCGGGGGTGCGCGGGTCGCTGACGGCGGCGCTCATCAGGATCACGGGGATGCCCCGATCCTGGACGCGGCGGGCGAGTTCGAGGCCATTGACCCGCGGCATGGCGACGTCGGAAAGGACAAGATCCGGCGGGGCATGGTCGATGTCGCGGAGCGCCGCTTCCCCATCGTAAGCCCGCCGGACCGCGTATCCCTCTTCCGCCAACACCTCCGCCAGGAGGTCGACGATGAACCGCTCGTCGTCGACCACCAAGACCGTCCGCGTCATTGTCCCTTGCCCCATCCGCCAGGTTTTGGTCGCCACGTCACTCATCAGAGTCACGGGCCATTCAGCACGTCGCGTGCCGTGCGCGACGAGTGCCGAGTACCGAGGCTGGGGGCTTGGGTTTCGCGGTTCACGAGTCAAATGGCGTTCGATCGATCCGCATCGGGCGCGACCCCGTTCTCGGCCGAAGCCATGGGCCCGTCTGACGCTGCCGCGGGCGCCTGATCGTCCTGAGCGGCGGCTTCTGTCGTGGCCGGCGGCGGGGTTGGGGGCATGGCCTGGAAGGTCTCGCGGAGGAAGGCGGCGACGCGGGCGCCGGTCTCCCAGTCGCTGCCCACGGCCAACGATTCCCGCGTGTAAGCAACGTCCAGGTCGCCGAGCGTCGCGGCGAGTTGGTCGAGTTGGGCCGCCCGATGCGCCGGGGCGGCGTTCGTGCCGAGGAGCAGGAGCGGGACGTCGATGACGCCGGCGAAGGTCTCGGGCGTGCGCAGGGCGTACTTGCCCACCTGGACGGCTGGCAGGCCGTACATGCGCGTCAGCCAGGCAAGCCAGGCGTCATCGGCGTGGTCGAACTCGACGGTCCAATCAGTGATCGGGTCGATGGCGACGACCGCCTGCACCGCCCCGGGTCGCGCGCCGGCGAGTAGCAGCGCCAGGGTCGCGCCGAAGCCGGTGCCGGCAACGGCGATCTTGCCGGTGTCAATGCCGTCGGTGTCGCGCAGCTTGGCGACGACGTCGACCAGGTCGGAGACCTCCTCCTCGCCGCGGCCGGATTGCTCCTTCAGCGCGTTGGTCAGCGTCCGTCCGCGCCCGCGCATCCCAGCCAGGATCGGGGTGTGGACGGCGAGGCCGGCCGCGGCCAGGGCCTGCTCGACACCGCGAAAGCGGGCGTCGATGGTGGCGTCTGGTCGATCCGACAGTAGCACGACCGCCGGCGAGGGACCGGAGATCTCGGACTGGCGATAAAGAAAGCCGCCAAGCTTGTTGCCGGCCGCGCTTTCAACTTCGATCGTTGCCGGCGCGACGAGGGCGCGGTCCGGATGCCAGTCGACGACCGTGATCTCGCCCCGCTCGGAGTCGGCCTTGTTCTCCTGGACGACGAAGCGGAAGGGCTGACCGGGCGCGGCGAAGGCGTAGACGACGTTCTTGTCGGGCAGCCAGCGCGGGTAGGCGGCGACGCCGTCGCCGGCATCGAGCAGGATCGGGGTAGCGGCGCTGGTCGCCCGATCGCAACAGCGCACGATGCCGCTCTGGGCGCGCGTGTAGAGCACACGGCTGCCGTCGGCTGCCCAACGCGGGTCCGCCTTGTCGCCCGCCTCGCTGGCGAGCGTCCACCCGGCGGAGTTGTCGGCGTTGACGACGGCGAGTTGGTCCCACTCGCCGTCCTGGGTGACGTGGACAATCAAGGGGCGCTCCGGTCCCCAGTGCAGGGAGTGGCGGATGGCCGACTTCTTGGTCAGCTGCTTGGTTTCGCCGGAGTCGAGGACGACCGACCAGATGTGGTCGGCAATCTGGGACTCGGTGCCGCTCGTCTCGACGGTGCGCCGGATGAAGGCGACGCGGTCTCCCGTTTTCGACCAGACCGGCTCCCGGTCGTCCTGGCCGGGGAAGGCGTCGGTGAGTTGGATGACCGGACCGGAACCGTCGGCCAGCGTGACGCAGATCGCGTCCCGACCGCCACGGCGGCTGACGAAGGCGATGAGCTGCCCATCCGGCGACCAGCGCGGCGTGTGGTCCGGCGACGGATGGTCGACCAGCAAGGTGGCCGAACCGCTATCGACCTCGACGACGAAGATCGCTGTGCGACCGTTATGGCGGCCAGTGGCAGCGATACGCGTGCCGTCCGGCGACCATTGTGGGCCGTCCCGATCCTCGACCGGCTCGAAGTGGAGGTGGATCGGCAGTTCCCGCGGCTCGCCGTCGAGCGGGTGCAGGTGAAAACGCATCGAGCCGTCGGTCTCGTGCAGGAAGTAGGCGAGGGTCGTGCCGTCCGGCGAGAGACCGGTCGGGCCGGGCTCGGCTGGGGCGGCGAGGGGGCCGGTTGTCTCTGTAGCCCGCGGATGTGTCGTCGGTTGCGGTTGCGCTTGCGGCTCGACGGTGGCGGTCGGCGCGGTCGATTCGTGCAGGTCGTCGCGATCGGATTCGGTCATCGGTCGTCCTTCATGTTGCCGGGGTCGCTTGTCCTGAATGGGAAGTATGCCAGGGTTGGCGGCCTGGCGTCGTGCATGCGGCTGATTCGGAGGCTCGGCGCCCCTTCGCGCCGACCGCGGGATCGCCGCTGCGATCACCGATGGCAGCCGGCGTGCTGTGTCGGACGGCACATGCACGTACGCCCAAACAGGAAGGGTCGGGATTGGGAGCGCTGATTCACTGCCGGTAGACCGCGCGCGCTGCCTCATCGCTGATCTTTTCGTCGTCGAGGTCTCGTTGGACAAAGGTGCGGTCGCGTTGCCGGGGATCGCCGTAGCCCCCGGCGCCACCTGTGGTGACGGATACCACCTGGCCGGGTTGAAGGAACGCCGCGCCGGCCGCGTCGAGCGGAAGCGGACGGCCGTCGATCCTGAGAGCGGCACGGCCGCCAGGCAGGCCGCCGAAGAGACCCCAGGGCGCGCTAATCCGGCGGCTCGTCGATCCGCGGAAAGCGGCCTCGTGGCCGAGCACGCGGATGGCGCGCCGGATGGCCAGGCCTCCCCGCCATTGACCGGGACCGCCGGAGTCAGGCGCGAGTTCGTAGCGCTCGACCAGCAAGGGGTATTCCACCTCCAGGCTTTCGATCGGCAGGTTAGAGGTGTTGGTGACGTGCGTCTGGACGCCGTCCATGCCATCTCGGGTGGCGCGGGCGCCGAACCCGCCGCCGATCGTTTCGAGGTAGGAGTAGTAGTTGCCGGTACGGGGATCGACGCCGGAAAAGGTGATGCCCGTGTTCGAGCCGGTGCAGGCGGCGATGACCCGGTCCGGGACAGCCTGGGCCAGCGCGCCGAGGACCAGATCGACGACGCGCTGCGCCGTCTGGGTCCGGTTGTTGATCGCCGCCGGCGGCAGGCAGTTGAGGAGCGTGCCGGCCGGGGCGTCGACGTGGATCGGGCGGTACATCCCCGCGTTCGGCAGGATCGTCGGGTCGACGACGATCTTAACCGCGTAGTAGCAGGTGGCAAGCACCGCGGTCCAGACGAGGTTGAGCCCGGCTCGCACCTGAGGCGGGCTGTCGGGGAAGGCGAGGAAGATCTCGTCACCGCGGACTTCGATGCGGGTCTTCAGGACCAGCTCGCGGTCGCCCAGCTCTTCGTTGTCGAACCGGTCCGCGAAGCCATAGTCGCCGTCGGGGATCTGGCGGAGCCCCGCTCGCGTCTGGCGCTCGGCGTAGTCGAGCAGCAGGTCGCCGGCCGCGGTGATGGTCTCGACCCCGTACTTGGCGCAGAGGGCCTGGAACCGCCGCACGCCGAGGCGGTTGGCGGCGAATTGAGCGCGCAAGTCGCCCAGCCGCTCGTGTGGTACCTGGCAGTTGAGCAGGATGAACTCCAGGATGTCCTCGCGCAACTCGCCCTGGTCGAAGACCTTGACCGGCGGAATGCGGAGGCCCTCCTGGAAGATGTGGGCATGGCCGCGGTCGACGAAGTCGGCATGGTGCGAGAGGTTGGCGGCAAACGCGGTCAGCTTGCTTCCCGCGAAGATCGGGGAGAGGACGACGATGTCGGGCAGGTGGGTGCCGCCGCCGGTGTAGGCGTCGTTCCCGATGAACATGTCGTCGGGGTGGAGCGTCTCAATGGGGTGCCGCCGAAGCACCTCCTCGACGATGCCCATGAGGGAGCCGAGATGGATTGGGATGTGCTCCGCCTGGGCGAGGGTGCGCCCCTGCCGGTCGAAGAGGATCGTCGAGCAGTCGCGCCGCTCCTTGATGTTGGTCGAATAGGACGCCCGGATGAGCGCCATGCCCATCTCCTCGACGATCGAGGACAACGCCGAGCCGATGATCTCGACGGTGATCGGCGAGAGCGTGGCGGTTCGCTGCTGTTCCCGTGTCGTCACCGAATCCGCTCCTCCTCGATGATCAGGGTGCCGATGGTGTCGACCTGGAGTGTTTGACCGGACAGTACCAGGGTCGTGCTGTCCATCTGCTCGACAACCGCGGGGCCGGGGAGAGTGGAGCCGGCCTGGAGCCGCCCCCGAGCGTACAGCGGGACGTCGCGCCAGCCGCCCGCGTCTGGGAGATAGATCCGCCGGGTCCCGGCGCGCGCCTGGTCCAGGCCGGCACCCACCGGCGCCGGCTGGAGCGACGGTTTGGGTACGTGCCCCGCGGCCTCTAGCCGGATGGTGACAAACTGCGCGGGCTCGTCCGCCGCGGCATAGCCGTAGGCTTGTTCATGGGCGGCATGGAATGCGTTGCGGATGGTCGGGAGGTCTCGCTCGGCCGGTGCGTGGTCGGGCAGCGCGATCGACAACTCGTAGTTCTGTCCGGCGTAGCGCATGTCGGCGAGGCGGCGGATCTGAATCTGGTCTGCCTCGATCCTTTCCCGCTTGGCCCAGGCCGTCGCCATCTCCTGCAACTCCGCCAGGCCGGCATCGAGCGCGGCCAGCGAGCCGGATTCCGCTGGCAAAACGAGCGTGCGCGAGAAGTCGGCCCGGAGATCGGAGACGAGCAAGCCGTAGGCGCAGAGGATGCCTGGCATCGGGGGAACGAGGATGCGTGGAATCTCCAATTCGCGGGCCAATCGGCCCGCGTGCAGCGGCCCAGCGCCGCCGAAGGCGAACAGCGCGTAGTCGCGCGGGTCGTAGCCGCGCTCAACGGAGATCACCCGGATCGCCCGCGCCATATTCATCGTCGCGATGTCGATGATGCCCTGGGCGACCGTCTCGCATTCCTGGCCGAGCTCGCTGGCCAGCGTCGCGATCGCCCGGTCAGCGGCGGCGCTCGCGATCGGCATGCGGCCGCCCAGGAACGCCTCGCGGCTGAGGATGCCGAGGGCGACGTTGGCGTCGGTGACGGTGGCCGCCGTCCCACCCTGGTCGTAACAGGCCGGGCCGGGCGCCGCCCCGGCGCTCCGCGGTCCCACCTTGAGGTGCCCCCCGCTGTCGATCCAGGCGATCGAGCCGCCGCCGGCGCCGACCGTGTTGATGTCGAGCATTGGGGTGCGGATCGGGTAGCCGGCGACGTCTTGCTCCAACTTGACGCTGCACGCGCCGTCGGTAATGAGCGCGGCATCGGTGCTGGTGCCGCCCATGTCGAAGGTGATGACGTCGGGGAAGCCGGCCCGTGCCGCCACTGCGATCGCGCCGACCACGCCGGCGGCTGGTCCCGAGAGGATAGTCCGCACTGGGAAGTCCGCGGCCGACTCGAGTGAGACGATGCCGCCGTTGGACTGGTTGATATATGGCTCGGCGGTAAGTGAAGCGTCGCGCAGGCGGTCGCGCAGGTTGCGGATATATCGGCTCATGATCGGGCCGACGTAGCTGTTGACGACAGTGGTCGAAAGGCGCTCGTACTCGCGGAACTCCGCCAGCACTTCGTGAGAGAGGCTGGTATAGGCGTCCGGGAACTCCTCATGAATGACCTCGCCGATCTGCCGCTCATGCTCCGGCTGGAGGTAGCTGTAGAGCAGGCAGACGGCCAGGGCCGAGACGCCGGCGTCGCGCAGCCGCCGCACGGCCGCGCGGACCGCCTCGAGGTCGAGTGGAAGCAGGACGTCGCCGGACGCGGTGACGCGCTCCGGAACTTCCATGCGCAGCGCCCGGCGGACCAGTGGCGTGGGTTTGTCGACCTGGAGATCATAGAGGTCAGGCCGTCGTTGCCGTCCGAGTTCAAGTAAGTCGCGAAATCCCTTGGTGGTGATGACCCCGGTGGGAACGCCGCGCTGTTCGAGCAGCGTGTTGGTGGCGACAGTGGTGCCGTGGCCGAGGTAGGCGACGCTCGACCGCGCGCGCTCCTGCTGGTCCAGGATCGCGATCACACCGTCGGTGATCGCGAGGCTCGGGTCGGCCGGGGAGGAGGCCAGCTTGAACAGCGCGATCGCTCCATCCTCCGCCACCAGGCAGACGTCGGTAAAGGTGCCTCCCGCATCGACGCCAATGCGTACCGCCATGAATCGTTCCCTTGCCTGGTTGTCGTGCCCTTGACAAACCACCGCCGACCAACCTACCTTAACATATATCCGTGAATATATTCTTGGAGCGCGAAGGTGGTCAGTTCACTCGCGGCTCGGTCGCATGCCAGGACGCCCCGCAAGGTCGACGTCGTCTACGAGCGGCTGAAAGACCTCATCATCACGTTGGAGATTGAGCCGGGGGCGGTCGTCGACGAGCGCGAGCTCATGGAGCGCCTCGGCGTCGGACGTACGCCGCTGCGCGAGACGATCCAGCGGCTCGCCCACGAGGGACTGATCGAGCAGATTCCGCGCCGGGGGAGTTGGGTCAGTCATCTCTCGGTGACCGACCTGCAGCAAATGATCGAGGCGCGCCGCATCCTCGAGCCGGTCGCGATGCGCCTGGCCGCCCAGCGGATCAAACCTGCCCACATCGAGGTGCTATCGGCCCAGCTCGACGAGGCGGAGCACCTGCTTGCGGAGGGCATCCCGGCCCGCTGCGTCTATATCGACCAGACGTTTCACCGGACGCTGGCGCGAGTCAGCGGCAACCGCCATTTGGCGCGGATGATCGAGGGGCTGAACCTGGAGTTGATCCGGTACTGGTATGTCTCGTTCGTCAAGGTCGGGGGCGTGGCGCCGGCCTTCGACCACCATCGAGCAATCCTGAATGCGGTCGCCCGCGGCGACGCCGATGCCGCCGAGCGGGAGATGCACCGGCACATCGACATCTTCATCGAACGGGTCGGCGACATGGTGTCGGCCTCGGATCTGGGGGCGCCGTCGAGCGCGCCTTCGCCGCGGAACGGCCGTTCATGGAACGGCAAGGAGGAAATGAGTGGCTGATCGTTTGACCGTCGGCCTAGTGCAACTCAACTCGCGGGATGACAAAGCGGCGAACCTGGACGCGGCGGAACGGCTCATCGCCGCCGCCGCCGCCCGCGGCGCGCATCTGGTCGCGCTGCCGGAGTACGTGACGTATCTCGGCCCGAAGGAGCGGCACGTCGAACAGGCCGAACCGATCCCCGGCCCGACGACCGACCGTTTCGCCGGCCTCGCCCGGCAGCACCGCATCTGGCTCCTCGACGGCTCGATCCATGAGACCTCCGAGTTCGACGGCCTCTTCTACAACACCAGCGTGCTCTTCGATCCGATGGGGGAGATCGTCGCCACCTACCGCAAAATCCACCTCTACGACGTGGAGTTGACCGGCAATGTCTCGGCCAACGAGTCGGCCACGATCAAGCCCGGCCGCGACGTGGTGACGGCCGATGTCGACGGCCACCGGCTAGGCATGTCGATTTGCTACGACCTGCGCTTCCCCGAACTGTACCGGCTGCTCGCGCTCGACGGGGCCGAGATGCTGGCGGTCCCGGCCGCCTTCACGATGTTCACCGGCCAGGACCATTGGCACTCGCTACTGAAGGCACGTGCCATCGAGAACCAGTGCTACGTGATCGCTCCCGCCCAGGTCGGCCGGCATGAGCCAAACGCCCAATGCTACGGCCATTCCGTGGTCATCGACCCCTGGGGCACGGTCCTGGTCGACGCGTCCAATCGAGAGGGCTTCGTCACCGCCGAACTGGACTTCGACGATCTCCGGGAAGTACGAGCACAATTGCCCTCACTTGCCAACCGCCGCCCGGAGGCATATCAGGGGCGCCGAGCATCGCTGGCGCTCGCGTAGCGAGGCCCTGATGCCTATGCCTACTCGCGCAACTCCTACCAATCGGCCCTTGCAGACATCTTCGTCGAACTCGCATGAGGAGGAGAAGAGATGGCACGGGAACCGCTTCGCCCGATGGGACCGTTGTACGTCACGCGGCGCGGATTGCTCCGCGGGGGAGCCGGCGCGGCGGGCGCCGTCGCGCTCGGCAGCCTGCCGCTCCACCGCCTGGGACCGGCCGGGGCGCTGGCGCAAGAGCCGCGGCAGGGTGGCGAGATCATCTACGCGCTCTCCTCGGACCCGCCGAACCTAGATCCGCACGTCGGCAGCGGCACGGCCGCGCAGAACGTCAAGGTCCAGATCTACAGCACCCTGGCGACCTATGCGCACGATGGGACGCTGCAGCCGGACCTGGCGGAGTCGTGGCAGGTCAGCGAGGACGGCCTCCAGTACACATTCACGTTGCGGGCAGGCGTGACGTTTCACGATGGCACGCCGCTGACCGCCGCCGACGTCGAAGCCTCCTTCCAGCGCATCCTCGATCCTGCCACCGGGGCAACCCGCCAGCTCGAGCTGAGCCTGATTTCCGAGATGGAGGTCGTCGACGACCGGACCATCACCCTCACACTGAGCGCGCCAAACGCGGCGATGCTCCAGTATCTGGCGCAGCCCGGGATCTCGATCATGTCGAAGAAGTTCCTGGACGAAGGCGGCGACCCGAACACCGATATGGTTGGCACTGGCCCGTTTGTCTTCGTCTCGCGCGAGCCGGGCGTAAGCACCATCGTCGAGCGGAACGGCAGCTACTACCGAGAGGGGCAGCCGTATCTCGACCGGATCACCTTCGTTCCGTATCAGGACGAGAACACCCGCATGGCCGCGGTCCAAGGCGGCGAGGTCGACATCGCCGAGTACGTGCCGTGGAAAGACATGGCAGCGATTGAGGGCAACCCCGATCTGCAGCTTGCGGCCGGCGACGAGTCCGCCTTTATGTGCATCATGTACAACGTGCGGGAGGAGCCGTTCAGTAATCCGAAAGTGCGCGCCGCGCTCAGCCATGCCTTCGACCGGCAGGCGATTTCGGACGCCGTCTTTTTTGGGCGGGGGGCGCCGATCACCGGCGGCATCATTCCGACCGCGTCGTGGGCGTACAACGCCGACCTCGAAGGGACGCAAGCCTTCGACCCGGACCGCGCCCGCCAGATGTTGGCCGACGCCGGCTACGGCGACGGCTTCCAGGCGACGCTCCTCTCGACCTCGCAGTACGGCATGCACCAGAGCACCGGCGAGATCGCCCAGCAGAACCTGAACGAGATCGGCATCCAGTGCGAACTGGAACTCTACGATTGGGCGACGGTGGTCCAGCGCCAGACCGAGGGCAACTACCAATTCCGCGTCCACGGCCTGTCGCCCGACATCCTCGACCCGGACTTCCTGACCGTCTTCTTCGGCAGCGGCTCGTCCTACAGCAAGTCGACCGGCTTCTCCGACGAGGAGATTGACCGTCTGCTCGCCGAGGGCCGGGCCACGCTCGACCAAGAGGCACGGAAGGCGATCTACCGACAAGTCGAGGACCGCGTCCTCGAGCTCGCGCCGTGGAACTTCCTCAGCTGGCGGGTGCAGGCTGAGGCGCTCCAGCAGCGCGTTCAGGGCTACACCCACCTGCCTGGCGCGCTCGGCTTCCTCTCCTCGATCACGCTCCAAGAAACCTGGGTCGAGGAGTAGGACGTTCGGCGTTCGATGGTCGGCGTTCAACGTAATGGACACGTCGAATGCCGACCATCGAACGCCGAACCACGAGGCGCATCATGGCAGCCTACATCCTGCGACGGCTTCTGCAATCGGCCGTGATGGTCTTTCTGGTCGCTTCGCTGGTCGCCGTCCTCATCCATCTCATCCCCGGCGACCCGACCTACGTCATTTTGGGGGAGAACCAGGTCACACCGGAGCGCGTCGCGGCGGTGCGAAAAGACTTGGGACTCGACCGGCCGATCCTCGTCCAGTACGGCGAGTGGTTGAGGAACGCCGCCCGCGGCGATTTTGGCAGCTCCCTGACGAGCAAGCGCGAGATCGCGCCCGACCTAGCGAAACGCCTGCCGCGCACCTTTGAGCTGATTTTTATCTCGACGATCCTCTCGGTCGTCATTGGGATCCCGGCCGGTATCGTCGCGGCGCGGCATCACAACCGGCCGCCGGACATCGTGGTCTCGACGCTAGCGCTGATCGGCGTCTCGTCGCCGGTCTTCGTCGTCGGCACTCTCCTGCTCCTGGTCTTCGGCGTCAAGTGGGAGGTGCTGCCGGCGACCGGCTTCGTCGCGTTCTGGAACGACCCGCTGGGGCATGTGCAACGGCTGATCCTGCCGTCGGTGACGCTGGCAATCCTGAACGCGGCGGTGGTGCTGCGCATGACCCGTTCGTCGCTGCTGGAGGTGCTCGGCGAGGACTATGTCCGGACCGCTCGCGCGAAAGGGCTCACCTCGCGGCGCGTGCTCTACGCGCACGCGCTGCGCAATGCGCTCGTGCCGGTCATCACCGTGGTCGGGCTGGAGATGGGCAGCCTGCTGGGCGGCACCGTCCTCGTCGAGTACATCTTCAACTGGCCTGGCCTGAGCACCTACTTGATTATGGCAATCAGTCAGCGCGATTACCCGGTGGTGCAGACGGTTGTCCTGGTGATTGCGACACTCTTTGTGCTGCTCAACCTGCTGACTGACCTGCTCTACGCCGTCGTCGACCCGAGGATCAGGTATGGCTAGCAGCAAGGGTCCCTCGACGGTGACCACTCGGCCAGCCGCCGATGTGCCTGCCGAGCGGCGCTTCGAATCAGCGGCTCCCCGACGGCGGTCCCTCATCCGCGAGGTCATCAAGATGCCGCGGGTCTGGATTCCGGGGGGCGCGCTGTTGGCGCTGGGCCTGGTCGCCATCTTTGCCCCGCTTCTGACCCCCAGCGATCCGTTCGCCATGAACACGCCGGCCGCGCTCCAGGGGCCAACCGATGGCCATGTGTTCGGGACCGACGAGTACGGCCGCGACCTGTTCAGCCGATTGATCCGGGGGAGCCGCTCGTCGCTGTTGGTGGCCATCACCTCGGTCTCGATCGCCTGCTCCGCCGGGCTGCTGATTGGCGTCACCGGGGCGTACTTCGGCGGCTGGTGGGACATCGTTTCGATGCGCGCGGTCGACGTATTGCTGACCTTCCCGCCGATCCTGCTGGCGATCACCGTTGTGGCGTTTCTGGGACCGAGCATCCCAAATCTCATCGGCGTGATCGCCCTGCTCTATACTCCGCGTTTCGCCCGTCTGAGCTACGGCTCCGCGCTCCAGGTGAAGCAGCGCGATTACATCCAGGCGGCCCAGGTCATCGGCGCGACCGCGCCGCGCATCCTGGTGACAGGGATCATGCCGAACATCCTGGCGCCGATTTTCGTGCAGATTTCGCTGAGTCTCGGGTTTGCCATCCTGCTCGAATCGGGTCTCAGTTTCCTGGGACTCGGGACGCCGCCGCCTGAACCGTCGTGGGGCAACATGGTCGGCGTCGGCCGCGGCTACATGCGTCAGAACGGATGGTACGTCTTCTGGCCGTCGATGGCGATCTCGCTCGCCATCCTCGCCTGCAACACGCTCGGTGACGGCCTGCGCGATGCACTTGATCCCCGTCTGCGGCGGTAGTTGCCGGACACGGCTTGGTTGGGACAGGACAATGAGGAGGCAATCGACCTGTGTCGCACGCGGCATACATGAACTGGATTGATTTCGAGCGGCACGCCGAGCAGACCGATCTCGTGCTGATGCCGTTCGGCGCGGTGGAGGTCTACGGGCCGCACCTGCCGATGGGGGCGGACGGCATCGCGACCGCTGCGCTGGCAGCGCGGGTGGCGGAGCGTGTGCCGGCGTTTGTCGCGCCGCTTATCCCCGTCGGCTTTTCGGAGACGCTCGCGGAGTACCCCGGTACGCTCTCGGTGCGGCCGGAGTCGCTGGTTGCCTATGGCCGAGATGTGGCGGAGAGCTTCATCCGCTGGGGATGCCGCCGCATGCTCTTCGTCAACGGCCATGCCGGCAACGTGCCGTACCTGAGCGAGTTGGCGCGGCAACTCGAACAGGCGCACGGGGTGCATTGCGCCCAGATCGACTGGTGGCGCTTCATCCAGCCGCTGGTCGAGGATATCGTGGAGAGCGATTGTCTGCCGCACGGGCACGCATCCGAATTTGGGACGAGCGTCATGCTCCATCTCGCTCCGGAGCACGTGAAGATGGAGCGTGCGCTGCGCAACGAACCCGAGGCTCGCAACGGTTTTCCCGACTTCCTCCGGCCGATGAGCTACCGCGCGCAAACATCGAGTGGCGTGCTGGGCGACGCGACGGTCGGCTCAGCGGATAAGGGCGCCGAGGTACTCCGGCGGGCGGTCGACCGCGTTGTCGCGTTTGTCACCAGCGACGCCTTCCAGACGAAGGTCTGACCCCGACCTGAGTTCGGCGGCGTGGCTACGTTAACCGCAGGAAGGCTACGGCGATCTCGGCGGGCATGCGGCGTGGCCGACCGGATTGCACGTCGACGTAAGCCCAGAGGGTGCGGGCGCGGACGACGACGGCGCCGAGCGGTGCAGCGACGGATTCTGGTGGAAACAGGCCGTCTACCGGCCGATCGGCGTCCAGTTCGGCGGCGGTCACGCGGGCGATTTCGTAGGCGCGGATGGCGCGGGCGGCGCCGAGCTCGACCGGCCAAGTGGTGACGCGTAGCCAGTCGCCGGCGACGGCGGGACGCAGATAGTCGATCTCGTGACGGCGCGCGACGAAGGTGCCGCCCAACTCGCGCAGACGGGCCGCGTCGTAGCCGGCGGCGGCCGCGTGGTCGATCGCCGCTTGTTCCAAGTAGTTCAGGTAGCTGGCGTTGTTGACGTGGCCCAGGCCGTCGATCTCGTGCTGGCGGACGCGGACGTGGAGGACGTAGATGTGGGC
>JBOGUF010000116.1:0-16300 GCA_050696075.1 Thermomicrobiales bacterium
GTGGTGCCAGCCGGGATAGGGATGACGGGATATCGTCCCGGGCGAGGTGAGGCGCTGCCCAGGCCCGCACCCTCGCCGGATGTGCCGCTTACTGGGTACCATATCAGAACATATGTTCTGTGTCAAGGGGTCTGGTCGGAACAAGCCAGAAGCACAGATGAGTCAATGGCCCCGAGTTCCGAATGCACAGTCACTTCGAAGTGGACACTCCGCGCACCGTGGATCACGCGGAGTACACACGGACATCGTGAAGTCGAGTACGGCGTAGTTGTAGTCCCGAAATGCACGCCGCGGTGTCAACCGATCGGCGAGGTCGTTTACCCAATGCATGTGCCGAGGATCACGCTGATACGGACGTCCAGTCATCCGACCTAGCCAGCGAAACACGTTGCTGTCGACAATGACGGCCCGCTTCCCACGATGGAGCGACAGCCACGCTGCCGCGGTGTATGGACCTACACCTGTGAATTGACCAAGCTGGTCCAGGCTCTCAGGCGGGATGCCTCCGTTCTTGGCAACCGCGACCGCCAGCCGATAGAGGAGTGGTCCACGCCAATGGATGCCAAGCCCTTTCGTCACCGCATGGGCGGCTTCAGGACCGGCGCGGACGAGATCCGCGGCGGTAGGGTAGCGGGTACAGAAGTCGCGGAAGATCGGCTCTACCTGGGAGGAGCGAGTTCGTTGGAGCAGGAACTCCGCGACGAGCGTCAGCCAAGGATCGGGTTCAGTTCGCCAAATGTAATCGTGGTAGTGAACTCGGCCCCAGGATAGGAGTCGGCGGCGAACGCGCCGGATAGCTTGTTCACTCAGTTCTCCGAATGGTTCGCTCACCAATGTGTTGTCAGCTTTGCTGATTCATTTCCATCGAGGCGGCTTGCGACGCTCTCCGCGATGACGTTGGCGATTGTTACAGGGACAGCGTTGCCAAGTTGGCGCATGGCTTCGGACCACGCGCCTTCGAAATGCCACGCGTCCGGAAACGTTTGCATCCGCGCGGCCTCGCGTATCGTGAAGTATCGCACTGTGCCGTCCGCGAATGCGATCATATTCTCACCACCAGGCACACTATGGTCTCCGGCTTTCAGCGTTTTTGAGGGCCAATCAAGCGGGCTTCCGGTGTGCCCCTTGTAGGACCGTGCACCTGGCCTCAATCGGTGGTTCGTGTATCCATCGATCTTGTCCCGGTCTGTTCGCGGCTCAGGGAGGTCGGCGATAGCGTCGCGCACGGTACGCCATGGTTGCCGGTGGTCCAACAGCAGTGAAACTGGCCTCATTCCGCGCGCGGCCAGCAACGGCGAAGGATGCTGGGGCGGCATAAGGGCATGTCGCTCCCAGTAGTCTCCCGCGACCCATTGACTGGTCATGAGCGCATCTCTGGAGTGGGTTGGTTCGGGAAAATGCCACTCGATCTTGGTGTCTGACCGGAAGCCAACGATGAAGACGCGTTCTCGCGTTTGAGGTACTCCGTAATCGGCGGCGTTGAGCAAGCGAAATACGACATTGTAGTGGAGCTCGCTGTCCCGACCGCTCGTGTGATGGTCTTCGAGTCGTCGCAGGTGGTCATCCCACGATTCGCTGTCGCGAACGGTGAGCGTTGGGTGAGCAAGCTGAAGCAGCACGTACGAGAAGTACGAGCGAAAGGTGGTGCGCAGGAGCCCACGTACGTTTTCCAGTATGAATGCACGCGGCGCGAGTTCCCGGACCGCACGAACGAACGGCGGAATCATGTCCCTGGTGTCGCCCATTCCCCGGTGCTTGCCACCAATGCTGAATGGCTGACAGGGCGGACCGCCCGCGATGAGGTCGACAGGGCCGAATGCGGAAAAGTCTACGTCACGCGCGTCCGCTTGTAGCACACGCCATGAACGGATTCCCGGAATCGACTCCGCGGCCGCATTCGCGCTGATGGTTTTGCAGGCGTCAGCGTTCCATTCCAGCAACATCCGGTGATGGAACCCGGCTTGGTGGGTACCGATCGCAAGTCCACCAGCGCCGGAGAAGAGTTCTATGGAGTCATGAACCAAACCGCGTCGAGGGACGTGTGAAGTATCGCCGAGCGTTCGACCAGACTTTTCTTCGCGCACACGCTCCGCAACAACCATACAACCTCCCCGATTGCAGGGGCGTGGCCCCATTCTAATGCCTTCTGGTGGCGCCGGGAAGGAGGAACCCTAGCGAACCGCGTTTCAATAGTGAACGTTTCGATAGAGAGCGGTAAGACAGCTGGAGGTATCGGGTCCAAAGTGCGTGAATGACACGGGCCGTATACTGCTTGTACAGCCAGTGACGGTCGCGGAATTGGTGACGCGCGATGCTGGGCCAACAGCGACGCGGGCGATGAGGGATGACTGAACGAGCGACGCGGGATGTACCGACCGTTGACGCGATTGCCGCGCGGATACCGCGGGCGGCCGCGCGTGTCCGGCCGACGCGGACGCGGGTGGCGGAGGTGGCCGCATTCATCGTGCGGGAATTTCGGCCGGAGCGGATCGTGCTGTTTGGCTCGCGCGCGTATGGAATGCCCCGCGCGGACAGCGATGTGGATTTGATGGTCATCATGGAGACGCCGCTGAAGTCGTCGGAGCAGAGGCGGGCCATCCGGCGGGCGATCGATCAGCGACCGTTGGCATACGTGGATGTGCACGTTCGCACGCCGGAGCAGATCGCGATCGGTTTGGCCGAGCGGGACTTTTTCATTGAGGACGTGCTGCTGAAAGGTATTACGATCTATGCGAGGGAAGGGTTGCGCCGATCCGAGTCTGCTGAGCATGAGAGCTCACGGCGTGCCGCGAGGGGGACGGGCTTGAAGCAAGCGACTCTGAACTGGCTGCGGAGGGCTGATGAGGATGCGCGCGCAACTATCATCTTGTTCGAGGGGACTGATGAACCGATCCTCAATCTCGTCTGCTACCACGCCCAACAATGCGCTGAGAAGTACCTCAAGGCATTCTTGCAAGAGCGAGAGATCGAGTTTCCCCGAACCCACCAACTGCTGGAGTTGGCCGAACGGGCTGCTCCCTTCGTCCCAAACCTGGCGGAGCTCAAGAAAGACTTGGCCGACCTGACGAGGTGTATCGACGCGCGATATCCAGACATCGAGGTGGATCAAGCGCAAGCAGAGCGCGCGATGCGGACGATGGCGACGGTCCGTTCGTCGGTGGGAGCCGCGCTCGGACTTCCAGTCACGCCGGAGCACTGAGCAAGCACAGTTGCGCCGCGGAACGCGCTAACCCGCCGGGCCAAGGCTTCCCATGATCCGCTCCCAGTCGGCTTGTTCCTCTTCGGGGATGGCGCTGGAGCTACTGACGGTGACGTCGCAGTAGATGGCGTCGAAGCGGGCGCGGTATTTGAAGCCGCGATCCTCGGGGCGGGTGACGAGGACGAAGCGGTCGCCTTGGTCGATCTCGGCGTCGTCGGGAGCGGCTCGGCTGACGAGGTCGACGGCGGTCTCCCAGGCGGCATCGTCGGCGATGCGGCCGCCGAAGAGGATGAAGCGGTCGCCGCCGAGGGTGGACCCACGGCCGGGGGAGGTTTCGACCCAGCCGTTGGGGATCTGGGCACGGCAGATGCCGTCGTTGATCGGGATCGAGACGCCGGGCGGGAAGGTCGGCAATTGGCGGGGTGGGCCGCCGGGGATGGCGACGACGGGGCTGGCGGCGGGCGAAGCGGAGGGCGGCGAGGCTTCGGGCGCGGCGGTCGGGAGTGCCGCGGTCGCGGTCGGGTCCGGATCGTCGTCGTCGCCATCGCCACCGCAGGCGGCGAGCGCCACCGCGAGCAGCACGGCGACGGCGAGGTATTGTCCCCAAATCCAACCGTGCCGTGTCCTGCTCATGTCCTCCCCTGGCCGCGGTTCGTCGCATTTGTGCCGACGTGCCGACGTGCAGGATAGTCGAAAACCGCCCGCCCGCGAATACGACGAGCAAGGTGGGTGATGGGTTACGCGGGCATTAAGGATTATGCGCTATCTTCCATGCGCGAACGCTAGGCGGCGTTTGCCAAGCTCCGTCCTGCTGAGGCGACGCCGAAGCACGCCCTGAGGAACCGACGGGCAGCCCCCGGCGCAGCCGCTCCGTCTGATGCCGGACGTGCGCTGCGCGCGGGGATGCTTCGCTGCCTCAGCATGACGGGGTGCAAACGCGGCCTACCCCCGATGTGAGCGATAAGGAGGCCGTCCCATGACCGAAGCCCAGGAACGCGTCGAGTTCGGGCCGAGCGATGACGCGGTGGATTTGCTGCGGCGGCACCGGGCGGCGCTCTTTCCGTCGGTGATGCTCAGCTACGAGGAGCCGATCGAGTTGCGGCGGGGGGAGGGGCAGTTCGTCTACGACGGGGCGGGGCGGCAGTATCTCGATTTCTTCGGCGGCATCGCGACGGTGACGAGTGGGCACGCGATCCCCGAGATCAACCAGGTGATCAAGGACCAACTCGATCGGATTACACATACGTCGACGTTGTTCCTGATTCGGTCGCAGATCGAGTTGGCCGAGCGGATCAAGTCGATGACGCCGGAGAAGTTGAGCCGGGTCTTTTTCACGAATAGCGGGACCGAAGCGAACGAGGCGGCGTTCCTGATCGCGACGCTGAATCGGAATGCGAACGAATTGATCGCGCTGCGCCACTCGTATCATGGGCGATCGTTCGCTACGATCAACGCCTCCGGGCAGCGGCCGTGGCGCTCATCGACCCTGTCGCCGCTGCACGTCCACTACGTGGGCAACCCCTATTGCTATCGCTGTCCGTGGGAGAAGACGTATCCCAGTTGCGGGTTGCTGTGTGCTCGGGACGTCGAGGCGGTGATCAAGACGGTGACGAGCGGCAATCCGGCGGCCTTTATCGCCGAGCCGATTCAGGGAGTCGGCGGTTTCGTCGTGCCGCCGCCCGAGTATTTTCAGGAGGTGACGGCGATCCTCGACCGGTACGGGGTCCCCTTCATCGCGGACGAGGTGCAGACGGCGTGGGGGCGGATCGGGGAGGCGGATTTCGGGTTTCAGGCGTTCGGGGTTGAACCGGATATCGTCGTCTTCGCCAAGGGGCTCGGCAATGGCATCCCGATCGGCGGCGTGATCGCGACCGACGAACTGGCCTCCTCGATCCGGTCGTTGAGCCTTTCGACCTTTGGCGGCAACCCGATCGCGACGACGGCCGCGCTGGCGAATCTGAACTACATCATGACGAACAACCTGCGGGAGAACGCGCGGATGGTTGGCGGCTACTTGCAGGAGCGGCTTGCCGAGCTGGCAGAGCGGCACCCGATGATCGGCGACGTGCGCGGCATGGGGCTGATGGTCGCGGTCGAGCTGGTCCTCGACCGGGCGACGAAGGAACCGGCGCCGGACCTCGCCGCGCGGGTGATGGACGAGGCAAAGGCGCGCGGGCTGATCGTCGGCAAAGGCGGGTTGCACGCCAACACGCTGCGTATCTGCCCACCACTGATCGTGACGACGGGCGACGTGGACGCGGCCGTCGCGGCGCTAGACGGGGCGATGACGGCGGCTGCCCGCTCGAGTTCGGCCGCGCGATGAGCGAGCGCACGCGGGAGTTCGACAGGCGGACTGGTGATCACGGCGATGTAACACGAGCCCGTTTGACAACCGATCGCGGTCGAGTTGTCCGCTATACGGCCCAGTTCGAAGTCTGGCACGATGGGCTACATCGTCCAGCCATACGTTACGATAACGCACACGGGTTCCCTCATCGGGACACCTTAGATTGGGTTGGCAGGACAGTTCGAAAGGAGCCCATGCCTGCCCAGACGCGGCTGAGGCGTTTGACGATGCGCTTGCGGAGATCAAGGCCAACTGGCAACGGTTCCGCGAAGAGTTCTTAAGGAGGCAGCCATGAGCACTGTCCTGCGCCGCCCCATGACGAAGGCACAGCATGAGACTGCTCGCTGGGAGAAGGACGCCGATTTGCATCGTCGCGTCGTGCGTGACATGATCGAGCGGCCAGAGGCCTACGATGATATTCCCAACGGCTGCATGTTGGTCCTGGTTCCTGACGACGACGAGGCGCAGGCGAACTGGGTCATCGAACAGGGCGTCGCCTCTGCCCGCCAGGGCCGCAACGTCTACATGCGGCAGGTAGTCGTTGCGGAGTTGCCGCCGCTGCCAGAACCGAATCCGGCGGCCATCGCGGGCATGAAGCGGACCTTCTACAACATGGATGGGTCGATTCATGCGGTCGAAGTAGGCCGCGAGGACGGGACGTGGAGTCCTGTCGACGTGTCGTTCGGCGAGCCGCCGTATCGCTCCGCGGACGAGTCGACGCCCTAAGCTTCCCACGTAGCGCGGGCCCGTGCAGCGGTCAAGGAATAACCATAGCTCAGGAACCACGGCCCGGTGGAGGTCATGGCGCTCGTTGGTGCGTCGGATCGATGTGACATGCAACGCTCGGTATCTGGAGGACCATACGTGACACGAAATACCGAGGAACTCGACCGCATCTTGCACGAGCAGCGCGACTACTACGATGCCCGCGCCACCGAGTATGACGAGTGGTGGCAGCGGCAGGGGCGGTACGAACGGGATGGCGAGGCGAACGAGCGCTGGTTCGCGGAGATGCGCGAGGTGCAGGAGGCGGTGCGGGCGGCGCGCTTTGTGGGTGACGTGCTCGAGCTTGCCGGCGGCACGGGGAACTGGACAGAGGTGCTGGCGCAATCGGCGGATCGGGTAACGGTGCTCGACGCCGCGCCGGAGATGATCCGAATCAACCACGGGCGCCTGGCTGCCGCTGGGCTGGGCGATCGGGTCGAGTACGAGCAGGTCGATCTCTTCGACTGGCGGCCGAATCGCCTCTACGACGTCGTCTTCATGGGGTTCTTCCTGTCGCACGTGCCGGCGGATCGGCTCGATCCGTTTTTGGCCGCGGTGGCGGCCGCGGTGCGACCGGGCGGCGTGGTCGGTTTCGTCGATAGCAAGCGTGAGCCGATCTCGACTTCGCCCGATCAGCCGCTCTCCCCGCCCGAAGACCCGATCATGACGCGCCGGCTCAACGACGGCCGCGCTTTCCAGGTTGTCAAGATCTATCGGAGCGCCGAGGAGATGCACGCGGCCTTTGCCCGGCATGGGGTGGCGATGGAGGTTGGGGAGACGGCGAGCTTCTTCCAGTACGGCATCGGGCGGGTCAGTCCGCCATTGTAGGGACGGATAATTGGATCGATGGATCGCAATCAGGGCGGCATAACGGGTGCGGGAATTGCCATCGGCGTCGCGATTGAGGCGGCCCTCGGCGTGGCGATGGACAATATCGTCGCCGGGATCGGGATCGGGATCGGGATTGCGATAGGGATCGCATTTGGCGTCGCAATGGCGCAAGGTAGGCGTTGAGCTTCCCTCCCCGCGATTTTAGCAAGGAACCACTTGCTAAAATAGCAGATCTTGGTGCATGATGCGGGCATGAGCGATGTGTCCCGTTCGCCTGCCGAGGCTGGCGCCATGCCCAAAACCCATGCGCGATCGGCCGGCGCCGATCAAGCGGGTGCTGCCGAGGAACCAGCCGGTCTAGATGAGGGTACGCCGTGGAGTCCGGCCTACCGCCTGATGACGGTCGGGCTCTTGACCACGATCGTTGGCTCGGCATTCGAGGCGCTGGCGGTGGCGACGATCCTGCCGGCGACCGCCGGCGAGTTGGGCGGGCTTTCCCTCTACGGGTGGGTCTTCAGCGCGTACGTGCTGGCCAACATGGTCGGTATCGTCGTCGCCAGCGGGGAGGCGGACCGGTTCGGGCCGGCGCGGCCGTTCGTCGCCGGCGTGGTCCTTTTCGTTGCCGGTCTGCTGATCGGCGGGTTGGCGCCGACGATGTTGGTGCTGATCCTCGGCCGGGTGGTGCAGGGACTGGGCGGCGGCTTCATCAGCTCGGTCGTCTACGTGGCGGTCGGACGCGGCTATCCGCCCGCGGCGAAGCCGCGGATGCTGGCGTTGCTTTCGAGCGCCTGGGTGGTGCCGGGATTGATGGGACCGGCCGTCGCCGGGCTAATCGCCGACCACATCGGCTGGCGGTGGGTGTTCCTGGGGCTGATTCCCTTCCCCATCATCGCGGTCTTTATGTCGCTGCCGGCGCTGCGGCGCGTTCCCGGTGGGGATCTCAACGGCCGCGATCTGGGCCGGGTGCTCTGGTCGGTGCTGCTGGCGGCCGGCGCGGCGCTGCTGCTGGTCGGGTTCGATCAGAACCGGTTGCTCTTCGCCGTGCCCCTTGTTCTGCTTGGCGTGGTGATCGTCTGGAAGCCGCTTGGGCGGTTGCTGCCGGCGGGCACGGTGCGTGCCAGGGCCGGACTGCCGGCGGCGGTGGCGGTGATGGCGCTCGTCAACGGCGGGTTCTTCGGCGTCGAAGCCTACATTCCGCTGGGACTGACCGACGTCCGCGATCGATCGGTCTCGTTCGCCGGACTGGCGCTGACGGCGGCGACGGTCACCTGGACGGCCGGCGCCTGGATCCAGGCCCGCTACGTGCGCCGGGTCAGCGCGCGGTGGATGGTTCGCACTGGGCTCGGCCTGATTGTGCTTGGCAGCGTGGGCGCGGCGGCGATGGTGCTGGACGGCGTGCCGGTGGTCGTCGGCATCGTCGCCTGGGGCGTCGCCGGGCTGGGGATGGGGCTCGCCTACTCGCGAATCTCCCTCGCGGTGCTGGAGGCGGCGCCGAAGGGGCAGGAAGGCGCCGCGACCGCGGCGATGCAACTCGGCATCGTGTTGCTCATGGCGATGACCGCCGGCATCGGTGGGGTACTGGTCGATGCCTTTGGAGCGGGCGCCGGAGCGATCCGCACCGGACTGCTTGTCCAAGATGCGCTGATGCTGGCCATTCTGATCGGGGCGATCCTGCTCGCGGTGCGTCTGCCTGGCGTGCCGTCGCGGTTAGACAACGAGGATACGGGAGGCGGCGGCGCGACCGCCTGACGGTTGTTGCCGGCGGCGGGAACTGACGGTTCTGCTGCTATGATGGTCTGACGTTCGTTGGAAACCTTTCTTTGTGGGTAGTCGGTGTGATGATTGAGACGTCGACGTTTGGAGCCTTTTTGATCGCGGCGTTCCTGTTGCTTGTCATTCCGGGGCCGGCGGTGATGTACATCGTCGCGCGCGGCATCCATCAAGGCAGGTTAGCGGGGGTGGTCTCGGCGCTGGGCGTGGGGGCCGGGAGTCTGGTCCACGTTGCCGCGGCGACGGTGGGGTTGACGGCGTTGCTCGTGTCGTCCGCGTTGGCCTTCTCGGTGGTGAAGTACGCGGGCGCGGCCTACTTGATCTATCTCGGCGTGCGGACGTTGCTCCAGCGGGGAACGGCGTACGAGGCGATCGCGCTGGAACCGGCGCGGCTGGACCGCGTCTTTTGGCAAGGCGTGCTGGTCAACGTGTTGAACGTCAAGACGGCGCTCTTTTTTCTGGCGTTCTGGCCGCAGTTCGTCGACCCGGCGCGGGGGTCAGCCACGGGGCAGACGCTGGTGTACGGCGTGATCTTCACGGTGATGGGGATCGGCAGTGACAGCGTATACGCGCTGATCTCCGGCACTTTGAGTGGGTGGCTGCGGCGGCAGGGCCGCCTCTTCTCCCGTCAGCGGCTCGTGGCGGGGACCGTCTACCTTGGACTCGGCCTGGCGACGGCGGTGGCGGACGTGCGGAAGAAGTGACGAGCCGTTAGCCGTTAGCCGTCAGCCGTCAGCCGTCAGCTATTAGCCGTTAGCCGTTAGGCGGTGATTGCAAAGCCCCGTCATGCTGAGGCGAAGCCGAAGCATCCCCCGGCGAAGCCGAACCGTTTGCGCTTCGCGCGGGGATGCTTCGATGCCTCAGCATGACGGGGTGCAGACAGGCTCTAGCCGTTAGCTTCGATGTGCCGCGTGCTCACTTCCTTGTTATGCCGAGTGTGCCGGGGCATCTGGCTCGAACGAGGGACGGCGTACATGAGAGGCGGATTCCTCGACGAACGCCGAAGCTCGGCATGATGGGGGTAGCCTTTGGAGGGAAGGATTGATGGTTGATGGGTCGACGTTGGGCGCGTTCTTGGTCGCGGGGTTACTCCTCGTCGTGATTCCCGGGCCGAACGTGATGTATATCGTTGCCCGTGGGATTCATCAGGGGCGGCCGGCGGCGCTGGCCTCCGCGGTCGGCGTCGAAGTGGGGAGCCTGGTCCACGTCGCGGCGGCGACGGTCGGGCTGTCGGCGCTGCTGGTGTCGTCGGCGCTGGCGTTCTCGGTCGTGAAGTACGCCGGCGCGGCTTATCTGGTCTACCTTGGGCTACGCACGCTGTTGGCGCGTGACGCGCACCACGAATTGACCGCGCCCGAGCCGGACCGGTTGCGTCGCGTCTTCTCTCAGGGCGTGCTGATCAACGTGCTGAACCCGAAGACGGCGATCTTCTTCTTTGCCTTCTTGCCCCAGTTCGTCGACCCGGCGCGCGGCTCGGTCGCCGAGCAGACGCTGCTCCTGGGGATTCTGCTCGTGGCGATGGGGGTGTGCAGCGACGTCGTCTACGGGCTGCTGTCAGGCTCCCTCGGCGGCTGGCTGCGGCGGCATGCGCGCGCCTTGGCCGCCCAGCGGTACGTCGCGGGCGCGGTCTACCTCGGGCTTGGCCTGGCAACGGCGCTGGCGGACGTGCGGAAGCGGTAGGCGGTAGGCGTTAGGGGCTACGTCCTCCTCCCTAACGCCTAACGCCTTAACGTCACGGCCGGGGCGAGGGCGTCATGATCGTCAAGCATGCCAAGGACGTTGTTCGGAAGTGGGTGATAGCGGAGGGCAGCGAGATTCCCGGCTTTGCCGGCGCCTTCGTCCATGGTTCGATGAATTGGCTTGCGGATGACGCCGTCGTTTCCGCAACGTCTGATGTAGACGTGATGGTGGTGCTTGGCGATGCCACCCCACCGGCCAAGCCGGGGAAGTTCATCTATCGCGGCGTGTTGCTCGACGTCTCCTACTTGACCAGTGATCAGATTCGGTCGGCTGAGGCGATTCTGGGCCAGTACCACCTGGCCGGCAGCTTTCGGCAACCGAACATCATTCTGGATCCGACGGGCCAGTTGACCAGGCTTGGGGCGGCGGTCTCCAACGACTACGCCAATCGCCGGTGGGTCTCGGCCCGTTGCGAAGATGCCATGCATAACATCCAGAAGCATCTTGGATCGTTGAACGAGTCGGACCCGTTCCACGATCAGGTGACCGCCTGGCTCTTCGGGACGGGGGTGACGACCCATGTGCTGCTCGTGGCCGGGCTAAAGAACCCCACGGTCCGGCGGCGGTATGCGGCGGCGCGCGAACTACTGGCGGACTATGGCCGGCTCGATTTCTACGAAACGCTGCTGGAGTTGTTGGGATGCGCGCGGATGAGCCGGGCGCGGGCCGAGCACCACCTTGCCGCGCTTACCGATGCGTTCGACGCGGCCAAAACGGTGATCACGACGCCGTTCTTCTTCGCTTCGGACATCAGCGACGTTGCCCGCCCGATCGCGATCGAGGGCAGCCGGGAGTTGATCGCAAGTGGCTCCCATCGCGAGGCCATCTTCTGGATGGTGGCCACCTATGCCCGGTGCCAAAAGGCGCTGTACCACGATGCGCCGGCGCCGATGCGGGAAGCGTTTCGTCCTGGTTTTCGAGACCTCCTTGGTGATCTTGGTATCGTCTCGTCCGCCGATCTTCGGCGGCGCGGCGAGCAGGTCGAAGGGTTCCTCCCCCAGGTGTGGAAGATGGCGGAAGCGATCATGGCAGCCAATCGGGACATCGACGACAGCATGTGAAAACGGTGGCGGTATCAATCATGCGCTGATCTCGCGGGCGCGCGCGGCTCTGTCGTGCGTCCTCGATGTTACATGGGGTCTGAGTGGAGCAGACCCCTCGAGGAGGCAACCACCAATGAGGCAAGCGGACGAGGGAAAAGCAGGCGGCGCGGCGGACGATCGTGCCGTGTTCCGATCCAGCCGGCGGGCGATCTTACGCGGCGGGCTGGGAGCGGTGACCGGCGGCGTGCTAGCCATGGCGGAAGGGCGAACGGGAACCGTTCGCGCCGAGACCGTCCAGGCGCCCGCGGCGACGTCCGCCGGCTCGCCCACCGCGGTCCCGGATGACGTTGCGATCTATCCCGCACCCGGCACCCGGACGGCATCACCCGGCACGGAGATCACCTTCCGCGGGGCGTCGGCCGAGGCGCTGGGCGCGGTCAAGGTCGTGGGGGCGCGGAGCGGCGGGCACTCCGGGATTCTCCTGCCGCATTCCGATGACCGTGGCGTCAGCTTCCTTCCCGACGAGCCATTCCGACCGGGAGAAACGGTCACGGTTCAGGCTGGGCTGCCGCTGGGGGATGCTGCCGATGAGACGGTCACCTTTACCGTGGCGCGGCCGGTCGCGCCACCGAAGGCGGAGGCGATCCGCGAGACTGAAAACCCTGAGGCCGCTCCGCGGTCGTTCCGCTCGCGTCCCGACCTGCTGCCCCCCGAGATCACGGTGACCACGCCTGCCGACGGGACTGCCGAGGGCTATGTCTTTGTTGGCGCGAAGACGCCCGACGGGCAGAATGGCGCCATGATCCTCGACGACCGCGGCGAGCTCATCTGGTTTTCGCCGTTGGCCGTCGACGTGGACACGGTTAATGACGTTCGCGTCCAGATGTACCGCGGGCAGCCCGTGCTCACCTGTTGGGAGGGCATCTCGCAACGGGGACATGGTCGCGGCCATTTCGTGGTGCGTGACAGCTCCTACCAGCAGATTGCCGTGCTCCGGGTCGGCAATGGCTACCCTGGGGCGGACCAGCACGAGTTCCTACTGACGCCGCGGGGCACCGCGCTGATCATCATCTACAACGCCGTGCGTTGGGACTTGTCGCCGGTCGGCGGCGCGCGGAACGGCACGGCGCTGGACATGGTTGTCCAGGAGCTCGACGTGGCGACCGGCCGAGTGGTCTTCGAGTGGCACTGCCTCGACCACATCGACCTCGACGAGTCCTACGCCGAGCTGCCGGAGGACGTTAACGCGCCCTTCGACTATGTCCACCTCAACGCCGTCGAGCCTGACGGCGAGGGCCACTTGATCCTCTGCGCGCGCCATACCCACGCCACCTACCAGATCGACCACTGGACCGGCGAGATTCGCTGGCGACTGAATGGCAAGCGGAGCGATTTCGCGATGGGAGAGGGGACCGAGACCGCCTACCACCACGACGCCCGCATCCACCCTAATGGGGAGTTAACGCTCTTCGACAACGCCGCCAGTACCGACGATGCGGACGTTCCATCCCGCGGCGTCGTGCTCGCACTCGACATGGACGAGATGACCGCGACGTTGGCGCGTGAGTACATCCACCCCACGGAGATTCTGTCAATCAGCCAGGGCAATATGCAGATGCTGCCGAACGGCAACGCATTCGTTGGCTGGGGGAGCGCGCCGGTCTTCTCCGAGTTCGGACCGGACGGGAGCCTGCGCTTCAACGGGCGCTTCCCGACGCACATACACTCGTACCGCGCTTTTCGCTACCCGTGGACGGGATTACCGAGCGAGGCGCCGGCGGTAGCGGTCGAGTCCGAGGCGGAGAACAGGACGCGGGTCTACGTCAGTTGGAACGGGTCAACCGAGGTCGTGAGTTGGCAGGTGCTCGCCGGTTCGGACCCCGACCGGTTGCGGCCGGTTGGCCCGTCGGCTCCGTGCACCGGCTTCGAAACCGAGATCATGGTGCAGACATCCGAGCCGTTCCTCGCCGTGCAAGCCGAGGACCGCGCGGGCCGGGTGCTCGGCCTTTCGGCGGCCGTCGGGCCGGGGGATTGACCGCTGCTGAGGTCCTCGTCGTTGCGCGGTAAAGACGAGGATGTCCCGGATGTCTTGTCGCGCCTCCGCCGCGAAGCGAATCGGCACCTTACGGGCAGACATCGGGCTTTGGTTGGTAACCTTGAGCGGCGAGTTCGTCGGCTTCCCGGCTCAGCTGATCCAGTTGCTCCACCCGCGCGCTGCCCTGACACAACACGCCTAGCTTCTCACCGCCTCGCGGAGGGCTTCGACCGCCCGTTCGCAGTCGGCGCGGGTGACGTCGAGGTGGGTGACGCCGCGGATGGTGGTGCCGGTGAGGTAGGGGGCCATGCGGACGCCGCGCTCCTCCAAACCGCGCTCGACCTCGACCGCGCTCTTGCCCGTATCGGTGACGTCGAAGAAAAGGATGTTCGTCTCGACCGGGCCGTTGATCTGGCGGAGGCCGGGGATCGTTTGGATGCCCGCTTCGAGCAGCTTGGCGTTGGCGTGGTCCTCGGCTAGGCGCTCGACGTGGTGATGGAAGGCGTAGAGGCCGGCGGCGGCGATGACGCCGGCCTGGCGCATCGCCCCGCCCAGGCGGTGCTTCCAGAGGCGCGCTTCTTCGATGAAGGCGGTCGTGCCAGCCAGGACGCCGCCGACCGGCGCGCCCAGCCCTTTGGAGAGGTCGATCCAAACCGAATCGGTGTAGCCAGCGATTGCTTGCGCGGCATGGCCGCTGGCGACGACCGCGTTCATCAGCCGGGCGCCGTCCATGTGGAGGACCATGTCGTGCTCGTCGGCCAGCTTCCGCAGCTCGGCCAGGCGTGCCAGGGGCCAGACCTTGCCGCCGCCGCGGTTGGTCGTGTTCTCGACCGAGATCATGGCGGTGCGGGAGGTATGGGTGCCGCCGGGCGTGACCTCGGCGCGGGCCTGGTCGACGGTGAAGACGCCGCGTTCACCCTGGACGGTGCGGAGCAGGGCCCCGGCGAGGACCGCTGGGCCTCCCCCCTCGGAGATAACGGGGTGGGCGGTGCGGTCGATGATGACCGCCTCGCCCCGTTTGCAGTGGACGATGAAGGCGATGGCGTTGCACATCGTGCCGGAGGGGAGGAAGAGAGCCGACTCCTTGCCGGTCAGCTCGGCGACGTACCGCTGCAGCTCGTTGACGGTGGGGTCCTCGCGGCGCTGCTCGTCCCCGACCGACGCCTCGGCCATGCAGCGGCGCATCTGAGGCGTCGGTCGGGTCGCGGTGTCGCTCGACAGGTCAATCACGGACGGCGTCTCCTCGCGCTGATAGGCTCGATCGTTCGACCGTCGGTGATTGTACCCGGCGAGGCGGGAGGCGGAAGGCGGAAGGCCGTGTTTGCAAAGCTCCGTCATGCTGAGGCGAAGCCGAAGCACGCCCTGAGGAACCGAAGGGCATCCCCCGGCGAAGCCGGTCCCGCGTGCCGCCGCGGCGCTTCGCGCGGGGATGCTTCGCTGCCTCAGCATGACGGGGTGCCAACGCGGGCTAGGCGTTAGGGAGAACGACGACGTAGCCCCTAACGCCTAAACCCTAACGCCTATCGCCTACGTCAGTTCCTGAGCCGCGACGTGCAGCGCCTCCGGCGAGAGTTCGGTGCCGATGCGGCCGTCGGGGTGGTTGAAGAGCCAGACGTGCATCATCTCGGCATCGACGGCGAAGCTGCCGGCCGGGCAGGAGCCGTCCGCGTTCGCCGTCACGCCGCCGGCGTTCGGGTCGAGGCACATGCCGGGGTGGGCGTGCCAGGAGGTGAGTGGGCCGCCGGGGGCGACCGACTCGCCGGCCGGCGCCAGGTACATGACGCCGATCAGGATCATGCGGCCATCCGGGAACCGGTAATACATCAACGACTCGGGGCGCTCGGGGTCGAGGATCGCGTCGTCGTTGTTGTAGATCGGGTTGACGAAGTGCGCTGGGCCAGCATCGCCGAAGGGGTACGGCGTCACCTGAAGGAAGCCATCGGCCTCGGCGACCGCAAAGTCTTGGAATCGCGCCGTGCCTGCCTCGGTTTCCGCCAGCAGGTGGTCGGCCGCCGCGCGCTCGGCGTTGGTCGGCGTCGCCGACGGGCCGACGTCGCCGTGGCCGTGACTGTGATCGTGGCCCTGCCTGTCGTCGTGCTCCTCGTCGTGCTCGTGGGCCGGCGCGAGCGTGGCGCCGGGTAGCTCCGCCGTTTCGGTCCGCGGATGGTCGTGCGAGTGGCTCCCCAGGTTACTCTCACTGGTCATGGCGACCGCGAAACTGATGCCGGAGAGGGCGACGAGCGCCGCGACCGGGACGATCATTGCCGCCCGCCGCGCCCGTGACGCGGTCTCCGCGCCGGCCATCCGGCCAAGTAGGAAGAGGCCGACGCCAAGGGTGACGAGGGCGATACCGGCGCCGAACAGAACGTGGCCGGGGTTAGAGAGGGTGAAGATGCCTTCGCGCGCGGCCAAGGTCGGGTCGAGCCGGTGTAACACTGCATCCCAGCCCAGACCGACGAGTAGTGTCACGTTGCCGGCCAGCGTCACCCACGGCGCGGCAACGGCGCTGCGCTCAGCGAGATCCATGATGCGTCACTCCTATGCCGGCCCGGCGCGGGTCACCAATGACC
>JBOGUF010000117.1:0-9542 GCA_050696075.1 Thermomicrobiales bacterium
ACGCGGTCTGCGACCCGGCCGAGTTCTGCCCCGGCACCGGGCCGGACTGTCCGCCCAATGCGTTCGCGGGGCCAGCGACGGTCTGCGAGACGGGCAATCTCTGTACCGCCGACATCTGCAACGGGCAAGGGCTTTGCGTCCAGGGTCCGGTCAATGTCTCGTGTCCAGCGCCGGGGATCTGCCAGGACGCGGTGACCTGCGATCCCGCGACCGGGGGCTGCGTCATCGACTTCTCCGACCTCGGCACTGCCTGCGAGAACCCCGATCTGTGCATCGATGGCGGGTCGTGCGACGGCGCGGGCACCTGCACCGGCGGCACGCCGGTCACCTGCACGCCGACGAGCGTCTGCTTCTCCGCCTTCTGCGACTCGGGTAGCGGGCAGTGTATCCAGAACGTGTTGCTCGGCGCTCCCTGCGAGAACCCCGATCTCTGTATCAATGGCGGGAACTGCGACGCCCAAGGCGCCTGCGTCGGCGGCACGCCGGTTGCCTGCGCCATCTGCAACGCTTGCAGCGGGGGCACATGCAGCCCGGTGGCCAACGGGCCGAACGACTCCAGGTGTGCGACGACGTGCTGCAACGGCGTCTGCTGCTCCTCTCCGATCGCGACCTGCACGGGTCCCGGCGGCGCGTGCGAGCCACCGTGCCTGGGCGCCGATCAGGGCACGTGCCTGGACGACGGCGACTGCTGCGGTGGGCTCACCTGCTGCGGCGGCACCTGCCGCGACGCGAACAGCAACGCGAACTTCTGTGGGCCGACCTGCACCGACTGCCCCGATCCGGCGAACGGCAGCCCGACCTGCACGGGCGGCGTCTGCGGTATCGAGTGCGACAGCGGCTTTACTCCCTGCCTCGGCGCCTGCATCCTCGGGCAGTGCTGCACCGGCTGCGCCTTGCCGCCGAATCCCGGCGCGGTCGTGGTCCCGGCCAATAGCGAACCCTGCACACCGACCGGCATCATGATGACCGCGGGCGAGTGTGTGACGATCTCGGGCAGCGGCAGCGTCTCGTTCGGCCCCTGCTGCGGCTTCCACGGCCCGAATGGACACCCGACGAGAGTCTGCGGCTACGGACCCGCGTGCGGCTCGCTGTTGGCCGGCATCGTGGGCACAGGTGGGTTCGTCTTCATTGGCGAAGGGCCGACGGTCTTCTCGGCGCCGGTTGCGGGCGAGCTCTGCCTGGTCGTCAACGACAACACCGGCGGGCCGTACGGCAATAACGAGGGCTCGTTCACGGCGACCTTCGCCTGTCCCGCGCCGTAGGTAGGCGGATAGTTCGGCAAGTCGCGGTCTCTCCGGCGGGAGCCGGTTGACCACGGGATCTGGGACATGATCGGGGGCGCCCGCCGAAGATGGCGGGCGCACTTCGTTTGCGGGCGATCGGTGGGTATGGGCGCCGTGTACTCCTTTTCGCGAACCCGCGAGAGAACGCTTGCCTCAGACAAAACGGCCGCCGCGGGTCACGGCGGAACGGTGAGGCGCATCGGGTCATGACCTTCTGCTTTGCGCCAGAGAACGATAGGGACACGTGAGCGGACTCCTGTCTAGGGTGTTTGGGTAATTGACGGGAGGAAAGGTCGAACTAGAGTAGAGAGCGGTTCGCTCTCCGCGGGGCCAAGGGAGGTTCGGGTATGGATGGGAAACGCTTTGACGACCTGAGCCGGGCCTTCGCCCAGGGGCGCACCCGGCGCGGCGTCCTCAAAGGCCTCCTCGGTGGGGGCCGCCGGCGTGGCCGCGCTCACGCGGTGGGGCGACGCGGCGGCCCAGCGGCTGCCGAATGGGTCCGCCTGTACGCGCGCCACCCAATGCGCCTCGTTCCGCTGTGTGGATGGGGTCTGCTGCGACACCAATTGCACCGGGCAGTGCGAGAGTTGCGCGAGCGGCGCCTGCCTGCCCCGGCAGCGGGGTCTGCCAGGCGAGTTGCGATGGGGTGACGGGCACCAGTTGCACCGCCGCCCCCGGCGCCGGCGTCGTCTGCGCTGAGGCGACCTGCGCGAACGGCTGGCAGACGACCTACGGCTGCGGCGGCAACAGCAGTTGCCACCCGACGACGACGAGCTGCGGCTTGTACGTCTGCAACGCCGCGGCGACCGCCTGCCTGGAGAGCTGCACAACCGACAGCGAGTGCATTGGCGACGCCTTCTGCCTGAACGGCGCCTGCGTCGAGGACCGGCTGCTGGGCGAGGACTGCACCGCGGACGCCCAGTGCCAGTCCGGCATCTGCGCCCAGGGCGTCTGCTGCGCCTCGGCCTGTCCGGGTCCCTGCCAGGCGTGCAACGTGGCGGGCAACCTCGGCTTCTGCACCGAAATCCCCGACGACGATCCCTGTGCCGGCGGCACCTGCTGCGACGGCGAGTGCGTCGATAGCCAGAGCAACCTGGAGCACCGCGGCGCCTGCGATCATGCCTGCGATCTGATGCCGAATGGGCCGTGCGAGCAGGATCCGATCTGCCAGGCCGGCGTCTGCACCTTCACGCCACAGCCCGGCCCCAATATCGTCCTCTGCCGGGATTCGGCCGGAATCTGCGATACCCCCGAATACTGCGATGGCGTCACCATCGCCTGTCCCGACGACGCGTTCCAGCCGTCGACGTTCGAGTGCCGAGCAAAGACCGGCGTATGCGACGTGGCCGAGTTCTGCACCGGGTCGGCCGCGCTCTGCCCGGAGGACCGATTCGCGGGGAGCGAGACCGTCTGCCGGCCGGCGAGTTGCACCGGCGGGGTGGAGACACAGGCGGCCTTTTGCACCGGCATGAGTGCGAGTTGCCCCGACGCGGTGACGGAGTCGTGTAGTCCCTATCTTTGCGGGACGACCGCCTGCCTAGACACCTGCCCTGGACCTGACAACGAGGGGTGCATCGCGAGCCACCACTGCGACGCCGGCGAGTGCCTGCTCGACGAAGGGTTGGGCGAGCCGTGCGACGAGGACAGCGACTGCATCAGCGGCATCTGCAACCCGGTGAATCTCGTCTGCTGCACCGCGGTGTGCGCCAGCGGCGTGGCCTGCACCGGACCGGGCGCCACCTGCTGCGAACCCGATTGCACGGGCAGGGAGTGCGGTGACGACGGCTGCGGCGGGACCCGCGGCGCCTGCGACGCGAACCAGTGTCTGACCCGCGGGTCGGGGCAGACCTGCGAATCGACCTGCGGGAGCGGGCAAATCTGCGTCGGCGGCACATGCCAGGACACCTGCCCGCCCGGGGCGGACGTATGCATCGGGGAATTAGAGTTTTGCGCCGGCCTTTGCGCCTGCTTTGCAACCGTCAGCGGGGCGTCGTTCCGCGGAGGCGGCGGCGACTGCTTCGCCCGCGGCTCCGACGCCGACTGCGTGGCGGAGACGGGACCGGGTTCGGCGTGCATCATCGCCGGGGGGGACAACTGTAATCCCTGCACGGAGACCGGCGGCCGCGGCTGCGTAGCACCGTGCCCGCTCTCGATTCCGACAGTGAGCTAATCCGGGCCGGGTCGTCGGCGCGATGAGGGAGTGGGCCGGTGCGATGCGCCGGCCCGCTTCGCTTCGGTCCGGAAACTCCGTGCGAACGTCCGGTCAACCTTCAACCAACGTCAAGGCCAACGTCGCCTCGCCCCACCGCCCGCCGTCGGCCGGCTTCCCGATCTCCTCGGCGATACCGGTAATGCGGTCGACCGCGGAACGTTGACACCGCTCGCGACCCGCCCCCATGGGCCGATCTGATCCGTGGTATATCTGTGATCCGAAGATCGTTCGGGAGGCGTGATCGATTGGCCGAGTCAGCCGCCGCGATCGTCCGCGTTTACTATCGGATCATCCGGGGAACGCGGCCGGTCCTGGACGACTTCAGATCGGCACGGGCACTCGGCAAGCCGTTACGGAATCGGAAGCTGGTGCGCAAGTGGGCGGAGGGCATCTCGGTCTACGACCGCCTCGAACGCGCGATCGAGATCGTCAGGCTGTACGACTTCAAGCTCGGCCGGCGGATCGTCGCCCTTCGAATTCTGGAGCATGCCGGCATCGAGCACGAGCGGTGGGAAACCGATCCGCACCACTCCACCCTGTACGGGGAGCCGGCGCAATTGCTCGGCTATGCCGATGACCGGCCCGTCCTCGTCGAGGAGGCATGAACCCGTGACTGCATTCTTCGAACTGATGGATCTGACGACGGCCAATGTTGTCGGGCACTTTGCGACCGAGGACGAGGCGTTGGCCGTCGTCCGAGACGTGGTCGCCGACGAGGGGCGGGATGCCGTCGAGGAGTTAGCCCTGAGCCGCCAAGCCGGCGGCACGCGCCCAACGCTGATTGCCGCCGGCAATGACCTCGCGGAGCGGGCGCTCGCACAGGCGATGGCGTCCTCCTAACCGCTGCCTTATTCCATACCGCATCACACCTCGACCAGGGTCAGCGCCAGGGTCGATTCGCCCCAGCGGGCGGTGTCGGCCGGTTTGGGGAGCTCCTCGGCAATGCCGACGATGCGGACGGAGGCGGTGGCGCCGGTCATATCGAAGTCGAGGTCGCGGAAGGGGACGGTGAGACCGAGTTCCCAGGCGGCCCAGAGGTCGGCGGCGAGCTGACGACCGGTGCGGGTGGCGATGGCGCCGTCGCGCTGCACCGCGGCATCCCGAGCATGGACCGCGAAGGACCAGCGGCGGCGACGAGCCGGGGCGTCGAGCAGTTCGTACTCCGCCCAGAGGCCGGTCAGGACCGGGCTCCAATCGACGACGGACGCGAATTCGAGCCGGAGCATGATGCTGCTGCTGACCGCGGCGGCGTTGGCAATGGCGGCGTCGATCTCGGTCTGCCGGCCGTGTGGATCGTTGACGGCGGTGCTGCCGGCGATGGTGAAGGTCGCTCCGCCGTCGATCGAATAGGAGAGGGTCAACGTCACGATATCGGTGCTGAGCGGGTTGCCCCGGATCTCCGGCGAGGTGAAGGTCGCCCCGATCTTGCGCCAGGCCTTGAGCTTGTCGCGCTCACCGGCGTCGAGCAGCGAGGTGCGGTAGGCGCCGCTGCCGCGGTAGTTGGTCGCCGAGGCGTGCCGGTAGACGAGGCGGAAGAGGTCGTAGGTGACCGACGTCGACCCGTCGCGGAAGGTGACCAGGTCGATGTTGCCGGCGCCGCCGGTGTGCATCGGCCAGACGCGGGTCTGCGAGGTCGAGGTCAGGATCAGCCACCAACCGGAGCCGTCGAAGGCCCAGGTTTCGCTGGCGCCGGTGCGGCTGGTGGTGCAAACGATCAGCATGCCGCCGGCGACGGTCGCGCCGTGGCAACTGGTCCCTTCGAGGCCGGACGCGCGCCAGCCCTGCCGGTCGCCGGTCGGGGTCCACTCCATCACCTGATTGTGCAGCCAGGTGTAGAGCTTGCCGCCGTAGGACAAGAGAAAGAGAAAGTCCTCGTCGTCGCTCCAGATACCCTGGGTGAAGAAGGGGACCGGATCGCCGAGCCAGGTCGAGGTCGCGGTGTCGGCCCGGCCGCCAAGGAGCCAAAGACTCTGGCGGGTGGCGATGGCGACTTTGCCGTCATGCAGGCCCATGTTGACGATCGGGGCATCGAGTTCCCGCTCGTCCGGTCCCGTGCCGCCGGTCGAGAGCTTGAGGAGGTCTTCATTGCCGGCGGTGGGGTCGGCCCAGACGAGCTGGCGGGCGTAGCCGATGCCGATCTGGGCCTTGACTCCGGTCACCCAGGTGGTGGTCGTGCCGGTCCCTGGGTCGTACTGCTGGACATCGAGGCCGTTGCCGCACAGCAGCAGGATCTTGCCCCGGTAGTAGACCAGGCGGGTGATCGTTTTGCCGGCGCCGACGTCGGCGACCTGCGCGACGTTGGCCCAGGCGCTGGCGCTGAGGATGACCGAACGGTAGAGGAAGCGGCCGACGGCGACGTAGGCGCGGTCGCCGACGACGAGGTGCGGGGCGCGCACGGTGGTGACGGTGGCGATGACGCTGTCGGCATGGCTCAGCTGGAAGGGCCACGGCTCGACGCCTTGCCCAAAGAGGGCAGGGCCGACGCCTTCGGAGTCCCAACCGCGGTCGCGTTCGAGTTGCAGGGCGCGGCGCTGGCCGCCGAAGAAGTCTTTGACGACGACGCGGCCGGTGCGCCCTTCGGGCATACCGTCCTGGGTGCGGCGATAGGTGCCGGTGGCGACCATATAGCCGGCGCCGGCAAGCTCGACGTCTGTGGCGAGAGACATGGGCCGATCTCCTTCGAGTACCGAGTACCGAGTACCGAGTACCGAGTGCGTTGCAAGGAATCGTGATCCAACTTGCCGGATCGAGTGGGATGGCCCAACAACGCTCAGATAACGACTGGGCACTCGGCACTCGGCACTTCCTCACGGTCTGAGCCGCCATTCGGCGTAGGCGAAGACGCGTTGGCAGCGGCAGTTGACGTGGAGTGGAGGGGCGGGGCCGGCGTCGGTCTCCCAGACGAGGCCGTCGAGAGGGCCGCACTCGGGGCAGACGCGTTCGTCCCGCGCTGTCACCCAGCGGGTGTAAAGGATGGGCGTCAGGAGGCGGCGGAGGATGTCGATCCAGGACCAGCGGTCCGGCTCGTCCGGTTCGTCGGGTCGATCCCGCGGCCATACGGGGCGGATGGGCACGGTGGCGAGTCCGGGCGGCGCGCCGCCGAAGTCGCCCCGGTCGAAGCCGATGGGCATGGCGATGTGCTCCTGGGTGATGGGTGACGGGTGACGGGGTGGATGTTGCGTTATTGGCCGAGGTTGGCCAGGAGCTTCTCTGGGTCGACGACGAGGTCGGGGACGACGGTGGAGCGGAGGAGGCCGTTCTCGGGCTCGATCGGGACGTAGACGCCGTCGCGGAGGGCGAAGAGGCGGAGGTTCGGAAAATCAGGGTCGCCGAGCCAGTATTCGGGGACGCCGTTCGATTCGTAGAGACGGAACTTCTCGGCTTCGTCAAAGGACCGATTCGAAGGCGAGAGGATTTCGATCACCACATCCGGCGGGCCGAAGACGGTGTTGCCACGATACATACCGTCGCGATCCCCGCGAAGGACGATGATGTCCGGCTGGACCTGGTCGTAATCCGAGAACCGGACATTGACCGGCAAGAAATAGGCCTTCCCCCATCCAGACGACTCGATGTGCCGATAGACCTCGTAGAAGAGGTGGCCCGATAGCTCCTGGTGCTGTCTCAGCGGAGTTGTCCACACGTAGAGCTGCCCGCCGATGACCTCATACCGCTTGCCGTCGTCGGGGTAATCGTCGAGTTCCGACGCGGTAACGAGCCGGGACAAGATTGGCATGGCGTCCTCCAATCGTCTGCATCGCTCCAATCATGGGCAGCGTCAGCGTCCAGGTCAACGCCGCGTCACGACAGCCAGCCGCCCTGTGCCCGTCGCCGCCGGGCCGCCATCAGCCAGGCGGCGGACCGCTCGGCGCGGTCGGCGGTGGCGGCGACGGCGGCCGCGGCGCGGTCCGACCCGCGCTTGGCGTCCTCGACGGTGCGGCGACGGAGCGCGGTGACGGTGGCGAGCAGGACGATGATTTCCTCGTCGCCGGGGATGAGGTCGACCGCGGTCGCGTCGTCGGTCGGCAAGGCGCGGCCAGTTAGGTGCTCGACGGTCCAGTTCCCCGTCGTCGCCGGGGCCTGGGTGAGGATCAAGGTGGCGTTCCACCAGCGCCAGGACTGGGCGGCGGCCCCGCTTTCCGGCGCAAACGCCGTCTGCCGGGGAACATAGACTCCCTCGGCGTCGAAGAGGCGCAGCACGCGCTCGGTCGGGATCGCTGGAGTCACCGGGATCGAGGTCGATCCGGCCGAAACCACGACGGTCGTCGTCGCCTCCTTCGGAAATCGGGCGCCGTAGTGGCGCATGGCGTCGGCCAAAGCGTCGTTGAGCGTGGCGTCGTCCCAAAGCGGGGTGACGCCGGTGTCCTCCAGGCGGCGGCGGAGGGTGGTGCGGAGTTCGAGTCGAGTGGTCATGGTGGCTCCTAGCCGTTAGCCGTTAGCCGTTAGCCGTCAGCCGTTAGCCGTCAGCGTTCAGCCGTCAGCACTTGTCCGTTGAGCCGCATCCCCTTCCTTGTCATGCCGAGCTTGGTACGGGGCGCGCTAACGGCTGACGGCTGAACGCTGAACGCTGCAAGCTCGTCGATGACGCGGGCCAGTTCGCCTTCGGGGTCGTCGCCGCCGAGGGTGGCAATGGCGGTGTGGCGGGAATGGATGCCGTGGGCGACGAGTTGGACGGCGTTGCGGACGGCGCTGTCGGTGTCGCTGGGCAGGACGCTCGGCCAGATCGTCGCCGTCCGGCGCAGACCGCCGAGGTCGAGACCGCCGAAGCGCTCCGAGAGATCGAGGATGCGGGCGTTGCGCTCGCGGAAGACGCCCTCCCACATCCGGCGCTTCCTGTGGACCTTCTGGACGAGCGGTTGCACCTCCACTTCCAACGCCGCGCCGGAGAGGGGACGTCCAGAGTCGCCAAAGGCGGTGCGCGGCGTCTCGCTCAGGTCGTGCAGGGCGCGGTAGAGCAGGTTGATGTAATCGATGTGAAGGTGGACGCCGCCGCCGCCGAGCAGATCGAGCAGGTACGCCTTCGCGCCCTCCGGCAGTTCCCATTTGGCGCCCGGGCCGACGGCGATCCCGTCCGAACCGTCGACGTTCTCCAGCACCGCGATCGGGGCGCCGGAAAGTTCCAACACGCGAGCCAGGACGCTGAGGCGGGCGTTGAGCTCGCGGCAGACATCGTAGAGGTCGACCAGGTCCGACTCGCCCCAGAACTCGTGCGGGCGGGGATTGTTGGCGGCGACGACGTACGGGATCCAGCCGTATGGGTTCTCATCGTCGCGGACCACCTGGCCGGCAACCTCGACCGTCCAGCGCGCCGGCGTCCAGCGCTCGACCACGCGGTAGGTGCGGGCGCGTTCCAGCCCGGCGGCGTCGATGCCGGGTCCCAGCACCCGCGGGATGGCCGCGCCGGTGAGGAGGTAGCGGTGCGTCACCTCGTCGACCAGGCGCGGGTTGTCTGGTCGCCAGACGGCGGAGAGGGTGGCGGGGTCGACGGCGGCGACGACGACCTGCCGGCTGGTCGGGTCCCAGGTCACCTTCACGGCCGCGTCGCCAAGGACCGACGCCTCGACGCAAAGCTCGACGTCGAGGTGCGCCAGGTCGTTCGCGGCGATGACGTCGGCCAGGGCGAGCTCTGCCCGCCGGGCAGCGTCGGGAGTACCCAGTACTGAGAAGGTAGCGGGGGCGGGGAAGACGTAGCTGGCGACTTTGCGGATCAGGGCGCGGGCGTAGTTGACGGTGAGGCGCGTTTCGCCGCGCCGGCGGCGCGCAAGCCACTGGTCGCCCTCGTAGAAGACGATCGCCTCGAGGTAGCGCGCGTACCGCTCCCGGTCCCACGCGGCGGGCGCCCCGGCCGTCCCGTCCTCCGCCCAAACGGTAGGGATGGGGATGATGTTGCTCATGGTGGTCTCCATTTCAGGGGTCAGGAGTCAGGGGTCAGGAGTCAGGAGTCAGGAGTCAGGAGTCAGGGGTTAGGGATAACGACGTGGCGAACTCCTAACGCCTAAGTCCTAGGCCGCGTTTGCCAACCGTCATGCTGAGGCGAAGCCGAAGCA
>JBOGUF010000118.1:0-8969 GCA_050696075.1 Thermomicrobiales bacterium
GGACAGGGACGACGACGCGGCCGCCTTCCGTCTTCCGCCTTCCGCCTCGCCGCGGGTTGTCGTCGGCGCCAAAGGAATCAGCCCGCTGCATTCGCTGATCAACGCCCGGCAGGAGATGTTCGACAACGTTTACTGGCACCACACCAACCGGGCTTGCATGGTGATGCTGTTGCGGGCGGTGCAAGAGGCGCTGCTGGCCGGGGCGATCACCGCGGAGACGCTGACCGACCACGACGACGCGTCGTTGCTCGCCTTGCTCGGTCAAACCGGCATGCCCGCGCCGACTCGGAGCCTGACCTCGGCGCTGGCGGAACGGCGCATCCACAAGCGGGCGGTCGAATTTAGCGCCCGTGCCTTCGAGCTCTATGCCCGCATCGGCAACCTCTTCTTCGACCCGTACGCGCGGCGCGAGGTCGAACTGGCGCTGACGGATGGGCTGGCGCGATTACTCAGCCAGCCGGTGCCGCCAGAGGCGGTGCTGATCGACATCCCGAAACCGGAGCAGTGGCGAACCGATGTCTGGGTCCAATTCGACCAACCGCCGGTCGGCTTCCAGCCCCTCATGCCCTGGCGCGAGGTCGTCGGCCTGGCCGACGCCGACTTCAAGCGCTACGAGGAACACCGCCGCCTGATCCGCATCGTCGTCGCCGCCCCGTACCGCGACGCGATGGCGGCGCATTGGGAATCGCTGCTGATGCCGCTCTTGGGCGGCGTCCTGTGACGGTGGAAGGCGGCCGCGTCGTCGTTCCTGTCCGCCTCCCGCCTTCCGCCTTGGTCAGACCGGGGCGATCAGCTCGACCTCATTCCCGTCCGGGTCGTCGACGTAGATGGTGCGGGAGGGCAGGACGGGGTGTTGGCCGGTGCGGACGCCGAAGCCGCGCGCCGTCAATGCCGCATGCGCCGCGTCGTAGGCGTCAGGCGAGACAGCCAGCGCCAGGTGGTGCAGCGTCCGCGGTGCAAAGAAGGCGGGGGTATCCGGCGGAAGTTGGACGAGGACGACGAGGGCCGGCAGGCGGCTCGTTGCCGCGCCAGCGCGCAAAAAGACCGGATTGACGCGCTCGCCGGAGATTACCTCCAGGCCGAGCAAATCGCGGTAGAACGCGAGCGACGCGGCCATGTCGTGGACATTGAGCACCACTTCGGCGAGCCCTTCAATGGCGATTGGAGAACGGTGGCGGTCGGTCATCGTGGCGGCCTCCTTTGACGGCGGGGGTGTACGTTCAACGGTTCACGTTCTCTTTACAAGCGGGCAACCCTTGCCTACAATCGCGGTTCAAGGAGTCAGACGACGTTGGATTAGACCCCGCCGAGTTCCCGTCGCGCTTGGCGTCGTGCCTTCGTGGCACGCCTCGAAAAGGCAGGGGAACCCTGGATCGTTCCCCGCGGGCCACGGCGCCATGATGCCACGTTCCGGCCGAGCGGACTCCAGGAACCAGGGTCCAGTCCCGGGCGATGCCGCCCGGTGGTCGGCGCCACGCGCGAGGGGACGCCACTGCTCATGGCAACACCCCCCTTGTCCATCGCCATCGCGCAACCGACGTCCCGCCGCGGTGATGCCGGCGCGCGACGGGTCGCTGTCGGTCTGGCGCCGCTGTTTCTGCTCTACGCGGTCTACACCGCGATCCGCTTCCTGGTCGCCGACCGCGGCCTGGTCGTCGGACAGCGGCACGCGGATTGGATTCTCGATCTGGAACGCGCGCTGAGCCTCGACTGGGAATTGGGGCTGCAACGGGCGACGTTGGACCATACCTGGCTGATCGCCGCGTCAAACCACTACTACGTGTATGGGTTCCTGCCGGTGCTGGTGGCGTGCGCGGTGCTCGGGGCGTGGCGGGCGACACGTGCGTTTGCCTGGTGGCGGACCGCCTTTGCAGTCTCGCTGGCGCTGGCGCTCATCGGCTACGTCGCCTTTCCCCTCGCCCCGCCGCGCCTGCTGCCGGCGGCGGGCTTTGTCGACACCCTCCAGCTCTATGGGCCGCACTACTACGGCGACGCCACCGGCAGCAGCCTCTTCAACGCCTACGGCTCGATCCCAAGCCTGGTTAACGAGTACGCGGCGATGCCGAGCATGCACGTCGCCTGGTCGATTGTGGCCGGCGCGCTGCTGTACGCCGCCTTCCGGCGGCGGTGGGTGTTGGCCGTGGCGATCGTCCACCCGCTCCTGATGGCGATCGCCGTCGTCGTCACCGGCAACCATTATCTGCTCGACGTCGTGGGCGGCATCGCCGTCCTGCTGGCGGCGATCGCCCTGACGCCGTGGTTGGGCCGCCGTGGGGAACCGTCTGCTAAGCTTCCGTCATGAGCGAGACCCCCGCCGCCGACCAGCCTGTGGCTCCGTCCACCGACCCGCCACCACCCCCCGAGACCCCGGTCGAGGAACCCGAAGCAGACGAGGTCGTGGCCGCCGACCGCCTTTTCGGCGCATTCACCATCGCCGTCATGGCGCTGCTGGTGATCTGCATCGTCCTGGCCCTCGTCGCCGCGCGCAACGCGCCGGCTGGGTTTTGAAAGGCGCTGAAAGAAGGTGTGCTACCATGAGCGCGACGGAGGCGCACGATGGTTGCCGAGCGCAGGCCACAAACCGAGCTGACGTACGAAGAGCAAATTGCCATCGCGCGGGCGAATCTCGAACGTCACGTTGCAGAGGTTAACCGGATCGCGGACGAATGGGAAGCCGAGCATGGCGACCCGGCGGTGGCGCTCGACGACTACGTGCGCAAGCATTTTGACCGGGATGCGCTATTGGCAGAGTGGCGGGCGTGGGTCAAAGAGCAGGGCCATGACGTACCGATCGAGTAATAGCCATCGCTCATGCCTGGCCAGTTGATCGATGTCGGCCAGTCCGGTGTGCGTTTGCCGACTCCGCTGGTAGTTGATACCAACATCGTTGCAGCTCGCCTGCTTGCGCCCTACTATCCACCGCATCCCGAAACGGCTCACCGGGCGGACCAGTTCTTTTCGTTGTTGCGAACACAAGGCGCAATCGGTGTCCTACCGGCTGTCGCGTGTCGGGAGTTCTTCCATCTTGCATTTCGTGGCCTCTTCCGATTGGCTCTGCCGGACTACCGCCTCGCCCTGATGGCCGCTCGGCCAACGAAGCGGCGCTTCAATTGGGAGGTCCTTTACAAATTGCGGCCCGATCTGATCGACCAATTCCTTCCAACCTTGGAAGGTCTGCTGCCACTTCTTGAGATCAACCGTCTGACGGTGATGCAGCCATGGGAGGTCGCGGCTTCTTCCATGGGACTCCGGTACGAGCATGACCTGCTTCGACTCGTTGGGCGTTTTCGAGTCAATACCAACGACGCCGCGATCTTGATGCAAGCTCGGCAAGCGGGTATCACCAGCATCGCCACGCTCGACGCGGACCTGCGCCGGGCCGCGGGCGACTTCGACGTCTATACCTGGCTGTAGCCGTCAATTGCCGGTGACGTCGCGGAGCGCGGCGAAGAACGCCTGCTTTCGCGCGGTGTTGATCCCCCAGTTCACCGGCACGTTCTGATAGCCGTCGCGATAGTTGCCATGGGCAGTGTGACCACCGGCGCCATCACCGGCGTCGAAGTAGCCCCATGACGCATAGGCGTGGATCGCCGCCAGCATGTTGTTCTCCGGCTGATCGAAGGCGAAGTGGTCGTCTTCATTGAACAGGATGGGCTTTGGCCGGAAGGACGACAGCGCCCGCGTCCGCTCCACCAAGCGGGTAATCCCCGCCGGGTCGTCGACGCCGTTGCCGTGCAGGAGGACGACGTCTGAGGCCGCCACGACCTGCGCCGTGGGAAGCGCGCCGCCCCGAAAGCTCGTCCCAACCAGCAGTCGCCGCCCGTTCCGTTGCATGCTCCGCGCCCGCTCGATCAGTTCGTGGACGCGATCTGGCTGCAGGATTGCGTGCTCGTACCGGGGCACGTCGCACTCGTTGTTGATCTCGATAAGGACGTTGCCGTCGTCGCGCTCCAGCACCCACTGGACGGCGTTTTCGACGCCCTGGATGACAGCCGCCTCGTCCTGCAATCGCTCGTCCTGGCCGAAGTAAAACAGGCCGAGGATGACGACCATCCCCAGCTCGTCGGCCCGATCGATGACCTGCCCCAGGCGGTCCAGATAGGCCGGTTTCAGGCTCCCATCCGGCGCCAGCGCCGTGCTTTCCCACGGCTGGTCGCGACAGTAGGCGTGGGGACAACCCCCTTGTAGGTTGACGGTGATGGCGAGGAGGCCGTGGTCGCGCCACGCCGGCATCGCGGCCAGGCACTCTCGCACGTTCCGTTCGGGATCCCAGGCGCCGGTGTCGGGGTAGGCCCAGAGTGGGCGGGTCTCCGGGTTCTCGTCGTCGAAGATGGCCTGGACCATGCGCGCGTTCATCAGCAGGCCGTCGATGCGGCTGCCACGATAGGTTCGCCCGTCGTACGTCGGACGCCCGTTGATCAAGAATCGGTCTTCCGCGATCGAGACGCTCGTCTGCCCCATGCCGCCCCCGCTCCGCTCGCTACCTCGCCGCCATCGCCCCCAGCAACGCCGCGCCGACGACGCCCGCATTGTCGCCGAGACCGGCCTTGACGATCTGGACGTCGCGGGCCGCCGCCGGTAGCGCCTCGCGCCGGGCATGGGTGGCGGCGACCTTGAAGAAGAGGTCGACCGCCTCGATCACGCCGCCGCCGAGGATGATCCGGGTCGGGTTGAGCAGGTTGATGGCCGAGGCGAGGCCCAAGCCGAGGTAGTGGCCTGCCTCCGTGATCGTCTCGGTGACTAGTTCGTCCTTTTGGGCTACCGCCTTGGCCAGGATGCCCGAGCGAATGGCCGTGCCGCCGGGCTCCTCCGCCGGCGAATCGGTCAAGAGGTCCGTCAGAATCGACGCCCGGCCGCGGTGCAGCTCGCCCAGGAGCGCTTTCGTGATAGCCGTGCGAGAGGCATAGGCTTCGAGGTGGCCGCGTCCGCCGCAACCACAAAGGCGACCGCTGGCATCGATCACCACATGCCCAATCTCCCCCGCGGTGCCAGTAATGCCCGGCACGAGCTTGTTGTCGCGGACGATCGCGCCGCCGATTCCGGTGCCAACGAAGACGCAGAGGAAGTCCTCGACCTCCCTGCCCGCGCCAAACGCCGCCTCGCCCATCGCGGCGATCTGGACGTCGTTGCGCAGGGCGGCGGGCACGCCGTAGCGCTCGGTGAGGAGGGCAGCCATCGGCAGGTCGACCGTGGCCTGACTCAGGTTCGGCGTGCCGATGAGGATGCCCCGTTCCGTGTCGACCTGTCCGGCGATGCCGACACCGATGCCGGCGACGCTCTCCAAACTGGTCGCGCCCAGGCCGGCCTGCTTGATGGCGTCGTCGGCCGTGGCGAAGAGGCGGGCCATCAGCTCGTCCGGCCCGTCCCCCGCGCGGGTCTTTTTCTTTCCCGTGCCGATCACCTCGCCGGTCGTAATCTCCACGACCGCCGAGAGCACCTTCGTGCCGCCAAAATCGACCCCGAGCGCGTAGCGTCCAGTCATCGCCCGCCTCCCTTGTGACTCGCGTCGCTCCTGTCCGCGCTATCGCACACAGTACGCCACAAGGTCGGCATTGACCACAGGGATGATTCCTCATCCTCTCCGAGGCGGCTGGGTCGTCGCCCATGATCGTGCCGCCCATGATGTGGGCGCCGGCGCGTGCTTCACTGGGCGTGAGGACGCCTTTCATAGGAACATGGCGACCGGCGGCAGCGCGTCGTTGACGCTCGCGGGCGTGGCCCGCATGATGCCGCCGGGTGATGCGTGGTGACCGGAGGCGATGAGCGATGACTGAGGAACGCGTTCGATCACGTATCGACGCCCCGATCCCCTTCTGGAAGATGAGCGGCAGCGGCAACGACTTCGTGGTGATCGACAACCGCGCCGGTTTCATTGCGCCGGAGACCGCGGGCGAGTTCACCCGGCTCGTCTGCCGGCGGCGGGTGTCAGTCGGCGCGGACGGCGTCGTCCTGATCGAGCCGTCCACCGAGGACGGCGTCCACTTTCGGTGGCGCTACCTCAACGCCGACGGCAGCGACGGCGAGATGTGCGGCAACGGCGCCATGTGCGGCGCCCGCTTCGCCTACCTCCACGGCATCGCCCCGGCTGCCTGCGTCTTCCGGACCGAGAGCGGTTTGGTGCGCGCGGCGGTAGACACCGATTCGGCCAGCATCCGGATCGCGATCGACGATCCCAGCCCGATCCGGCATGATGTTCACGTGACCGTCGACAACCAACCCCTCACGCTGCACGCGATCCAGGTCGGCGTGCCCCACGCGGTGCTGATCGTCGAGGACGCCGATGCCTTCCCGCCGTCAGGCAACTTCAACGCGCTCGGCCGGGACGTCCGCCACCACCCGGAATTCGCGCCGGCTGGCACGAACCTGAACGTCATCACGGTCCGAGACGGGCGAACGCTACGGATGCGGACCTACGAACGCGGCGTCGAGGACGAGACGCTCGCCCGCGGCACCGGCGCGGTTGCCGGCGCGGTGGTCGCCATCGCCCTTGGCCGAGCTTCGCCGCCGGTGGACGTCCTCACCAGCAGCGGTCAGTCCCTTTCCGTCGATTTCGCCTGGAACGGCAACCGGGCCACCGCCGTAACGCTCGGCGGCGAGGCGCGGATCGTGATGACGGGAGAGATCTGCTCGGAAGCGTTGATGTGAATCACCCGATCTGGGAGGGGCGCCTCTACATCGAACGGCGCGAAACCTTCGCCGGGTGCCGTGCGTCCAAACCGTGGGACAATCGCGGGATTCCCGCGTGGGTGATCGAAGGAAGGGGTCTTGCCAGTAAGATAGAGGGAAGCGCGGCCGGGCATCGAGGACGGGCCACATACAGACGTTCGTCACCTGATCAAAACCGCTAGGAGTTTTCCGCATGCCAACTTCATCACGGAAAGAGACGTTCGGGCGGCGCCGGAGCCGGCCGCGCACACGGCGCTTCGGCCTCGCCGCCGTCTTCCTGACGCTCGCGCTGTTGCTGGCCGGGCCGGCCGGCACGCTGGCACTGTTGCAATCCGCGGTCAGCGGGCCGTCGCCGGCGCAGGGGCATGCCCAGGTAGTCGCCCACGGTGTGGCGCCGATGCCAGCCGCCCAGATCGCCTGGCGCGTCGTCCAGGACACGGCCGAACCGAACGAGGAGGCGCAGCCGGAGGTGCGGGCGCTCGGCTTCGCGCTCGCCGACGAGGATGCCATCGTCGTCAACGACCTCACCTACGGTACGCAGACCCGTCTGGCCCCCGGCGAGGCGTCTTTCGTGCTCGACGGCGTCACCCAGCACCGGGCCAGCCTCACCGACGGCAGTGTGCCCTACTATCGGATCGCACTCGTTCCGGTTGAGCAGGCGGGCGACGCCGGCGGCGACTCCCTGCTCTATGCCGGCGACGGCTTCGGCGCGCCGGACGGCAACCACGACCTCAACCTGGTCCGCGACGTGCTGACCACGGGCGAGTCGACCGCGATGTCTGACAGCGGTTTTCCGACCCTGGTCCTGGCGACCGCCGGCGAGATCGAGGTCGAGGTCAGTGGCGACACCGTGACGCTCGCCGCGGGCGAGGCGGCTGAATATTCCGGCAACCTGACGATCACCGGCAACAGCGACGGGGAGGCGGCGTTCGTCGCCGCCGTGATCGGCCCGGCCGTGCCGGCGCCGCCGCGCTTTAGCGGCACCATTGCCCTTGGACTCTACACCTGTCCAGATGGCGTCACCGCTGACGACCTGATCGGCGGCGCGGCCGACCTCGATGCCTGCGAGCCGCTGGAGAACGCCGAGGACGCGGGCTACGACGGCGTGCTGATGACGCCGGACGGCGACGAGATCCCGTTCGCCGACACCATCCCTGGCACGCGCGGCGCGACCGGCCTCTACGTCTGGCAGAACCTGACCTTCGGCGAGTACACGATCCCACAACCGACCAGCCTGCCCGAAGGCTACGGCCAGGCCGTCTACTTCGACGCCGACCTGAACCTGATGGAGACCGGCGGCGTCACCATCAGCCGAGACAACCCGGATGCGCGCGTCAACCTCTATCTGGCGGCGTCCGCGACCGCCTCGATCACCGTGCGCGTCTACAACTGCCCGCCACCGATGACGCCCGACACCCTGGCCGGCGACTTCTGCGAGGCGGCAGAGGGTGAATTCCAGGTCGAAGTCACTGGCGCCGACGACCTCCTGCTCGACTTGAGCGACGCCACCGCCGACGGCAACGCTTTCACCTGGGCCGGTCTGCCGTTGGGTGACGACGGCGAGGCGACCTTCGAGGTGGCCGAGACGGTCCTGCCCGCGGGCTACACAACCTACCTAATCGTCGGTGGCCGGGTCGGCGAGCCGAATACGCCGTACGAGACAATGCTCGACGCCAAGACTGACGCCGATCTGTCGATCTACAACTTCCAGGACGCCGCCGGCGGTGGCTCCATCGACATCACCGGCTACCTCTGCCCGACCGCCGAGAGTAGCGCCGAGGAGTGCCAGGCGAACGGCTCGATCGCGCTCACCGACGTCATCATCGCGACCTCGATCAGTGGCGACGTTCTCACGTCGGCCACGGCCGAGCAGAGCGACGACACCTACTCGTGGCCGATCGTCCCCTTCGCGACCTACACGATCGATCCGGCCTCCATCGTGCCGGCCGGCTATGAGCTGGTCGCGGTCGGCGGGGCTGACGTGGACGATGCCGGCTACGTCTTTGAGCTGAGCGCGGAGAGCCCGAGCGCCAGCGTCGGCGTCTACCTCGTGGCGGAGGGCGGCGAGGAACCGGAGCCGCCGGTCGACAGCGACGGCGACGGCCTCTCCGACGAGGACGAAGTCGCGCTCGGCACCGACCCACTCAACCCCGATTCTGACGGCGATTGCCACAGCGACGGCGCCGAAGTCACCGCCGGCACCAACCCGCTGGATGCCAACAGCTTCCCCGACGGGGAGTGTGACGTGGCGGTGTAGCGCCAACGCCTGTCGACTTTGCGCTCAACGAACGTCGCCCCGGACG
>JBOGUF010000119.1:0-31787 GCA_050696075.1 Thermomicrobiales bacterium
GACGGCCGTCGCCAGCCCCGCGTTCGCCTCGGCGACCGGCTCCACGGTCAGCGTCGCCGCGCCGAAGTTGACCCGCGCGTCGGCCACGCCTGGCAGCGCCGCCACCGCCCGCTCGACGCTCCGGGCGCAGTCGCCGCAATCCATCCCGTTGACGTCGAAGATCACGGTCGTCGTGGTCGTCTCGTCGTCAATCAACGCCGCGGAGGTAGTCGCGACTCCTCGTTCGCTCATGCCGACGCCGCCTGACCGACCTGCCGTGCCTCTTCGACGTGGGCCACGCCCATCGTTAGGAGCGAAACGACGTGCTCGTCGTCCAGCGCGTAGTAAATGACCTTGCCGGCGCGGCGGCGGCGCACGATCCGGTGATCGCGCAGGACGCGAAGCTGATGGGAGACGGTTGTCCGGTTCACCCCTGTCGCCGCGGCAAGATCGCAGACGCACAGCTCCCCGACTGTCAAAGCCGAGAGCAGCCTCGCCCGAGTCGGATCGCCCAGGATTGCGAAGAGGTGTGCTAGATACTCCGCCGGCGGCCCCTCTGCCAACCGCACACGCGCCGCCATCACCTGCCGTGGATGCAGCGTCGTCTCGTCGCAATCGTCGATCTGGTTTGTGGGAATCATCTGGTCGTTCATGTGCATCTCCATGCACATGTTACAACCGGATGAGGATGGAATGCAAGCCTACCGCGGGGAGAACCGGGGATACATGCCCGGTCTACCCATGACGAAGTCCCGCCGGGACTGTGGTGGCGAGCGGCGATTGCCACAGTCCCGGTGGGACTTCGTTCGGCGTAGCCCGGCCCTTCAGCGCCGGGTTCATCGCGCAATGGGACTGCCAAGTGGCCCGACGCGGTCCCAGTTAGCCATGTCGGTGTCGAGCAGTTCCGCCAGCGTCACCATGGCGAAGGTGAGGACGCTGCATCCTTCTTCGAGGTGCCCACCCATCGCAATCTCCGTATCCGAGAAGGTCAGATGGGCATGCACCCGGCCCCCGAAAACATGCCCGGTGATCGCGAGGATGTCGTACGGTCCCTCGCCCTTCATGTAGGCGTTCTCCGGCGGTAGGTCTGTGCTGGAGACGACGTGGACGTGGTAGCTGGTCAGCGAGCCGATGCCGCCCAGGAACGCCCCGTCGCGCACCTCCAGCTCATGCACCGCTTGCTGCAACGCCCTAAGTACATCCTCGCCGGGGTTCAACCGCAGGCACCACATCCGCCCCCAGGTTGCCGGTTCCGCATGCATGAGTCGTTCCCTTCTCTGACTCGCGGCTAATCCGCCGCCCGCTCACTCACGTCGGGCTTGACGAAGACCTCGTCCAACTGCTCGCCGGCCAGGGCGGGCGACTCCCGGTGAAGGTAACAGGCGGCGGCGCGGTGGCGGTTGGTTTGGAAGAGTGGCGGGTGTTTTTCGAGGCACATCTCCATCGCGTAGGGACAGCGGGGGGCGAATTTGCAACCGACGGCGGGGTCGGCCTTGCGGCCGATTTGGGAGGCGCCCGCCTCTTGCACCCAGGAGCGTTTGGGGTCGGGGAGTGGGATCGAGCCGACGAGCAAGCGGGTGTAGGGATGTTCCGGTTCCTGCACGATCGGGCGTGCGTCGCCCGCCTCGGCGACCGAGCCGCGGTACATGACGAGGATGTTGTGGCTGATCTGATAGGCGGTGATCAGATCGTGGGTGATGTAGATCAGCGAGACGCCGAAATCGCGGGTGAGCGTGCGTAGGCTCTCGAGAATTGTGGCGCGTAACGAAGCGTCGACCATCGAGACCGGCTCGTCGGCGATGATCAGCTTCGGCCGCACCAGCAACGCCCGCGCCACCATGATCCGCTGCCGTTGCCCACCGCTGAGCTGGTGCGGGTAGCGGCCCAACGTCTCCTCCGGCCGCAACCCGACCGCCTCCAGCGCCTCGACCATCAGCGCCCGCATTTGGCTCTTCGATTTCGCCAAACCGAGCTTGTGCAGCGGCGTCGCCAGGACGTGATCGACCCGGTAAAACGGGTTATAGACCTCGTAGGGGTCCTGGAAGATGACCTGCACGTCCCGCCGGAACTGCCGCTCCTCCTGCCGCGAGAGCTTCTGCATCTCCTTGCCGAGGTAGCGAACCTCGCCTGTGGTCGGCGGCGTCATGCCGAGCAGCAGTCGCGCCAGCGTCGTCTTGCCGCTGCCGCTCTCGCCCACGACCGCGGTGATCATCGGCGGCTCGGTCTCGATCGTCATCGAAAAGTTGTCGAGGGCGACAACTTCCTCGCTTTGGAACATGCCGCCGCCAAAGACCTTCGTGGCGTGCCGGGCTTCGAGCAGAGCGGTCATGCGCGTTCAACCAGATGACAGGCCACCTGCCGATTCGGTCGTTTCTCTTCCAACGGCGGGATCTCGACCCGGCAGCGGTCGAACGCGTGTGGGCAGCGAGGATGGAATGGACAGCCGGGCGGCGGATTGAGCAATGAAGGCGGCAATCCGGGAATGCCGCGCAGGACGCCTTTCTGCTCGACCGACGGCAGACTCGCGATCAGGAGCCGGCTGTAGGGATGCAGCGGATCCTCAAAGATTCGCTCGATCGGCGACAACTCGGCAAGTTCACCGGCGTACATCACCCCCAGACGGTCGACCGACTGCGCCATCAGCCCCATGTCGTGTCCGATCAGGATAATCGCGGCGCCCAGGTCCTGCTGCACCCGGCGCAGCGTCTCCATGATCTGCCGCTGAACGACGACGTCGAGGGCGCTCGTCGGCTCGTCGGCGATGATCACCTTCGGCCGCAGACTGATCGCGATCGCGATCACCGCCCGCTGCTTCATGCCGCCGCTCAACTCGTGCGGGTACATCCGCGCGACCTCGGGCCGTAACCCGACCCAGCGCATCAGGTCGGCGATTCGGTCGTCGACCTCGCCTCGAACAATCCGCTCGTCGTGATCCTTCCAACTGTCAATAATCTGGTCGCGGATCCGCATCACCGGGTTGAGCGAGTTCATCGCCCCTTGCGCCACCATCGCGATCTCGCCCAGCCGCACCAGCCGCATCTGCTCCTCGGAGAGCGCAAGGAGATCCTGGCCATCGAGTACGATCTCGCCCTGCTCGATCTTTCCCGGCGGCTTGATCAAACGCAGCAACGACAGCGCGATCGTCGATTTCCCCGATCCCGATTCGCCGACAAGCCCCAGCGCCTCGCCCCGTTTCAGGCTGAAAGAGACGCCGTTGACCGCCTTCGCCGGCCCCCGCGCCGTGTGGAAGTAAACGTGTAGGTTCCGCACGTCCAGGATCGTCTCGCGACCATCCGGGCCACCGTCCGCGGTGAGTGGTCGAATGCCGACGCGCGTTTCGGTCACGACGTCTTCCTTAATCGCGGATTCGCGATCTGGTCCAACCCGGCCGAAATCAGGAACAGGCTGAGGAAGATGGTGACGATGACGACGATCGGCGGCGCCCACCACCACCAGATGTCGCGGATGATCGAGGTATAGTAGGAACTCCAGTAAATCGTCATGCCCAGGGTCGGCTCGTTCTGCGGGCCGAGACCGAGCGCTTCCAGTCCAATCGAGGCCAGGATCGCCGCCGACACGGCGCCGACAAAGCTTGCCGCCAAGTATGGCAGCATGTTCGGCACCAGTTCCTTGACGATGATCTCGAACCCGTTCATGCCGGAGAACCGGGCAATCTGGACGTAGCCGCGCTCGCGGATGCTGAGCACCTGCGAGCGAATCGTCCGCGTCGGGTACATCCACGCCAGCGCCGAGACAACGAGCGCCTGCGTGACGACGCCGACCGTCCCTTGAATCGTCGTGGCAATCACGACCAAAACGAGCAAGCCGGGGATCGTCAAAAAGACATCGGCCGCACCGCGCAGAAGCTGGTCCCAGATGCCGCCGTAGTAGCCGGAGACGAACCCAAAGATCATCCCCACGACCAGCCCGATCGCTCCGGCGATTAGGCCGATCTGGAGCGTGAGCGGCGTCCCGTAGACGATGATCGCCGCCAGTTGCCGGCCGACGGTGTCGGTCCCGAGCAGATATTCGCTCGACGGCCGCTGGTCCGGCAGCGCATTGCCGACGTTGACGGCGTCGCGCTCGATAAAGAAGGGGCCGATGAAGCTCATCAGCAGGATGAGCAGCATCAGGAAGAGCCCGACGGCGAGCATCGGGTACGACCCGAGGGGCCGAATCCCCCGCCTGATCCACCGTTGCGGCATGCTGGCGGTCACAATCACCCGTCGACCTCAGGAACGCTTATACGTGATGCGCGGATCGAGCGCCGGCAAGAGCAGGTCGAGGATAAAGGTCGCCACGCCGATTGAAACGATCACGATGAAGGTGACGCCATAGATCACCGTGTAGTCGAACGAGCGGATCGACTGATACAGCAGGTTGCCCACACCTGGATAGGCGAAGACGACCTCGACCAGCACCGCGCCCGACGCCACATGGCCCAGCGCCAGCGCCAGCGCCGTCGTCTGCGGCAGGATCGCGTTGCGCAGGGCGTAGCGCAAGAAAATGCGGCGCGGTTTCAGCCCCTTCGCCTCGGCCAGCGTGACGTAATCCTCCCCCTGCACCGTCACCATCATGCCGCGCATGCTTAACGCCCATGCGCCCATGCTCGCCAGCACGATCGACAAGGCGGGCAGCAGCGAGTGGCGAACCGCGTCCTCGATGAAGCTCCAACTCCAGGCCGGTGTCGACCCAATGTCGTACCCACCGCCCAACGGAAAGACCTTCCAGGAAAAGGCCAAAAAGTAGATCAGGGTCAAACCGAGCAGAAAGTAGGGGATAGCGGAGAGGGTCAGCAACGGCGGAGCGAGGAAGTGGATGAACTTCGGCGCGCGTTGCCAGGCCAGCAGCGCGCCGAAGAGACTCCCGATGAGGAACGCCATGATCGTCGAGACAGTCACGAGCACAAGCGTCCAGGGCAGCGCGTCGAAGATCATCGACGAGACCCCGGTCGGGAAGCGCGTGATCGAGACGCCGAAGTCGAAGCGCGCCATGTCCCACAAGTAGCGCAGGTACTGCTTCCAAAGCGGCTGGTCGAGACCGAACCGCCGTTCGTACGACTCGGCGACCTCCTCGATCGATTGGGCGCTCACTCCGCCTAGGCCCTGCGCCTGGAGGAGCCGCTCCCGGACCGGGTCGGCGTCGGAGAACTTCGGGATGGCGAAGTTGATGGTGGCGGCGGCCCAGACGATCAGGATGAACGCCCCGAGCCGCTTGACCACGTATCCGATAGGCATAGCCGTTAGCCGTTAGCCATTAGCCGTTAGCCGTTAGCCGTCAGCCGTGAGCCGTGAGCCGTTAGGTGCCTGCCAAAAGCGGTCATTCCGAGCTTGCAAGGAATCACATTCGTTGGTCCCAACGGACAGACTCCTCGCTGGCGCCCAGAATGACTTCTAGCGGCTGACGGCTGACGGCTAACGGCTAACGGCTCAACTCGTCGGTTCGAGCCGGATGATCGTCTTCATGAACTCCTGCTGCCACGAATGCGGGAAGCCGTAGGGATCCTCCTGGGTCGGCCAGCCGGTCCAGCGCGCCGTGCTCATTGGGTAGCGGATGATGAGTTGGGAAACGAAGACGTCCGGCAATTCACGGAACCAGACATCCATCGCCTGCGCGGCCAACTCGACCGTCTCCGGCGCCTCGGCATCGAGCGTCTCCAACTGCTGGACCAGGGCGTCGTACTCTTCGTTGACCCAACGCGAGATTGCCCACCCGTTCGGCGCCGGTTCCCCGGTCTCCCGGACGTACTGTCCCGTGTAGATCGAGAGCATGAAGTACGGGTCCATGCCCTTGACCCCGGCCGGCCCCTTGCAGCCGAAGGAAAGCACCTGCTCACCGGTCTGGACTTGCGTGCCGAGACCCGGCGAGGTGTCGAACTCGGCGTTGAAGCCGGCGTCGCGCAACTGCTGGGTCAGCGGCGGCCCGTAGGCGCGCAACCAGTCGGGCACGTAGATCCGCATGTCGAGCGTCTCACCGTCGAGCGCCCAGAGGTCGTCGCCGTTCTTCTCGTACCCCAACTCGGCCATGATCGAATCAACCCGGTCGAGGTGCGCCGCGTCGTCCAACTGGTACTTCTCGTAGAGCGGCGCCAGCGCCTCCTCATACGGCGTGAACCACTCGTAAGGGGTGAACTGGTGACGCGCGGTGACGCCGGCGCCGCCTTCGGCCAGCGCGACGAGCCGTGCCCGGTCGATGGCGAAGTTGACCGCCCAACGCAACTGGACATTGTCCCACGGCGCCGCCGAGCAGTTGAAGTTCAGGTCGATCGGACACCAGTCGAGGTAGCCGTAGGGCGGCTCCTGCCCCGAGAAGGTGATGACTTGCGGATTCTGGGCGAAAACACTTTGCAGCGTCGGCACGGAGAGGATCTTCCCCATGTCGAGTTCGTTGGTGATCAGCATCTGCGCCGTCAGCGAGTCGTCGCGGGCGGGGATGTAGATCACGCGCTCCACTTGCGGCGCCGGCTTGAAGCCGGTCGTCGCACCCCACCAATCGTCGCGCCGATCGAAGATCTTCTGCTCGGCCGTCGAGGAAACGAGCCGGTACGGCCCGGTGGCAATCGGCAGCCCCTGCGCCTCGTCGTAGTTGGCGAAGGTCAGCAGGTCTTGCCCCTCCCAAATGTGCTTGGGCAGGATCTGCTCGACAACCCCATGGTTGCTCGTCAGCGTCGTCGCCCACCAGCGCGGATTCGGCGCGTTCAGGACAAATCGGATCGTGCGCGGATCGACCTCGACCGCCTCCTGCAAGAAGGAGATTTCGGCGGCGTTGATCGCCTCGGCCTGGCGGTCGCGCACCAGATTGAAGGTGAAGACCACGTCAGACGCGGTGAAGGGCGTGCCGTCGCTCCAGAGAATCCCCTCGCGCAGCGTCATCGTGATCTCGGTGAACTCCGCGTTGTACTCCCAGGTCTCAGCCAGCCAATTCTCGTGTTCGCCGGTGAGCACGTTGAACATGATCAGCGGCTCGTTCATCGTTTGCAGCGGACCGGCATGCCAGCCGCCCGTGGCGCCGGTGACGGAGAGGTTGAAGTTGGCGAAGTCCGGATACTGTCCGGCGTCGCCGCCTTGCATGCAGATCAGCGTTCGCTCGCGCGGGACCTCAGTCTCCTGGGCGCGGGTGATAGCGACGCCGTCGGTCGTCGCCGCCAGCAGCGCCGACGTGGCCGAGGCGCCGAGCCCGAGGGCGGCGGCGCTCTTGAGCACGTCGCGCCGTGACATGCGACCACTGACCGCGTCCGCGACTACACGTCCCTGAATCTCTTGATCTCGATCGTCCACGGCACTCCTCCTCGTCGAAGACAGTCAACGCATCCGTGGTGGCCGGCGCCGCGCGGCGGACCGGTCGCACCCGCTGCCCATCACCCAAGTGAACGGGAGACGCTGTTCGATCCGAACCGGGTGTACCTGGCCGCCATACTACGGGGGAGTCCGGTGCAGGTCAAGCGCCTTCGCAAACCTATCCGAACGAGATCACAATCCGGTGGGTGGCGCCGATTTCACTCGGTATGACGAGCAGGGGCCGCTGCCATGTGCTAAAAGACCAGGACCTGGAGCGATCGCCTTCCGTCGTAGAGCACAAACAATGACGTCAGCGAACCAGCCGACGCGGGCACACACCAAAGCTGCCGAGACCTTCCAGTCGTCCAAGCCTCCGGCCACCGGCACGATCTTTGCCGATCGCGATACCAGCATTGATCCTGTCTTGGCCCATCGCGTGCTGAGCACGATTGACCACGACGAGGTCATCGCGTTCTTACAACAGCTCATTCGCGTTCCTTCGGTCAATCCTCCAGGCGACGTGCGCGAAGCAATTCGGCTCTGCACCGAAAAGCTGGCGGCCGCCGGATTTGACACGCAAACCGTTGGGGCTACACCGGAGCAGGTGAACCTCATTGGCACGTTGCGTGGGCGTTTGGCCGGGCCACGGTTGGCGTTCAACGCGCACGTCGACGTCGTGCCGATCGGTGAGGAAACGGCCTGGACGTATCCGCCGTTTGGCGGCGAGATCGCGCACGGGCGGGTCTATGGCCGCGGCGCGGGAGACGACAAGGCCAGCGTCGCCGCCCAGGTTATGGCCGGCGTTGCCCTCGCGCGCTCTAGTGTGTTGCTTGACGGGACGCTGATTGTCACCGCGGTGGCCGACGAGGAGACGTCTGGCCAACTTGGCGCGGGATTCATCGTGCGGGAGGGCCATGTCGACGCCGATTTTGTGATCGTCGGCGAGCAGACGAGGAACCAAATTTGCGTCGCCGAGCGTGGCGCTGTTGGAGTGCAGGTGATGGTCTATGGTGCAGCCGGCCATGCGGCGGCCCCCTGGGATGGCGTCAACGCGATCGAGGGGATGGGCCGCGTCATCACCGCCCTCCGCGAGGAACTCTGGCCAATCCTGGCACAGCGTACTCACCGCTACCTGCCGCACTCGACGGCGACCATCAGCACGATCACCGGCGGTGTCAAGACCAACGTCATCCCCGATGCTTGCGAGATCTATGTCGATCGCAGAATCCTGCCGGGTGAGACGCCAGAAAGCGTTACCGCGGAGATCCGGGCCGTCGCCGAGCGGGCGGTCGCCCAGGTGGCTGGACTCCGAGTTGAGGTGACGCCACGGGCAAGCCGCGGGGCGCGTGAGAGCGACCCGAACTCATTGGTCGGACGCGCGCTCCAAGAGGCGACTCGCTTCCTAGGCAACGAACCGATCCTGACCGGCTTCTTCGCCGGAACCGACGCCAAGCACTTCGCGCCCAAAGGCTGGCCGACCATGGTTGTGGGTCCAGGCGATCCCAGCACGGCCCACACGCCGGACGAATGGGTCGGCATCGAAGAGGTGCTCGAGGCGACCAGGCTTTACGCCCTGACCGCGCTCGCGGTCCTTGCCCGTCACGATGAGACATCCCTTGGATCTGCCAGCGGGCGGCCCGGAAGGTGAGGACTCGTGACAATCAGCCAGGTCCGCGTTGACCGCGTCTCCGTGCCGCTTGGCCGCCCCTATTGGATGTCGCTTGAGCCGTACACCACCGCCTCGGAACTGATTGTGCGGATCGAGACGGACGAGGGGTTCACGGGGATCGGTGAGATCCACGGTCGACCGCTCGATCAGATCGTGGCGATCATCGCCGGGACTTTCGCACCGCTGGTGGTGGGCCAGGATCCGATGGATCACGAACGGCACTGGTCGGCGATGTTCGCGTATACGCATACTCGAGCCGGCGCCAGACTCAGCCATGCTGAGGGACAACCCCACTTTGGCGCCGGGGCCAAACCGCGGATCATGGCCGCGATCGCCGGGATCGACATCGCCCTCTGGGACCTCAAGGGCAAGATCCGCGGCCAGTCCGTCTCGAAGCTGCTGGGCGCGAGTCGCGCCACGGTGCCGTGCTACGCGAGCGGTGGGTACTACGGGCCGGGGGGGAAGCCGACGTCGAGGGCCTCATCGAGGAGATGCGCGGCTACGTCGAGCTCGGCTTTCGGGCGGTCAAGATGAAGGACGGCGGCCTTGCGATCGACGAGGACGTGCGCCGCGTGGCGAGTCCGCGGGAGGCAATCGGCCCGGACGTTCGCCTGATGCTCGACGCCAACGTCGCCTACGACGTCCCGACGGCCATCGCCGCCGCCCGCGCCTTCGAGCCGTTCGACATCACCTGGTTCGAAGAACCAGTGCACTGGTACGACGGCGTCTTCGGCCTGGCCCAGATCGCCGCGGCAACGACGATCCCGATCGCCAGCGGCGCAAGCGAGTTGCACCGCTGGGGTTGCCGCGACCTGATTCTCCACGGCGGGATTCGGATTATGCAGTTCGACGCGACGCGGGCCGGAGGCGTAACCGAGTGGCTGCGCGTTGCCGCCTACGCGGCGGCCCACGGCATTCTGATGGCGCCCCACCACGATCCGCGGGTGCACGGGTAGTTGATCGCCGCGGTCCCGAACGGTCACGTACAAGAAGTCTTCCCAAACCCGGCGCGCGACCCGCTCGGGGCGGACCTCTTCGTCGGTCGCCCCGAGAACATTGACGGCGTCCTGCACGTCCCGGACCGACCGGGCTTCGGCTTTGAGCTACCTCCCGAGGGCCTGGCGCACTACGGCGTCCGCTAGTTCGACCGACTCGCGCACTCGCCCCGTTCGTCGGCCTGGCACCCTTTCGACCGGCTCGAGGACGATGCGCCTTACCACGTTGCTTCTTAATGACGACCGCGGCGCGGGTCGATGGCGTCTTGGAGTCCATCGGCAAAGAAGTTCATCGCGACGACGGTGTAGACAATGGCGAGGCCGGGGAAGACGGCGTAGGTGGCGGAGCGACTGAGGTAGCCCTGAGCGCCGCTGAGCATATTGCCCCAGGAGGCGTCCGGAGGCTGGCTGCCGAGACCGAGAAAGCTGAGCGATGCCTCGACCAGGATCGCCTCGGGCACGGCGATCGCCATCAGGACGATCGCCGGTACGACGCAGTTGGGGAAGAGGTGCCTCCGCATGATCTGCCACCTGGTGCAGCCGATCGCCCAGGCGGCCTCGGCGTAATCCTTCTCCTTCGCGGCGAGAGTGGCAGCGCGGACCACCCGCGAAAAGATCGGCATGTTGATAATCGCGATGGCGAGCACGGCGTTGATCCAGCCTGGCCCAAGGATGGTGACGATGCCGATGGCCAGAAAGATCGAGGGAAAGGCCAGCAGGGCATCCCACACCCGCATGATCACCGAATCGAGCCAGCCACCGAGGTAGCCCGCGAGCAGTCCGGTCAAGGTGCCAATGGCAGCCGCGAGGAAGACGGCCGACAATCCCGCTTGGATTGCTGGGCGGGTCGCATAGATGATCCGGCTGAGAATGTCGCGCCCGAGTTCATCGGTGCCGAACCAATAGGTGCTCGACGGGGCCGCGAGTTGGGCTTCGAGATGCAACGCATTCGGATCATACGGCGCGAACGCCGGGCTGGCGATTGCCAAGAGTGTGAGGACAAGCAGGCTAACCGTGCCAATCGCGCCTTTGCGGGAGCGCAGTAGGCGCACCACGACCGCGCGCTGTTGGCTCTCGGCGAACCACTGACGGGAGCGATGTCGCGTCCCGGCGTCCCTGACCAAGGACCCATCATCGATCGCGGAGGAGCGCATGTCGGTGCTCGTGACCTTCCCCTGAGGCTATAGCGGGCCTGCAAGCTTGACCGACGGATCGAGGTAGGCATATGAAATGTCGACGATGAGGTTGGTGATCAGGAAGATCGCGACGACGAGCATGAGCGTGGCCTGTACGACCGGATAGTCGCGATTCAAAATGGAACGAACAATCAGGCGGCCGATGCCGGGATAGGAGAAGACGGTTTCGGTAACGACCGCGCCTCCTAAGAGCGAGCCGAACTGAATGCCGAGCGTCGTCACGATCGGCAGGAGGGTCGTCCGCAATGCATGTCGCACGACGACCGTGGTCTCCGCCAGCCCTTTCGCACGGGCCGTGCGCACGTAGTCACTCGCCAGCACGTCGATCATCGCCGATCGCACGAACCGCGAGAGAACCGACATGTTCGACACCGCGATGGTGACCACGGGTAAGACGAGGAACTCGAGGTTGAAGACAAAGGACTTACCCGGATCGCCAACGCCGGACGGGGGCAGCCACCGCAGCTTGACACTGAAGATGATGATGAGGATGAGGCCCAACCAGAAACTGGGGACGGAGAGTCCCAACGCGTTGAAGCTGGTCACCGCGAAGTCGGCCTTGCGATTCTGCCTGATCGCGGCCCAAATGCCCATTGGAAAGCCGACGAGCATGGCCAGCGATAAGGCAATGAGGGCCAGCCGAAGCGTATTCGGAAAGGCATCAGCCACAAGCTGCGTCACGGGCTGATTGTTCACTTGGGATATGCCGAGGTTCAACCGCGCGACGTCGGACAACCAGACGACGTACCGGACCGGGATCGGCTCGTCGAGCCCCAGCCTGGTCCGCTCGCGCTCGATCTGCTCTTCCGTTGCTTCCGTACCGAGCATCATCCGGGCGGGATCGCCCGGCGCAAACTGGATGATGGCGAAAATCACCAACGACGACAGGAAGAGCGTGGGAACGAGCATCAGCGTGCGGCGGATCAGGTATCGGAGCATCCGGTCTCCTCTCCCTCACCGTGGTGCAACCCATCGGCTATGTCTGGCCGTCTGTTCGCCGCCGCGGATCGCCTCACCACAAGGTTAGGACTGATCGAGCCAGATGGTGTCGGCGAAGAAATTGCCGCTGAGATCCCAGTGCATACCCTGGGCGGTGTTCTCGAAAACCCAAACGCGGGGGTCGGTTGCGACCTGAATGATATGACAAGAGTTGACCACCAGTTCGTTGAGCTGCTGGTAGATCTCGCGGCGTCGCTCTTCGTCCACCTCGACCGCGCCTTGGGCCACCAATTCTTCTAATTCCGGATTGACGTAGCCGAACCGATTCGATTCGCCGCCCCGGTAGATCGTCTGCGTGCTGAAAAAGAGCGCTGGGTCACGGGTGGTCCGACCGACGAGCCAGGGATGCAGGTCATGCCCGAGCAGGTCGGGCGCGCCGCCGATGTCATAGAACTGCGCCGCCTCGACCTCATTGACCGTAAGCGTGACCCCGATCTGTTGCAGATCCGCCTGCCAGATCAGGCAAAAGAGCTTCATCTGCGGCCAAACCGGGGTGACGTGGATCGTCATCTCCAGGTCGTTCGCCCCCGCCTGTTCCAGCAGTGAGGCCGCCATGTCGAGGTCGAACGGGTGCGCCAGCACGAGGTCCTCGCGGTAAGCGAGGGACGCCGGGCTGAAGAAAGGCGACGCGATCGGCGTTGACACGCCAAAGAATGCGGTCTGCGCCATCCCCTCGCGGTTCAAGGAGTAGGAAAGCGCTTGCCGTACCTCTATCTGGTCAAAGGGCGGCTTGTTCACGTTGACGATAATGTTGAAGATACTGCCAGCGTCCACGACCTCGACCGTGTAGTTGTCGTCCTCCTGTAGTGGAGCGACATCCCCGGATGCGGTCAGCTGTACGCCGGAGATCGTCCCCGACTGCAAGTTCGGCACAAGCGTTTCCGCCCGGTCCAGGCGCCGGAACATGATCTCATCGAGGTAGGGCCGATCGGCTTGGTAGTAGTCGGCAAACTTCGGCAAGCGCACGAACTGAGCCGGCTCCCATTCGGCCAGCGTAAACGGCCCTGTGCCGATTGGCAGCGACTGCACCATCTCCGGATCGGCTTTGTCGTCGATGCGAATCACGTACCAGTAGTCCAGGATGTCCGTGAGGTACGGCACGGCCGCCGCGACGATGAGTTCCAACGTGTAGGTGTCGACCGCCCGGACTTCGGTAATCGGTTCAAGGAGCCCTTGAATCTTGGAGACGCCGGAATACTCCGCCAGAGCCTCGTCCTGGAGGAAGCCGAACATGGTGACAACGTCCTCGGCCGTGCACTCCCTGCCGTCGTGCCACATGACGCCCTGCCGCAGGTTGAGCGTCAAGGTCAGGTTGTCGTCCGATAGTTGCCACGCCTCGGCAATATCCGGCTGGATCTGGCCGTCGGTGTCCTTCCAGAGCAAGCGCGAGAAGACCTGATTGTAGATCCCCATGTTGACCGCGGAGAATCCCCACGGATTGAAGTCTTCGAAATCACCCGCCTCGGCATAGTTGAGGGTACCGCCAGGGCGAACGTCGGCTGCCGCCGGCGTTCCCGACTGTGCGGCAAATGGCGCGGCAATTGCCGACGGACCGTTGATCGAAGAGTCGAAAGCCGCACCCGCGGCGGCAACCGAGGACATCTCAAGAAACTGGCGACGTGATAGCACCCGTCGGGTACGCATTGCTCCCTGCTCCTCTCTCGATTGCTGGCCTGCACACCTTCGAGGACCTGCAGTCCTGGGCCTTAACGCGCACGTCCGCCCTTGCCTTGGTCGGTTCTTCCATCAGGTGGAATTGAACTCAAGATAATGGAATATTAGTGTATCCCAGCCGCGGCTGTCAACCCCGATATCGTGGTGGAAGTGCCGGTCATGGTTCTGACAAACGTCGGCCTATGGTCTCCAGACAAGGTCTGGGAACTCCTCATCGACGCGTCGCCGGAACTCCGCTACCGCGGCATCCGACACGGGGAGATACGGCCGCCGCGTGAGATGGTTTCCAACCAGGAAGTCGGACGCCGCCGCAACGGCCTTGTGGAGGATCGCGTGATAGTTGCCTTTGCCGAACACGGCACGCTTCAGCTCGGCGAACGCGTGAACGCGCCGTTGTCGATGCCGCGCGGCCTCCCAGTCGCCATTGAAGCACTCGCGATACCAGGCAACCATGTACGGAGCGTTAAAGCTCGTGAACGACGAGTACACGCCTCGTGCCCCGAACATCATGTAGGGGGTGAAAACGTGCTCGCCGGTGAAATGGGCGAGCTGCGGAGCGTCCTGCATCAGCGTCAAGAACTCGGGAAGCGAGCTGCCGGTGTGTTTCGTGCCCACTAAGTTGGGAACAAGGCCGGCCAGGATCGCGTAGTCGGGACCGTACTGATAGTTGTGGACGCGCGGGGTGTTGTAGTGAATCAGGGCGAAATCGGCGGGTACCGCCGCCGCGACGTCCAACCAGAACTGCCGATACGACTCCGGCGTCATGTCCATGAAGTAGGGATGGCCGACGTGGGCGCCAAGGATGCCGCGCGCCGCCGCGTGGCGCAAGCGGTCGAGCATGCCTTGCGTGTGGCTCCAGGTGACCCCGACCTGAGATGGCACGCCGAGGCGCCGCGTCTCGTCCGCGAAGGCGTCGACGATCCGCTGGAACTCCTCGAACTCGATCGCGTAGAACTCCCCGTCGCTATCGGTGGTGTAGATGCCATCGACGCGGGACGCCGCGAGACGCCGCACATTTTCGCGGAAGGACTCTTCATCGAACCGATCGCGCTCGTCGAACGGGGTAGAGATCGCCGCCCAGACCCCGTGCAAATTCTCGCGGGTAAGCCGATCGATGGCCATGCGGATGTGCCCTCCCAGCACGCGACCACGCTGACTGGAGTGGGACCCCGTAAGGGCGCACGGCGTGCACCCCTACCCCTCGTCGCCCGCGCCCCGCGGAACTGCCCCCGGCTCTCTGCCCCAGGCCGCTACGACGTCCCGATCGGGATACGCCAACTCCTCGGCCGGGCGGTAGCCAAAGCGCCGAGAGATGTCCCGCGCGATGCCCATGACCACCTGACCGAGTTCGGACACGCGTGGTTCGACCTCTGCCGGCGTTCCGGCGACGCTCACCGCCGCAACTGCCCGCCCCGTGTAGTCGAAGATTGGGGCTGCCACGCAGCGTGTGTCGTCATGGGATTCCCCTCGGTCCACGGCGAATCCCCGCTGGCGAGTAGCCGCCAGTGCCTGCCGTAACTCCCCCGCATCGGTGATCGTTCTCGACGTGAACTCTGTTAAGGCTTGCCGAGCCAGGAACGCCCCGACTTCCTCTTCCGTCGAGTGCGCCAGGATGGCTTTGCCGAGGCCGGTCGCGTGCGCCGACGCCCGCCTCCCGAGGGGAACATACTGGGTGAGACTCGTCGAGTTGTCGACGCGGTCGATGTAGACGACGCCGCCACCCCGGTAGACCGCCAGGTGAACACGGAGGTCGGTGCGCAGCATGAGATCGCGGAGCAGAGGCCGCGCCTCCGCCGCTATGCGCATGGCGCCTACGGTCGCGCCGCGCAACTCCAGGATTTTCAGCCCGAGCTGGTAGCGCCGCGTCCGCGGGTCCTGCTCAACGTACCCCGCATGCAGCAACGTCTGTAAGAGGCGATGGGTCGTCCCCATCGGCAGGCTTAGCCGCTGCGCCACTTCCGATACCTGGTAACCGCCGTCCGCGGCGCCGAGGAGTTCCAGAACCGCCAACCCTCGCTCGAGGGTCCGCAGACCGCTACCTTCACGCACGCTTCCACCCTTATCGTTGCCCATGTCTTCCATCTTGTGGAATGTCTATTACGATAGTGGAATCGTAGCGAGCCTCGCCGGGGATTGTCAAGTAGCTAGGGCAGCAGCGGTCCGTCTCAGCGAGAATCGATCCGCGGCCGCCGGCGTGGAGGTCATGCCTGAACCTATTTTAGACCAGTCGCCAGCAAGCCGAGTATGACAATTCCCAGGCCGAGGCGGTAGACCACGAAGACAAGGGTGTTGGAGCGCTGGAGGTAGCGCAGCAGGAAGGAGATCGCGACAAAGCCGGAGAGGGCGGAGGCGAGCATACCGGCGACGAAGGCGACGCCGTCCGCGCCGTCGAGTCCACTTTGAATGACGTCGATGAACCCTTTCGCTCCCGCCCCAGCGACGAGCGGGATGCCCAACAGGAACGAAAAGCGGGCGGCGTCGGCGCGGCGCAGTCCGCGAAAGAGCCCGGCGGTAATCGTCGCGCCCGACCGTGAGACGCCCGGCAAGAGCGCAACGGCCTGCGCCAGTCCGATGATCGCGACGTCGCGGATCGTGAGCTGCGCCAGTGGCCGGGTATGCTCCGCCACCCGCTCAGCCAGCGCCAGCGCGAGGCCCAGTGCCATGAGCAGGACGGCGATCAGGGCCATCGCGAAGGTCCCGCGGTCGTCGCCGTGAAAGAGGTCCGCGATCGTCCCTTCGCCGAGTAACCCGATGACCGCCCCCGGTACGGTGCCGAGCGCGATCAGCAGCGACAGGCGGGCATCGCCGTCATCGTCCGCATCGCCGCGGATCACGGTCAGCGGGTGCCGCAGCGCTCGCGGCAGCGCGAAAACCATTGCCACGAGTTCCCGCCAGAAATAGACGATGACCGCGACCAACGTACCCAAATGCAGCGACGCGTCGAACGCCAGACCGGGCCGCTCCCAGCCGAAGAGCCATGGCACGATGATCAGGTGGGCCGAGGAGGATATGGGCAGAAACTCGGTTAGGCCCTGGACCAACCCCAGGACGATTGCTTCCAGAATACTCATCGAATCACCGGCGACGCGCGCCGCGCCGCGCTGCCTGGCGCGCCACCGGCCGCGCGCCGGGTTCGGCGAGGATCGACGCCCCGCCGCCGGCCGGACGCGCCTCAGCCGGTGACGCGGCGCCGTTGCCGTTCTCGATCTCGGCCGCGCGTACCTGCCGCCAGGAGAGGTGCTGCCGCCACCACTCGAACAGACCCCAAAGCGTGATCGGGAAATACAACGCCGCGTGAACGACGATGGCGTAGGAGAGCGCGATGGGCCTGTCGACGTCGAGCGCGCCGCTGACCACCAACGAGACGCCGTACTCGAACGGCCCGACGTAGCCAGGCGACGACGGAATCAGGGTCGCCAGGTTCGCCACGCCGGTCGTGAGCAACGTGCCCGCCACGCCGAGCGTCTCCGTCAGGTCGCCGCCGAAGCCGCGCGCGATCATCCAGTACATCGAAGCTTCAAAAAGCCAGGCGAGCACCGAGGCACCGGCCACGACCGTCAGATCGGTCTTGCGGGTGAGCACGCCCAGGCCGCTGAGGAACGACTCGGCCATGCGTTCCACCCGGTCCGCCATCGTCGCCGGCATCGGCCCGAGGACGACTTGCAGGAGCCGGTCGCGGAGATTGCCGCCGAAGGTGAGAAGAAAGAGTCCGATGAGGACGGCGGCAAAGAGCACGAAGGCAACGATGGTTAGGTGTTGTAGTTCGCTGGTGACGCTGACCACGGTCGTCGCGGCGAGGATGAAGCAGAGGAGCGTCAGCCCGTCGAACAGGCGCTCGACGGCGATCGTCGCCAAGGCGGCGGTCTTGCGGACGCCGAAGCGCTGGCCGAGCACGTAGGCGCGGACGATCTCGCCGGTGCGCAGCGGCAGGATGTTGTTGGCCATGAAGCCGACCGCGACGATCGGCAACGTCTCGCGCGTTCCCATCCGCGCCACCGGACGGAGAAGGATACTCCAGCGGAAGGCGCGCACGAGCACGCCGGCGAAATAGAGCGCCACCGCGGGGAGCAAGTACCAGTAATTGACCTCGCCGAGCGCGTCGCGAATGCGCCCGAAGTCCTGCCCACGAAAGGCCAAGATGAGGAAGCCGGCACTGATCAGCAGCCCGACGACGACGCGCCACGACTTCATCGGCCAATGGGAGTAGGTGAGGCGACGGAGCGAAGCGCCGCGGTGTTCGGGGAGCGGGCTCGGTTAGGAATGGCAGCAGTCGGCAGCACGCGAACCCCGCGCTCCAGCGTGGCGAAAACCTCAGACGCCCGCGCGGGCGCCACGGGAGTATACGCACGCTCGCCGAATCGAGTCGAATGCAAGCAGCTACATGTGCACCACCCTCCCTCGTCTACGATCATGTCGATTCCGCGAAGATGATGAACGGTGAGCAAGAGGACATCCCTGGGGTACTACTGGCTTCCAGTAGTATCATCGTGAGGGAAATGGATGCGGTTCGAATGGGATCCGGCGAAATCAGCAAGAAACCGCGAGGAGCGAGGGATTGATTTCCTTGGCGCAAGCGCGGTCTTTGAGGATCCGCACCGCATCGAGTTGCCTGACGAGCGTCGCGACTACGGCGAGACACGGATTAAAGTCATCGGCATGATCGCTGATCGAATCGTTCTCGCCGTCGTGTACACCGATCGTGGCGGGATCAATCGGGTCATTTCAGCCAGGAGGACCAATCGACGTGTACGACAAATCGATGATCAGGGTAAGACGGCAATCTGATGGAACACTCGCGCGGGAACTGCCGGATGGCTCAACAGTCCCAGTGACAAGCCAGACTGATTGGGCGCGACTCGAAGCGATGACGGAAGCGGAAATTGAGGCAATCGCCGCATCCGATCCTGACAATCCCCCGTTAACCGACGACGAGCTCAGGCGCTTCAAACCGGTGCCCAATCCAAGGCAGATTCGCCAGCGGCTTCATCTGACGCAAGAGCAGTTTGCCGCGCGGTTTGGGGTTCCGCTCGGCACTCTCCGAGACTGGGAGCAGGGCGTCCGTCAGCCAGATAGTGCCGCGAAGACTTTGCTCCGCGTCATTGATCGAGATCCTGACGCCGTTGAACGAGCACTGTCGGGCACACCATAAGACCGGCCTTCCACTCGACCGGTCTCAAGTACCTGCACTCTGGCTTACCGCCAGTCGGCGAGGATTTTCTCGACTTCTTCTTTGTGGCTGGTCTCGTCGGAGACGAACTCTTCGAGCTGGACCTTCAGGCCGATCTCGCCGGCTGCCTCGGCCTGGTCGATCCGTTGACGGTAGTTCTCGATCGTCTCGGCCTCGGCTTGGCGGATGAACTCCAGCATCTCGCGGGTGTCGCGCGAGGTCGGCACGTCTTTCGGCGTCACCGTCGGGTCGCCGCCAAGCGCCGCGATCTTGTTGGCGAGGTATTCGGCGTGGCGCTGTTCGTCCGCTACCTCCGCCAGGAAGAATTGGACGAGCTGTGGCCGGTACGGCCCGCTGACGACCGCCGCGTACTGGATGTAGCTGATCATCGCCTGGTACTCGCCGGCCAAGTCCTGGTTCAGCCCGTCAATGAGGGCGTGCTTGCCGGTCGAGTCCTGCTTTATCGCTGTAACCATGGTGGCGCCCTGCTCCTAACGCTTGTCGATGGCGATCACACATCTGCTCTTCGGGAACGCGCTCTGTCGGCGTGTCGCCGCGTGTCGGGGATGGCGCATGTTCAATGCCAGCAGCCAAGGTCAGAGGAATGGCCCGTCTGACTGGCGCGAGCGAGCCTGCTCGCCGGGGAACGGTTCGGCGCGTGTCGTGGTCGCCTGCGCGCGATCCAGGTCGGCCAATCCGTCCAAACACGTGGCGATGCCGGCGGTGTCGCCCAGGTCCCGGTGCAAGTCCAGACTCTCCGCGTAGCGAGATCGCGCCCCATCGTAGTCACCCTGGCGGAGGGCGAGGATCGCCAGGTGGTCGAGCGCGCGGGCGACGCCCCATTTCTCGCCCAGGTCGCGGAAGAGCGCCACGCCTTCCGCGTACAGCGCGGCAGCCCGCGCGTAATCACCCTGGCCGGCTACGGCGTTGCCAAGTTGTAAGAGGTCGAACGCAATGCCGCGCCCATGGCCGACGCGTTGGTTCCACGTCAGGGCATCCTCGATCAACGCTGCCGCCCGATCGTAGGCGCCCTGGTCGATCGCCACCTCGCCGAGCCCAACGAGCGCCCTGGCGAGTCCTGCCCCATCGCCTGTCTGCCGGCACCATCGCTCACTTTCGGAAAAGAAGGCGACCGCCTGGTCCCAATCGGTTTGGCGGCGCGCCACCTCCCCGAGTGAGTAGAGCGAGCCGGCCAACCGCTGCTGGTCGTTCAGGGCGCGACTACAGGCGACACTCTCCTCGAACCGCTGCCGCGCTTGTGTGTCGTCTCCTTGCCTGAAGGCCAGCGCTCCCGCTCCGTGGAGCACCTTCGCCAACGCAAGGGTCAGGGAGCGATCGTGCCTTTCGCCCTGACCCCTGACCCCCGACTCCTGACCCCCAGCGAGGGCCAGTGTCCGCTCGAGCCAGGCACGTCCCTCGGTCAGATGTCCGTGGACGGACCAGAATCGCCACATGGCGCCGGCCAGGCGCAACGCCTCGGAAGCATCCCGACCGTCCAAAGCCCAGCCGAGTGCGGCCCGCATGTTGTCGTGGTCGGCTTCCAATCGATTCAGCCACCGACGTTGGTCGGCTCCCTCCAGCCCCGGCTCCGCTTCCTCCGCCAGCGCCAGGCAGTACGCGGCGTGGCGCCGGCGCATGTCGCCGACCTCGCCGGAGATCGTAAGCTGCTCGATTGCATACTCGCGGATCGTCTCCAGCATCCCGAAGCGGGGAACGTCCTCCACCCCGGCCGCACGGAGCAACAGGCTCTTGTCGACGAGCGAGGCCAGGCCGTCAAGCGTAGGGGTCAGGAGCCGGGGGTCGGGGGTCGGGGATGACGGCGCGGACTCACCCTGACTTCCGACTCCTGATACCTGATCCCCGCGGACCGTTTCGGCCGCGTCGAGCGTGAAGCCGCCGGCGAAGACGGCGAGGCGGCGGAAGAGGCGCTGATCTTCCGGGCCCAAGAGGTCATGGCTCCAAGCAATCGCATCGCGCATCGTCCGCAGGCGCGCCGGCAGGTCGCGCGCACCGCCGGTGAGCAGTTGCAGCGACAGACCTTGCGGCCCCGCGCTGTCACGTGAGCGCTCGAATCGTGCCAACAACGCGGCCGGCGGAAGGATCTTGATCCAGGCCGCGGCCAGCTCGATGGCCAGGGGTAGGCCGTCCACGTGGCGGCAGAGTCGGACCACGGCCGGGGCGTTCGCGGCCGTCAGGGCAAACTCGGGGTTGACGTCGCGGGCGCGCTGCACGAAGAGCGTCACCGCGGGGTAGCGCGCCAGCGCTTCCGGCGGTTCCAGTGGGCCGGCATGCTCCGTCAAGGCCGAGGGTGGGCAATCCGGTAGCCCGAGCGGGTGAACCGGCAGCTCGTGTTCGCCGCGAATGTGCAGCGGCGCTCGGCTGGTCACCAGCGTCTTGAGGTTTGGGCAGGACGCCATCAGATCGGCCACGACCGGGGCAGACGCCGTGATTTGCTCAAAGTTGTCGAGCAGCAGCAGGAGGTGCTTGCCGTCCAGGAACGCCCGTAGCCCTTCTAGCGACGACTGGTCGGGCGCTTCTCGGACACCGAGCGCCTGAGCGATGGCGGACGGCACCAGGCGCGGATCGCGGACGGGAGCGAGTGTAACCATGGACACGCCGTCGTCGAAATCGGCCATGAGGTCAGCCGCCACCTGAAGCGCCAGCCGCGTCTTGCCGACCCCGCCGGGGCCGGTGAGCGTGAGCAGGCGCACGTCGATGCGACACAGCATCCCGCGCACGGCGATCACCTCCCGTTCCCGACCGATAAGTGCGGTTGGCGGGACGGGGAGGTTGTGGAACGGCCGGTGGGGGGCAGGAAGCCGAGGGGTTCGAGTACGACGGCTCGCCAGCGTCTCGAACGCCTCGCGTTCGGACGACGCCAGATCGAGAGCCTCGGCCAGCGCCTCGGCGGTGTAGCGGCGGGGCGTCCGGTTCACGCCACGCTCGAGGTCGCTGATGCCGCGCACGCTCATGCCGGCCCGCTCGGCCAGCGCCTCCTGGCTGAGACCGGCGGCGAGCCGGTAGCGTCGCAGCAGATCGCCAAATGCCGGGGCCGACACCGTGCTCATCGGTCTCCCCGTTGCGGGTGGGCGACGCTAAGGATGCGTGCCGCAAATACCACATTCTCATCGGTCCCAGCCCCGAATCACTCAGATCATACCACGCAACAGATACGGAAACCGCCATTCATTCGATCATTATGTGTGTAATCACGTGGATTACTCGTGGTGCCGCGGAATCGCACTTTCTAGACTCAGCACCGATCGGGCCGGACGGTGGGAGAAGGTGCTCTTTGGTCAGCCGTTTTGACGATTTCTCCGTTGGCAACTTCGCTTTGAAGAACCAGGTCGTGCTCCTGGGCGAAGACGCCGACGGAAACTGCGAGTTCGATACCGTACCGACGATCACCGAGTTCGGTACGAATCGTCGGGCGTTCTGGAAGATCGAGTTTGCCCCCGGCGACGTCGTGCCGTACGTCCACAAGTGTCCAGATGGGTCGCAGATCAGTTGCTTTCAGGCGACTGTGAAGTGCACGATCTCAGCTATCGTTCTCGTCGAGTATGACCGAGAAACGCTGACCAAAGTGCTGAAGGTCTGTCCCTGCGACTGCTTAGGCGAGACGGGTACCGTCATCCAGCGGACGGCAGGACGTGCCCTGCCCGCGGGCAAGAAGCCGGGACAAGAATTTCTGATGCCTGCGCCAGAATCCCAAGAGTGATTACCCGTGACGGATTGCAGCTGAAATGGAGCGGGTCACATGGTCAAGCTCACGGTCGTGATCCTTCTGATCCTGCTGACGCTGGCCGGACTCACGCTCGTCGTCATGGCTCGGCCGCGTCTCCTCTCACGCGGCTTGTAACCCGATGGTTCTTAGCCAGCGAGCAAAGGGTGAGGACGTATCATCATGAACTCCACTCGCGACAATCGTTCCGCACGCATCATGGCCGCGGCGCTTTCTCGCCGTCGCGCGCTCAAAGGGTTGGCCGGCGCCGCGGGGCTGGCATTGCCCGCCCGCTTCAAACATGCCGGTGCGGCCACGGTCTCGCCGGACCCCGCCGGACTCTTCGACCTCCCGTGCGCCGTCATTTGGCCGCACGATCTGCCGGATGGGAACAACCTCGGTCTCCACTCGGGCCTCACGTACCGCGGGCTCAGCGCGGGCCTCGAGACGCGGACGCTGTCCCAGGAGCTCATCGCGGCGCTCGGACCGGCCGCGGAGCGGCTGATCGGCGGCCACACCACGGTCCTGATGCCGCTCGGTGGCCAGCAAAACGAGTGGGTCCGGACCGAGTTTTGGCAGTTCCCGGCCAACCAGGACGCGAGCCAGGTCCGCGACCTCTTCGGTATCCCCGGCGCCGGCATCACGCAACTGCCGGGTGGCAGCGACAAGGGCATCTTCCTCGCATCGCTGTCTCAGGCGAACGGCTCCACGGTTGAATCCCGGTACGTCGTCTTCCGATCCGGAGCGGTCGTCGGCCGGATCACGACGGGCTGGCGGAACGGAGCCGCGTCCGCGCCGAGCCCCGAGGAATCAGGAGCCCTACTGGAGGAGTTGCGCAAAGCCTCTGTACGCCGCCTCCAAACCATCACCGATCTGGGGTTCGCCGGTCTCGCCACGACGATTCCCACCATCGCCCAACTCGGCGACGCTTCCGGCGGCGCGATGCAATTCGGAACCAATTACTGGAATCAAACCTACACCCAGATGAATGGCGATCCCATCCGCCAACTCTTCCAAACAGACGACAAATTCCAACAGTTTCGGCAGAACCACGCCAACGCGGTGGAGTCGTTCGCCCGTACTGAGACCGCGCGCACCTTCGGCGGCAACCCGGTTCTGGTCCGGGTTGACGCCTACCGGTTCGACAGCGACGATGCCGCGCAGGAGTACGACGACCGCATCGGCGAGCGAACGGCTGAGGAGGCCGACACCGAGCCAGGGTTCGAGGCGCGCCCGATCGATCCGCCCGCCGGCACGACGAGCCACCAATCGTCCCAGTGGTATGAAAACCGCATCAGCGCGAGCAGCGGCCAAAGTCTGGGCGTGCGCGGGTGGCACCGCAACGGCACGGACGTCGTCGGCATCCTGGTCGCCGGTGCGCCGCGTTCCCCGTCCCAGAACGACGACCCTGCCTACCAAGGCTCACTCCTGGACTTCGCCCGGTTGGGCTCGGAGACCTACGGCAGTTGGCGAGCGTTTGCCGAAGCGTTCGGGGCGTCCGGGGAGGAAGCCGAGGAGTTTGCGCGGGCCTGCCAAGCCTACGACGAGCTCGTCGCCGCGCTGGACGCCGTTGACGACTAAGACGCTCGGACCGCCGCGCAATCACGCCGGTGGGGAGGCGCACCTATGGACTCGCGACGCTTTGACAATCTGACCCGCGCGGTGGCGACCGGCACGCGACGGCAAGTGCTCAAGGCGCTCGCCGGGGCGGTCGGCGGTAGTCTGCTGGCGCTGGTCGGGACGCGGCAGGCAGCGGCTCGGCCCTGCGACCCCGGAGAGCCGAACTGCGCCGGCTGCTGCACGGCCGGCGGGCAATGCTTCCCCGGCACGCATCGCATCTTCTGCGGCGCCGACGGTGAGCGGTGCCGCATCTGCCAACGCGACGAGACTTGCGTGAACGGGCGGTGCCAGCCCAAGTGCAACGCCGCCACCTGCCCCACCGGCTGCTGCGACGACCGCGGAAACTGCGTGCCGGGGAATGTGAACCACGCCTGCGGCACGGGCGGAGCGGATTGCGAGTTCTGCACGTTGCCTGAGCGCTGCGAGAATAAGGAATGCCAGGGCTGCCCCGAGTATTGCCCGAACGGCTGCTGCGATGGCCATGGCAACTGCCGCCCTGGGACCAGCGATCGTTCCTGCGGCACCGGCGGGGAGACCTGCGAAGTCTGTCCGGCCGACCACGTCTGCCAGGACCAAACATGCGTGCGCGCGTGCAACGCCCGGACCTGTCCTACCGGCTGCTGCGACGCCGACAACACCTGTCAATCCGGCAATACGGAGGCCGCCTGCGGCACGCTAGGCAGGGCCTGCCGGCAATGCGACCCGGAGACCGAACGCTGCGATGGCGGGACGTGCGTGCCACTGCCCGATGAAGACGAGGAGCCGCCGCCAGAGGAGTGCAACGCTGACACGTGCCCCGCCGGCTGCTGCCAAGGCGAGACCTGCATCGCCCCGCCGACCAATGCCGCCTGCGGCACGGCCGGGCTGCCGTGCCGGCCCTGCCCGCCTGGCGCCGAGTGCGTAGACGGTCGCTGCGACCCGTGTCACCTCCGGTGCATTGGCTGCTGCGACCCGGTGGAGGGCTGCCGTCCCGGCACGTTCGATTCCCAGTGTGGGGTGGGCGGTCAGCCCTGTAGAAACTGCCCAGGTCGCACACGCTGCGTCAATGGCGCGTGCCGGGCCTGCCGAGACATATGCACCGACGGTTGCTGTGATATCAACGACAATTGCCAAGCTGGCAACACGCCGGCGGCCTGCGGCACGGGCGGGGGACGCTGTACGCGCTGCCGGGCTGGAGAGCAATGCGTTGGTGGGCAGTGCGTCAGGTGCTCTCCCCAAACCTGTCCCGATGGCTGCTGCCAGGGTGGCAATTGCCTCCCCGGCACGAATCGGGCTTTCTGCGGCCGAGGCGGGGAAGCGTGCACACGCTGCCGTGCCGAGGAGCGGTGCGTCGCCGGACAATGCGTGCCCGAAGACGGCGACGAGGAGCCGCCACCCGGCACGCCGCCGCCGGAGGAGTGCAACGCCGATACCTGCCCCTCGGGCTGCTGCGACGGCTCGAGTTGCCTCTCCGGAGCGGCCGACCACTCCTGCGGCACCGGCGGGGCGACCTGCCAGGCTTGCTCGTCCGGAGAGCGTTGCATCGATCAGCGGTGCAAGGGCACGACCACCTGCAACGCCGAGACCTGTCCGACCGGCTGCTGCGACGCCGCCGGTGAGTGCCGCTCCGGCAACGTCCCCTCGGCGTGCGGCCGGAACGGCGCGGCCTGCCTACAGTGCCCGGAGGGGGTGCCTTGCGTCGACGGGCGGTGCGAGCCCTGCAACGCCGACACCTGTCCCGCCGGCTGCTGCGACGAGTTCCTCGGCTGCCAACCCGGCACCAATAACGCGTTCTGCGGCGCAGGCGGAGAGCCCTGCCAGTTCTGCCCGGTCGGAACGTTCTGCCAGTACCAGACGTGTGTGCCGTGCAACGAGCAATCCTGTCCTGCTGGCTGCTGTGCCGAGTCCGGGTCCTGCCTACCCGGAAACGTGGACGATGCCTGCGGCACGGGCGGCAGGCTCTGTCGGGAGTGTCCGGAGGGCACGCGCTGCGCGAGCGGCAGCTGCGTCTGCGACGGGCAGAGCTGCCCCGACGGCTGCTGCCACGGCGGTCTCTGCGTTGATCCGCCGCGGTCGGATGCCTGCGGGGCGCGGGGCGAAGAGTGCATCGACTGCGGCCCGGGCGTCTTTTGTCTGGAGGGGGTGTGCCGCTGCACCTCCGGCAGCTGCCCTGGCTGCTGCCGGGCGGAGGGCGAGGTCTGCGAAGATGGCACGGCCGACGACGCCTGCGGCACCGGTGGCGAGGTCTGCCTCGTCTGCGCCTCCGGCACGCGCTGCGTGGACGGGAGCTGCGTCTGCGATGCGGAGAGCTGCCCGACCGGCTGCTGCGAGCCGGTCCTCGGCTGCTTGCCCGGCACCGCCGACCACGCCTGCGGCACGGGCGGGGACGGCTGCGTGGAGTGCCCGGCCGACACCCGCTGCGACGGCGGGATCTGTCAGGAGCCCGACGGCTGCAACGCCGCCACCTGCCCGGACGGATGCTGCGACGCCCAGGGCGGCTGCCGGCCCGGCCGGTCGAACGCCAGCTGCGGCACGAACGGCGTGGCGTGCTTCGAGTGCGGGCCCGGGCTGGACTGCACCAACGGCGAGTGTCTCTGCACCCCCGGCGCCTGCCCCAGTGGCTGCTGCGACGCCGCCGGCACCTGCCGCTCCCCGTCGTTGCCAACCAAGCCGAGCCACGACGCCTGCGGCACGAACGGCGAGGCGTGCTTCGAGTGCGACCCCGGCCTGGACTGCATCAGCGGGCGCTGCCAATGCGCGCAGGTCAGTTGCCCCGGCTGCTGCGCCAACAACAACACCGTCTGCCTCGAAGGGACCTCCGACGATACCTTGTGTGGCATGGACGGCGAGCAGTGCGTGACCTGTCCGACCGGCACCCGCTGTATCAACGGGGCCTGCGGCTGCGACGCGCTGAGCTGCCCCACCGGCTGCTGCGACCGGTTCGGCGCCTGCCAACCCGGCAACGACAACCGGTTCTGCGGGGCGAACGGCGGGGCCTGCGCCGACTGCACCGTCGAGGGCGGGGCCTGCTTCGAAGGGGACTGCCGCTGCGGCCACCACAACTGCCCCTTCGGCTGCTGCGACGCCAACAAGCTCTGCCGATCCGGCACGTCGGACAACACCTTCTGTGGCAGGGATGGGGAGCCGTGCGTGGCCTGCCAGCCGCCCGCGATCTGCTCCCCCAACGGCGTCTGCATCGTGCGGTAGGGTTTCGGCTCGGCGGCGGGAGGACGGTTCCATGGATGACCGGCGCTTTGACGACTTGACCCGGTTGGTCGCTACTGCCTCTCGCCGCGGCGTCCTCAAGGCGGTAGCCGGCGCCGTCGGCGGTGGTCTCCTGGCGCTGGCCGGTCGCCGGGACGCCAGAGCCGAACCCTGCCTTCCCGGAGGTCGGGACTGCCCCGGCTGCTGCATCGGCGGCGCGTGCCTCCGTGGCACGTCTCCCGGCGCCTGCGGCATGGGCGGGGCGGCGTGCGTGGAATGCGCCGACGATGCGGTCTGCCAGGACGGGGGATGCGTGTCGTGCCGCGACAGGTGTCTCGGCTGCTGCGATCCGGTCCTTGGCTGCTTGTCCGGCACGACCGAGCGTAGCTGCGGTACAGGCGGTGCAACCTGCGTCACCTGTCCGCGAGACGCGGGTTGCGTCAACGGCCGGTGTCAGGCGTGCAAGGAGACGTGCACCGGTTGCTGCGAATCGAACGGGTTCTGCAACTTCAGTTCGTCGAACCACTGCGGCATAAACGGGAACCCCTGCGTGGCATGCGACCGCGGTCTTGAATGCATCGATGGGCAATGCGCCGGGTGCAACCAGGAGACCTGCGCCGACGGCTGCTGCCATCCATCCCGCGGTTGCCTTCGCCCCGGCACGAGCCGCCGGGCGTGCGGCACGAACGGGGCGACCTGCCAAGTCTGCGAAGATGACGAAGCCTGCCGTGACGGTCAGTGCATCAAATGCCCGGAGTTCTGCCCGGGCTGCTGCGCCGAAAGCACTCTCCAGTGCTTTGAAGGTACTACGGACCTTCACTGCGGCGTAGGCGGGGTGCTGTGCGATAGCTGCGCGGACACCCAGACGTGCCAGAACGGCGTCTGCGTCTGCGACCCCGCGAAATGCACGGACGGCTGCTGCCGCGATGACAGGTGCCTTCCGGGCCGCTCGCGGGCCGCCTGTGGCACGGGTGGCGCGTCCTGCGACGTCTGCGACGACGACGAGAACTGCGTCGACGGCGCATGCCGGGCGTGCGCCAACACCTGCCAAGGCTGTTGCAACGGCCGAGTCTGCAACCCCGGCACCAGCACCTTCCGCTGTGGCAAGGACGGCAACGCCTGCATCCGCTGCGAGAACGACGAGCGATGCATCGACGGTCAGTGCCTGAGCTGCGCGGAGACGTGCGAGGGGTGCTGCCGCGGCCGGATCTGCCTCGACGGCGCCAGCGTCGCCGCCTGCGGGCTCAGCGGCGTGCCGTGCGCGCGGTGCCCGCGCGGCACAAGTTGCGTCGATGGCCAATGCGTCGCGCGGGACTGCACCCGCACGACCTGTCCGCGCGGCTGCTGTCGCGATGGCCAATGCCTACCGGGCACCACCGCCGCGGCCTGTGGCGCCAACGCGGCCGCATGCGACACATGCGAACCCGACGAGGTCTGCCAGAACGGACAGTGCGTGCGCTGCGCCGACATCTGCCCGGACGGCTGCTGCGAGGGCAACGTTTGCCTGGCCGGCAACAGCCCTGATGCCTGCGGCATGGGTGGCGTGATCTGTCTCGTCTGCGACGACGACGAAAGCTGCGAGAACGGCACGTGCGTCGGGTGCAATGCGCAGACCTGTCCCGACGGCTGCTGTTTCGATGGCGTCTGCCTGCCTGGAGATGAGGACGGCGCCTGCGGCTCCGGCGGGACGGAGTGCGTGTCGTGTCCCGAAGAACTCTTCTGCATCGACGGCAGGTTCTGCGGGGGACTGTGCAATGAGGTGAACTGCCCCAACGGGTGCTGCACGGAGGGCAACTGCATCACCCCCCCGACCAACCAGGCGTGCGGCAGGGGCGCCGCGGCCTGCGTCGCCTGTGCGGCAGACGAGCTCTGCTTCGAAGGGCAGTGCGAAGAGGAAGCGTGCGATGCCGTTACCTGCCCCGACGGCTGCTGTAGCGGTGGCGAGTGCTTGGACGGCACGTCTGGTTTCGCGTGTGGCGACAACGGCGACCCGTGCGAGCGCTGCCCGGACGGCGTGCGCTGCTTCGGTCAGGTCTGCACGCCATGCACCACGCAAAACTGTGCCGTCGGTTGCTGCGACGAGTTCGGGTTCTGTCTTCCCGGCGACTCCGACGGCTCCTGCGGTACGGGCGGAGTCGCCTGTCGGGAGTGCCCGATCAAAACGCGCTGCGTAAGGGGCGAGTGCATCTGCGACCAGATCAGTTGCCCAAACGGCTGCTGTGAGGGTGAGCTTGGCCGGTGTCGGGACGGCGGCGAGGCCACGGCCTGCGGCACGGACGGGGAATCCTGCGAGGATTGCACCGCCCTCAACGACGACGACATCTGCGCCGTGGGCGCCTGCAATGCCGACACCGGCCTGTGCTTCAACCAGGAGATCGAGGGCTGCTGCCGCGACAACCGGGACTGTGTCGACGACGACATTTGCACCGTCAGCGACTGTGTCACCGCGCCCGGCGCCAGCTTCCCGACCTGCGTCCACACGCCCATTACGTGCCCGCCCGGCACGCGCTGCGTGGGCGGCTTATGCGTCTGCGACGAGGTGAGTTGCCCCGCCGGCTGCTGCCTGGACAACGTCTGCCTCCCCGGCGCCGCCGACAACGCCTGTGGCACCGCCGGGGTGGCTTGTCAAGCCTGCCCGGACGGTCAATCCTGCGTGGACGGGCGGTGCCAGACCACGAGATTCTGTAACGGCACTCCCTGTCCCAACGGCTGTTGCGACGGTGACGTCTGTCAACCCGGCGCCACGGACGCGGCCTGCGGAACCGGTGGGGCCGTGTGCGTCCGTTGTGGCACCTCGCAAACCTGCCTCGACGGGGTCTGTCGCTGCTTTGCCGGCAACTGCAGCGGCTGCTGTACCGAGTTCGAATTCTGCCTCTTCGGCGTCCAGGACTTCGCATGCGGCCGCAACGGCGAGCGTTGCACAGCTTGCCCCGTGGGGACACGCTGTTCGTTCGGAGCGTGCGTCTAGGCTTCGGGTGCGCCAACGCCGGCGTGCGCCCACTCGGTCTCGACGATGCGCGGCGCCTCGCCCTTGATCCACTGCCGATCCACCGGCCGCCCGGCGGAAATCCACGCCCCTGTGCCGCCGGCGACACTGGCGACCTGATCGAATCCGACCTGTCGCAGGAATTGCGCCGCTCGCATCGAACGGTAGCCACTTTGACAGATCAACAGTACCTCGCGGTCGCGCGGCAAATCGCCGAGGCGCGTCGCAAGGTCCGCCTGCGGCACGTTGACCGCGCCGGGCACATGTCCGCTTGCATACTCAGCCGGTTCCCGAACGTCGATCACCACCGCGTCCGGCTCCCATCGCTCTACCTCGGCGACGTCGATCTCCGGCACGTCGGAAAGGCTCGTCAGCATCGCCCACTCGTTATCGGCCTCGCCGCGGTTCGTCGCCTCGATAGCGGTCATGTTGAGCGGGCGGGCCGGCACGCCGTCGTTCAACATGTCCACGAACGGTCCGCGATCGAGCCGGGCCAACGGGTTGTAGAGCCGCTCGAAGCCGATGGTGGTGCTGGGCCGGCCGCACATCCCCTTGCCGCATGGTCCTTCGAAGTGACCGGGAAAGACGGCGACCCAATCCGGCAAACGCAAGAGGCGAGTAACGCTGTCGTACTGCGCGGTCGCATCGCCACCGCCGAAGTCCGGCCGGCCGACGTCGCCGACGAGCAACGAATCACCCGTCAGCACCATCGAGGCCTCCGGGCTGCGAGCCGGATTGATAATGGAGATTGAGATGAGCTCCGGTCGGTGTCCGGGCGTGTGGATGACGTGCAGCCGAAGCTGCCCAAGCGGCAGTTCCTCGCCGTCGCGCAGGGGCCGGAACGGGTAGCTCACCCGCGCCGACTCGTGCAGGCACAGGTCCGCTCCGTGCTTCTTGGCCAGTGCCCGCGCCCCGGAGACGTGGTCGGCGTGGATGTGGGTGTCGACGACGTAGCGGAGCCGAAAATGGCGCTCGGCGAGCAAGGCGTCGTATTGCTCGATCGTCACTGCCGGATCAATGACCGCCGCTTCGAGCGACTGCCGCGAGGCGACGACGTAGGATGCGCACCCGCAGCGCTCGTCGAGGATCTGTTTGAAGTACATGGCTGCTCCTCCCGCCCGCGGCGATGCCGAGTTCTAGCCTGCCCTGGCGTCGGTTCGTACCCTCCGAGATCGTGACAATTCTGTCACAAATCCGCCATGCCGCCGCGACAACCCCCCACTATTCTCGATAACAGGACAATCCACGCGGACGAGCCGACCGGCAAGTCCCGACATCCTCAACCATCCCATCCCTCTCCCTCCCTTTTCTCCCGCGGCGG
>JBOGUF010000120.1:0-13502 GCA_050696075.1 Thermomicrobiales bacterium
CTCGGCGACTTCGATGCGGCCCGTGTCATGCTGGACGAAGGTCTACCGCTCCTCCGGAAGCTCGGGCATCCGTATCGGATCGCGATGGCACTCAACTTTGCCGGCGATCTGGCGCGATGCGAGCGGACCTATGCCCAGGCACAGGTCGCCTACGAGGAGAGCGTATCGCTTCTGCGCGAGCTCGATGCCCCGCGCGATCTGGCATCCGCCTTGCAGAATCTGGGACACACCTGCCTGCATCTCGGCGATGTCGAGCCCGCCCGCGCCCACTTCAATGAAAGTTTGGCGATCCAAGAGGCCCAACGGAACGCGCCGGGGATGGCCGAATGCCTGCTTGGGTTCGCCGCTCTGGCCATCGTGGGGGGCTTGCCTGCCGCCGGCGCGCGCTTGCTCGCCGCCGCCGTTGCGATCGGCGGGCAGCACATCACCTCCGCGTGGGCTGCCACGCGGATGGCGTATGAACATTATCTCGCTCGTGCCCGCGCCACCGTGACCGAGGCGGCGTTCGAGGCGGAGCAGGCGGCAGGACGCACGCTCTCCCTCGAGCAGGCGGTGGAGTACGCTCGGAATCTGCCGCTCAACGCGGCAGCAGCACAAGGAACCCGGACAACGCGAGATGAATTGACCGCGCGCGAGCGCGAGATTGCCGCGCTAATCGCGCACGGCAAGCCGAACGGCGAGATTGCGGACGAATTATCGGTGAGCAAACGCACCGTCGAGAAGCACATCGGCAATATCCTGGCGAAGCTGGGATTCACGCAGCGCGCCCAGATCGTGCGCTGGTCGATCGAAATCGGATTGGTGAACGAAGAGTCCTCGCGTGAACAAACCGGTCGTCTACGTTGAGAGCGTGCCACGTCGCACGTCGGGCGGGAAAAATACGTGCGTGGATACGTGCGCGCACGGATGCGATCGCCCGAAATGGCTGCGATAGTGAGCATGTCGCCGGCGCCAACCGAGACCCGAACACCAACCCACATGCAATGAGGAGGTCTCTCCCATGACAACCGAAGAGAACAAAGCCATCGTGCGCCGTTTCTTCGCAGCCTTCGAGGCCGACGACCAGGACGCCCTGAACGAGGTGCTGGCACCGAACCTCGTGGCCTATTCGCACTACACGCCCGGCCCGCAGGACCGCGAAGCCCACGTGCAAGGGATTCGCTGGTGGAACGCGGCCTTCGGCGAAACGCGCTTCACCATCGAAGAGCAGATCGCCGAGGGGGACAAGGTCGCCACCCGCGTCACCATGCGGGCCGTCCACAATCGTGGCAACTTTCAGGGCCTGCCCCCGACCGGCAAGCAGATTGAGAACGTCGGGGTCACCATCGAGCGCATCAAGGACGGCAAGATCGTGGAACGCCGGGTCAGCGCTGACTGGTTGGTCATGATGCAGCAGCTTGGCCTCATCCCGCCGCCGCGGCCCGCCAGCTAGCGGAACGTCGTCGGTCAAGCGGATCATGTGCGGCGACGTACGACGAGTCTCCCCCGCGATGAAGGACGCCAGTGGGATTTCTCCTGGCGTCTTTCACGTTTCGCCTCCGTCGCTTCGCCAACGGTCTCCTCCCAGGCATATCCAGCGATCCCGCGCTGCCATCCGCTCGGTTCAGTCCTTCCGCCGCGATACGCCGTCGAACGGTTGATACGCGCCGCGGTTGATCGCCGTGCGCGACGCGATGGTTGACAGCAGCCCGGTGCAACCCTACAATAGCAATGGAGTTGTGAAATATGATTTCATATGACGAAAAACGGAGCAGTCCGGCGCGTCAGGGATCATCGGCGGTCATTCGCTCGGTCGACAAAGTCGTCGACATTCTCGAGTTGCTTGCCGAGGAGAGCCGCGGTCTGCCACTGACCGAAATCGCCCGCCGACTGGGCCTGAATGTCAGCAGTGTCCATCATCTGATGGCGACGCTAAAAGCACGTGACATCGTCGCTCAAGACGAGCGGACAAAAAGCTATCGCATTGGCTATCGGCTCGTTGGCCTCGCCGGCCGGTTCGTCTCGGGCACCGATCTCTATCGAGCAGGCATGGGCCCGGTCGAAGAGCTCCAGGGTCACAGCGGCGAAACCTCGTATCTCTCGGCCTTCCACGGACGGAACATGATGACCATCATCTCCCTCCCCGGTCTTCGGCCTATTCACGTGCGGCGAATCCAGCGGCAAGGACAGATCAGTTTCCATGCGACCGCCTCTGGCAAGCTCCTGCTGGCGTATCGCCCTGCGCGTGCAGTCGAAGAGATCTTCCCGGCGCCGGACCTGCCGGCCTTCACATCCAACACCATCTCCACGCGCGAAGGTTTGCTGGCGGATCTGGCCGAGATCCGGTGCCGAGGCTACGCCCTTGACAACGAAGAGGACTATCTCGGCATCCAATGTATCGCCGCCCCGGTTCTCGATGCCGTCGGCGACTGTGTTGCCTCGGTCAGTGTTGCGTATCCGGCCGCGCCGCCGGAGCGAACGAGCGAATTGGTTCCGCTCGTCATTGCCGCCGGCAGTCGGATTTCAGGCAACCTCGGCGCCACGTTGCCGTGACCAGGCGCCTCATGGAGGAAAGCGAGGTGAGGAGCATCCACGTGTGTCATGAAGCAAGGTGACCGGCTCTCGCTGATAGGGAGGTCAGAGATGTCTCAATCACCAGGCACGTCGCCGTGCCGCGACTGCTGCCCGGACGCCACCACGTCGCGACGCACCATCCTTCGTTCCGCCGTTGCGCTCGGCGTGGCGGCACATGCAGCACGGTCACGCTCGACACGAGCCCAAAGCACCCCGACCTCTGGCGTGCCATCGTATATCCCGAAGCCAGACACTGAGATCTTGATCCCGATCGACGGGCCACTCACGCAAGACACCCAATCGTTCCGGGTACTCACCGCCCGGAATGACGAAGTGACCGATCTGGATGACAACCGCTTCACACAGTGGATGCAGAACCAGACGAACGTCCACGTGGAATGGGATGTTGTCCCCGAAGTTGACATGCAGAGCAAGCTCAACGTCATGCTCTCCAGCGGCGACATTCCGGACATCGTGTTCGGGTTCGTCAACCCCTCCCAGCTTCTCCTCTATGGGTCGCAAGGCATTTTCCTCCGGCTCAATGAGCTGATCGAGGAACACGCCCCTCGCGCCAGGCGTATCTTCGAGATGTACCCGGCGGCGCGTGCCGCCTGTTCAGCGCCCGACGGGAGCATATATTCCATGCCGGGCTGGGGCGAATGCTTTCACTGCACGTTCAATCAGAAGCTCTGGCTGTACCAGCCATGGCTGGTACAACTCGGGCTCGCTCTGCCAACCACCACGGACGACCTTGAACAGGTGTTGAGGGCGTTCAAGGATCAGGATCCAAACGGGAACGGTCAGGCTGACGAAATTCCGCTGTCCGGCTCTTTGAGTAAGTCGCATTCGCAGTTGCCGTCCAACCTCATGAACGCCTTCGTGTTCAATCCTGGCGAGCCATATCTCATTGTCGAAGACGGGGCGGTCACACCAATCTACGTCACCGACGGCTGGAAAGAAGGGCTGAAGTACCTGCACCGGTTGTATGCAGATGGCCTGATCGACCCCCAGATTCTGACGCAGGACGAGGATCAGCTGCAGCGCCTCGGTAACGATCCGGACAACGTCGTACTCGGCGGAGTCTTGGGGAGCTCAGCGGGAGTGGCCGTCTCCATCAGCAACGAGCCGGGCGCTCGCTGGGCCGAGTATGTGCCGGTCCCGCCGCTTGTCGGCCCGGCCGGGGTTCAATACGCCGGCTGGCTCCCGTATCTCCCCGCGTACGCGGCGGCGCCAATCACCCAAGCCTGCCCGGATCCGGCGCTGGCCGTCCGGTGGATCGACTCGTTCTACTGGCAGGAAGCAACGCTGCGCTTGGAACGAGGCGTCCTCGACCAGGAATGGCGGTGGGCACGAGAGGGCGAGCTCGATGTGAAGGGCGACCAAGCGATCTGGAAACTGCTGATCGTCCACGCCGAGCCGTCGAACGTCTCCTGGGCTGGCACCGGACCAATGTATATGTCGCAAAACCTCTTCAATGGGGTCGCGATTGATGAGACGGCCCGCGACCTCAACGTCGAGACGATTCTCTACGATGCATCGAAGAACCTGTACGAACCGCACAAGCCGCCGATGGAGATGGTGCTGCCGCCGCTCGCCCTTACGATGGACCAGGCGATCACCATTGCCGATCCGGAGGCAACGATCGTCCAGTACGTCAAACAGATGTTGGCGCAGTTCGTTCGTGGAGACACCGACATCGACACTGGCTGGGATGCCTACGCCGGCACGATCGAGCAGATGGGGCTCGCCGCCTACATACAGGCGTATCAGGACGCCTATGACGCGAGCGCCGGCAGCTAGGAAGCCGTCGTCCGGGCAGCGTGGGGAGAAATTCCGGTCCAGATGGCGACCATGCGGATTCGCGACCGCGGTAGCGACCGGGTCTTCACTATCGTCGTGACCACGTTGCTGATTGGCTTCTTGGTCATCATTCTGTACCCCCTGATCTTCATCGTCAGTTCATCGATGAGTGATCCCGCCGCGGTGACCGCCGGCCAGGTCTGGCTCTGGCCGGTGGATCCCACGTTCATCGCCTATCGCAGGATCTTTCGTGACCCGATGATTCTGACCGGATTCTTCAATTCGGTCTTCTACACAGTCGCCGGCACCGCGCTCAACGTCGTGCTGACGATCCTGGCTGCCTATCCCCTGTCCCGCAAGAAATTGCCGGGACGGGGGATCATCATCTTTCTCTTTCTGTTCACCACCCTGTTCAGCGGCGGCATGATTCCGACGTATATCGTTGTTGGGGAGCTCGGACTGCTAAACACCCGGTGGGCAATGATTCTTCCATCAGCCCTGGCAGTTTGGAACGTGATCATCACCCGCACCTATTTTCAGACCACGATCCCGGAAGAGCTGTTGGAGGCAGCACACCTTGACGGGTGTAGCGATTTCCGCTTCCTGTGGGAGATCGTCCGGCCGCTATCGGGTCCGATCATCGCGGTCAACGCGCTCTTCTATGCCGTCGGCCATTGGAACGGATACTTCAACGCCTTGATCTACTTGACGGACCAGTCGCTGTATCCGTTGCAACTCGTGTTGCGCTCCATTTTGGTGCAAAACCAGACCAACCTCCGCATGACGGGCGATATGGCGGACATGCTCATGCGGGAGAATATGGCCGACCTGCTCAAGTATGCGCTCATCGTGGTCGCCAGCCTCCCGTTGCTGGCGATCTATCCGTTTGTGCAACGACATTTCGTCAAGGGAGCCCTGATCGGCTCGCTGAAGCGATAGGCAGGGTCAGAACCGTGCGACCAGTTCCCGCGGCACGACCACGCTCGGAGATAGCGCCGCAGCGACGTCACCTCGCGCAGTCCGACCGGCGCCGGATCTGGTCTACCATCCGGCGGAGTTGGCAACTTTATGCGATGCTGGCGCCCCCGCTCCTCTGGCTGATCCTCTTCAAGTACTGGCCGATGTACGGCATCCAGATCGCCTTTCGTAACTTCAATGCCGTTGATGGCGTGACCGGAAGCCCGTGGGTTGGCCTCGCGAACTTTGAACGGTTTTTCAACTCGTATAACTTCTGGCAGATTCTCGAGAACACCGCGGTCCTGAACGCGTACAGCCTGGTCGCCGGCTTTCCGGTACCAATCCTGCTGGCGCTGGCGCTGAACTCTGTCACGCGGGCCTGGTTCAGCCGCACAGTACAAATCGTTGGCTACGCGCCGCAGTTCATCTCGGTCGTCGTGATGGTCGGTATCATCCTGATCCTGCTCGATCCGCGGGTAGGTATGATCAACCAAGTCCTCGGCGTAGCTGGCCTCGGTCCGATTGACTTTCTGGGCAACGCTGGCTACTTTCGACACATCTACGTCTGGTCGGGCGTGTGGCAGACGGCCGGCTTTAGCTGCATCATCTATCTGGCGGCCCTCACGAGCATCGATCCGACACTGCACGAAGCCGCCGTCATCGACGGCGCGTCACGCCTCCAACGGATCCGCGACATTGATCTGCCCGGCATTCTGCCGACCGCGATCGTGTTGCTGATCCTTGCCATGTCGGAAATTCTGTCGGTCGGCTTCGAGAAAGTGCTGCTGCTGCAAAACGGCATCAATATCCCCGTGTCCGAGGTCATCGACACCTACGTCTACCGAGTCGGCCTGGCGTCTCCATTGCCACAATTCTCCTATGCGGCGGCGATCGGCGTCTTCCAGTCGGTTGTGGCGCTGATCTTGATTGTGACCGTCAACCAGATCGCCCGCCGCGTCGAAGATGCCAGCTTGTGGTGAGGACGACGCGACCAGGTACCCGCTTGCTATGAATAAATGGCGAGTCGGCGACACTGGAACGAACCAGGCGCCGCGTGAGCAAAAAGGGGGAAGCGTGAAACTTGCGGTCTCAGGCCAGTTGCTTTCCAAGTCAACCGCGTTGCCTGACATCATCCGGCTGCTGAAGACGCTCGACGTCGACGCGATCGAGCTCTGGCCCCGCAATCTGCCGGGAGGCGCTGACGGTGACTCCGCGCAGCGCTATGAGCAGAAGGATGTGGTCGGCGCCCGACACCTTCTTGAGAACGAAGGGATGGCCGTCGCTTGTGTCACGCTGGGCTTCAACGTTCTGAGCCAATGCCGCGAAGCGGGCGCCGCCTATGGCGCCGCGGCGCTCAAGGGGGCTGTTGACGCGGCGGCCGCCCTCGGCGCGCCGATTGTGAATTGCTACCTCGCTGGCTTGGCGCCGAGCGTCTTCGTTGCGGCCATGCAGCCCGCCGCCGAGTACGCGGGTTCGGCTGGGGTGACCATCGTCCTCGAAAACGAAGCGCACGACGATTCCGGGCCGGCGGCGCGGGTTCGTGAGATCGTCGAAGCCGTGGCCTCGCCGTACTTTGGCACGCAGTACGACCCCTGCAACTACTATCACGCGAACGAAGAGTCCTATCCCGCCGCGTACGAAGTGGTCAAAGACTACGTCCGGTACGTTCACTTGAAAGGCGGTTGCCTGTACGACGCGACGAACCGACCGCGCGACAAGCGGGGTGGCACGATGCGCGGTAGCGCCGATCGCTACATCGGCTACACCTCGATCCTGGATGGCTGCGTGAACGCCGACGCCGTGTTGCGGCGCCTGGCGGCGGATGGCTATCGCGGATACGTCACGCTGGAACCGCACGTCCCGGTCGAACAGGCGCTCGACTACTACCGGATCGACGTGCCCTACGTTCGCGAGCGAATCCAACACTGGCTCACCGTCGCGGCAGCCTGACCTGACAGGGGCCGTGGCCACGATCATTCACGGGAGGCAATGCATGACGGTTCTCTTGGGTGTCCTCGGCGACTCATACCGCCGACAGTTACGGCGGCTCACCGAACAGCCGCGCATTGACATCATCATCGACAAGGCAGCCGCGGTCGCCGACGAGGTGGAGATTCATCCTTTTGGCATTGACTTCGGCGCCGGCAAGCTTCCCCGCACTGATCCAGCGTACCTCGCCGCATTGCGCGATCGACTTGCCAATCATCAGCTCATCCCCACCGTGATCATCGGATCGCTGGGGCTCCACGCCGATCGCGATCTCGCCGAGCCAGCCCTCGACGCGGCGATCGCCAACCTGGCGGTCGCCCATCAGCTCGGCTCGCCGCTCGGCCTCTTCTACTTCGGCTACGGTGGCCGCATCACGCGGGAGGGCCGCATTCGCATCGCGGTCGACCAGTTGACACGACTCGCCGACGCCGCGGCGGAATTCGGCATCACGGTCACCACCGAAAACTACGACTACTTCACGAGCGGCGATTTTCTCGAGATCTTCGAGCGCGTCGGGCGACCAAACGTCGGTCTACACAACGACACCGGCAACTGGTTGCTCCTGCAGGAGGATCCACTGGCGGCCACACGCAAGATGGCGCCGTACACCTACCACGCCCATGTCCGCGACTACACCCTGGTTGATGGCGTCTACACCAGCGTCCCCATCGGCCAGGGACTGGTCGACTTCCCGCCGATCTTGGCCGAGCTCGCGCGGATCGGCGCCACGCGCGAGCGATTTGTGCTCGCGATCGAGATGGATCTCGACGCTGGGACGACGGTGGACGAGGACAACTCCGTGCGCGAGTGCGCCCGGTACATGGCGGACTGGTATCGGGCACGTCGTCCGCTGCTGGCTTCTGTGCGCTGACGCTACAGACGAGGGCAAGCAACGCCAATGAAGACGCAAACGATTCGGTGGGGCATCATCGGCTGCGGGCAGATCGCCCACGATCGGGTGCTGCCCGCGCTGGAGATGGCCGACAACTGCGAGACCGTTGCGCTGTTCGACCCCGATCCCGAGCGCATGGCGCGGGCGCGGGGCAAAGCGCCGGCGGCGGTGACCTGTGCGTCGCTCGCCGAGCTGCTGGCCGATCCGCACGTGCAGGCCGTCTACATTGCCACCCCCAACCATCTCCACGCGGAGCAAGCGGTGGCGGCGGCCGCGGCCGGCAAGCATGTGCTGGTCGAAAAGCCGATGGCGCTGGACGCCGCCCAGGGGCGACAGATGGTCGAGGCCGCGGCCAGGGCCGGGGTGAAGCTGATGGTCGCCTACATGACGCTGTTCAATCCCATCTACAAGGCTGCCAAACGGCTGCTTGATGCGGACGCCCTGGGCGAAATCGTCGCCATGCGCGGGCGCCATTCGTACGCGATGCGGCCGGAATCCCTGTCCGACGCGAACCGCTGGCGCCTCGACCCTCGTCACGGCGGCGGGCCGCTGATGGATGTCGGTGTGTACTCGATCTTCACCCTGCGCGAGCTCTCCGGCATTACGCCGCGGTCGCTCTCCGCCACCGGCAGCGTTCGCCGCCTCCACGGCAAGACTGACTACGACTCGATCGTCTTTAGCTATCTGGGTCACGATGGTACCCCAGGGGTCGTGGAGGCGAGCTTCACCTTTGGCTCGTCGACCTACGAACTCGAGGGAACGCGCGGCCGGCTCTGCCTGACCGGTCACATCACCCAACTGATCGGCGGTAAGCTCGAGGCCGAGCTCTGGCCCGATTTCCGGCCACGCCGCGTGTCAGAACGCATCTCGCACGAGGTCGTGCCGGCCGCATTGCCGGAGTTCTACAACTATCTGGGCGAGGTCGCGCAATTCGCGTCCTGCATCCTCAATGACACCACGCCCTTTCCGTCTGGCGCCAGTGCCATCGCCGATCTCGAAGTCGCCGATGCCGTCCGGGAGTCACTCCGCACCGGGGCTCGTGTCGAATTGTCGTCGTAGGGTGCAGTACGTATGACGACCTCCCCAGGTGTGGGGCTGGGTACGTCGGCGAGGACGATTGGATGACGGATCACATTGCGCTTCAGCTCTATACGCTGCGCCAACAGGCCGAGCGAGACTTCGTCGCCATGCTGCGGGAGGTTGCCGCCGCCGGATACACCGCGGTCGAGCTCGCCGGCTACGGCCCGCTCACCGTCGCCGAGCTTCGCCGAACCCTTGATCAGCTTGGGCTGCGCGCGATCAGCTCCCACGTCGGATACCGGCGCTTCGCCGATGAGCTCGACGTGGTGCTCGAAGAGCTTCGCCTGCTCGGCTGCAGCTATGCGGTGGTGCCCGGCATTCCCCGCGAGCTTCGCGCCTCCCCCGAGGCTCCGGCCCGGCTCGCCGCGCGGTTTGATGCTTGGGGCGCCGCCTGCGCATCGGCCGGCCTCCGGTTTGGCTATCACAACCACGGCTGGGAGTTCGAGCCGCGCGACGGCTCGAATATGCTTGACCTCCTGACCGCCAAGACCAAGCAGGATCGCGTCGACGTGCAAATCGATATCTTCTGGGCCCTGACCGCGGGCGTCGACGTGGTCAGCCTCATTCAGCGTCATCCGGATCGGGTGCCAACACTGCATGCGAAAGAGCTGGCAGCAGCGGCGGCCAAGATCGACACCACGATTGGCGATGGCATCACGCCCTGGCCGTCGGTCCTGGCCGCGGCCGCGGCCGCGGGCACCGCATGGTTCATCGTCGAACAAGAAGACGACCCCGACAACGCGTACCGCGACATCCGGCGCAGCCGAGATTCTCTGCGGCAGCTGTTGGGCCGCCACTACCGGCCGGCGCCAGCGCAAGGTCAGGACGGCCCCATCCAGCATCCAGTATCAAGGGTTGTGGCGTTGACGCCACGCCGGCTCGGAGCCGACACGGGAGAACGCAGCCATGCTCGTGCCAGAACTCAGTCCACGCTTGGGTGGCCGCATGAACCTGGCGGAGAAGAAGCGTCGCCTGCTCCGTTTTCACTGGGTCGAGATGGAAATCCTGGAGATCGTCTCGTCCTGGTCCGAGACGATGGTCTTCATCCCGGTTCGTGCCGGTGTCGGGCGCGTGATGTGGGAGCAGGCGCTCAATTGCAACGGCATTGGTTGGGCGCTGCGCAATCTCCGGCATTTGGGACGGGTGATCACCGCCAAGGCGCCAAGCGATGAATTTGCCCGTTACTGCGAACAGCTCCACGGGATTGCGGACCCCGCGCTTCGGCTGGTCGGCATGTTCCGCGTACTCGTGCCCGCCCTGGCCGAGGCGGAACGTGCGTATCTAGACAGCACGGACGCACTCGCCGATGCCAATTCCGTCGAGGCCCTGACCCGGTGCGTGGGCGCCCATGCCGTCCAGGAGATCTGGGCGGAACACATGCTTGCGACGCTCCTGCCAACACCGATCAGCCGGCAACAAGCGGCCGGCTTCGAACACCAGCAGCGGCAGTTGCTGATCACCGCCGGCGGCATTGATACGAACGGTCCCGCCGCGTATTTCCTGCCGTACCACGGATGGCCGGAGCACGATGAGGCCAGGTCCGCCCGGAGCGAGCTATCGGCTGCTCACGGCCAGTGGCGATCGACCGGCTACACCTACACCAAGTCGTTCGAGCCGAACGTGGTCCATCTCCGCTGGGACAGCCGCTTCCGGTACGCCGAATCTCCGGCAGACCTGGAATCGACAGCGCCTGCCGGCACGGCCGACCGTCTGGTCCGGTGGCTCCACGATCTGTTCCACGGCGAATGCCAGACGGTGGACCGGATGGGCTGGCTCCTTGTCGACTTTCCTGATCTGCCCTGGGCGATGCGGATGGACATGGCCCAGCAGGCGTGGGAAGAGGCGCGGCACATTCAGCTTGTGGCGCAGCTACTGGAGGGTCTGGGCGCCCACCTCGGCAGCTACCCATTTCAGCCGTATTTCGGCCATCGACGACGCGATCATCACCATCCAGTGGCGCACCTCGTCACTGGCAACATCATCGGTGAAGGCAGTGCCGCCGCCGAAACGAACGACGCCTTACGGCTCACCCGGGGCTGGGACAACGATTGGCTGCGACAGGGTCTCGAGCACCTTTCCGGCGATGAGGTGGTGCATATCAACTTTGGCAAAAAGTGGTCCCGGCTCCTGGTCCAGGAGGATCACGCCCGGTATTGGGAGGCGGGGAAAGCGAAGGCACTAGCCGGCCAGCGTGCGCTCGAAGCAACCAAACGCGCGTATGGCTTCATTCCCGACGGCATCGCGGGGCCGGCCCGAATCGAGCGTGAATTCGCGGCTCTGCTTGTGCCGGCCAAGTCCTGACTCCCAGTTGAGCCGGGCGCGCTCGTCCAGCGCCTGCAGCGCTTCCTCAATCACCTCGTCATCACTGCGGTAAGGGCCGGCGGCAACCTTCTGCCGAACCAGGTTCTCGACACGGGGAGTGAGATTCACGCTCATCAAGGGGCTGCCCTCCTCCCGTCCAGACGAGCAGAGATCGCTGCCGTCGCACAGCACGTTCTGCCACACCCAAGCACCTGTCCTCGATCTGGTCCCCACGACACCGAAAATACCCCGTTGGCATACCCCAAATGGGGCATGACCGCGCCCGTTCTTGGCCGTAGGGTGGGGGCGGATCAGGCGATCCGATGGATGATCGCAAGGAGGTTCGGCCATGGCGCGCTTCTCCTGGATTTCACGGCGAATCGTGATCGGATTGGTCGTGTTTGCGTTGACGCTGGGCGGATTCCTGCTCCAGCCGGTGGAGGCGCTGGCGAGTTACGGGTCCAGCGGCGAGCACTACCCGGAGGCCACGATAACATCTGGTGAACCGGAGCCTCTGTGGTGGTGTCGAAGTTGGTGGTGTGACTGACGCTGGGTGCGGAGGATATGCTCATGCGGCGTTTCCTTATCGTCTCGGTCCTCGCCGTCGCTCTGCTGCCGTCACCATGGGCCGCGGCGGCCACCAGGCAGGCCACGCCCCGCCCTGAAGGGGTGACAGTCGACCAGATTATCGAGGCGACGCTGGATTGGCACACGCTCCCGCGCGCGATCGACACGCTGGCGCTCGTCCGCGCCACCCTCCCAGCGGGGGCGACGGCAGCGGCATTGAACGGGGCGCACCTCGTTCTCGTCGAGTCCGGCGCCCTGACCGTCCAGGAGTTTGCGCGGGCCTACGTCCCGCCGGCGGGCACGCCCGGCCCGGTCCACGAGAACGTCCCGGCCGGTCCGCCCGTCACGCACGGTGCGGGCGACCAGTTTCTCGTCGTTGACGACGGGGTCTCTCCGCCCGCAATCACCAATGCGGGGACAGAACCAGCTATCGCGCTCGTGGTCTCGATTGCGTTCACGGGCGGCAATCGCATCGGCGAATCGCTGACCGGCTGGACAGTCGTCGAGCCCCTGGCCGTCGCCGATGCCACCGGGGTGGGGCCGCCACTGTTCGCGGCGGGCAGGTTGGACACCGCGCCAATCTCTGTTGCGCTCGACCGCGCGAGCTACGAACGCGCGACGTCCCTCGACTTCATCTGGGTGGAATCCGCCGCGCGCCTGTTCGCCGTGGAGACGGGCGCGCTGAACGTTCTGGTCATCGACCCGGCACTGTACATGCCCGCTGTCGCCTCCCCCAAGCAGCTCCCCGCAACCTCGCGGGTCTCGCTCACGCGAGGCGACCAGTTGCTCGTTCCTGCCCCCGGCCGGATTGCGACCCGCAACGTCGCGCGCGGTCCGAGCGTGGTCCTGATCGTGACGGTCGGATCGGCCCCGGAGACAACCGTCGAGGGCTGAAGGGGAGCGCGCGAATATGGGAATGACGGCTCTGCCGATGCCGCACCGGTCGTTGTTGACCCCGCTCCCTGACTCGTGACCCTTGACCCCTACATCTCCGCCGTCGCCTGATCCCCGCTTAGCGCGAACCGCAAGACCGCCCCGACGCCGCCCGGCTCATCCAACCGCTTGGCGGCGTCGGCCCGCGGGCGCTCGCTGTCCGCCTCCGGGATGTGGATCAATTCCTCGGTCGAGATCGACACCTCGGTGCGGACGATCTCGACCGTCGCGTCGGACTGGTAGGCGAGGCGAACTCGGTCAGAACCCGAATCTGGCGCTCTCCCAGCGGCGACTCCTCGTACTCCCGCAGCACCGGCGTGCGCGGCGCAACGGCGACCAGCCCACGCGGCAAAAGCGTGCAAAATTCCCTTCGACCTTGGAACGGCCTCGACGCAGGCGCACGGTATCGTACCCGGTCGCGGCCGTATCC
>JBOGUF010000121.1:0-9499 GCA_050696075.1 Thermomicrobiales bacterium
GTCAAGCCGAGCATCTGCTCGGCTTGACCGTTCCGTTCGTCCAACGCCGATCTTGACCAGAGACGGTCCTCAGCGACTCGCGCCGCCGCCGTCTGACTGGGTGTGGGCGCCCTCGGAAATGGGGTCCTTGCCCCGCTCCCTCGCCATGACCACCAGGCCGCCAGCGAGGAGCACCACGTCCTTCAGCACATATTGGCCTTCCAATGTTGGGGCGTTGTATTCGCGGGCAAACAGGTCGCCTGGGAACAAAACGAGCGGCGACAGGACGCCAATCATCGCCATGCCCAGCAGCGCCAGCCCGAGGCGGATCTGCTTCCCGGTGACCAAGCTCAGTCCGATGGTGGTTTCGAGGGAGGCGACCAGGATCGTGGCCACGCCGCCCGGGATCAGCCCGAACGTGAGCATGTCCACCGTCCGGGCGGCGAGATCCTGCGCCGGGCTGACGTCGGGGAAGAATTTAAGCAGCCCAAAGCCCAGGAAGACGAGACCCAGACTGACGCGGAGTAGGGTAACGCTGTGGCGTGCCAGCCAATCGGTGGCGCGCACGTCGAGGTGCGCCAGCGTGACATGCATTGACCGATTCATACCATTCGTCCTCCCAATCTTGGTTTGATGCGCAACCCTCGCTGCACAACTCCAAGGCTAGGTGGGCAATCTCAACGCGCTGTGCAAGCAAACCTCAACAGTGACTCAAGAGGCCGTGACGGCTATCTCACAGGAAGTTCAGGCGGTGAGCGACGATTGACGACCGGCTGGACGCCGGCGCATGATAGGCGTGTGATTCGGAGAGGAGGCCACCGTGGCAGTGCCCTACGTCGTTCCCAAGATGACCTACGCGGACCTCGCCGGTTTTCCCGACGACGGCCATCGCTACGAGCTCATTGAAGGAGACCTGTACGTGTCCCCAGCACCATCACGGTGGCACCAACGGCTGAACGGCAGGTTTTACCTGCTCCTGCACCATGCCGTGGAGGTCACCGGCTGGGGCGAGGTCTACTATGCGCCGCTGGACGTCCTCTTCACGGATGACAATTATGTCCAGCCTGACTTGTTGGTGATCCGCAAAGAGCGGTTGGACATCTTTCACGAGGACCGCTTCGAAGGCCCTCCGGACATCGTCATCGAGATCGTCTCCCCGTCCAACCCATCCTACGACGAGGTCAAGAAGGCCAACCTCTACGCGGCGTTTGGCGTCCTCGATTACTGGCTCGCCTACCCCCTCACCAAGCGCTTCCGCATGATGAAGCTGGAGAACGGCCAGTACGTCGAGGTCCAGCCTGTCGACGGCGTTTACCACTCGACCGTCGTGCCCGGCTTGGTCGTCGATCCGGCCGCCCTTTTCGCCAACTTGGATTAGGAGACGGTCGCCGTCATGCCGACCGCCCTCTTCGTCCTGCCGATCGCGGAGAGGCGTCTGGCTCTATCCAGGATCGCTCTTGGCAGAGGCAGATTCCTCGACGAACTCCGAAGTTCGGAATGACGGTGGGGCGCCCGGCATGACGGGTGGAGGCACGAAATGACGGGGTAGGCCAGCACTGGGCACTGGGCACTCAGCACCGCTACCGCGGCTCCGTAAAGACCTCGCCCGTCTCGGTCGCGGCCCAGGCGTGGCCGCCACCGCCGATACGGGTGGCGAGCATACCGCGAAGTCGCTCGACGTCGGTTCGCGCCTGCCGCTGGCACTCCGCGAAGAAGGTCGACACCTCGCCGTCATCGGCGTCGTCGGCGTCCTGCCGGTACTCCTCCAGCGCGGCGATCCCTTCGAGCCGATTGTGCAGCACCGAGATCAGGTCGAAGGTCACGTTCGATACGCCGCTGATGTGCTCGGCGCCGCGCTTGGCTTGTTCCATGCTCACATCCCACCTCCTGGCGCTCGCGCGTCGGCCCAATTCCTCCTCGGACCCGAAGGAATGGATGCACGGGTCGTGCCATAGTGTCCGTGCGACCCGCCTTCCGCCTTCCGCCTTCCGTTTGTGTTCCCACCTGGCACGGTGCTAGAGTCGGCAGGCAGCAACGGCCGCAACGAGCGGGAAAGGACAGCGTGGACCGGCCGCCCGATCACCCAACGCCGCCCACCAGGCGACCGCATCTCCCCGACCTGCCCGACACGCGGGGTTCCGCGGCGGGAGGTGGCGGTACGAGCGGGAACCTCCCGCCCTGGTCGAGTTTCGGACTCGATCCTGAACCCGACCCGGCATTCGACGCCGACTGGAATCCCCTTGGCGGAGCGTGGGACGACGCGGCCCTGCCCGCGCGACCCCGACCGCACGTCCGCCGGCGGGCGATCTTCCTCGTCGCCCTTGCCGGTGTCATCCTGATCGCCATCGGCAGCGTCGCGTTCCTAGCACTCACCGGCGACGACGACGATGACGACCCGACCGACGCCGCGCTCGGCGCTCCGACTGGAGCAGCGACGGCCGCCGCCGGCGCCGGTGTCGCGGTTTCGCCAACGTCAACCCGTCCACCCCTGACTGATGGTCAGCCGACCCTCAATCCCACCGCACCGCCGACCGCGACTGTGCCCGCGCCCACGGCGACGCCAAGCGGGCCGCTCCTCGTCGCCGTCGTCGACGCCACCGTCGGCGGCATCGCCGCCGCCGACCTCGCCGCCCGGATCGAACGAGCGCTTGCCAATGCCGTTCCCGACCGAACAGTTCGCATCGTCGGCGCGGATGAAGCGGTGGATGCTGCCATCGTCCTCGCCGGCGCATCACCCGGCGAGGGCTACGAGTCGCGCATGGTCGCGAGCGAACCGCTGGCCGCCATCACCTCTCCTCGGCTTCCGCTCTTTGGCGTCGGAGGCGCGCAGATCGACCGGCTGCTGCGGGGTGAGATCACTTCCTGGCGCGATGCAGGCGCGGCGGTCGACCTGCCGGTCGTGACGCTCGCGTTGAGCGACAACGTACCCGCCGGGTCCGCGCCGGTTGCCACCTACGACGACTACGAAGCGCTCGTTGCTGGGCTGGACGAGCACCGCGGCGGGATCGCCCTCGTGCCGGTCAGCCAGGTCGACTTCCGCGTCAACGTCCTCGCCATCGACGGCGTTGACCCGCTCCGCGGTCGCGCCTCAAGCGACTACCCCTACTTCCTGCGCCTCTACCTTGGAGTGCGGCAGGAGGATGTCGCGTCGCTGCGGCCCGCGGTCGACGCCGCCCTCGGCGCCCTCGGACAGGTCGCGGCCACGCCCGCCGCCGGCGGCATGACCACGGTCGGCTTCGTCGGCGACATCGTGCCGGGCCGCAACGTCGCCGCCAAGATCGCCGAGAGCGGCGACCCCGCCGGCCCGTTCCGCGACGTCGCCGCTCAACTCGGCGCTTACGATTTGACCGTAGCCAACCTCGAAGGCGTCCTCTCGGAGACGATAGAGGCGCCGGATGACCCGCACACCTTCACCTTCGTCGCCGACCCAAGCCTGCTCGACGGCCTCGATCTGGCCGGCATCGACGGCGTCAGCCTCGCCAACAACCACACGATGAACGCCGGCGTCGAGGGCTTGCAGGACACGATGGACGCTCTGGACGAGGCCGGCATCCGCTATGCCGGCGCCGGCAACACCCTCGACGAGGCGAGGGAACCGGCGATCTTCCAGGTCAACGGGCTCACCATTGCCATCCTCGGCATCAACGGCGTCACCGCCAACCCGAACGACCTGCCCGGCGTCGTCTCCGGCGACGAGGCCGCGACCGCCGACTCGCCGGGGACCAATCCCTTCGTCGTCGACCAGTTCCTCGCCGACATCCGCGCCGCCACGGAGCGGGCCGACATTGTCATCCCCTACTTCCATATGGGTGTCGAGTACCGCGACCTTCCCCCTGAATGGGCGGAGGAGGCCGCGCGCGCCGCCATCGACGCCGGCGCGGCGATGGTCGTCGCCAACCACCCGCACGTCATTCAGGGCATGGAGATTTACGAAGGCCGGCCCATCCTTTACTCGCTCGGCAACTTCGTCTTTGACCAGATGTTCAGCATCGAGGTCCGCACTGGCCTGATCCTGGAGGTCACCTTCCGCGGCAAGGAAATCGCCGGTCTCCGCCTCCACGGCGTCGAGATCGAGGACTTCCACCGCCCTCGCCCCATGACCAGCGGCGAACAAGCCGCCCTCCTCGACCGCTTCTGGCGGTTGACGGACGCACTTGCAGCCAGAATTGAGGTCTGAGGGCTCACCCGCATGCTCATCTGGCGCTAGCCCTCGTCACTTTCGTAACCACCAAGTCACGTCGCCCATGGTAGGATGACGCCGAAGGTGTTCGTCGCGGAGGATGCACAATATGGTGGCAAAGGTCGATGCCGAAGAGTTGACCACAGGGGCCGACGCTATCCTGCGTCGTGTGAAGGATGATGGCGAGATCATCGATATCCGCCAAAATGGCGAAATCGTCGCTCGGCTGATCCCGGCGCACAGCGTGAGTAAGGAAGAGCGCGACCGACGATGGGCCGAACTCAAACAACTTGGTGAGGAGATCAGCAAGCGCTGGCCGGCAGATGTTTCCGCCGTCGAGGCGGTCCGCGACGTCCGCCGCGAGCTGTGATCGTCATCGATGCCAGTGTTTGGGTCAGCTATCTCGTTTCTCACGACGTGCATCATCGCGCGAGCGTTGACTGGATCGACCGCGGGCTAGAAAGCGATGGTTCGTTTCTGGCACCTGTGTTGCTCCTCGCGGAGGTCGCTGGGGCGGTCACGCGCCGCACCAATGATCCACTCCTTGGTCAGCAAGCACGGGCGATGTTTCGTGCCTTACCGGCTTTGACGCTCGTCATCTTGGATGAACTTCTCGGCGATCAGACTGCCGATCTTGCAGTGCGGCTGCGATTACGCGGTGCGGACGCAACCTATGTTGCTGTCGCCGTGCAATTTGGTATTCCGCTGGTCAGTTGGGATGGCGAACACCTCTCGCGCGCGGCGGCCGCCGTGCCGGTTTTCACCCCGTCATTGGTCTCATTTTCTCGCTAGTTCGGTGGCGTCACGAACCAAAAGCCATCACTTCAGCCAGATCGGGTTCGACCAGGCCCGCCGCCCCGATTCGTCGACCACCGTCACCCGGCAGAAGCTGCCGGCGAAGGGGTCGAGTGGGAACTCGGCCTCGGTCACGGCCGCGCCCGGCTCGGCGATCACGCGGCGCGACTTCGAGCCGGCGCCACCGACGAAGATCGCCCGCGCTGGCGAAGAGGCAACGCGGACGGTGTTGCCCGCGATGGTGACGTCGTGGATCTCCGGTCCCTGGCTGGAGTAGAACTGCCCTGTTTTCAGCGCCGCCAGCAGCGCGTCGGGGTCGAGCGATTCGGCCTTGACCTGTACCCAGGCCCCAAAATAGTCCGGCCGGGTCGAGAAGTGGGCATCGTCCGCGGCGTAGGCGAGGTGGCGACGGCCGAGGAGACCGAATTGGTCGCTGATGTACCAGCCGTCGGCCCGGTCGTTGTCGTAGTAGGCGGTGTGGTTGTAGATCTCGACCGCGTGCGCCGCCTCGATTGTCAGGGCATCGACCAGCGTCAGCGAGTACCAGCCGGGGTGCGCGATGCCGACGAACGCGCCCGCGTCGGCCGCCCGCGCTGCTAGCGCCGCGCCGGTCTCCCCGTTCCGGTTCGGCGCGAAGTCGAACGGCAACCCGACCGCCACGATGTGCCACAGGTCGCCGTGCGCAAGCGCCGGCGCGTGCAACTCGGCGCCGATCAGCGTCGTAAACCCGTCGTCCCGCCACTCCCGGGTGTCGACGATCGGGTAGTCGTAGCGCTCCATGAAATGGTCGGTCAGGGCGAGGAAGTCGTACCCCCGCGCCCGGTAGCGACCAATCACTTCGGCCGGCGTGAGCTTCCCATCCGACCGCGTCGAGTGGGTATGCAGGTTCCCACGCCAAAACCGCCCCGGCTTGTCAAACGGTAGATTTCGCACAATGACCTCCAGTATTGAGTGCCGAGTGCCCAGTGCCCGGTGCCCAGTGCGCGAGTGTACCGCCGCTGGCTCATCTCCGCTGGCCAAAGCGTTGACGTTCACCGCGACCCTTCGCAACCGACTGGGCACTCGGCACTCGGTCCTGCTACGGTGACGACAACGGACGAACTCACGCTGACGGAAGGGGGATGCACATGCAGGCGTTCGATCTCGCGGACCTCCAGCAACGCCACCAGGAGGGCGGCCGCCTCTACCACGAGTTCCTCCGCGTGCCCGCGCTCAGCGCGGGCCTCTACGTCCTCCCCGCCGGCGGGACCGACCCCCAGCGGCCGCACGAGGAAGACGAGGTCTACTACATCATCGGCGGCCGGGCGACGATCACCGTCGACGGCGAGGACCGCCCGGTCCAAACCGGCACAACCATCTACGTTGCCGCCCGCATCCCGCACCACTTCCATACCATCGAGGAAGACCTCACCGTCCTCGTCTTCTTCGCCCCGGCGGAAACAGGCTAGGCGTTCGACGTTCGATGTTCGGCGTTCGGCGTTCGGCGTTCGGCGTTCGGCGTCGCGCATTTTGCCATCGAAGGCGCCGTCCGCCTCTTTGCCCTGCGCCACGGCGAGGACGTCGACGTCGCCGTCTTCTATCCGGGGGCGCGCCGATTGCCGCTGTTGCAGTCAAGAACGCGCGGGTTATGTCCGCCGCGGTTGCATGTTTATCGCGAGCTTTGACAAAACGCTACAGCTTGTACGCCCAGCATCGCCCTGACCCTCATCGTTCGGCATCTTGACGCACAACGCACGACATGGGCAAATGCGCGCGACGACACGATGAGCGAAGGGAGAGCAGACGTGAAGATCGTGGTTGGACCGGACATCGGCGACAGCACGGCAGACAAGCTGAAGAGCGAATTCCCTGAGGTGGACTTCGTCGCGGCCAGCCAGGCAAGCGACCTCGGCGCGACTGCCCAGGACGCCGATGCCTACCTGGGGCGCATCTCGCGCGACGCGTTCCTCGCCGCGAGACCGAGCCTGCGCTGGGTGCATTCCTCCGGCGCCGGCATCGAGACGATGGCGGCAATCCCCGAGCTGGTCGAAAGCGACGTGACACTCACGAATACACGCGGCGGGCATGCTACCTGCATCGCGGAGCATGCCTTCGCCATGCTCCTTGCCCTCACCCGGCACATCGTGCTCCTGGCCGAGGACCAGCGCCAGCGCGTCTGGCGGCGGGCGGAGGTGTCCAGCGGCATGCGTGAGTTGAGCGGGATGACGATGGTCGTCGTCGGCGCCGGCAACATCGGCCGCGCCATCGCCCGCCGCGCCGTCGCCTTCGAGATGCGTGTGCTTGGCATCGACGTCCATCCGGGCGAACCGCTGGCCGGGGTCGAGGCGATCTGGCCACCGGAGCGGCTGGACGAAGCGCTCGCCCACGCCGACGTGCTCGTCGTCGCCGCACCTCAGACCGCCGCGACGCGGGGCCTCATCGACGCCCGGCGGATCGCGTTGCTCCTGCCCGACGCCTACGTGATCGTCGTCTCGCGGGGCGGCATCGTCGACGAGGTGGCGCTCGCCGCCGGTCTACGCGACGGCAAAATCGCCGGCGCCGGTCTGGACGTCTTCGCCACCGAGCCGCTTCCCGCCGACGACCCGATCTGGGACGCGCCCAACCTGCTCGTCTCGCCCCACTGCTCCGGCGGTTCCCGCCAAACCCGCGAGCGCGTCTGGGAGATCACCCGCGACAACGTCCGCCGCTTCATTGCCGGCGAACCATTAGTGAATCTCTGCGACAAACACGCCGGGTTCTAGCGCGGATCGCCAACAAGACCTCTTTCGCCCCACGTTTCGCGGAGGGGCTGGCCTTGTCTTGCCCGGTCGCTCGCGGGGCGGTCTGCCCGCGGACTGTCCCACACGATTTCCTGCCTGTCATTCCTCCGGCGTCTAAACGTCGTCTCTTGACAGGATATAGATAGCGTATTAGATTGAATGCACAATCTCCAACCGATGAACGTGTGTTCATGTACTAGACATCAATTGGGATGTCGTATTTCCTACTCTCGCTACCCGACGCGCCGAGCTCGACCAGGAGGCGGGCAAGGCAAGGGACCTCTTCGGAACCACCGATGCGTTGACCGGATCACGAGACACCGGCAGTAGGCAGGTTTCAGCGAAGACGGGCGCGCATCGCGCTCAAAGGGGGAACGGCTGATGTCCACGCGCTACCTTCAGGAACTGATCGCGGCCTGGCAGGACGGCACGCTGTCGCGCCGCGACTTCGTACGACAGGCGCTGGCCGCCGGCGTCTCGGCCGGCCTTGTCTCGGCCACGCTTGCCGGCCGCCAGAGCGTGTCGGCTCAAGATCCAACCCCGACCCCGTTTCCACCCCAGACCTTCAACGAAGGCGCCTCCGTCAAGCTCCGCTACTGGACGATCCTCGGCAGCGTCGACGGCATCATCATGAACGACCTTGTCCGCAAGTTCTCCGAGGAGAACACCGACATCGCGGTCGAGTCGCTCCAGGGATTGACCGATTTCATCCCGAAGATGCAGTCCGCCGCCATCAGTGGCACCGCGCCCGACGTCGCCCTGGTGCGGCACACCTACGTCGGCCCCTTTGCCAGCCGCCAGATGCTGACCGTCCTGGAGCCGGCCGAGCTCGAGCAGACGGGCATCCGGGCCGAGGATTTCGACCCAACTGTCTGGGGCTTCACGACCTACGAGGACCAGCAGTACACCGTCCCCCTCGACATCCACTGCCACGCGATGCTCCACAACACGCGCATCCTGTCGGAGGCCGGACTGGGCGTGCCGACGACGCTGGAGGAGTGGGAAAACGTCGTCACGACGATCGGCCACGACGACAACCTCGGCTACCAGACCTTCGCTCTCGGGGCCGGCGCCCAGGAGTTCATGACCTGGTACTGGTACGGCATCCAACGCCAGCACGGCGGCGAGATGCTGAGCGAGGACGGGACCCAGGCGGCCTTCAACACGGCGGAAGGCGTCGAGGCCGTCAACTGGATGAAGCGGATGCAGGACGCCGGCAACCCGCAAAACTCGCCGATGGTCGACCTCGCCCGCACCGGCAAGGTCGCCACCTGGCCGGACGGTCCCTGGATCACCACCCTCTTCTTCAACCCCGAGCGCGCGCCCAACGCGGAGGAAAACGACGTGGCCGTCCTACCGCAGCGCGACCCGAACGCACCCGCCACGTGGGGCCAGAGCCACCAGTTCGCCCTGCCGCGCCAAGGCGATGAGGACGAGGAGCGGCGGGCGGCGTCGCTGCGCTTCGTCAAGTGGATGGCCGAGCACGCCGTCGACTGGGCGCAGGCCGGTCAGATCCCCGCCAACAACGCCGCCCGGGATGAAGCCCTGGGCCTGGAAGAGAACGTCTACATGCAGAAGCTGAACGTTTGGGCCGAGCAGTTGCCGTACGTCGCCTACATGCGCTCGGTCCCGTTGCTGCTGGAGGTGATGCCGCGGATCGCGGCCAACGTCGAGGGCGCGATCCTCGGCGAATGGAGCGTCGAAGACGGGCTGAAGCAGGCAGAGGACGAAGTCAACCAGATTCTCGGCCGCTAGTTGCCGCGATGCGCCGCGCGCGGCCGGGACG
>JBOGUF010000122.1:0-20690 GCA_050696075.1 Thermomicrobiales bacterium
CCGCCCGTCCGTCGTAGGGGCGGGACCTGTGCCCGCCCGTCCGTCGTAGGGGCGGGACCTGTGCCCGCCCGTCGGGCGAAGCCCGACATGCCGGTTTACCGGCCATTGGACCCCTGATTATCGAGCCGGACTGTTAGGCCGTGTCTGCACACCGTCATGCTGAGGCATCGAAGCATCCCCGCGCGAAGCGCATCGCGATCACGCCGAGACGGCTGCGCCGGGGGATGCCCTTCGGTTCCTCAGGGCGTGCTTCGCCCGCGGGCTCAGCATGACAGGGCTTGGCAAACAGTATCTATGCCAAACCGTCCAGCTTGGAACGCCCGTTATCGGCCGTTGGCCGATCGCTTTTCGCCTTGCGGACGATGCGCGCTGACGCGCGGGAGAGCGCTGGTCCCTCCCCTACGCAAACCGCTCCGGTCGAAATGGATCCAAACAGATCTCCATCGGCCGCCCCAACATCTCGTCGGCAATCAATTCCCCCACCGCTGGCCCGTAGAGCATCCCATTCCGGTACGCCCCCGTCGCTACCACAAACCCCGGCACCCCGCGCGACGCGCCCAGGATCGGCATGTCGTCCGGCGTTCCCGGCCGCAACCCCGCCCATCCCCGCAGCACCGGCACGCTCGCCATATGTGGATGCAACGCCACGATCTCCCGCGCAAACGCCTTGATCGTGCCCGGCGTGAGTTCCTTGTCGTATCCCACCCGCTCAATCGTCGCCGCAATGAGCGCGTTCCCGGACGGCATCTGCCGCAGCGCCGGCTCGACCCCGAACACGACGTGTCGCGTGTGCGCGAACGGCGGCAGCGGCGCCGTCACCAGCACCTGCCCCTTCACCGGAATCGTCGGCGTACACACCCCGACCATCGCGCCTATTTCGTTCGCCCACGCCCCGGCCGCATTCACCACCCACGGTGCCCGGATCGTCCCCCGCGTCGTCTCCACCCCGGCGACCCGCCTACCTTCCAGGCGAATGCCGGTCACCTTTGTCCTCGTGAACAGGCGAGCCCCACACGCCCGCGCCTTCGCCAAATATCCCCGCACCACCTCAAAGGGATAGACCGCCCCATCCACCGGGCAAAAGCTGCCGCCGAGAATCGACGCGGGCAGCCACGGCTCCAGCGCTCGCGCCTCATCCCCGTCGATGTGGCGCACGTCCAGTCCGCGCGCCCGCTGCGCCTCGGTCAGCGCCCGTCGCTCCGCCAGCTCCGCCGCCGTCGTCGCCAGGTTCATCGTCCCCGGCCGCCGGAACCGGACCGGCCGCCCCAGCCACTCCCCGAGTCCCTCGTACTGCCGCAAGCCCATCCACGCCAAGTCGAATAACGGCCCCATCGGCTTCGCCGAGACCGTTACCAGCCCCACGTTCGCCCCCGATGCCTCCCCGCAAAAATCTCCCCGATCCACCACCACGACGCCCATCCCGGCCACCGCCAGGTGGCACGCCACCGCCGCCCCAAACATCCCAGCGCCCACGACGACGACATCCGTCGAGGGCGGCAAGGACGGCCAGGACGACAAGGAGCTTCCAGCGTTCTCCATGCCTCGTACTCTCAAACAGCCCCTCCGGCCCTGTGGAAAGCACCCTGCTCACCACAGCCCAGGAGGGGCCTCGTAGGTTCAGCCCGGCGTTTCAACGCCGGGTATCACCGCCACCCACATCCACATCCCTTGCCGTCCTTGCCGTCCTCGCCGCCCTCGCCGCCCTCGTTCATGCCCGCGACCGCGGGTCGAGCACGTCTCGCAGCCCATCCCCAATCAGGTTGAACGCGAGCACCGCCAGCAAGAGCGCAATGCCCGGCCCGAGCGAATACATCGGCACCAGCGTGAGGTGGATCGTCCCTTCCCGGATCATCTGCCCCCACGTCGCCGTCGGCGGCGGCACCCCCAACCCGATGAAGCTCAGACTCGCCTCCAACCGGATCGCCGACGCCGTCCAAAGGCTGCCGTAGACCAACAAATCCCCAAGGATGTTGGGCAGGATATGGATCCGCAAAATCCGCCCGTCCTGCACCCCGATCGAGCGCGCCGCCTCGACGAACTCTTTGTTCTTAATCGCCAGTGTCGGCCCGTAGGCAATCCGGGCAAAGCGCGGCGCGATCGTCAACCCGATCGCGATCACCATCTTCCACAAGCCCGGCCCCAGCACCGCCAGCACCAGCAACCCGGTAATCAAATCCGGGAACGCGAGAAGCACGTCGGCCAGCCGCATCAATACCGAATCGACCTTGCCGCCGAAGTACCCGGCGACGATCCCCATCGCCGTTCCCAGCACCCCGCCCAGCAGCACCGAGAACAGGCCGACCTGCAAGGCGATCCGCGTGCCGTAGATCACCCGCGAGAAGATGTCCCGCCCCTTGTCGTCAAGACCAAGGGGATGGCTCAAGCTCGGCTCTTCGAGCCGGCTGCGCACGTCCTGGTCGAGCGGGTCGGCCGGGGAAAGCAACGGCGCGGCGAGCGCGATGAAGATGATCGCCAGCACCATCACCAGGCCGATGACCGCCGTCCGGTTCTGCTTGAAGGTGCGCCAGGCTCGCTCGCGCTGCGAGACGATCCGCGCCTGGCGCATCCCCGGCGCCGCGTGCGCCGCATCCGCCTGCGCCATTAGCCGAACCTCACGCGCGGGTCGACCATCGTGTAGATGATGTCGACCACCAGGTTAATCAGCACGATCATCAAGGCATAGACGACCATGATCGACTGCAACGCCGTGTAATCCTTCTGCTTCGTCGCCCCCACCATCAGCTTGCCTAGCCCCGGCCGCGCGAAGACCTCCTCCACCAGCACCGAGCTGCCGATCAGGCTGACCGCGAAAATCCCTACCAGCGAGACGATCGGAATCATCGCCGCCCGCAGCGCGTGCCGCACCAGGACGATCCACTCCTCCAGCCCCTTCGCCCGCGCCGTCCGCACGTAGTCGTCGGAGAGCACGCCGATCATCACCGATCGCGTCATTCGGGCGATGTACGCCGTCTCGATCAGCCCCAACGTCAGCGCCGGCAGGACCAATTTGTGCACATTGTCGGAGGGATCGGAGAAGTCGCCCGCCCCCACCGCCGGGAAGAGGTCGATCTTCACCGCGAAGAAGAAAATGAAGAGGATGCCGAGGTAGAACGCCGGCAGCGACAACCCGACCAGCGAGACGACGCGCCCGACGTAGTCGGTCAGCGTGTTGCGCCGCACTGCTGTAATGACGCCCACCGGTACCCCGAGCACCAGCCCGATGATGATCGCGGCGAACGCCAGTTCTAGCGTGTGCGGCAGCACCGCCGTGATCTGCCCGCTGATCGGCGTCTGCGTAATCAGCGACCGGCCCAAATCCCCCCGCGCCAGATCGCCCAAGAAGGTCAGATATTGCTTCCAGAGCGGCTCATTCAGCCCCAACGCCTCGCGCCGCGCCTCGACCGCCTCCGCCGACGCGTAATCCCCCAGCGCCGCGGTCGCCGGATCCCCCGGCGCCACGCGCACGATGATAAAGATCACCGTCAGCACGGCGAACAATGTCGGAATCGCAAGCAATAGGCGCCGGATGATGTGCCGAAACATAGGCGTTAGGCGCTAGGCGCTAGGCATTAGGCGTTAGGCACTAGGCGTTAGGGGAGGACTGCGTAGCCCCTAACGCCTAACGCCTAAGCCCTAACGCCTACTCCGTTATCGTCGTCGTCTCGTCGATCTGCGGATAGAGCGCCAGGCTGGAGACTAGCTCGTGCCCGTAGTCGACGCCTGGTTGGCGGGCGTAGACCTGGTTCTGGTAGTGGAGCGGGATCGCCGCGAAGTCCGTCAGAATCTGGACGTTCGCCTGCTTCCAGAGCTCCTCTTGCGCCGCCGGGTCCGCCTCAGTGCGTGCTTGCACGATCAGGTCGTCGATCGCCGAGTAGTGGGCGAAGTTCGTCACCGCCGTCTCGGTGCCGATGATCGCGCTGGAGTGGAAGAACTGGGTCAGATACGCATCCGCGTTCGGCCGGAAGACGACGTAAAGCGTGATCGGGTTGACGTCCTGCCGAATCTGCTCGTGCATCGTCGCGTGATCGACCACCTGCAAGTTGACCGTGATCCCGATCTCGTCCAGTTCAGCCACCAGCACTTCGTAGTTGGAGCGATAGGCCGGCATCTCCGAGGTGATCAGATCGACCTCGAACCCATCCGCGAATCCCGCCTCGGCCAGCAACTCCGTAGCCCGCTCGATATCCTGCTCCCAGAGCACGCCCGCCGCCTCGGCCTCTTCCATCGTCAGCCCGCCGGGCATGAAGTCGGCCGGCACCGGCGAATAGACATTCTGCGCCACCGGCTCTCCATACAGTGCCAAGTGGTCCTCTTTGCTGATTGCCAGCGCGATCGCCTCCCGCACCAGCGGGTTGTCGAACGGCTCGACCGTGACGTTGATGCTGAAGAACGCAACTTCGCCCACGCCGAAGACATCCGCGGTTAGCGCCCCTTCGCTGTTGATCCGTTCGACCCACTGCGCCTCGCTGATCCCCGACGCGGCCTCAAGGTCGCCCGACTGGAGCGCCAACTCGCGGCTGCTGGCGTCCGACATGTACCGAACTTCGACGCCGCCCAATTGTGGCGCGTCCCGGAAATAGTCGTCGTTGGCGACCAGCTCGACACTCGTCTGCGGCGTGTAGGCGCTAAACATGAACGGCCCGGTGCCGACCGGCTGCGTCCGGAAGACGTCGAGGCCGAGCGCATCAACCGCCTGGCTGCAGACGATGAAGCCACCGGCATAGTTGGCAACCTTCGGCAGGAAGAGCGTTTCGGACACCGGCGTCTCAAGCGTGATCGTCACCGTGTAGTCGTCGACCGCCTCGAACGTCATCCCGGCGTAGTCGGCGGCAAAGCTGGATGTCGCGCCATCCGCGGACTTCTGCAGTGAGGAGACGACGTCGGCCGACGTCAGTTCGTACGCCTCCGTCTCCGGGCTGGGGTGGCACATTACCCCCTGCCGCAACGTGAAGGTCCACGTCTGCGTCCCCTCGGCGGTCGTCTCCGGCGTCGGAATCGCCTCCGCCAGGTCCGGCTCCATCTCGGCACTATTGCCCGGCGCGAAGCGCACCAGGCCGTTGAAGATCATGTCGACCACGGTCCGGTCCTGGGTGCCCGTCGCCGAGTGCGGATCGAGCGAGTTCAGGTCGGCGGCATTCACGCCGAACCGCAAGACCGGTCGATCCTGCGCGGTGACGTTGGCCACGCCCGCCAGGCCCGGCGCCAGCAACATGGCCGCCAGCAATCCGACCAGCAACGACGAACGACGTTTCAGATACTTCATCGAAGACCTCCTCGTCTCCTACTTCCGGCTCACACGTTACCAACAGTGGACGCGACCCCCCGCGACGCCCAACGCCCCGCGGTTTCTCGTCCATCAACCGGCAATATGATCTTCTCCGCCCGCATTCTACCCCACCCGCCCCGCTTGTCATGCCGAAATGAAGCGCCATCACAACATCGCCCGCGCCGCTGTCGCCTCGACTACACCCTTCGCCGCAAACCGCCCAACCTGCAATCGATCCATGTCCAGCACCTCGGCCCGGCCCCACACGATCTCCTCGGCAACCGCCTGCGCCACCGCCGGCCCGTGCATGATCCCGTGCCCATTGAACCCGGCCGCGACATACAACCCCTCAACCCCAGGCGCCGCGCCCGCGACCGGCAACCCATCCGGCGTCACCTCGTACAACCCGGTGATCAACCGCTCCGCCGTCACGCCCCGTAAACTCGGAAACCGCGCGGCCGCCCGCTCCGCCATCCACTCCACCTGCCCCGGCGCAACGGCAACCTCGAAGCTCGTCTCCACCTTACGCGGCTGCACGCCGACCATCGCGCACCCCTGGTCGCTTCGCACGTACGCGCCAGTCGGCAGATCGACAATGAGCGGCATTTCCTCCGGCAGCGCCGGGTGCGGTCCCGCAACGTATTTGACCCGCGGCGACGGCGACACCGGAATCTCCACCCCGGCCAACGCGCCAACCATGCCCGCCCACGCCCCCGCCGCGTTGACGACGACCTCCACATCGACAGTCAGGTCCGCCGTCCGCACCGCCCGTACCCGCCCGTCCGCAACCTCGATCACCTCGACGGCACTCCGCTCCCTCACCGTCACGCCCTCAGCCCGGCAGGCAGTCACCAGCCAACCCACAACCGCCCACGGGTCGATGAAGCCGTCGTCCGCACAAAACGTCCCGGCGACGACGCCAATCAAATCGCAATACGGAAACTGCTCCACCAGGTCGGCACGGTCGAGCCAGCGCGCGTCGATCCCCATCGCCTGCTGCAACGCGCACGCCCGCTCGACTCGCCCTACCTGCTCCGGCCCCGCTAAAAAGGCATACCCAACCCGATTGAACCGCCCATCAAACGCCGCATCGTCCAAAAGCAGCTCAAAAAACGGCAAACTCGCCAGCGTCATCTCGATCTCAAGCCGCGTCTCGAACTGCCGACGAATTCCTCCCGACGCCTGCCCCGTCGACTTGAATCCCGCCTCCCCCGCCTCAAGCACCACGACCCGCTCAACCCCCAGCCGCCGCAGTCGCCAGGCCACCCCCAACCCCGTGATCCCCCCACCGATCACCACCACGTCCGCGCGCTGCATCAACACCCGCTCTCCGCCTTCCGCCTCAACGGCGCGCATCCAACGACCTCAGCAACTCCTCATCCACGTCGATTCCCAAACCGGCCCCTACTGGCACAACCATCTCCCCATCCACCACCCGTACCTCCGGCGCGGTGATCTGCCGCTCGTACTTCAACGGCCCCATCAAATAGGACGGGTGCGCCAACTCCTGCGCCGCCGCCGCCAAATGCAAACCTGCCGTCGACGCGATCCCCAGTTCCAACACGCTCCCCACCGTCAAGCCGAGCCCGACCGACCGCGCCACCGTCTCGCACTCCCGCGCCCGCTGCAACCCACCTAACTTCGACAACCCCAGATTGATCACTCGCGCCGTTCGCAAGCGCCCGATCGTCGCCACGTCGGCGGCGCTGTAAACCGCCTCGTCGGCCGCGACGTCGATCCGGCTGGCACGCACCACCTCCGCCTGCCCCAGCTCGTCCCACGCTGGCAGCGGCTGTTCGAGCAGCGTCACGCCAAGATCGGCCAGCGCCGTCAGCGCCTCCAGGCACTGGCTGACGTTCCACAGGCCGTTGACGTCGACGATCAGGTCCACGTCCGGACCCACCGCCGCTCGCACCGCCGCGATGCGGTGGAGATCGCCGCCGACGGTGTCGCGGCCAGCATAAAGCTTGAGGGTTGCGTAGCCATCGGCACGTTGGGTGAGCGCCGTTTCCGCCATCGCCTCCGGCGTATCCCACCCGACCGAACCGTGAACTACGATCCGGTCACGAAACCGCCCGCCGAGCAGGGTCGAGACCGAGACATCAAGCAATTTACCGGCCAAATCCCACAGCGCCACGTCGAGCGCCGTCAATGTGAATGGCCGATGCGCCAGGTAGCGCTCCGCCCGCCGGATCAGCGGTCGAATCTGCAACGGGTCGGCCCCGACGACCAGATCCCGCACCGGCCCTTCAACCGATTCGACGATCGACGACTGCGTCTCGGCGGTGAACGCCGGAACAGGGCACGCCTCGCCGAAGCCGGCGACGCCGTCGGCGGTGGTCAGCTTGACGATGACATTCTGGGATTGCTTGCGGTCGACGGTGCCGAAGCGGAAGGTCTTCGGGAATCCGATACGCAGCGGGATCGCCTCAACGGAGCGGATCGTCACCAATTGGCCCTCGCCATCAAGTGGGGGTGCTCCACCAGGCCGGGGTTCCGGTTTAAACGCGATGCAGCCATCGGACACCTAGGAAATCCAGTGGCTGCACTGTAGTAGCGGTGCATGCCCACGTCAACGAGGCGGTCGAACGCTTGACGCGGAGAGGGATCTCCCCCGCGGGCCCGACGACAAGCGAGATTTCTCGTGACCCTGGGTTGACGGGATGGGGGCGCGAAATGACGGAAGGGAGGGCTCGGATTGACAGCATGAGTCGCGGGATGACGGAGGGGCGGGAGCAGGCCGGGCATGGGCCGACCCGGACCCCCTCTCCCTCCCCGGCGGGTCCGGCCCAATCTGTTGACATCCTCAGCGTGCTGGCATTGTCCACCCGATGCGACTACTGAACCCATACCCGAATGGGTCCCGGATCGGTATCCATTCGTACCTATTTAACGATTGACTAGCCGCCGATCGAACGCGTAACGCCCCCGGTTTCGGCGCCGGCGCATGCACCCACGGCCAGCCGATACTCCTACCATATTCCTAGCGCGCGCGACTCCTAAGGGCGCACGCGAAGAACCCGGCGCGCCAGTTCTATTGGCCCGGTTCTCCTGGTTGGCCCGGCGAGCTGTCGCTGATCACGACCGGCGGCTGGACCTCTCCGGGCACTGCCTGGCCCGGAATCGTCTGCCCCGGTGACGTGTTCACGATCGTCGTGGCGCCGCCCGAACTCTGCCCCGGCGAGGATGTTCCCGGCGACGACGCGCCCGGACTCGAACTTCCACCCGGTGAACTTTGCCCCGGCGACGACTGCCCCTGCACCGTCGTTCCCGGCACGACCTGCCCCTGGACCACCGTTCCCGGACTCGTCTGCCCGGCTCCTCCGGCCGCCGATCCGCCCGGCGACGACGTCCCCGCCGCCGAACTCCCCGCCGACGACGTCGCCGTTCCAGACGTGCCCGTTCCCGCCGCTCCTTGCCCACTCGATTGCACCCGCGCGGGACGAGTTTGCCGGGTTCGCCGGGTCCGCCGCGCCTCGACCGTGTTCGATCCGACCGCCGCCGCGAACGCCGCGCCCAGCCCGGCCAAGAGCCGAACCACACCCCGCCGGGGCAATCGCGCGCTCATCATGGGCTGGCTCTCATGCAATGCCATGTACTGGTCTCCTCTCCGACGTTGCGCTGTCCCAACGTGGCATCGTTGTTTCGCCACAATGATACGAAAGCCACGGTCAGCCCCACGCACGTTCCATGCCCAACGCGCGCCTTACCCGTGCAGCGTCACCGCCTCCCGCGCCGTCGCGCCCGCCAGCCGCTCCCGCCGGAACGGCGCGATCGGCAACGACGACCGCCCCTCAATTGCCAGATCCCGCACAATCCGCCCCGTGATCGGCCCCAGGCAAAAGCCGTGGCCGGAAAACCCCGCCGCCACGATCATTCCGTCGATCTCCGCCATCCGCTCGATTACCGGCAGCGCGTCCGGCGTCATATCGAGCAAGCCGCCCCAGATCTTCGCAATCCGCGCCCCCGCCAGCGCCGGGATGACCTCGATCGCGCGGTCAAGCGTGTGGACCACTGTCGCCGCCGCCGGCTGCACCAGTTCCCCGTCTCGCTCCCACTCCTCGAGCCGGTGCGGCCAGACGCCACCACTGCTCGTCAGCCGGAACCGCCCGCCCGCCTCCTGCCGTCCGGCGAAGTCGGCGTTCGCCACCCCGAGCACCTGATTCAACGTCGGTGGCAGTGGCGCCGTCTGCACCACCGCCACCAGCCGCAAGTCGAGCGGTAGATCAAGCCCCAGCGGCGCGAGCAATCGGTCGCTGTACACCCCCGCCGCGACCGCGACCACGTCGGCGGCGATGTCGCCATCGCCCGTTCGCACGCCGCGTACCTTGTTGGCGCCGACGTCGATCTCCGTCACCGTCGTGCCGGTCCGGATCGTCGCCCCGGCTCGCGCTGCGGCGTCGGCAAAGGCGCGCACCGCCTTCACCGGGTTGGCGTGACCGTCCGTCGGGCAGAACGACGCCGCCAGTACCCGCTCTCCTAGCGCCGGCGCGACCTCCCGCACCGCCTCGTTTCCGGCGAGGAACGCGATCTCCAACCCCAATACCCGCTGTTCATTGACGATGCGCTCGATGACCGCCATTTCCTCCGGCGTCCGCGCCAGACGTAGATTTCCCTCCTGCCGGTACTCGACGTCGGCTTCGAGTTCCTCGGCCAGCCCCTCCCATCGTCGCACCGCCGCCGTCGCCAGCGGCAACTCCGCCGGGTGCCGCCCCGACTGCCGCACCCCGGCCAGCGTCCACCCCGACGCCATACTCGCCAGATCGCCCCGCTCAACCAGCGTCACCCGTGCCCCGCTCGTCGCCAGCTCATACGCCGCCGCCGCCCCACTGATCCCACCGCCGATCACCACGACCTCGGTTCGTTCGTTTGCCACCCTCATCCTCTTCATTGACCGAAAGCGGATCCCCACCATTGCGTCGAACGCCGCACGCCGTACGCCGGCGGCACGCTATCGCCCGGAGCCGATGCTGTCAATCGCGCGCGTTGCGGTGGCGCTCAACCGCCGCGGGTGTGGCATCACGCATGACGCATCGTCGGGTCCAGCACGTCCCGAATCCAGTCGCCGACGCGCGAGACACCGAGCGCGGTGACGAAGAGCACGCCGCCGGGGAAGATCGAGATCCACCAACCGGTGTCGGAGCCGAGATATTCCCGACCATCGCCGATCATCCCGCCCCAGCTCGGCGTCGGTGGTTGGACGCCGAGCCCAAGGAAGGAGAGGGTTGCCTCCAGGATGATCAGCCGCGCCAGCTCCAGCGTGGCGAGGACCACCAGCGGCGAGACCGTGTTGGGCAGGATGTGGCGCAGCATGATCCGCCCGTGCGATGCCCCGACGCTGCGCACTGCCTCGACGAAGCCGATTTCCCGCAACGTCAGCACGCACCCCCGCGCGATACGCGCATACGTCACCCACCCGCTCAGGCCGACGACGACCACGAGCACGGTCAGGCTCGACCCCAGCACCGCGACGACCGCGATGGCGAGCAGCACGAAGGGGAAGGCAAGCTGAATATCCGCCACCGTCATGACGATCTCATCGACGGAGCGCCCGAAGTACCCGGCGATCAGCCCCAGGGTCGTGCCGATCGTGCCGCCGATGAGGAGCGCGGCAAAACCGATCAGGAGCGAGGTGCGGGTTCCGTAGATAATCCGGCTGAGGACGTCGCGCCCAAGCCGGTCGGTGCCAAGGAGGTGGTCCCGACTCCCCTCCTCCATCCAGAACGGCGGGTCGAGCCGAGTCCGTAGCGATTGCTCGAGCGGGTCGTGGGGCGCGACCACCGGGGCGAAGATCGCCGCGAGGGCGATCGCCGCCACGATCGCACCGAACAGGTAGACGAAGACGGGGATCGTGCGCGGCCGGAAGCGTTGTCGACGCCGGACGACCGTCCCCAGCGCCGAACCGGACGAGGCCGATGCGTCGGCGGCGAGCGATCCACCAGCGGCGGGGTCCGGTCGCGATTCCGCGGTCATGTCAGCCGGTCAATCGGATGCGCGGATCGAACGCGGCGTAGAGGAGGTCGGTCAGCAGGTTGAGGCCGACGAAGGCGATCGCGATCAGGAAGACGCCGGCTTGGACGATCGGGTAGTCGCGGTTGCCGATCGCCTGAATGATCAACCGGCCCATACCCGGGAGCGAAAAGACCGTCTCCGTGACCACCGAGCCGCCGAGCAGGCCGCCGAGCTGGAGCCCCATGATCGTAATCACCGGCGCCAGCGCGTTCCGCAGTGCGTGACGGCGGACCACCATCGCTTCCCGCAGCCCCTTCGCCCGCGCGGTCCGCACGTAGTCCTGGCTGAGGACCTCCAGCATCGCCGATCGGGTGAGGCGGGTGATGCTCGCCATGGCGAACGCGCCAAGCGTGATCGCCGGCAGCACGAGGCCGGCCGGCGAACCGAGCCCCGAGGTCGGGAACCAGCGAAACTGGACCGCGAAGACGAGGATGAAGACGATCCCGAGCAAGAACGTCGGCACCGCCTGCCCGACGAGCGCCAGCACCATCGCCACGTTGTCGAGGAGCGAGTTCGGCCGGAGTGCCGAGAGGACGCCGATCGGGAGCGCGATAACGACCGCAAACGCGAAGGCTGCGGCGGCGATCTCCAGCGTCACGGGTATGCGATCCACGACGACCGCCATCGCGTCCTGCCGGTAGCGGATGGAGTCGCCGAAGTCGAGGCGGGCGGCGTCGCGCAGGAAGAGGCCGTACTGCACGAGCAGCGGATCGTTGAGCCCCATGCGGCCGCGCAGGCGCTCAATCTCCGCCGGCGGCGTCTCCGGCGCCACCATCAGCGCGATGGGGTCGCCGGAGAGCCGCATAACGACGAAGACCACCGTCACGACGCCCCAGACCACGACGATCGTGTGCAACAGGCGCCGAATCAGGAACCCGGTCATTCGCCGGTAACCAGCCGCAGGTTCTCGACGCGCAAGTTGAAGTACTGATTCGCGTAGGGATACCACTCGACGTAGTTGGCGACGCCGTACGACTCAAAGGGCTGGATGATCGGGAGCCACGGGAGGTGCTCGAGAAAGATCTCGAACATCCGGCGGTAGTTGGCTTCGCGCACGGCTGGATCGAGACTCGAACGCGCCTCCACGCCCAGGCGGTCGAACTCTTCATGCCGCCAGTAGTCCTGCAAACCACCCGGCGCCAGGAGTCGCCACATCATCCCGTCGGGATCGGCCAGCGTGTTGGTGGGATCCGACCACCAGACACCGAGGAAAGTCTTGGTCCGGTTCTTCTCCGACCGCACCGCCTGCTCGATCACCTGCAGGTCGACGGTGACGCCGACCTCCTCCCACATCGCCGCGATCGCCTCGGCCATCACCTGGTCGTTGGCGGTGTAGCCGCTGGTCGTCTCGATGACGACGGGATCCCCGGCGTAGCCGGCCTGCTCCAACAGCTCCCGCGCCTTGTCCGGGTTGTATTCCAAGGGTGGCAACTCCGGGTTGAAGGCGAAGTCGCCCTCAACCGCGGGCCCGGTCGGAATCTGCCCCTGACCGTTCCACAACTCCTCGACGATCGCCTCACGATCGATCGCCAGCGCGAGCGCCTGCTTGATCAGCGGGTCGTCCAGCGGCTCGACATTGGAGTTGACGGCGAGGACGTAGAGCCCGTTGTAGAGCACCTGCTCGATCCGCGCGTTCGCGAGCTCCCGCACGCGCTCCACCTGATCGGGTGGGACGCGGGTGATGATGTCGACCTCGCCCGTCTCCAGCGCCGCAATCCGGGCCGAGACCTCGGGGATCGGCCGGAATGTCACCGTCTCGAAGGCGATCGGCCCACCCCAGTAGTCATCGTTGCGGCCGAGAGTCAGGTGATCGTCGCGGACCCACTCGACAAACCTGACCGGCCCGGTGCCAACCGGGTTCTGCCCGAACTCCTCCGGCCCGACCTGGTTGAAGTAGTCCTGAGGCATGATCTGACCGCCGTAGAAGGCGAGCCGTCCAGGCAGCAGCGGATCGGGCGACTTCATCTTGAACTGGACCGTGTAATCGTCGACGACCACCACGTCCTCAACCGTCGTGAAGACCGTCGCCACCAGTGTCTCGGCCGCCGGGTCGTAGCTCCGTTCGATGGTGAACTCGACGTCGTTGGCCGTGAACTCGTCGCCGTTGTGGAACATCACGCCCTGGCGCAGCTTGAACTCCCACGTCAGGTCATCTACCTGCGACCACTCGGTGGCGAGCATCGGCTGCAACGCGAGATTGCGGTCGCGGGAGATGAGGTTGTCGAAGATGTTGAAGGTGACGTAGATGTCGTTCCCCTGGGTGCTCAACTGGGGATCGAGCGTGCTCACGTCTTGGGCCTGGCCGATCACCAGATCGGTCTTGCCTTCCGGCGCCGGCGCCAACGCTTCACTCGGCGCGCCGAGGAGCCCGTTCGGACTCGGCGTCGCCTCTTGCGCCGCCACCGGGATGATCGCCAGTAGCAGCATCGCCACCAGCACCACGAGACTCATGACCGGATGATATCGTCCAATCCTCATCCCGTTTGCCTCCTCATTGGTACGAACAACCCGCCAAAGGTCACGTGACCGACACGTGACCAGGGTCCTTATGATGGGACGTCCGCCGATCTCGCAAGATTCGCGCCATAAGACCGCCGCCACGCGCGGCGCCAGGGCACGATCGCCGGCCCCACTTGCGCGATTGCTTATACTAGGGGATAGCAGTTGGCGATCCGCCGACCGATACGCCGCGGCACCCCGTTGAGACGTGGGGCAAGACACGACGGAGCGAGCGCATGGAGACAGACCAGAACATGGAACGGAAAGGACATCGCCGGTCCGCCCCGGCGTCTCGGTTCGCGGCATGGCTCTTTGCCGCAACCCTACTGCTGGCCCTGGCCGCGCCGGCGATCGCCGCCGCGCCGGTCAGCCAATCCGAAGGCGCCGGCGAAATGCCGACCACCGGCGGCTTGCGTCCCGGTCCCCTCGGCTTCGACCCGCCGCCATTGCGCAATCCAGGCGTCCGCCCGATTGCGATCACGATCGAGCAGGCGCAAGTCGACGCCGAGATCGAAGTCACCGAGATCGTGCAAGGCGTCATGCAGAACCCCTCCGGCCCGTTCGTCGTCGCCTGGTATAAGGAGACCGCCCAGCTCGGCGAGTTCGGCAACGTCGTCTTGGCCGGCCACCTCGACTACTGGGACGTCGGCGAGGCCGTCTTCTACTACCTCGGCGATCTCGAAGAGAATGACCTGATCGAGCTCACCGGCGTCGATGACGAGGTCTACCAATACGAGGTCGAATGGGTCGAGAACTTCGAGGTCGCCCAACTCGACCCCACTCAGATCGAGGAGATCGTCGGCAACACCGACGGCGAACACGTCACCCTCATCACCTGCGGCGGCCCCTTCAACGTCAACACCGGCGAATACCTCGAACGCATGGTCGTCCGCGCCGTCCGCGTGACGTAGGACGGCGAGGGCGGCCAGGACGGCAAGGAGATTCCAGCGTTCTCCATGCCTCCTACCCTCACCGCACGCAAACAGTCCCGCCGGCCCTGTGGACAGCACCCTGCTCACCACGGCCCCGGCGGGGCTTCGTCGGTTCAGCCCGGCGTTTCAACGCCGGGTATGACTTGCCGCCTTGCCGCCTCGCCGCCTCCCGCCTCCCGCCCTCGCTACGCCGCCGTCTTCCGCTGGTACAACCAGACCGAGACCATGATCGCGACGATCAGGATGCCCACGGCCCAGGCCAGCGCCTGCCAACCGTCGGACCCAATCGGCTGACCGAGCATCAGTCCCCGCACGGCATTCACCGAGACCGTCACCGGCTGGTGATCGGTAAAGGCGCGCAGCCACCCCGGCATCGTCTCCGTCGGCACGAAGGCGCTGCTGGCGAAGGTCAGCGGAAAGATAAAGGTGAACCCGACCGCCTGCACCGCCTCGGTGCTCCGCGCCAACAAACCAAGGACCGCCCCAACCCACGACATCGCGAAACTGATCAGCAGCACAAGCCCGATGGCCGCGACCCAATCGACCGCGCTGCCGTCCGGCCGGAAACCGATCGCAAACCCGACGCTGAGCGTCACCACGCTCCCGATCACGTTCCGCACCATGTCCGACATCGTGCGCCCGGCGATGACCGCCGAGCGTGCCATCGGCAGCGAGCGGAACCGGTCGACCACGCCCTTGCGGATGTCGGTCGCCAGCCCGACCGCCGTGTACATCCCACCGAAAAACATCGTCTGGATCAGGATGCCGGGGATCAGGAAGTTGACGTACGACCCGCTATCCGTTTCGATCGCCCCGCCGAAAACGTACCGAAAGAGCAAGACGAAGAGGATCGGCATAAAGGTCACGTCCATCAGCGCCTCGGGAACCCGCGGGATCGCCCGCAAGTCCCGCTTGGCGATCACCAACGCGTCCGCGATTGCCGTCACCGGCTTGCTCCGGCGCAGCGGCTGCAACGTGACCGATGGGGTCGGCATCGGCAATAGCTCACCAGCAACACGCATTACGCGGCCTCCTCTTCCACTTCTTCGGTCTTCGTCGTATGCCCGGTCAAGGATAGAAAGACGTCGTCCAGCGTTGGGCGACGCAACCCGAGGTCTTCCAAAACCACCCCGGCATCGTCGAGGTCACGCACAATCGCCGGCAGGCGCCGCGCGCCGTTGGTCAAAGGTAGGATGATCGATCGCTCCTTCGGATCGACGTGCATCTCCCCATCGCCATGCGGCTTCAGGACGCGGACCGTCGCGGCCAAGTCGCCCCCGCCCACGATCCGCAACTCCAACCGCTCGCCGCCAACGCGATCCTTGAGCTCCGCCGAGGTGCCGGCGGCGATCACGCGGCCATGGTCGATCACGGCAATCCGGTCGGCGAGGTTGTCCGCCTCGTCCAGATACTGTGTCGTCAACAGCAGCGTCGTTCCCCCCGCGACGAGCTCGCGGATGATCTCCCACATTCCCTGCCGTGCTCGCGGGTCGAGTCCGGACGTCGGTTCGTCGAGGAAGAGGACCGGGGGCGCCAGGATCAGCCCGGCCGCCAGGTCGAGGCGACGCCGCATACCGCCCGAATAGGTCTTCACCAAGCGCGTCGCGGCATCCGCGAGGTCGAACCGTTCGAGCAGCTCATCGGATCGTTGCCGCGCCTGCGGCTTCGGCAGGTGATAAAGCTGCCCGAACATCTCCAAATTCTCGCGGCCGGTCAGCAACTCGTCCACGGCGGCGAACTGTCCGGTTAAACCGATGCGCAAGCGCACCTGCTCCGCCTGTTTCACGACGTCGAGACCGGCGACCTCCGCCCGCCCCGCGTCCGGCTTCATCAACGTCGCCAGGATCCGCACCGCCGTTGTCTTCCCCGCGCCGTTCGGCCCGAGGACACCCAGCACGGTCCCTTCCTCGGCGGCGAGGTCGAGCCCGCGCAAGGCATGCGTCTCGCCAAAGCGCTTCTCCAACCCTTCGGCCAGAATGGCCGGTCGTCCATTCGGCATGCGTCGTTTCCCCCTTGTCGCACGCGGTCGCTCCAGCACGGACGATTCCGTTCCACTTGATGCTTGGCATCCGCCGCGTCGTGCCTTTTGCCGCGGAGCCGCTTGCTCAACCGACCGGTCGGTAGGTATACTTGGGCTGAAACCGCCTTGCGGGGTAAGTGCGGGGCGTCTACCGACCGGTCGGTTGGTCAGGGGCCATGATAGCCAACCCCTGCCACATTGTCAACGCCCGAACCCGTCCCGGTGTGAGACGGACGAGCGGTGAAAGACAGAAAGCGCCACGAACGATGTCCACCACCAGCGGCGCCGGCCGCACCCGCATCCTTCGTGCCGCCCGCGGCCTCTTCCTCGATCGCGGCTTCGCCGATGTCTCAATGCAGCAGATCGCCGACGATGCCGCCATCACCAAAGCCACCCTCTACCACCATTTCCGCGACAAAGAGGACCTCTTCGTCGAGGTCGTCCGCCGCGAGCACGAGCGCATCGGCCAGGAGCTCGAAGCGCTGATCGCGGGCGCGACCGCGCTGGAAGAACAACTCCGGCGCATCGCGGTCACGTTCTTCGAAGGCGGCGAAGGGGATTTCGGGCGCTTGACGGAGGATCTGTACCGCCACGTCTCCGAGGAGCGCTACGTCAGCCTCTACGACGAGTTGCACCGCGACGCCTCCAGCCCCGAAGGCGTCATTCGCGCCTGCTTTGTCTGGGCCATGGAATCCGGCGAAATCGCCCCCCTCAACCCCGACCTCCTCGCCACCCTCTTCTTCAGCATGCTCCACGGCCTGCGCTGGGTCAGCGACTACACCCCCTCCTCCCCCACCTTCACCCACCACGACGCCGCCCTCCTCCCCCACCTTCTCCTACACGGCATCGCCACTAAACCAGGCATGCAAAACGCACGACTCGATACCGACCCCACGTAGGGGCGCTGCTTGCTGCGCCCACGTGCCGCGGGCACGCATCGGCCACCGGCCGATAACCGTCTCGCCACCACACGTCACCCCCAAACTGCTATACTTCCTCCGGTCGGCGGCAGAGTCGCCAGGCGCACCACGCGCCGGCGGGATGGCCGCCGTTCTTGCGTTTCCGGCATCTCGTCCACGGCCAACAATGTGAAGAACACAACTGTTATGACAACCGAAACGACGGACCAGATCGAGGTCGACCGCCTCTTGGCCGCCGATAAGATCGGCCCACGCGACGGCGCCGGCCAGACGATCGTCGTTGCCATGAGCGGCGGCGTCGACAGCGCCGTTACCGCCCTCGTCATGCGCGAGCGCGGCTACCGCGTCGTCGGCATGAACCTGCGCCTCTTCTCCCCCGCCGACCCGGAGCATTCAGTGAATCCGTGCTGCGGTATCCCCGCCATGGATGACGCCCGCGCCACCTGCGCCCTCATTGGCATCCCCTTCTACGCGATCAACATGGAGGGCGAGTTCGGCGAGGCCGTCGTCAACCGCTTCGTCGACGACTACGCCACTGGCCGCACCCCGAACCCATGCCTCGAGTGCAACCGCCACGTCAAGTTCCGCCACCTGGTCCACCGCGCCAAGCTCCTGGGCGCCAACTGCCTGGCGACCGGCCACTACGCCCGTATCGTGCACGGCGACGGGGAACCGCATCGCCTTTACCGCGCCGTCGATAGCCGCAAGGACCAGAGCTACGTCCTCCACACCATGACCCAGGAGCAGATCGCCTACCTTCGCTTCCCCCTCGGCAACCTGACCAAGCCGGAGGTCCGCACCCTCGCTCGCGCCTTCGGCCTCCCAGTTGCCGACAAGGAAGAGAGCCAGGAGATCTGCTTCGTCGGTAGAGGCAGCTACGCCGACTTCGTCGCCAAGCGGCGGCCGGACGCCGCCCGCCCCGGCGCGATCGTCGATGCCGACGGCGCTGTCATCGGCGAACACCGCGGCTTGCTCCACCACACCATCGGCCAGCGCCGCGGCATCGGCATCCCCCGACCCCAGCCGCTCTACGTCCTCAACCTCGACACCGCCCGCAATCGCCTCGTGGTAGGATCGCGCTCAGAAGCCACCGCCCGCCGGCTCACCGCCGAGCGGGTCGCCCTGATTGACGGTTCCTGGCCCGACATCCCGTTCGCCTGCGACGCGGTCGTCCGCTACCGCGGCCAGCCGACCCCGGCGACCGTCACCCTCGGCCCGCCCGGTAGCGAACAGGCCACGGTCCGCTTCGACGGCGAGGGGCCGATCGCCTCCCCCGGCCAAGCGGTCGTCTTCTATCGCGACGACGAGGTCCTCGGCGGTGGCACGATTTCGGCGATAGTTCGCCAAGAAACCGCCGAGCCAGTAGCGGCGCGGGCGTAGGGATAGGGAGAGCGGCCAGCAGCTAGCGGCTAGCGGCTAGCGGCTAGGAGCACCGATGAGCAGGACGAAGTGGTACGCGATCGGGGGCGGGCTCGCCACCCTTCTGATCCTGGGGCTAATCACTTGGGGCCTCTACTCGCTCGGCGACGCCGACCAGTCGGCCCTCGAACGCTTCCGCGATATCGCCGTCATCTTCATCGTCCTCCTCTTCTTCCTCACCGTCGTCCTCCTCGCCGCCATCACCGCCGCCCTCGTCTACCTCACCTTCCAGATCAAGAACCGCATCATCCCCATGCTCGAAGAGCTCACCGCGACCGCCAAGCGCGTCCGCGGCACCGCCGAGTTCATGACCGAGGAAGCGGTCAAGCCAATCCTCACCGTCGCCAGCACCTACGCCGGCATGCGCGCCATGATCAAAACCGTCACCGGCCGCGACCAGAAGAAGAAACCCCGCGTTCCCCCGCCACCCAAACCGCGAAATTAGGGCGTAATCGCAAACGCTTGACATCCCCCGGCGCCTCCCCTACGCTTCTGATACGTTTTAGTAAAGCGGTGCAGAGGCAATGCGTGCACCTCGCGTCACCATCCGCTCCGTGGCCGCCGACGCCGGCGTCTCGATCACCACTGTCTCCAACGTCCTCAATGGGCGGCATGAGCAGATGGCGACCGAGACCCGTTCCCGCGTGCTCGACGCTATGGATCGCCTCGGCTACCGTCCGAACCACGTCGCCCAGAGCCTCGTCACCAGCCGCACCGCCACCATCGGCCTGATTATGGGCGACCTCACTAACGCTCTTTACCCGCCGGTCACCATCGGCGCCGAAGCCGCCTGCCGCGCCGCCGGCTACACCCTCCTCCTCGCCAACGCCGACGACGTCGAGGCCGAGCGCCGCGCCGTCGAGCTGATGCGCGCCAAGTGCGTCGACGGCCTCGTCCTCTTCTCGCTCTCCTTCCTCGACATGCCGGCCGAACACCTCCTGCAAGCCCACGACGACGGCACCCCTGTCGTCGCCATCAACCGCGCGCTCCCTCCCGGCGCGCCCATTCCCAGCGTCGCCTTCGACCACTATGGCGGCGCCCGCCAGGCAACCCGTCACCTGATCGACCTCGGCCACACGCGCATCGCCCACATCGCCGGTCCCGCCAACCGCTTCACCGGCCTCCAACGATGCCGCGGCTACGAAAAGGAGCTCAGCCAGGCGGGCATCTCACTCGACCCCGCCCTCGTTACCGAGAGCGACTACTCGTTCGAGAGCGGCGAATGCCTCATGCGCGGCCTCTGGCAGGCCCGCCCCACCGCCGTCTTCGTCGGCGGCGACGCTCTCGCCCTTGGCGCCCTCCGCGCCCTGCGCCACCTCGACGTCGCCGTTCCCCACGACCTCTCGCTCGTCGCCTTCGGCAACCCCGATTCAGTCCGCTACGCCACCCCCGCCATCACCACCATCGACCTCCCCGTCGCCGAAGCGGGCCGCCTTGCCGTCGAGCGCGTCCTCCGCCTTATCCGCCCCCACCAGCGCGACCTCGTCCACCCGCTCGCAGAAACGGAGGTGCAAACACTGCAAACGACCCTCTTGGTCCGCGACACGACAGCAGGGGTCAGGAGTCGGGGGTCGGGGGTCGGGGAGAGCACGGCGCTTTGTCCCTGACCCCCGACTCCTGAC
>JBOGUF010000123.1:0-2073 GCA_050696075.1 Thermomicrobiales bacterium
CCTGGGTGAGGAACACCCCGGCCCGGACGGCGAAGACCTCGCCCTCGTCGCCGCGCGCCTCGCCCAGCCGCTCGCTGTCCCAGTCGCCCGCCAGGAACCGCTCCAGGGTGGTTCCCAGCAGGGCCGCGCGGGCCACGCGCCGGTGAGCCGGATGGGAGGAAGGAGCGTGTTCGGTCATCTGAGCTGCTGCTTGGTCAGGTGGAGGACGGCCAGGCCCGGTATCCGGGCGAAGTCGCCGTCGAGCGTCACCACCGTGAGGTGGCGCTCCAGGGCGGTGGCCGCGATCAGGGTGTCGACGTCGCCGATGAGCTGCCCGCGTGGCCGCAGGTGGAGCCGGAGGTCCGCGTAGCGGCGCAAGATGGGGTAGGTTAGGAAGAAGGGCCGCACCCCCGCGAGAAGCTGGTGCAAGGCATCGAGGTGGGCCGGGTAGTCGGGCTTGGGGCGCAGGTACTCGACCGCCTCGCCGTAGGCGAGGATGCTGGTTGCCGCTTCCCGGTTCTGGATCCAGGGCCGGATCAGCGTGACCGCGCCGGCCCGCCCCTGCAGCAAGGCGGTCAGCGGTCCGGCGTCCAAGAGGTAGCGCGGTTGACTCACAGGTCGAGGGGTGGAGAGGGCTTGCTCTCGTGCCGAATCCGGTCGAGCTCCTCGACGGCCTCGTCCCAGTCGAGGTCGGCCCATGCGCCGATGGCCTGGAGGGCCGCCTGGGTGCCGGTGTCGGCCAGGGCATCGTCCACCTCGGCCTCGTCGGTAAAGAATCGGGTTGCCTGATGGTCATTTTCGGATACTACGATACCAACGAGTCCCTGGTCTTCGCGCACGGTCAAGCCAACCGGAAGCGAGCCACGTTGTTCCGCCATGCCAATCAACCTCCTTTCCCCGTTCTATCCATTGCGCATGTTCATGCAAATCATGGTTGATTATCGCACGTCCCGTCTCGTTCCCAGGCGTTGGCGGCGCTGACCGATCCCGGTCTGGCGGGTCGCGATTGGACGATTTTGCTCGTCCGTGCTAAGATTTGCTCATGAAAGCAACGGCTGGTCGTCAGCGGACGCGCCCAACCCTGACCGAACAAGCTCGACGGGCCCAGATCATCGCGGCGGCGATCGTCTCGATCGCCGAGCTGGGATACGCGCGGACGTCCTTTGCCCAGATCGCGAAGCGGGCCGGGCTGAGTAGCACGGGTTTGATCTCCTACCACTTCGCCAGCAAAACGGATCTCGATGGGGAGATCGTGAAGGAGATTTACGGCCGGATCGCTCGTCACATGAGCGAGGCGATGGCGGATATTCCCGATCCCCAGACCGCGCTCGTCGCCTACATCGAAGGGCTGATCGGGTTCATGAAGACCCAACCGTTCGCGCTGCAGGCGATGGTCGGCATCGTCATGCATGGCGGCGGCGCCTACGACGCCGACTCCGAGCGCGAATCCGTTTCCGGGATCGGCGAGATTCTGCGGTGGGGGCAAGCGGAGGGTGTCTTCCGCGCCTTCGATGTTCAAGTGATGGCGACCACGATCCAGCGTTCGCTGGACGGTATCCCGCTGGCGCAGTCGACCAATCCCGATCTCGATCTGGACACCTATGCGCGAGAACTGGTTGAACTCTTCACGCTGGCGACGCGGAAGCGTGACTGAGGAGGTGGAAGCAGATCTGCAATCGTCTAGTCGAAGGTCGTGCTGGCGTGCATGCACGTCGGCGCCGCGGCGACGATCATCCCGCTGATGCGGAGATCGGCCGCAACTGCCCTGGTGTAACGCCTAGCCCAGGCTGTTCTGTCCCAACTTAGAGCGACCGGCAACAGGGAAAGCTCACGTCCCTTGATCATCTCGTCTCCTCAGTAGCCATGCGATTTCAGCAGGTCGGAGGGGGCGCCGGGCCGAGCCTATTGCCGATCGCTCTGAGTTCGTCGAGCCTCACGCGTCGATCGGCATCGACTTTAGCGTCGACCGCCCGGTGGCGAGGGCGTAGCCCCAGGCCGAGACATCGGGCGGCTCGTGCCCCAGCGCGCCGAGGATGGTGCCGACGTGCGCGCGGTGCTCGGTGGCGTGGTGCAGCGCCTGGGTGAGGAACACCC
>JBOGUF010000124.1:0-4366 GCA_050696075.1 Thermomicrobiales bacterium
GCACGAACCGCAGTCCGTCCCAATCGGGCGGGTTGTCGACAATCAAGATGGCAAACGGAATCGCGTAGATCACCAGCGAGGCGACCGTGAAGCTCCACATGAACGCCAGGCTGTCGCCGCTGCGCTTGGCGAGCGCGTTCCAGCCGGCGTGCATCGCCGCCGCCACGACGACCAGCCCAAGGGCTAAGGCACTCACGCCGAATGATCCATAATGCGCGTCGATCCCGACCTGTTCGCGCCGGTCCGCCAGCGCGTACCATCCGCGGGGAAACGTGATGACGGCCGAGCGGTCCGCTCGGCCGGTCGCCATCATCCGGGTCAGGGGGCGTTCGCGCAAGTGGCGCTCAAGCGAACGGAGACGAGGACGTAGGTGCGAGTGGAACAACGGCAACGCAAACGACGATCAAAGAGCCGCCTGGCGTCGTGGATCCTCTTCGCCGCCGCCGGGGCCATCCTGATCGCGATGGGCATCATTTACTACCAGGACCGGCAAGACGACGGCAACGACTTTCCGCCCGTCCCCACGGCCGCCGCGGGTGACAATCAGGTTTCCAATGTCGTCGCCGCCCTCCGCTCGGAGGGCCTCGACGTCGGGTTCGAGATCAGGCCGCAAACAGCACGGTCCGCCGACCTCTCTGAAGTCGGGCAAGGAGTGCAGGTCAACGACGCACCGCTTTACCTCTTCATCTACCCGGACCCCGCGCTCCGCGAGGCGGAATCGGCGGAAATCGACCCCGCCACCTTCGACCTCGCCAGCACCGCCGGCACCCCCGTCTCCCTGGAACCGGTCCAGATCTTCGCCGGCAGCAACGTCATCGCCGCCCTCTACGGCAGCGACGACGAAACCGCCCAGCAGGTCGCCACCGCCATCGCGGGCCTACCGTAGCGTGACCGTGCCCTCGCCCCGTCATTCCGAGGCCGAAACTGACCAAGGCCGGATCGGCTACGGCCACTACGGACGATTCACCCCGGTCGCGCTCGGCCTTCTCATCGTCGCGGTCGTCGTCGCCATCGGCTTCTATCAACGCGGTGGTGACGACGAATCGGACCCGGTCAGCCGGCGCCTCGGCGCACCCGCGCCCGACGTCACGCTCACCCTCTTCGACGGCTCACGCCTTCGCCTTGCCGACCTCACGGGCAACGTCGTCGTCCTCAACTTCTGGGCCGAGTGGTGCGAACCCTGCAAGGTCGAAGCCCCCATCCTCCGGGCCTTCAGCGAGGAATCCGCGGACGAGGACGTCATCGTCATCGGCGTCGACATCAAAGCCGACAAGGAGGAGAACGCCCGCGCCTTCATCGCCGACCACAACCTCACCTACTGCAACGCCCGCGACGATGGCGGCGCCAACCCTACCCGCGGCCCCGTCGAACTCGCCTTCGGCATTCCCCCCGCCTACCCCGCCACCGTCTTCCTCAGCCCCGAAGGGACCGTCGCCTCCACCCACTTCGGCCCCCTCGACGCCGCCACCCTCCGCCAGTACGTCGCGGACGCACGGTGACGAGTCCCGAGTGCCGAGTGCCCAGCGCCCAGTGCCCAGTCCGTTGCCAGGGATCGCGATCGCTTAGATCGGATCGGTTGGGATGACCCAACGATGCCAACATGACGGCTGGGCACTCAGTACTCGGTACCCGCTACTCGGTACCCGCTATCCGGCGCCTACACGCCGCCCGCCGACAGGAAGACCGCGATCAGTGAGCGCAGGATAAACGCCCGCGCGTACTTCTCGTCACCCTCTTCAATCTGGGCCTCATCGAAGTTGTTGAGAATGCCGTTGGTAAAGTCGTCCGCGGCGCTTGCCAGCAGGTCGACGAACTCAATGTAGAGGTCGTGGGTCTCCTGCGTGCCTGGCGTCGGGCTCAGGGATTGAGCGTCGATCGCTGCCTGGCGCCACGTGTCGAAGATGATCCGCAACTGCGCCCCCGCATCGCCCGCGTCGATCGCGCCTGCGCCGAGGTCATCGAGCGTCCGCTGGAACTGGTCCATGCTGGCCGTGACCACGTCGAACTGAACCCGCAGTGCCTCAAGGTACGCAATGTCCTCGGCGGTCAGGTCATCGCCCTCGGCCGGTTCATCCGGCTCATCCGGCTCCTCCGGCTCGTCACCCGACGGAACCTGAAGATCGAGGCCCAGACCGACCTCGATCGACTCGACGTCACCATTGCGATCGAACAGGAAGAGGTAGTACAGGTCGCCAAGCTCGCCGGTCGCCCCGTACTGCTCGTACGTCGCTTCGCCGAATCGGCGCTCCAGAGCTTCGCTGTGGGCCGGGGTCAGCAGGTCCCCGTCGTCGGTCTCGAACGCCCGGTCGGCCTCCACGTCGGCCGGCAGGAAGTCCTCGACCGCCTGCTCCGCCTCGCGCTCCGTCCAGAGTCCGGTCCGCTCCGACTCGAGCGTCAAGTACGCCACGTAGTCCCGGTGGAAGTAGGCATTGACATTGCCGAAACCGTCGACCTCGTAGTCGAATCCGAGCGGGTACTCGCCCACATCGTCGCCGACCGGATCGCCCCACTCCACCTCCCACGTATCCCGTGGGCTGCCGAAGCGGCCGTCGAGCGGACCGCGGTCGTCATCCTCCGGCTCGTCCTCCGGCTCATCGGCTTGCTCGTCCGGGTCGTCGCGCCGCCCAGGCAGACCGCCGTTGTCATCCTCCGGTTCCTCGGCCGGGTCTTCCGTAGGCTCGTCCGGCCCGCCGCGAGACGGCAACTGGTCGCAGGCGATCCCGTCGCCGTCCGGATCGAGTTCCTCCTCGACGTCCCCATCACGGGTCGTGTCGAGGACGTACTGCGCGCCCTCCTGCGTCGCAAAGTCGTCACAGGAAACGTCCGCGCCCTGGGCTCCCGCCACGACTGGCGTCAGCAGCGCAAAGACAAAGGCGATGAGTACCGCCAGATTCAGTCTCGGCCGATGCATATCCGGATCCTCCCCGTCCAGCAGATTCGAGCACGGTGGTCCCTACCACCGCTTCGTTCGAGCCTATCAGCAACGTGACGTCAGGAATCGGAGAACGGTCCCCCCATTCGAACTCCCACGTCTCATGTCGATGATGTCACGTCTATCCTATCCTGTAGCCACGGTCACATCTTCCGCCGTTTCGAGCGCGAGTGCATCGCGCCGATGACGTATTTTTCGGCCGCCCAGGCCGGTTGGCGCCGTGCACGGTACGTCAAACGCCGTACGAATTGCGTACGCCGGGCTACACACCGGTAAGACGAGAGGAAGTCAGGCTACCGCGCCGCCGCCACCGCCCGGCGCACCGGCGTCACCCACTCGGTGTACCGGCTCGGACGCCCGCGCACGATGTCGAAGAAGATCTCCCGCAGCCGGCTCGTGATCGGTCCCGGCACGGCGTCGCCGATGGGTCGCCCATCAACCGAGGCGATCGGCGCAATTTGCACCCCGGTGCCGCAGAAGAACGCCTCGTCGGCGATGTAGATCTCGGAGCGGTCGATCTCCCGCTGCTCCGTCGGCATCCCCTCGTCCAGCGCGAACTGCAAAAACGACCGCCGGGTGATCCCCTCCAGGATGTCGCTCGTGACCGGCGCCGTAATCAACGTGCCGTTGCGCACCATGAAGAGGTTGCAGCCACTCCCCTCGGCGATCTTGCCGGCCGAGTTGAGCAGAATCGCCTCGTCCGCCCCCTTCTCCTCGGCTTCGTCCTTGGCGAACGCCGAGTTGATGTAGGCTCCGGTGATCTTGCCGCGACCGGGGATGGCGTTGTCCGGCACCCGCATCCAGGAGGAGACGATCGCCTTCACCCCGCTCGACGTATCGAGGTAATCGCCAAGCGAGAGCATATAGATCGCCAGCTCGTCGCCAATGCCGCGCAGGCGCGGCGTCAATTGGAGCGCCGGCTTGTAGACGAAGGGGCGGATGTAGACGTCGCCCGTCGGCGCGTTCCGCTCGACGAGCGCGGCGATGGTCCGCGCCAGGCCGTCGCGGTCATACGGCAACTCGGCGCGCAGCAGCTTGGCGGAGTTGAGCATCCGCGCGGCGTGGTCCGGCAAGCGGAAGACGTTGATCGTCTCCCCGTCGTCATCAAGATATCCCCGAATCCCGGCGAACGCCCCGGTGCCGTACTGGAGCGCGTGCGTGGCGATGCTGATCTTGGCGTCGGCGAACGGCACGATCTGCCCCTCGAAGAAGGCGTACTCCAGCATCGGCGCATTCATCGTCTCAACCCCTCCTGAATGACATGCTATTCGGGTCCGGCCGTCGCTTTTTGGGACTTGGGACTAGGGAACGGAAAAGCCGCCCCCGGTCGCGTGGCGTCCGGAGCGGCGGTCCCATCGAACCGTCGTATAAGGGGGATTATCGCATAGACGGAGCGGTTGACTTGCAGCCGGTGGCGGGCGGCGGGCGGTGAGC
>JBOGUF010000125.1:0-3463 GCA_050696075.1 Thermomicrobiales bacterium
CCCCACCGCTTGCATGGCGACGGGACGAGTTCAGCATGTTGCCGGAGGCAGCGCAAAACGGTAGCTTACGCGGACGATTGCATGACCGCGGACACCTAGGGTGATCCATGCCGCTTTCGTCTGCCGACCGAGCGCCGAAGCTGCCCATCCCGCTTCGGGAAAATCAAGACACGGGGGCGGTCGGGTCATCGCCGCTGCCGACGCCGCTCACCCCGCTGATCGGGCGGGAGCGGGAGGCGGCGGCGGCCGGCGCGCTGCTGCGCGGGGACGGCGTCCGCCTGTTGACGCTGACCGGACCCGGCGGCGTCGGCAAGACCCGACTGGCCCTGCGCATTGCGAACGACCTCCACGCCGACTACGCGGACGGCACGTGTTTTGTGTCACTGGCGCCGATCACCGATGCCGATCTGGTTGGGCAGACCATCGCCGCGGCGCTCGGTGTGCGATTGGTGGTCGACCAGCCGGTAGCGGATCGCCTGGCAATGTTTTTAGCATCCCAGCACCTGCTGCTCGTGCTCGATAACTTCGAGCAGGTGGTGGCCGCCGGGCCGCTGGTGATCGCGCTCCTCGGCCGCTGCCCGGACCTGGCGGTGCTGGTGACCAGCCGCGCCCCCCTCCACCTATCCGGCGAGCAACGGTTCTCGGTCCCGCCGCTCGCACTGCCGGAGCGCGAACTCATCAGTTCCGCGACACGGGTCGAGCAGGTCGACGCGGTGCGCTTGTTCGTCGAGCGGGCAAGGGCCGTCGATCCTGGCTTCAGACTGACCGATGCCGACGCGCCAATCGTCGCCGACATCTGCGCGCGGCTCGACGGTCTGCCACTCGCCATCGAATTGGCGGCCAGCCGCTGCGCGACCCTCGCGCCGGCGGAGCTGCGCGACCGACTGGATCACGGGCTTCGCCTCCTGACGGGCGGCGCCCGTGATGCGCCGGACCGGCAGCAGACGATGCGCGCCGCCATCGCCTGGTCCTACGACCACCTGCCGCCCGAGGAACAGGCGTTCTTCCGCCGCCTGGCGGTCTTCGCCGGCGGGTTCACGATCGATGCGGCCGAACGTGTATGCGGCGAGGCGGCGAGGTGGTAAGGCGGCAAGGGAACGGACGAAAGCGCCGCGCCGCCGCGCCGCCGCGCCGCCTGATCTCCTCGACGTGATTGCATCCCTCGTCGAGAAGAGCTTACTCCAGCGGGAGGCCGGCAATGGTGGGGCATCGCGCTTTCGGATGCTGGAGACGATCCGCGAGTACGGGTGGGAGCGGCTCGCTTCCAGCGGCGAGGAGGCGCCTTCGCGGCGTGCCCACGCTGCCTATTTCCTCGATCTGGCCGAGCGGTGCGAGCGCGCCGGCTGGGTGCACTTCGAGGCGTCGCTCGCTACCTCCTTCGACGCGGAACTCCCCAACCTGCGGGCTGCCCTCTCCTGGCTGGATGAGAGCGACGATCCAGCATGCGTCGTGCAAATGGCCGGGGCGCTGCGCTGGTTTTGGTCCGCCTGCGGCCACGTGACGGAAGGCCGCATGTGGTTGGAGCGCGGCCTGGAGCGCGCCTCGACGATGGACCCGCCGATCCGCGCGCGCGCTGATGGCCTTGGGCCAGTGCGACTTCTTTCAAGGTAACGAGCCGCTGGCGCGACACCTCTTTGAGGAGGCATTGGCGCTCTACCGGACCGCGAGCGATGCCTTGGGGGCTGCCTTCGCGCTCTCCGCGCTTGGCGTGCTGGCGATGTACCAGGAGGAATTCGAGCGTGCCACAACGCTCCTCGAGGAAGCGCTCGCCCTGACCGAGGGAACGAACGATCCCGAGGTGGCCGCGTCGATGGCGGCGTCGGCGATCTCCAGTCTCGCGACGGTCGCGTACAGCAAGGGCGATCTTGACCTGGCCGCGGAGCTTGCCGAGAAAGCGCTCAACCGGTGTCGCGCGTTGGGGTACATCCTCGGCGTGATCAGCAATCTCCGTGTCTCGGCCAACGTGGCGCGCGACCGCGATGACCACCCGCTAGCGCTACAGCGCTTTCAGGAGTGCCTGGAACTGGCTCACGCGACCGGCGACCAGCGATGGATCCCCGACCTGATCGAAGGCGTCGCGGGGATCGCGCTCACCTGGCGCCGACCAGAGCAGGCCGCCCGCCTCCTCGGCGCTGCCACGACGCTCCGCGAGCGCACGGGAATGCAGATGCGATTCTCGCGCGAACGCAACACCGCCGAGCCGGTGATGGCCGCTGCCCGTGCCGCCCTGACAGAACAGATATTCGCCGCGGCCTGGGCAGCCGGACGGACCCTGTCGCGGGATCAGGCGATTGTCGAAGCCCTGGCGGTCGAGTCTTTCGGCGAGCGCCCCGCGCCTACCGGCGGCGTCAACCTGTCGGCACGGGAGCGCGACGTCTTGCGCCTCCTCGTCGCCGGCCACACCGACCGCGAGATTGGCGAGGCGCTGTTCATCGGGCAGCGTACCGCCGAGGGCCACGTAGGCCGCATCCTGATCAAGCTTGGCGTGCGCTCGCGCGCGGCCACCATTGTCGCGGCGATTTCGGGCGGTCTGGTCGATCTGCCGCCGGCGTCTCCTTCCGCCTCGCCTGAACGGCATTAGGCCGCGGACCTCTCACCTCGCCACGGAGCCAACGAGACGACGGGCGTTGACCCAGGCCCGGTCACAAATGCGTATCCCCCTCGGTCGAACCCCGTACTTCTACGCGTAGGCAGATCCACCACTGGCGGCTAATGTCGAAACATCACCGCCGGGCATGGCCCGCCTCATCCTCAGATCGTTGGTGATCACGGGTGGGCAGGCGGTTCGTCTCCACGTCGTCGTTGTCAGCACTGAAGGGAGACCGGCCCATGAGACCGCACCTGGCCGTGCATCGGATGACTACCCAACGAGAACGCCGGCTGCCCCAGCGCCCCGGCCACCGCACGGTTGCCGGGGCGCTGGGCGCGTGCTCGGCGGCGTCCGTGACACCAGGGAATGGCGCTCCGACGACCGCTTGGCGGCCACCGAAGGGGCGAGTGACAAGGAACTCAGTCACCTCGCCGGGCCGATGGCACGGCTGGAGGTCGAGGACGTGCGCTGGGACGTGATCGGCGCGGCGCACGGCGGCCACCGCCGGCGGATCTAACGGCGCATCTTTCTGGTGGTGGAGAGCCGTTGCCCGGGACACCTGTTTCCAAACCGCGCCGCCACCGGCGCACCAACGCGTAGGCCGCCGGCGCGCTACGAAGAGATCTCCGCTTGCGGCCCTACCTCCCGCTCGTAACCTGGGACCTGCGAGCGCTTGGCAGCATTTTACGAACTGGCGGCAGCGCGGCTCGTTCACGTCCCGACACCACGGTGAAAGCGGGAGAAACATGGATAGTCACCGGTTTGATGACCTGACCCGAGCGCTGGCGCGGGGCACCACCCGGCGCGGATTGTTCCGCGGGCTGGCGGCGGTCGTCGCCGGTGGGCTGGTCGGGGGTCAGGCCGGCGCAACCT
>JBOGUF010000126.1:0-135305 GCA_050696075.1 Thermomicrobiales bacterium
GGGCAGGTCGCCGTGCCTGCCCTGGTTCGATAGCAACGGCGCGGACAAGGGAACAGCGTCGGCCTTCGGACGCGGGCAGGCACGGCGACCTGCCCCTACGAGAACAGCTCAACGGTTCTGGAAACCGCTATAGACATCGGGATCGAGCGGCTGGCCGAGTCGGTCCATCTCCTCGCCTTCGCGTACCAGTTCTTCCATAAGCTCTGGGGTTAGTTCGACCAGGTCGCCGCGCTCGGCCGATGCGAAGCCGTCCGCCACAAGTGCGCGAAGTCGCTGAAGGCGTTCGCGCTCTGCAAGCGCATCGAGCGCCTCGCGGATCACCGCCGCCGCGTCGTGGTAGCGTCCGCTGGCGACCCTCTGTTGAATCAAGTCTTCGGATTCCACATCAAGCTGCACGGCCATGGGTGGTATCCACCTTCGAGTCAGGGTAGCAAAACGGTACGAGGTTAGCCAAGAGACGCGGACGTGGCGGGGCTAGATTGCCGCCGACGATCAGTCGAGGAGCACACATGGACGACTACCTACGATCAAACCGCACACTCTGGGACAACTGGGCCGATGTCCACGTCGACTCCGCGTACTACGACGTGGCGGGGTTCAAAACCGGCCGCTCGTCGCTCCACGCCACGGAGATCGACGAGGTCGGCGACGTGGCCGGCAAATCGCTGCTCCACCTCCAATGCCACTTCGGGATGGACACCCTCTCCTGGGCACGGCGCGGAGCGGAGGTGACCGGCGTCGACTTCTCGGAACGCGCCATCGCGCACGCGCGGTCGCTCGCCGACGAGGTCGGTATCCCGGCCCGCTTCGTCCAGTCCGACATCTACGGCCTGCCCGACGTCCTGGAGGGTGCATTCGACGTCGTCTTCACCTCCTACGGCGTCCTCTGGTGGCTGCCCGACTTGGACCGTTGGGCCGAGGTCGTCGCCCGCTTCCTCAAACCGGGCGGCCGCTTCGCCATCGTCGACTACCATCCCTTCGCCGCGGTCTTCGAATCCGAAGGCGTCGCCGGCCTCGAACCGGCCCACCCCTACTTCCACGACCCAGAGCCGCTGCGCATCGAAACGAGCGGTTCCTACGCCGGGCCGTCCCCCGGTTACCAGGGCGTCGAGCACGGCTGGCAGCACGCGCTGAGCGACATCGTCAGCGCCCTCCTGGCGGCCGGCTTGCGCCTCGAATCCCTGCGCGAGTTCCCCTTCACCTACGAGCAGCGCTTTCCGTTCATGGAACGCGCCGCCGACGGCCGCTGGGTTCTCCCCGGCCCCCTCGCCGGCATGATCCCCCTGCTCTTTTCACTCCGCGCGACGAAGTAGCGTCGGCAGACCCACCTGCTGGGCATCGGGCATTGTCAGGCATTGCTATACTGCGTGGCGAAAGCAGGAGGGTTCGTGATGAACGTCAATCTCACGCCGCATCTTGAGACCCTGGTCCGACAGAAGGTCGAGACCGGACGCTACAACAACGCCAGCGAGGTCGTGCGGGAAGCGCTGCGCTTGATGGAAGAACGAGACCACCTCAACCGGCTCAGAGCCGCTATCGCCGTCGGCGACGAACAGATCGCCCGCGGCGAAGTGCATCCCTGGACGCCCGACTTCATGGAACGGCTGAAGGACGAAGCCACCGAGGAAGACCGCCAAGGACTGCCGATCAGCGATGACGTCCAGCCATAGGCTTGAATTCGCTGACCAGGCCCGGCGCGATCTGCCCGACCCAGGCCCGCTGGTCGATGCCGGGGAGCGCCACGTCGGCGAAGAAAAGGGCGAACTCGATATCGGAGTAGGCGTCTCCCTCGCCCCGCGCGAACGAGCCGTACATCAGCGCCCCGACCAACCGCTCGTCCGCCTGGCACACCTCCCGCACCCGCGCGATCATCGTCTCCCGCGGCAACGCGCTCTGCTCACTCCTCGCCTCTCGCTTCTCGCTCCTCATCACTCGTCGCGGTCGCGGCGGAACCAGCGCCGCCAGCCGCCGCGACCGCTCAGCGGATCGGGCCAGCGGCGTCCACCCCGCCCGGCGACGAGGCCGAAGAGGATGCCGCCGGCGAAGACGACCAGCAGCACCCACACGAGCCACTCCGGCCCGGTGTACCGGAACCGGGTACCGGTCGCGATCGCGTAGACCATCATCCCGCCGACGACCAGGCACAGCCCCAACAGCAGCAGTCCAATGATATTTTCCCGGTCGAACATTGGTCGCCTCTCCGATCCGCTCACCTGCACGGCGCGGCGCTCGGTGTCGCCGCCGGTTCACCCCCGCTTCGCATGCACGCTAGCGTACTCCACCGCGCGCTCGCGCCCCTTCCCCGTGCCCATCGTTCATCGACCGGAGCAGCGATGCGCCTGTTGTAGCGCAGGCTATCATCCAATGCGCCGCCGATCTCGTTATGGGGTGCTGAACCCCCGGGGACCGCCCGGGGGTCTGCTGCCTGACTGGGAGGGACGAGATGCGGCCACGACACGAACTCTTTCTCGACGCGGTTGCCGAGGAGCGGCAACGGTTGAGCTCACGCCGGAGCTTGCTTCGGGGATCGGCCACGGTCGCCGGGGCAGCCGTCCTGGCGGGCGGCCTGGCGGTCGCGCCAGCCGGCCCCGCCCTGCGCACGGTGATGGCGCAGGCGTTCACCGACGACCTCGACATCCTCAACTACGCGCTGACCCTCGAACATCTCGAATACGCCTTCTACCGGGACGGGCTCGACCTCTTCGGCGCCAGCGACTTCGGCATCGGGGTCTACGACAACCTGATCCTCGTCCGCGACCACGAACTCGCCCACGTCCAAACACTGACCCAAGTCGTTAGCGACCTCGGCGGAACCCCGGTCCAAGAGGCCGCCTACGACTTCGGCTACGGCAACGACCCGGACGCCTTCCTGGTGACCGCGGCGGCGCTGGAGAACACCGGCGTCTCCGCCTACGACGGCGCCGGCGGTTCCATCCAGAACAGCGACCTCGTCACCGCCGCCGGCACCATCGTCGCCGTCGAGGCGCGGCATGCCTCGTACCTCAACCTCGTCAGCGGCACCGACGTGCCCTTCCCAGCCGCCTTCGAAACCCCGCTCTCCCGCGAGGAAGTGCTGAATATCGCCGGCGGCTTCTTCGTCTAGCGACCGGGGGCGCGATGCCCAATGCCGGTTCCGCGACCGATTGACGCACCAACACATTGCGGCCGGGAAGGGCCGCTTGAGGAGAGCAATGATGGATCGAACGTACGACCGCATCCTGCAAACAATGGACGAGGCACGCCACCTGCCGGCGACGCGCCGCGGCTTCCTCGGTGGAACGACCAAGCTCGCCGCCGGCAGCGCCATCGCCCTCGCGGCGTTGGCCGTCCCGGCGCTCCGCGGCTTTACCTCCGTCTCGGCGCAGGATTTCACCAACGACGTCGACGTCCTCAACTACGCCCTGACCCTGGAACACCTGGAAGCGACCTTCTACCGCGAAGGGCAGCGGGAATTCACCGCCGGCGACTTCTCCGAAGCCGGCTTCGACGCGCCCGCCTACGAGTATTTCGACCTGATCGGCGACCACGAGCAGGCGCACGTCGACACCCTGATCTCCGTCATCCAGAGCTTGGGCGGCACGCCGGTCTCGCAGGCGATGTACGACTTCGGCTACGACGACGTCGCCGGCTACGTCGCGGTGGCGCAGGTGCTGGAAAATGTCGGCACCGGAGCCTACACCGGCGCCGCCAACTCGATCCAGAACGCCGATCTGCTGACCGCGGCCCTGACGATCCACGGCGTTGAGGCCCGCCATGCCGCCTATCTCAACCTGATCAACGGCGACGTCCCCTTCCCCGAGGCGTTCGAGACGCCCCTCTCGCGGGACGAAGTCCTCGCCGCCGCCGGCCCCCTTATCGTCTCCGAAATGCCGGCCACCGGCACCGGCTCCTCGCGCTAGCCAACCAGGCAGCCGGAACCCCACCTCCGGCTCATCGTCCGAGCGCCCAGCCGTTTGGCTGGGCGCTCCTCGTTCTCTCTCCCATCTCCGCTCAAGATGCGGCCCACGGGCCGATCCCGCTGCACCCGACATGCCATCGTATCCCGCGGCTCGATAGACAGACAAACACCAGACCGGCAACGTGATCAGCGGCTGGTTGCCCGATCGTCTCGATCGAGCCGGCGCGCCAATTCGAGCCGGTTGGCGTGCAACCACTCGATCTCGCCGGCAACCCGCCGCGCCGCATCGAGCCACCCGTGCCGCAAATGTTGGGCAAGGATTTCCTGCTGGCGCCGGGCGATCGCGGAGACCACTCCGCTGACGCCGCCGAGCCCGTAGGCCCCGCACATGAGGCCGATCCGTCTGGCTTGCTCGGCGACGTCGCGCTTCGCCGCGCCGAGTCCTAACCAGCACCAGAGCGCGTAGGAAAGGTCCCGGAGCCTGGGTCCAGGACGCGCGTCGTCGAAGTCGATGACGGCGACCGGCAGCCCCGCGACGAACACGGTGTTCCAGGGGGCGAAGTCGTTGTGGCAGACGACCTCCTCGGCGCCTGCCAGGGAACTCCCGGCCGTGGCGTCGTGGAACTCACGCAGCAGCACAGCCGCCTGCCGGAGCTGGTCGTCCGTCCACCCTCCCTGTTCGGTCTGATGCGGAACCTCGCCGTCGAGATACGTGAGCATCTCACGCCCTGCCGCGTCGTCCCCACGGTAGCGAGGGGCGCCGGCAAACCCGACTGTTTCCAGATGGATCAACAACGCGTGGATGAACGGCGCGGGTTCCGCGGTGGGCCGGTGCACCATCCCGCCGATCCGCACTACCCCCGAGGTCGTCCGTCCACCCTCGAGTGGTTGGGCCATTGCGTCGTCCGATTCGCACATAGCCAGAGCCTATCACGGGCACATTGGACGCGTGCAACATCGTCACCCGACGCTTGCCGCGGGATCAGTTGTGTGCGCAGAATTTGCCACGAACGCGATTATGCGCCACGCCGGTGCTCAGATGCAGGCGGCGCGGCGGGGACAGACCGGTCGCCCGCCAGCAGCCATTCGCGGGTGACGACGACCTCGATCGGCAACGACGCGCCGATGACCGCCGCCACGGCCGCGCGCAGGGCTGGCAGGAAGCGGGTCGCAATCCGGCGCTGGGCGAACGCATGCGGCGCTCCGACGATCAGCGCGCCGTCCTCGCCCCGCCCGATGAGCGCGGTCGCCCGCGGCCAGGCATCGACGTTCGCTCGGCTGATCTCGCCACCGCGCGCCGCCTCCTCCAACACCGCCGCCCAGACCTGCCCGCTCGGCAGCCCGCACTCGGCGACAAGGAAGACCGGCGGCGCCGGCTCCTCCTCGTCCATCTCCGGCCCTGCTCCGACGGGCGCCGAGTGCCCAGCGAGTACGTCCGCCGTCCGCCGTCCGCCTTCCGCCTCCGCCAGCACCGCCAGCCGCACCGGCCGCCGCATCGCCTCACCCAGTTTCCGTTCGATCAGCGCCCGGTACTCCCCGGCCAAGCGCTCGGCCTGCACCGGGTCGGGCGCGGCGACGGTGACCTCGCCATCCCGATACCCCGCGATCCACGTCCCGCTCACCAGCTCCGCCAACCGGTCCCGGTCAAGCGCCGTCGCCAGCAACCCAACCGTGAACTCCCACGTCCGCTGGCTGCCGAACCCGTGGGGCAGCGACAGGTCCGGCCCCTCCCCGACGAGTGCCGCGTGCCCAGTGCCCAGTGCCCAGTGTTCGGTACTCGGTACGTCCGCCTTCCGCCTTCCGCCTTCCGCCTTCCGTCCTCCGCCTTCCGTCTCCGGCAAGCCGTCCCGCTCCCACCGGCTGAGGATTTCCCGCAGGCGGCGCGGGGCAACGTAGGCGCTGCCAGCTTCGACTGCTTCGTAGACGGCGGCGGTCAGCCATTCCCAACCGGTCTCCAGTCCCGGTCGCCGCGTCGCCCACGCTGCCGGTTCGACGCGCTCGGCCAGGCCGCGCAGCAGGTGCCGCTCCGCTGGGGTCGACGTCCGCCCATTGGCGTCTTCGAACGCCCGGATCGCGGCCGCCTCGCCGACGACGTCGAGCGGCGCCGGTTGCCCGCCCGGTCCGGCATGCACAGGCATAGCTATTGACACCGGCTCGCTGCCTGCCGTCACCCCCCTTGCCAGCGTATCGACGCCTCCAGTCACGCCCTGTGACAGATCATGCTTCTGGTCCCCCGGCGTAGTCGTCGTAGTTGTTAATTCGTCTTCGTTATACGTCGTGTTGGCGGGAGCAACAGCGGTCGCCGGGGCACTGTTGCCGGCGTCAACAACGGTCGTCGATTCGTCGTTAAAACCAGTGTTGGTCGTTGCAACATCCGGTGTCCAACCCTTGTTGGTGGATGCAACAGAGGTTCGCTCACCCCTCTCCTTTGCGTCAGCCTCACTGTCGTTAGCTGTCGTCGTGGGTGTCGCGCTGTCACCGACGTTGGACATGCCAAAACCGGCCTTGCGCGCCGCGTGCCCCCGCCGCGTGCGGGCCGAGGCGCGGTCGTCCTCGTGCGCGGCGCGGGCGGCCAGGCGCTGCCAGACCTCGTGCTCGCGCACGACCGGCAGGATGCGATGCCAGACGTTGTCGGCGTCGATCGGGGCGAAGCGCGGGGAGAAGATGCGGCGGATGCAACGGTAGACCGCCTTGTCGCGGTCGGCCAGCTCGACCACCCGCAGCACGGCGGCGGCGTCGAGGGTGAAACCGTCTTGGTGATCCTTGACGCGGTAGAAGTTGTGAGGCACCCGCCAGCGCCGGCCCTGCTCGTCGGCGCGCAGCACCATCTCCTTACGGATCTCGATCAGGTCGAGGGCGACCAGGATCTTGTTGATCGTGATCAGCTCGGCCCGGTCTTCGCCGTAGAAGTCGGCCTCGCGCTGCTGCGACGGGAAGGCGTAGCCGCGGTGGGGCGATTCCTCCCGCCGGTCCGTCCAGACGGTGTAGGAGTTGAGCAGACCAACCCCCTTCAACCCGATCAGCGGCGCGTACTGGGTGACGACGCTGTTCCAATGCCAGAACCAGCCCCGACGGCGTACATCCTCGCCGCCCCGTGTCGCCTCCCCGGCGATCAGGCCGGCGACGGGCTCGGCCGCGGCCCACCCAGCCCCCCAACTTTGGGGGGAGACGATGGACGAGGCCGCGGCGTCGTCGTGCTCCCCCCTGGCGTGGGCACGCGGCTTCGTCTTCCCCCAGGATTGGGGGGCCGGGGGGGCCGACGACGCGTCCCTCCCATCCACGCGCCCCGGAGCGGGCGGTGGCTGGGCGGCGTCCCGGTCGGCGCCGGGGCGCGTCCGCTTGCTCACGCGGCGCTTCCGGTCGCGGACCTGACGGAACACGTTAGAAACGCTTGACACGCTGGTAGCAGCGTGGCTAGAATGCACGTACAAACGTCGCCCGGGTACACAACACCCTCCCTTGGCGGGGATCGCGGCGAAGATTCGATTACCGGGACCCGAACAGGCGGTTTGGCGACGGTCCGTTCGACCCCGGTGGCCTAGATCAACAACAAGCCCGCACCGCATGAGGTGGCAGAGAAGGGTCGGCGTTGGCGCGCCGGCTTTTTCTTTTGCCCATCGCCCATCGCGAGCGGTTGGCGCCCCTCGCTATGGTTGCCTCGGCGGTTTCCGCGTCGATAGCACTCCTCCTTGCGTGTTCGACGTTCGACGTGCTTTCGATCCGTCGAACCTCGAACGCCGAACCCCGAACCCCCGCACGCCGTCGCCCGGCGCCGGATCGAACCCCCCGTGGCCGGCAAAGCCGCCAGGAGCTCGATCCCGCGTCCGGCGAATCTGGTCGTGTCTGCCGTCATGGGGTCGCCTCCATTCCGGCGACCTCGGCCGGCGGTTCCATCCGGATCCGCGTGACCCGGTGTCCGCGACGATCGATGACCGCCGTTGCCAATGCGCCGTCGACGCGATCCCGCCGCCGGCGCGTGGCTTCCTGCAGGCACCCGGCGCTGATCTCGACAATTGTCCCCGGCACACCACCCGAACGCTCGTGGATGAGGTCGATCGCCTCCTCCGTAAAGACCGCCCGCCCGGCGCCGGTTGGATGCCCCATGGCCGCCAGCCGGTGGGCGATCAGCCCGGCGGTATCGCGCCGGTTGAACGGGTTGAGCCGGTGCTCCATCCCGACCCGCCGCGCCAGGTTCCGCTTGCGCCCAATCTTCTCCTCCAGTTCCGGTTCCGCGAAAACGACGACGGCGATCGGCGACCGCGCCGGCGTCTCGACTGAAAGGAAGGTGCGCACGATCTCGAGGTGCGAGCTCGTCAGGTGGTGCCCGTCGTCGATGACCAGCAACGTCGTCCGCCGCGCGGCGCGCATCGCCTCCAAAAAGCCGAGGAACGCGGTCGTCAGATCGAGCCCCGTGCGCCCGGAGGCGTCCACCCCGAACTGGCCAAGGACGGCCCGTAGGAACTGGACGTCGGTACGGCAGTCGCGCGGGTCGTCAATGGTTCCGATTGCGACCCGCGGGTCCGGTCGTAGCTGGTTCAGCAACGCCCCCTTGATCGTCGTCTTCCCGAAGCCGGCCTCGCCGATCACCACCGACAACCCCCGTCCCCGCGCAACCGCCAGCGTCAGCCGTTCGTAACAGTCCTCGTGCCCCAGCGACCGATAGAACGCCGCCTCCCTGTCCTCGCTCCCATCGGTCTTTGCTTGTTGCGCTGCTTCCACTACCACGTCCCTGACCCCCGACCCCTAGCTCCTGACCCCGCGGCGCCCCAGGCGCTGCTTGATCTCGCGGATGCCGAGACCGGCGCGGCGCTGGGCGATGATGGCGCGCAGCATCTCCAGTTCGCGGTCGTCGAAGAGGAGGTAGCCGCTCTCCGTCCGCGCCGTCGGCACGATGAGTCCCTCGCGCAGGTAGTAGTCGAGATGCGTCCGGGTGAGGCCGGTGGCCGCCCGCAGGTCGCTCGTCATGTAGAATCGGGCGAGGCGGTCCGACTCACGGCCGTTCGTGTCGGCCGGCCGCGACAAGCTCGCCGCCGCGGGCGGCATCGCGGGTGCCCTGGCCGCGCTGGACTCGATCTCGAGCTCGAATGCCATCTCGGTCATCGCGGGTCTCCCTCTCACCGTGACCATCGGTATCCGCGCCTCCACGCCTCCGCCACCGGCCGCAACGGGATACGGATGGCGACCGGTCACCGGCACTCGCCGAGCGCGCCCGCTCTGCAAGTGCATAGTGGCATCTTAGGGATTGTGCCACCCCCTGTAAACCGGTTGCCTCGCGGTCACCGCAAGATGGTGTACGTACACAGTCGGCGACCGCTAGATCTGGTAGCGAACGCGCCCGCGATTGACGCGCCGGTCACCGGTTGCATGAACGCCGGGGAAACCAGCCGGCCTCGCGAAACGTCTTACTAGGAGACCAAGGGACAGACCAGCCGTTGCCTTGACTCGACCTCCCGCCGTTCCCGACCGCTATACTGGCGCGATGGGCCACGCCGCCACCCCGCGCGGAGCGGCGCGGCCTGACGCGACAGAGGAGCACACGGTATCCATGGAGCCACGACCACCGAGGGGCAACCGGCCGCCGCCGACGGAGCGCTACGAGCCGCCGACGCCATCGCCGCCACAGCAGGCGCCGCCGCCCTCAGCCGAATCGCCGACGCCACCGCCGCCTCGACCTGAGCCACGTTGGGATCAGCCCTCCACCACGTCGTATCGGCCCGAGGCGCCCCCGTCGGCTCGGCCCATCGACCCACCCTACCGCCCGCCCGCGAGCCCATACGGGAGCGCCGCCGGGTCCGCCGGAGCCTCCAGCGCGGGAACCTATGGCTCGGCCGCCGCCGGTGCGCCACCGGCGCGCGCGCCCTGGTACGACCCGGCCGGACCGGGCACGCCCGGGATGGGCGTCCAACCGCCAGCCTCACCGCCGCCGGGCGTGCGCGCCGGCAGCGCAAGCGGTGGCGGCTGGTTCCTGCGGGCACTCGTTGCCGCCCTCGCCGTCGGCATCCTGCTCATCGCCGCTGCCTTCGCCTACACCCGCGCCCGCGACGATGACGACGACGACCCAAACCAGGTCGCCGTCGAACAGACCGCCGTCCGCGCCACCGAGCTTGCCGAGTTGGCCGCGGTCCGCGGCACCCCCGCCGGCACACCACTGCCGACCGCGACCGCCGAACCGACCGTCACCCCGACCGTCGCCGCCAGCCCGACCGCGGCCGACGAAGCAGCGGCCAGGGAGGAGTCCGAGGAAGGCGGCGGCTCCGCGTCGGCCGAAGAGGACGCGACCGAGGAGGAGAACGAGTCCACCGCGCCGCGGCGCACCCGCTTGCCGGTCAGCGAGATGATCCCCGCGGAGAACGAGGCCCCGAGCGGCTTCATCGTCGACGTAGAAACCGATGGCCGGTTCTCCTTCAACGAGGTTGCCACCTCGCTCGGCGCGATCGAAGAGGCGACCACGCTCTTGGAGGAGTGGGACTGGCAGGAAGGGCTCTTCCGCGCCTTCAAGCCACCGGCCGGCGCCGCGCCGCCGCCCAACGAAACCAACTATTTCTACGTCAGCATCCACCGTTTCGGTACTGAGGAAGGCGCCGTCGAGGCGCTCGACTACTTCGCCGACACCAAGGCCTCGTCCGGCCTGGCAGAGATCGAGGCCGACCCGCTCGGCGACGAGATGCGCGCCCTGTCGAACGCGGGCGGCGACAGCGCCGCCGAGGTCGACCTCTACATCCGCGACGGCACGCGCGTCATTCGCATCGCCACCTTCTCCGATGCCGGCGACCCCCTCGCCGACGCCATCGCCTTCGCCGAGCAGGTCCTCGGCATCGCGTAAGGCGGCCAGGCGGCAGGGCGGCCAGGCGGCGAGGAAGACGTTACCCCGTCATTCCGACCGTCCCCCCGTCATTCCGACCGTCCCCCCGTCATGCCGCGCCCCCACCCCGTCATTCCGATCGAAGAGAGGAATCTGGCTCTACCAGTGACGACTCTGACTAGGGACAGATTCCTCGACGAACGCCGAAGCTCGGCATGACGGGGTGGAGGCGCGGCATGACGGGGTGCTGAGGTGCTCGCGTTCCTCGCCGCCCTCGCCGCCCCGCCGCCCTCGTTTTTTCACGCGGACCTCACGCCCATTTCATCGCAATTTCATCTTTCAACGTTATGTTGGTAACACTGCAAGCCGCTCGGACGCGACACATGGTCGTCAGCCCGGCCGGCAGTCGGTGGCAGTGGACGTGCGTCCCTGCCGTTCCCCAGGGGCTAGCAACTAGGAGCCAGGAGCCAGGAGCGTGGGATTGCGATTCTCCGACATGATTGATGCCGCGCTCCGCGAGGCGCGGACACGGGCAGCCGCCCCTCCGTCCCAGCCAGCCAACGGCCATGGTGAGGACGCGACGAGCCCACGAGCCGGCATCGAGGACGATCAGGGCGAAGCGAGCGCCCGCCACCGCGTCGGAGGTCGCGGTGGCGCGACGGGGCAGCCCCAAGGGGATGGATGGATCAACGTGACCGATCAGCGCATCGACGACGAGGTCGATCGACCCGGCCCGCCAATGGAGGCTGGCCAGCACGATCAGCCAGACGACCCGACAAGGAGGCACCCGATGAAGTTTGCCGCCCGCGACCGAGGCACGGCCCGTACCCTGATTCGCACCGCGCCGGGGCCGACCGATCCCGCGCGTTCCCGCTTTCCCTCGTTCGACCGCCGCGGCGACGGACGAAACGGCGCGCTCGCCGCCGCGCCCTTCTCCGCGGACGGTCACGGCGACAGCCACGCGCTCGGCGCCCCTGAGAGCGTGCGCCAGTCGCACGGCGTCAGCTTCACCCACCTCAGCGGCCACCGCATCTTCGGCCCGGACGAGGCCGCCGGCCTCTTCTACGTTGTGCGTAGCGGCTGCGTCCGCCTCTTCAAGACCCTGCCGGACGGTCGCTCGATCAACCTCGGCCTGCTCGGCCCGAACACGATCTTCACCCAGGAGGATCGGACCGACGGCCTCGCCACCGGCCTGACCGCCGAAGCTCTGGTCGACACCACCCTCTCCGTCATCGAACAGGACGACCTGGCGGCGATGATCGGCCAGTCGCCGGAACTGGCCGCTGCCCTCGTCGAAGGCATGACCCGCCGCTTCACCGGCCTGCAAACGCTCGTCGAGCAGATCCTGGCGCGTGACGTCACCGTCCGCCTGGCGACGATGCTGCTGACGCTGGCCGAGCGCTTCGGCCGGCCGCTGCCGGACGGTATGCACAAGATCGCGCTGCCAGTCCCGCACCAACTGCTGGCGAACATGATCGGCTCCAACCGCGTCACTGTCACCCGCAAGCTCAGCGAACTGCGCGCCGCCGGCCTCACCCGCGCCCTCGGCCGCAACCTGATCGCGGTCGACCCGGTCAAGCTGCGCGCCTACGTCCAGGCCTCGACCCGCCCGGCGACCACGTCGCCCGCGGAGGCCGAGGGCTAGCACATCCTTCGCCTGATCGGAGCGGCCACGGCCGCCGGACACAATTGCATCCGGCGGCCTTCGTCTTGCGAGTCCGACCTGTCGTACCGCGCCCCAAGATGCGGGCTTGGCGAATGCCGGATCAGGACGCGCAACAGAGACGAGGACGCGGCATATGGTTCACATAGACGAGGTCCACATCGCCCCCTTGCCGCTCGATCGCTTTCGGCCGCTGCTGGGCGAGGCGCCCCTCCGCGAGGCAACCGCGTTGGCCGAAACAGCCGCCCGCCGCCTGCGTGGGCGCGTCTGGTGGAATGTCAACTCCACTGCCCGCGGCGGCGGCGTGGCCGAGATGCTGCAATCGCTCCTCGGCTACGCCCGCGGGCTCGAAATCGACACCCGCTGGCTCGTCATCGAAGGCAACCCGGACTTCTTCCGGGTCACCAAGCGCCTCCACCACGCCCTCCACGGCTCCACCGGCGACGGCACGCCCCTCGCCGGGGAGGAGCGCACGATCTACGACGACACCCTCGCCGCCAACGGCCAGGAATTGCTGGCGCTGATCCGCCCAGGCGACGTCGTCCTCCTCCACGACCCGCAGACCGCCGGGCTCGCGCCGACGCTGGTTCATCACGGCGCGATCGTCATCTGGCGCTGCCACGTCGGCGCCGACGCGCGCAATGCCGAGACCGACCTGGGCTGGGCGTTCCTGGCGCCCTATTTGGGCGAGGTCGCCGCCACCGTCTTCTCCCGGCGGGCCTACGTCCCGGCCGCACTCGACGGCGCCCGCGCCGTCGTCATCCCGCCCTCGATCGATGCCTTCTCGCCGAAAAACCAGGAGCTCGACGAGTCGACGGTCCGCGCCATCCTCGTCCACACCGGGATCGTCGAGGGGCCGCCGGACGACGGCGCCGCCATCTTCCACCGGGAGGACGGCTCCATCGCCCGCGTCGACCGGCAGGCCGACGTCGTCCGGCATGGCCGGGCTCCCTCCTGGCAGACGCCGTTGGTCGTCCAGGTCTCGCGCTGGGATCCGCTCAAGGACCCGATCGGCGTGCTGCGCGGGTATGCCGAACTGATCAGCAGCGCCGATCCGATCGCGGCCGATCTCGTCTTGGCCGGCCCGAATGTCAGTGCCGTGACCGACGACCCGGAGGGCGCGGCCACCTTCAACGCCGTCGTCGACGCCTGGCGGGCTCTCCCGCACGGCAGCCGCAACCGGGTCCACCTCGCCTCGCTGCCGATGACGGATCGGGAGGAAAATGCCGCCATCGTCAATGCCCTGCAGCGCCACGCCGCGGTCGTCGTCCAAAAGAGCCTCAAAGAGGGGTTTGGACTCACCGTAACTGAGGCGATGTGGAAGGGCCGCCCGGTGATCGGCACCGCCATCGGCGGCATCCAGGACCAGATCGACGACAATGTCCACGGTCTCCTCCTCCCCGACCCGACCGACCTGAGCGCCTTCGCCGCCGCCGTCCGCCGCCTCCTCGCCGACCCCGATTTCGCCTCGCGCCTCGGCACCCGGGGCAAAGAACGCGTCCGCCAAGAATTCCTCGGCGTCCGCCACCTGATGCAGTACGCGAACTTACTGGAGCGGATCGAGACGGGGTGATGCGGCCCCCCCAACCCCCCAATCCTGGGGGAGCACGACGGACGACGACGCGCTCCGTCGTCTCCCCCAACTTGGGGTTCAGGGGGCCGTCCATCCTCGTCTCCCCCAAAGTTGGGGGGTTGGGGGGGCCGATTCGCGCATCAGCGTTCGTTGTTGGTGATCGAGGCGGCCGTCTCTGCGATCCGGGTCAGGACCGAAGGGAGGTTTCGCAAGACCTCCTCGTTGCGAAAGCGCGGGATGGTGTAGCCATACGCGGCGAGGTGTTGGTCCCGGTACGCGTCTTGCTCGATCTGTTCTCGGTGAATCTCGCCGTCGAGTTCAACGACCAGCTTGCACGCGGGGCAATAGAAGTCCAGCACGAACGGCCCGACGGGGTGCTGTTGTCGGAAGCGCAAGCCGGCAAGCTGCTTCCCCTTGATCGCCTCCCACAGCACGCGCTCCGCCGATGTGAGCCGTCTCCGCAATTGTCGCGCGGCGGCCTCCAGGCCGGGCGACGTGCCCCGGATGCGTGGGGTGGTTTTTGATTGGTCCATCGGGTTCGGCCCCCCCGGCCCCCCAATCCTGGGGGGAGACGAGCGCGCGTTCCCAATGACGATGCCGCGCCCCCAATCCTGGGGGCAACGAATGACGGCGGGAGTCGCGGCCTCCGGCTTTGGGTTCGGTGAGTCATAAGTTGCGTGAGTCTCGCACAATTGGCGGAATGCCGCCCGTCTCTCCCGGCTTGGCGACGCGCTCCCGTCGTGCTCCCCCCAGGATTGGGGCCGCGCGCTCGTCTCCCCCCAAAGTTGGGGGGCGGGGGGCAGGAAGGGTGCGCTGGCTGAACCCGATGATCGCCAGCATCCGCGCTGCAAAGATCGCAGAGAGCGTCGTCCGCCACGGGGCCATTCGCCGGGCGGTTGGTTTCGTCGCTGCATCGGTCGGTGAATCCGGTCGCTCTCCCATCCCGGCCGCGAGTGTAGCAGGGGGCGGGTTGTGTCACCGTTCCAAATAGCGTCGATCCCTACTCTTGCATTGTTGCCGTTCGTGCCGCATCATATGGGCACACTAGCTTGGCGTGACAAATAAGGTCTTGGTGATGCCCGGCGCTGCCGGGTCAGAAAGGAGCGCCCCCGTGTCGCGTCCCGCCCCGCCCCTGCCCCACGGCGTGCCCAATCTCAATCTCGGCCAGGCCCGCGCGCCGCTGTTCGAGGTCACGCTCCAGGTCGTGACGCCGATGTTCGGCGGCGGCGCCGCACCGGGCGTGGTCGATCCCCTGCATCCGGTCCGCGGCGGCTCCGTCCGCGGCCACCTCCGCTTCTGGTGGCGGGCCTGCAACGCGCACCGCTGGCCGACGCCCCAAGCGCTCTTCGATGACGAGGCCGCGATCTGGGGCCAGACCGCCGCGTCGAACCGTCCCGGTGCGCCGTCGGCGATCGACGTCGAGGTGGAGATCGACAAGACGGGTGAACCCCAGCCCAAGGAGCAGCCGCACAGCAAGCAGTGGATGGACGACGAGTTCGGCTATCCTTCGTACGCGCTGTTCCCCTTTCAACGGCAGAATAACCCCCCACGGCCTCCCAGTAAGGCGCAGATTGGGGTCGCGTTTACTGTGCGACTTTCCGTCGCGCATCGCAGTCCTCCTCTCGATCATCAGCAGCTTGAGAAGGCAGCAGAAGCGGCTCTTTGGGCTTGGATCACATTCGGTGGTGTAGGAGCGCGGACACGGCGCGGCTGCGGCGCACTCTGGTGTACCGATTCCCAGTTTTCCCCTTCATCGGTCGAAACTGCGTCCGAGTGGCTCGCGGAACGAACGGAACGCTGCGTGAACGCCGCCTCGGCCCCGGATTCCCTACCGCTGCCATTGATTCGTGGCAGCCGCGTGTTGCTGGCGGCGGATGCCGACACGCCCGTCGTGGCTTGGTCAAGGTCAGTTGCGGAGATGCAGGCCTTCCGCCAAGGCAAGGGAGTGGGTCGGCGCTCCGGACGCGACGAAAGTCGACCACGCAAGCTTGGTCAGAGCTACTGGCCTGAAGCCGACTCCATCCGTGATGTAGCCCGCACCTACTCGCGCGGACACGAACCGCGTCATCAAGCAATCCGCTACTTTCCGCGGGCAGAGTTCGGCCTCCCCATCGTCTTTCACTTCATCGACGCGGAACGGGGCGATCCAGGCAACCACACGCTGGAGATCGCGCGAGAGAAGACAGCGCGTTTGGCATCTCCCTTCGTCTTGAAGCCGCTGATGATGACCTCGGGGCGGGCAGTTCCCATGATCGCGTTGCTGGAGACTCCGCGATTGCACGAATTGGGACTGCCGCTGCACCTAAAAGGTCCAGACGGCCCACCGACGCCGGTGATGGTTCCTGATGACGTGTTCGTAACCGCCAAGGCCAAAGACGTTCCTCCGCTCGCGGCCGTCGACGCAGACGATCCACGCGAAGGTCTGCTCCGGTTTGTCGAACATCGCTGGCACGTGACGAGGATGGTGCTCTGATGGCGCCTCAACCCTACCTCATCGCCGTCGCCATCGGCCCGGTTCAGGACTTCATCGCCGCCAGCCGCAAGACGCGGGATCTGTGGTTCGGCTCGATGCTGCTCAGCAAGGCCGCCCGTGCCGCCGCCGTCCAGTTGCGGCACGAAGGAGCTACGCTCATCTTCCCCGACCTGCCCGCCGATTCGGCGGACCCGGAAGCGCCCATCCCCAACAAGCTCCTGGCTATCCTCCCTGCCGACAAGGCACCGGCGGTTGTCGCCAAGCAGGTCCAGGACGCCGCCCGCCAGGTGCTCCTCGGTTACGTCAAGACGGTCCAGGGGAAGTTGGACAAGCCGGGTGCCCCGCCACTTGTGAATTGGCAGCTCGTGCATGCTCAGATCGGCCGGTTCGAGAAGGATCGGTGTCTGGACGATCGCTTCCTCGAGTTCTACGCCGCCTGGGTTCCGGTCGACCCGGATGACAAGGTCAGCTATTCCACGGGCCGGACGCGCGTCGAGCATCTGCTTGCCGGTCGCAAGGCCCTGCGCGGCTTCGACCGCGCGCCCGACATTTGGGACTCCTTCGATGAACGACCATCCGATCCGAGCGACCGAGGCGCGGCCAAGAGCTCGCTCGATCCCAGCCGGGAGACGGTCTTCCAGAAGCGGGGCAAACCCGTTTCCGCCGACAACACGCTGGACGAGAACGACCGCCGCCGCCTCAACGTCAAGGGCGGCGAGCAACTCGACGGCATCTCCCTGATCAAGCGCCACGGCGAGGCCCGCCGCTTCGTCTCCGTCTCCCGCGTTGCCATCGACCCCTTCATCCGGCGGCTGGATGACGCGGCGCGGGCCAACCTCAGAAAACTGGCGGCGCCGTTGGTTGGCACGCGCGCGGTCGAAGTCGAACGACTCGACCGGCAAAGCGGCCTCGCTCATTACAACGCCTTCCCCCACGACACGCAATTGTTCTACGACCCAGGAGCGCGCGACGAAGAGGTGCCGGAGGACAAGAAGCAGGAGGCGCAAGCCTTTTACGACGCCGCCCGCGCCGCCCGGCCGCCAGACGTTGGCGAGTTCCCTGTCCACGTCGCTGTCCTCGCCGCCGATGGCGACCACATGGGCAAGGCGATCGGCCAGCGGGAAACGGTGGATGAGCACAGGGAACTGTCGGCCCGCCTGGCGCGCTTTGCCACCGAGGCGCACCGCATCGTCGCCAAATACCACGGCGCGCTGATCTACAGCGGCGGCGACGACGTCCTCGCCTTCCTCCCCCTCGACACCGCCCTCTGCTGCGCCGACGAGTTACGCACCCGGTTTGCCGAGATCGTCAACGAGGGCAAGCCGACGGACGGCGAAGACGTCAGCCTCTCCGTCGGCATCGCGATCGGCCACTACAGCGAGCACCTGCAAAACCTGCTCGACTGGGCGCGCGAGGCCGAGCGGGTTGCGAAGCGGCCGGACGAGCAACGCCCCAAAGGGCGCAATGCCCTCGCCGTCGCCATGCACACCCGCACCGCCGGCGCGACGGGCACGACCGTGACCCACTCCTGGGACGACGACCCCGTCACGACCCGCTGGCTGAGGTGGATCGACTGGCATCGCCGCGACGCCATCCCCGACGGCGCCGCCTACGAGCTGCGGGATCTGGTTCAGAAGGATCTGCGGGCCATGGACGCGGCGCTGGTGACCGACCAGCGTTTCCGTGCCATGGATGGCGCGAACCGGAGCCTGCTCGAACTGGAAGTCAGGCGCATCCTGGAGCGCAAGCAGCCGCGCGGCACGAAGAAGCTTCGTGAGGAGGAGATCGCGTACCTTCTGCGATGCAGCGACAACACGATCCACGGTCTGGAACGTCTGGTCGACGAACTGATCGTCGCCCGGCACTTCGCCGAGGTTGTCGGCGTGGCGCGCGGCGCGTGGCAGAAGGGAGAGGTTTTATGTCGGTGACAACCAACGCCGCGCCCCCCACGACCCTGTTGCTCCGCCCCCGCGACCCGATCATCCTCCGCGACGCCCGCCCCTTCTCGACCGACCCCGGCGCGCGGGCCTTCACCCTCGACTGGCCGCTGCCGAGCACGATCGCCGGCGCCTTGCGCACCCACATCGGCACGGCGAGCGGTGTCGATTGGACCAACCCGGCCGCCCGCGCGCGGGCGCTCGGCATCGCCATCCGCGGCGCCTTCCTCGTCGACCGCGTGCAGGACGGCGACCCCTGGACTCCCTACTTTCCCGCCCCCGCCGACGCCGTCGTCTATCGACCGGAGGACGAGGGCGGCAAGGACGGCGAGGACGGCGAGGACGGCGAGGACGGCAAGGACGAGGAGCCACGGGTCATGCGCCTTTGGCCCGACGAGTCGCTGGCGGACGACGAGGCGGCGGGCTGCGACATGCCGACCGTGAACGACCTCAAGCTCCTACCCATGACGGTCGAACGCGACGAGAAGCCGGAGCCCGGCTACCATTTCTGGTCATTGAAGGACACCATCGCCTGGCTGATTGGGGGGGACGGCCTGCCGACACGGCATCGCACCCATATCGAGCAGGAGTTGCGCGTCCACGTCGCCGTCTCCGGCGACACCCTGACCTCCGTCGAGGGCCGCCTCTTCGCCACCACCGGCCTCGCCTTCAGCCCCGCCTCCCGGCCGCGCTGGAAGGAGCACCCGGAGAGCGCCATCCTCTGCGGCGTCGGCCTTCCCGCGGGGTCGAGGATCGAGGCGTGGACGCCGCAACCCGCCTTCCTCCCCCTCGGCGGCGAGCGGCGTCAGGCGCGGCTAACGGGCGCGGACCAGATCGACCTCGACCCCTGGACCATCCCACCGGAGTTGGTGCAGGCATTGGAGGGAGAGACGCGCTTGCGCCTCCAACTCGTGACCCCCGCCATCTTCCGCACCGGCTGGTGCCCCGGCTGGCTCACCCAGCGCCACCGCGACCGCAACCCGGCGCAGATCAACGGCCTGGGCTTAAAACTCCGCGCCGCCGCCGTCGGCCGCCGCGTCCCGATCAGCGGCTGGGATCTCACCAACGGCTGCGAAAAGCCGGTCCGCTACGCCGCCCCGGCCGGCAGCGTCTACTTCTTCGACGTAGCGGAACCATTGACCGCGGAGCGGATCACGAAGCTCTGGCTCGCGCCGCTCTCCGATGGGGTCTACAACCGCGAAGACGGATTCGGCCTGGTCGTTCCCGGCGTCTGGAACACGTCAGGCGCTAGGGCTTCGTTGTCAACCCTAACGCCTTCAACGAAAGGAGGACGCACGTGGCCGGACGCATGCTCTACATCCGGGCGCTGAGCCCGATCCACAGCGGCACGGGTCAATCGACCGGGGTCATCGACCTGCCGGTGGCCCGCGAAAAGATTACCGATTGGCCGTATCTGCCCGGCTCCAGCCTGAAGGGCGTCCTCCGCGACGCCTGCGACCCCGGTGGAGACTTTGACGAAAAGAATCCACGGCCGTTCGACCGCGCCTTCGGTCCGCCGACCAATTTCGCCGACAAATACGCCGGCGCCCTCACCTTCTGCGACGCCCACCTGCTCTGCTTGCCGGTCCGCAGCTTCTACGGCGCCTTCGCCTGGATCACCTGCCCCTTGGCCCTCGATCGTTGGAAAGAGGATGCGGCGGCTGCCCGCGCGGCGCTGACTGTCACTGTGCCCGGTGCACCGCCTGCCGACCATCTCCTCCTTGCCCCCTCGACCAAGCTCACGGGCGGCGGCGACAAGGTCTACCTGGAAGACCTCGATCTGACGCGGGAGGACGATGCCGAGCGCCAGCAGGCGGCCGCGGCGGTCGCCGCGACGATCGCGTCCGCCGTCTTCCCCGACGCGGCGTGGCAAACCACCTTCGTCGAGCGCTTCGGCATCGTCGGCGACGACCTCTTCACCGCGCTGACCCTGACCGGCACCGAGGTCGCGGCGCGCATCGTCCTCAGCGACGCCTCGAAGACGGTCGAGAACCTCTGGTACGAAGAGGCCGTGCCGGCCCAGGCGATCTTCGCCGCGCCGGTCCTGGCGGAGTCGCGCTTGCTCAATGGCGCGGAGCCCTGGACGCTCTTCACGGCCCCGCTCACAGACCCTCGCCAAATCGGCGGCAACGCCAGCGTCGGCCGTGGTCTGGCTTGGCTCCGCCTCTCGCCCAATGGCGCCGATGGAGGAACGGCATGACCCGCCAACAGCAGGATCTCGCGCGCGCACTCGATCACATCAGCCAGTTAGAGGATGACGAAACGCTCCGCAAGACCTACGGCAGCCTCTGCCACGGGTTCCCCATCCTCATTCGCACCAACGGCCTCTGCCAAACCCTGGCCTTCTGCTTCGAGAAGAAGAGCGGCGACGATGTCCGCGCCCGCGCCTATCAGCGCCTCTGGTCGCACATTGCGGCGACGCTCGGCCACCAGAACGAGGCAACGCTGCTCAACCACGTCCGCCAGGTCTCGAACGCCGAGTACCTCTTCTACACCCGCCGCCTGATGGAAGCCTGGGTCTACTACAAACGCTTCGCCGTGTCGCTCCTCGGCGTCACGGCCGGCGAGCAGGACGTGCAGCCATGACCGACTCGTATCGCTCCAGACTCGGGCCGGTCGTGACCGGCAATGATGCCGTCGACAACCCCGGCCTCGTCCTCGATCGCTACCAGCGCAGGACGCGTGGCGATGCGAAGGCGATGGAGACCTTTCTCAACCGCGTCTGCGCCTCCCCGCCGTCGCGGATCTATCAGGACGCCTACAACGATTGGCGGGAGACCATCCTCGCGCTCTCCGGCGTCCGCGCGCGGGAGTTCAAAGCCACGTCCCGGCTGATTGTCGGCCTCGGCAACGAGAGCGTCCGCGAAACCGGCATTTCGCTCCTAAAGCCATACGGCGTACCCTATCTGCCGGGTTCCGCCCTCAAAGGCCTGGCGCAGCGGTACGCCGACGCCCATCTGGACACCGCCCAGCGCGCGTACCTGGCGTATCTCTTCGGCGCGCACGAATCCGCCGCCTACCTAACCTACTTCGACGCCTGGTATATCCCCGGTTCGGCCCAAGCGGACCACCCGCTCTGCCGCGACGTCATCACCGTCCACCACCCGCGCTACTACAACGCGCGGGAACCGGACCGTCGCGCCCCATGGGACCTCGACGACCCAACCCCCGTCCCCTTCCTCAGCGCCACCGGCCGCTACCTCGTCACCGTCCGGGGGCCGGACCAAGACCGGCGTTGGGCTGAGGAAGCACTCAAGGTGATCACCCGCGCCCTGGCCGATTGGGGCATCGGCGGCAAAACCTCCAGCGGCTACGGCCGGATGACGGCGGTGATTGACACCGGCGGGCTGATGGCTGCCATCGCGGCGCTCGGGTCGCAAGAGGCCGCGCGTGGTGCCCTCAGCCAACTGTTCGGGCAGGTCACGGCCTTGCCCGCGGATCAGCAGGAAACCGCGGCGAAGGCGCTCTACGCCAAGCTCCAGGCGTTCGGCCTGCATACCTTGCCGCTTGGCGGCGTGCTGAGAAAGAGGGCCAATCTATGATCGTCGTCAACTTCAGCCACCCGCTCACCGAAGCGCAGCGGGCACAAATCGCCGAGCGAACCGGCGCCTCGGTCGAACGCGTCATCGACGTGCCGACCCACTTCGACGACGCCACCTCCTACGCCGATCAGGCGCCCGCCCTCGTCGCCGCCGCCAGCCTGACCGCCGCCGAGTGGCAAACCCTGCCCCTGCTCATCAACCCGCCCGCCTTCGCCCCCGTTGCCGCCGCCCTCCTCGCCTCCCTGCATGGCCTGATCGGCCACTTCCCCAGCGTCATTCGGATACGCCCCGTCCGCGCCGCCGGCCCGCCGACGTTCGAGGTGGCGGAGATCATGAACTTGCAGGCTGTGCGTGACCAGGTCCGGTCTCAGAGAGGAGCATTATGATGGGAGGTGCATGGGACGGTTTCTTGAATGTCGTGACCAACATCGCCAATGTCCTGGCGATCCTCTCGTTCGCGGTCTGGCTGTTCTCGGCCCATCAGTTCTGGAAGCAGAAAAAGGAGTACGAGAAGCGTCTCGGATTCATTGGCCAGAGAGTCGGAGGCCGCCCGATCGCGCTCGCCGTCGGACTCGGTGGGAGTATCAGAGGACAGGTTGAAGCGTATCTCGCCGACGAGGAGACGGACATCCTAGTCGAGGAGATCGTTCACGAGGGCTTCGTTCCCCATGAAGAGTTTCCCAATGTCCTCCAACAGGTGCGGGACCACAAAGCCGAGTTCACTCGCGTAGGAGTTACCGACCTGCACCTCTTCTACAAGGGACCGGTCAGCCTCGCGGTGGCAATCGGCGCGATTCTCAACAACTGGGCTCCGACCACGGTCTATAACCAGATTGAGCATCCGACTACCGGCCTTCTCACGTATCGCAAAGATGTTGTGATCAGCCGAGGTACGAGCGTGGGCATGCCGCGCCAGTGATCCATCGTTCCGCGGCGTTGAAACGCCGCGCTCAACCGACGAAGCCCCTCCGGGGCTGAGGGCCGTACGGTGATTTCCACAGCCCCGGAGGGGCTTCGTCGGTTGAGCCCGCGGATTCATCCCCGGGCACTCGGCCCCAACCCCTAACTCCTGACTCCTTCGCCGGAGCCGCCATGCCCAACCTCTACGTCACCGAACCCGGCGCCCGCCTCGAAACGGAGGCCGGCCAGCTCCTGGTCACCAAGCACGGCGAGCTCCTCCTCGCCGTGCCGGCCGCGCGGGTCGACGAGGTCGTCCTGGTCGGCCACGCGGGCGTCACCACCCCCGCCCTCGGTCTCCTCCTCGACCGCGGCATCGGCCTGGTGCTGCTCACCACCGGGGGGCGCTTCCGTGGGCGGCTCGTGGCCAACCGCGCGGTCCCCGTCGACCTCCGGCGCGCGCAGTACCGCCGCGCCGAGGACCCCGCCTTCTGCCTCGCGCTCAGCCGCGCCATCGCCGCCGGCAAGATCCGCAACGCCCGCACCCTCCTCCTGCGCCTCGACGAGACGAACACGGACCCGCCCACCCTGGCCGCGGTCCGCGAGATGGCCGCGCTCGAAGACGCCCTCCCCGCCGCCGAAACCCTGGCCGCCATCATGGGTATCGAGGGACGGGCCGCCCGCCGCACCTTTGCCGTCCTTGGTCGCGCCCTCCGTCCGCCCTGGGTGCTGCCGCGGCGCGCCCGCCGCCCGCCGCCCGACCCGGTCAACGCCCTCCTTTCCCTGCTCTACACCCTCCTCCACGAGAGCTGCTACGCGGCCGTCGAGGCGGTCGGGCTCGACCCGTATTGCGGCTACCTCCACCAACCGCGCGCCGGCCGCGCCGCCCTCGCGCTCGACCTAATGGAGGAGTTTCGCCCCGTCATCGCCGATTCGGTGATGCTCACCCTGCTCAACAAGCGCATCCTCTCCCCGGACGACTTCGAACCCGGCGACCCGGCCGACGGCGTCCGCCTGACCCGCGAGGGTTGGCGCCACGTCGCCACGCAGTACACCAAGCGTCTCCAAACCCGCATTCGCCCGCCCGGCCTCGCCCGTCAGACCACCTACCAGAAGCTGCTCGAAATCCAAGCCCGCGGCCTGAAGCGCGCCATCGTCGAGGACGTCCCCTATGTGCCGTTTCGCGCCAAATGACGAGCGCCCGCAATCTGGAAATCTGGAGGTCATCGCTGCCTTTCGTGTATCCTGCCGGTAATGATCGGCGCCGAGTCACGCGGCGCCGCCCGCGCGCTCAGTTGGGACGGCCACCATGACCACGATCCGGCAGCGGATCGCCAGCCGGAGATGCTCGGAAGCCAAAACCCGCATGGAACCGCCGGTTTTGGCTTCCGAGCATCGCGTCCGGACACCGTCCACGCACGCGATGCTCGGAAAGAGCGAAATCTGGCGTCGCCACGCGTTTTTTGCGCCGTCCGCCGAAACCATCCGAGGGCGAGCAGAGCCATTTTACCGATCGGAGATCGCCGATGCTCGGAAGCCATTGTTCCCCTACGACTCCTCGTGGACCAATCCCAGCGCGAGCCACCAGGACTTGCGTTTTCGGCAGAATCGGCTAGCATAGGATTGCGCGTGGCTCGTTAGTCGCGCGGATTGAAACCCCGATCCGGGATGGGGATAACGGTTGGATCACCGTATTGCGCGTGGCTCGTTAGTCGCGCGGATTGAAACGCCAGGTACTTTGCGAAGGAAGTACTTCTTCCATCATTGCGCGTGGCTCGTTAGTCGCGCGGATCGCGTGACCGTCACCCTGCACTGGATCGCGGGGCCAACATGTTGCGCGTGGCTCGTTAGTCGCGCGGATCGCGTGTGCATGGTGTATACTCGTCGGTAACGTAAACACATCATGAGCGACGCGGTGTACGTGCTATGGGAGAGCCCCGATGCTCCTCGTCGTCGCCTACGACGTGACCGACGACCGGCGGCGGGCACGCCTGCATACCTTCCTGCTCAGCTACGGCGTAGCGGTCCAGGAAAGCGTCTTCGAGTGCGAGGCGGATGCGCCCCAGGAGCGGGCGCTGAAACGCGGCGTGGCCCGCATCGCGCGGGCGCGCGCTGACAAGGTCCACTTCTACCGGCTCTGCGCCGAGTGCGCCGCCGTCACCGCGGAGTTGACCGGCCCGCGCCCGGCCTCACCACTCGTGTATGTCGTCTGAAAACGCGGCGCCGTCGCCCGCCGCCTCTCCCGGCAGGGGTTAGCTCCCCCAGGATTGGGGTGCAGGGGGCCGAACAACGCGCATGGCAACCGATCTCGCCGACCGCATCCTCCACCGCGATACCCTCCGCTTTGCCTGGCGGCGGGTTGAGGCCAATCGCGGCCTGCCGGGGGCCGACGGCGTCTCCATCGCCCGCTTTCGGCTGCGACTCGAGGAAAATCTGCTCACCCTTGCCGACGAGGTCCGCGACGGAACCTATCAGCCCGGCCCCGTGCGCCGGACGTCGATCCTGACCGGCACGACGCGGCGCACCATCAGCATCCTCCCCGTGCGCGACCGGGTCCTCCAACGCGCCGCCCTCGATGTCCTCACCCCGGTCATCGACCCGACCTTTCTGCCGTGCAGCTTCGGCTACCGCCCCCACCGTTCCCTCTACGATGCCGTCGAACGCATCGTCCACCTGCGCGACCGCGGGCTGACCTGGGTCGTCGACGCGGACGTGCGCGACTGCTTCGGCAGCCTCGACCATCGCTTGCTCACGCGCTTCATCACCGAGGCGGCGCCGGACCCGACCGTTGCCCGCCTCCTCACCGCGTGGATCGCCCCGCCGCGCCGCAACGGCCGGCCCCCACCCGTTCGCGGCATCCCGCTCGGCGCCCCGATCTCGCCCCTCCTCTGCAATCTCTACCTGCACCGCCTCGATCGCGGGCTCCGCCGCCGCTCCCTGCAGAGCGTCCGCTACGCCGACGACTTCGTCCTGCTCTGCAAAAGCGAATTCCAGGCCGAGTTCGCCCTGCGCGCCACCGAAAAGATGCTCGGCGGGCTCGAACTGGCACTCCACCCCATCAAGACCCGCCTGGTCAGCTTCGACGACGGGTTCGACTTCCTCGGCGTCCGCTTCGAGGGGTCCGATTACAGCTATCAGGTCGACGGCAAGCGCATCACCGTCGACCACCTGCCGCCCGAGTACTTCTACTACCACGCGGACGGGTACGAGTAACGAGGATGCCCGAAGCCCGGAATGGCGGTGTCCGGCCGCTGCTGGCGACGCCCGCCTGACTGAGACGTCTGGACGCTACGCCAGCGTCAGGATGTCGTCCATGTGGTGGTACGGCACGCCAAGGTGCTTATTGCGCCACTGGCGGTCATTGCCGATGAGGGCATAAGCGTTCGCCAGCCGCGCGGTTGCGATCACACAGGCGTCAGGCAGCTTGAGGCCGGTCTGCCCGCGAACATATGCCGTCTCAATCGCATGACGTTGATCGAGTTCTATGATGTGCATTCTTGGCAAGGTGAGGAGCCCTCGGTGGATCGCGTTGACACGATCAGCGTTGCCGTCGCGCGCGGGGCGTGTCACCGCCTCTGCCAGAGTGATCGTCGAGATCACCACGGACAGATCGGGATGCCGTAGCAGGGGACGCAACAAGTCCGTCACTGGGCGTTGGGCTACGAGCACGGCGATGATGGCCGCACTATCCAGGCAGATTGGTTGATCGGCCAGGATCGCGCGGTGAATGAGTACGTCTAGGAATTGGCTGGCTCCGGTGTCCGGCTCGCGATCTGGTCGAGGAAGGCTTCTCGTTCCTCCCAACCTCCTCGCTCCTCCTCAATGAAGCGGTTAATGTCCTCCCAATCGGCAAAGTAGTCGCTCAGCAGCCCTTCCAACGGCGGGTTGGGCTCGCACGTCGCTGGTCGCAGCAACGCTTGCACACCGATGACCTCGAACTCGACCGTGTCACCAGTGGAGATATTCAGGCGGCGACAAAGCTCGGCCGGAAGGGTAACAGCATGGCGGCCCGTGACCTTTGCGCGGTAGGTGTGGGGTGTGTGCCGTTCGTTGGAGACGGTGGGCATGGCGTGGTCCTTTCTCACATCGCCACGTTACCATGAGGGCGACCTCAATTCAATGAACGACGACCTGTTCTCATTGAGAAGCTCAATTGCAGACCCTGGTGTCGCGTCTTTCGCTGTTCGCCCTCAGACGGCTCCGATGTCGTTGGTTGCTTCTCCTTCTGCGCTTCGGCCCGTCGCCAGCGTTCGTTGAGGAGTCGTTCGCGTCGCTGCCACCCCTGACGCTCCTCGCGCAGAAAGCGCTTGACGTCTTCTCGGTCCGTGAAGTAGTCCCGCGGGAGTCCCCTGGCCGGCGGGATACCATCGTCGCGCTCAGATGTGCCAAGTCGCACACCGAACGCCTCATCCCGCTTCCGTCTCGATCACCAGCACGCCATCGGCCACCCGCACGTCGGTTGGCGTCAAATCAAAGCGGGCCATCAGCGCCGCGAATTGCCCCTCCAGGATATCGGCGAAGGCATCTTCCTCCAGAAAGCGCCCGGCGGGGCCGTCGACGCGGGCATCGACCACCACCAGCCGGCCGTTCCGCACGGCGAGGTCGCCGCGGTAGGTGCTGCGCGACCCGTAGAGGTCGAAACCGACGCTGATCTCACCCGCTCGGATCTGCACCCGCGGGTTCTCGACCGGGTCGAACGACTGGCCATAGCTGGCGAGCCTTTCATTGATCTCCGCTTCGGTGATCCGCAGTCGCCCGCTCGGTTCGACCGGCAACCGCTCGATCCCCGCCACCCGCGTGGCAATCCCCTCGTCCACTTCCGCCTCGATCGCGTTGGTCAGCAGCGGCCGCCCGACCAGCCAGGCGAAGCCGCCGGCCACGGCGCAAATCATCACCAGTGCGACCACCCCCAGGATGCACCCGTGCGGACCGCGCGTGAATTGCGGATTCGTCCGCGGCTGAACGGTGGGGGCGAGGGGATAGTGCTGGGGGATGGGGGATGGGGAATGGGGAACGGGAGAGGGAGATGGCGCGGTTGGCGGAGGGCTCGGTGGGGCGGCCGCGCGGGGGGCGGTCCGCGTTGCTGAGGCTGTCGGCGGCGGCGTGGGCCAGCGGATTGCCTGGGTCTCCTGGAGCGACGGGTCGAACCGCGCCCGCGTTGCGGTGATCCGCTGTCCCAGTTGATGCCGTTGCGGTAATAACTGCCCGCACGAGCGGCACGCCTGCGCCGTCGCCAGGTTCCGGGTCCCACAGTGCGGACAGAAGACGCCCGGCGAGCGGTCCACGTCAGACGACAGGCGACAGGCGACAGGCGACAGGAGTTACCGACCATAGTGCCTTCATCAGTTGGTGACTGCCCTTTCTTCGGCTCGACCAAGAGCCAACGCCATGCCTGCCATCGACCACCCAATCTCCTGCCGCCTGCGCCTGACCCCCGACCCCCGACTCCTGACCCCTAACGCCTATGCGTCGCCCAGCACGTTCGGGTCGACGGCGAAGGCGTCGCCGACGCCAAGGCGTTTCATCACAACCCGGCTAATCGCGTCGGTGAGGGATTGCGGGGGCGTGCCGTCGCGCTGGGTCATCAGCCGCCGCGCCTCCTGCTCATCCTCCTCGGTCGCGTGGTAGATCGGCAGCTTCATCTCGTGCAGCCAGCGCCGGGCCACCGCCGGACCGGCGCCGATGCTGAGCAGGTCGAACGTCTCGACCACGACGTGGTTGGTCGTGAAGAGCCGGTAGCCGCCGGCAAGCAGATCGCGGTAGGCCTCGACCGCCGCGGAATGCACGGCGTCGTCGCGGTCGACGAGCGCCACGATGGCCGAGGAATCGATGAATGCGACGGGGATATCCCGGCCAATAGCGGCCGGCGACGCGGGGGAGCTTGCCATGGTCGCCTATCGCCTCCACCAAAACGCGCGCCGGTAGGCGTCCTTCCCGTCGGCGATATTTGTGCCGCCGCCGGCCCCGATCCCGATCACCCCGCCCAACGGGTCGACGTCGGCCGCGGGCCGCAGCTTGGCGAGGAAACTCTGTTGCTCGCGCTGGACCGCCTGGAACGCGGTCAACTCGGCCGCGTCGATGAACCATTGACCGCCGAGCCGCCGCCCGCGCAGCCGTCCCTCCCGCAGGTAGCGCCGCACCTGCTCCGTCGATCGTTCGAGCACGCGCGCCGCCTCGGCGACGCCGAGGCGCTCTTCGTTGTCCATCCCGTCACCCTCCCCACCGGCGGTTGGCGCTCGGCAACGTTCAATTGTTGTCGTACACAACGACAATCGCGGCGTCCAAGCCGTCTGCCGGTGCCCTCTAGTATAGAGCGCAACACCAAACCCCGATAGCCCCTTTGGGCCGCTTTTTTGACCGCGGTTTAATGCGACGGCCGCGGTATCCTGCCGGAGTTGGTCGTCATGCTGGAGGTCGGACTGTGGATGAGCGGGAAGCGGCGCGAGACGGGGCGGCGACAGAAGTCGAGGACGGCGTCTGGTTGATCGACCTCGGCTTTCAAGGGCGAACTGGCGTCATCGGGGCGTACCTCCTCGCCGGCAACGACGAGCTGGCGCTGATCGAGTCCGGGCCAGCGACGACCCTGCCGGCGCTATGGGGCGGCATCCGCGCCGCCGGCTTCGACCCCGCGCGGCTGACGACGGTCCTCTTGACCCATATCCACCTCGATCACGGCGGGGCAACCGGGCCGCTGGCCCGCGACAACCCGGACCTGGTCGTCTACGTCCACCCCGTCGGCGCGCCGCATCTGGTCGATCCCAGCAAGTTAGTCGCGAGCGCCACCCGCATCTACGGCGACCAAATGGGTCCGCTCTGGGGCGAGATCATCCCCATCCCGGAGCAGCAGGTGCGGCCCTTGGCGGAGGGCGAGACGCTCTCGGTCGCGGGCCGCGTCCTCTCCGCCCTCTTCACCCCCGGCCACGCCTCGCATCATGTCGCGTTCTGGGACGCCGCCGCGGGCGCGGCCTACACCGGGGACGTCGGCGGCATCCGCATGCCCGGCACCGTCTACGTCTGCCCGCCGACCCCGCCGCCGGATCTCGACCCGGACGCCTGGCGCGAAAGCGTTGTTCGCCTCCAAACCCTCGCCCCCCGCCGCCTCTACCTGACGCACTACGGCCCCTACGACGACGCGGCGCCGCACCTCGCTCAACTCGCCCCCCACCTCGACGACTTCCTGACCATCGGCGAGCGCGCCCTCGCCGGCGGCGCTGACCAGGCGCAGCTCACCGCTCTTCTCCACGACCGGATGGCCGCGGAGCTCGGCGACGTGCCGGAGGATGTCCTGGTAAACCTCGAGTGGGCCACCCCCTCCTACATGGCCGCGCTCGGCCTGACGCGCTTCTGGCGGAAGCGGCAAGGGACGTAGGGCGGCCAGGCGGCCAGGCGGCCAGGCGGCCAGGACGGCGAGGGCGGCAAGAAGATTCCGACGTTCTCCATGCCTCGTACCCTCACTGCACGCAAACAGCCCCGCCGGCCCTGTGGAAAGCACCCTGCTCACCACAGCCCTGGAAGGGCTTCGTCGGTTCAGCCCGGCGTTTCAACGCCGGGTAGCACCGCCGGGTAGCACCGCCCTTGCCGCCTCCCGCCTTGCCGCCTCCCGCCCTTCCCGCCGTCCCGCCTTCCCGCCTCGCCGCCCTACGTCTACGCGATCGCCGCCTCATCCTCCTTCACCACCACCTCAACGCTCCCAGTGCGGGGCGGTACGAGCGGCAGGTGGAGGCAGGCGACAATGTTGTCGTCCGCTGCGACGCGGCAATGGCGCTCCAGGCCGCAGCCGAGGCAGCGGTGGACGATCGCCTGCTCGCCCTTCGGTCGGTGGAAGGTGCCGACCGGGGCCATCAGGGAGCGGCAGTCGCTCGCCCGGTCCCCCGGCGTCGAGCCGTCGACGTGGCGGGAATAGAGGCAGAGCGGGCAATGGTTCCGGTGCCGCCCACCGGAGACGGTCGGCCCGATGAACGCCTTGCAGTGCCCGCACTTGAACGATTCCTGCCCGTCGGCGCGAAAGGGCTTGGCGCCCCCGCGGGCGCCTCGTTCCCGATGATCCCGCCGCCGCCGGTGGCCGCGGGGGCGGCGATCGTCACGATACGTGTCGTCGTGGTCCTCGTACTCTCTGATGTTCTCGATGTCGCGGTAACGCAAGGGAATGCTCTCCAGTCAGCGTGCATGTGCATGTGCATGCGCGGTTGGTCGACGTCGTGCTGGACTGGCAATCCGCGGTGATCATGCAGACTCCTCAGATCTAGGCGGCATCAAGCCGCGGTCGTCATCGTGAACGTCGGGACCGGCCGCCCGGCCGATCCTGGTCGCCCCATAACCCCCGGCGGCATCCCGCCGGGGAGGTATTTCGTGCCATCAAGTTCAGGAGAGCTGTCGTGGGGAGGTGCGCCGCACAGCGCGAGACCACGCCGCATGGACCCCACGACGATGTCGGCGCGGCGCGCTCCGCGAACGGGAGACGCGTCGATGCGCCGAAGCCGCGACGTGAGCGGCCAGGGTCGGGCGTGATGTGCAACGAGGAATCGTTCCGGTACGCGCAATCTCGCGAGCAGCGTCAGGCGCTACCCACCACAACGATCACGCGAAGACGAACGGAAGAACCGAGGAAATAACGGGACGCGCCCGAACCTAGCCGTCCATCGCCGCGGCGGCAACAAGCACACTGGTCAGGTACAACATTAAGGCCTTTCCCTCTAGCAAGCGCGGGCGCTGCCCACTTCCGGCCGCGCGGACACCGCACGACCAACAAAGACCAGACGGAAGCCACCGCCTGGCGCCGTCGCCACTCTAGCGACCAGCCCGCGCGAAGTCAATACGTCCGGCGGCTGACTTGCGCGATACAATCACGGCAGACGCATACGACAGGAGGTCGGCCCATGGCACTCGCCGTTCGATCAGCAGCAACAACCGAGGACGTTCGCCCCCTCACTTACGATGATCTCCTCGCGACCCCGGAAGACGGCAAGCGGTACGAGATTGTAGGAGGGGAGTTATACGTGGCGGCATCGCCTGACCTGAAGCATCAGGATGCCTCTGGCGAGCTGTATGAGCGCTTTCGGGCGTTCGTGCGTCCTCGCCGACTCGGCCGCGTCTTTCACGCGCCGACCGACGTCAAGCTCACCGAGTACGATACGGTTGTGCCCGATGTCATATTCGTGAGCCGGGAACGAGCGCATATCATGCGTCCTGGCATGATCGAGGGCGCACCGGACCTGCTGGTCGAGGTCATTTCGCCGTCAACCCGACGACGGGATCGTGTGCATAAGGCGGCGCTGTATGCCTCCGCTGGTGTTCGCGAGTATTGGATCGTCGATCCGACCGTTGAGACGATCCTGATCCAGCGGCTCCAAGGCGGCCGCTACGTGCCTATTGAGACCATTGGCGGAATTCTTCACTCGACTGTGCTCGTCGGGTTTGAACTCGATGTGGCGCGGTTCTTTGCGTCGCTACCGCAATAAGTGGAGAAGGACGTGGAGATGCGGACGGAGACGGCGCCGGTTGGTCGCGGGCGCCTGGCGGGGAAAACGGCGCTCGTGACCGGCAGCACACGTGGGCTGGGGCGGACGACCGCGGAATGGCTAGCACAGGAGGGGGCGGCGATCGTCGTCTCCGGCCGCGACGCGGGGCCGGTCGCCGAATCGGTAGCGGCGATGCAGGCCCTCGGCGTCGACTCCTTCGGCATCTCGGCCGACCTGGCGCGGGTCGATGAGGCGCACCGCCTCGCGCACGAGACACTGGCCCGCGTCGAGCGGCTCGACATCCTGGTCAACAACGCGGGCATGAGTCTCCGCGGCAATTTCTGGGACGTCACCGACGCCGAGTGGGACGAGCAGGTCAACGTCAACCTACGCACCCCCTTCATCCTCGCCCAGCACGCCGCCAAGCACATGATCGCGCGGCGCATCCGAGGCCGGATCGTCAACGTCAGCACGATCGGCGCCCACTCCTGCCACAAGGACGGCTGCGTCTACGACGCCGTCAAGGGCGCGGTCGAGGTGATGACGCGCAACATGGCCTACGAGCTCGGCCCGCACGGCGTCAGCGTCAACTGCGTCATCCCCGGCAACATCGCCGAGCGCCCCGGCAACCAGCCCGCCGAACGAAAGGACGTCTACGCCCGCCGCATCCCCTTCGGCCGCGTCGGCCGCGCCGAGGACATCGCCGCCGCCGTCCGCTTCTTCTGCCTACCCGAATCCGAGTTCACCACCGGCCAGTCGTTGCTCGTCGACGGCGCCCACAACAGCTATCTGCCGGAGTAACGAGGGCGGCAAGGGCGGCGAGGACGACGAGGAGAGCCACCGCCGTCATTGCGGGCGCCCCGTCTCGTTATTCCACGTGGCGCTCGGTACGGCGCGGCGATACCGCGCCGGCTCGCACGCCGCTCGACGTCAGTGTGTCGGCTTCGGCCCACCCCTCGGGCAGGTGCCGGGTGGTCCGCCGGAGCTCATCGCCCGGGCACCGGAAACTGCTCCCAATAGCCTGATTTCGGCTCCCGCTGCTCGACGACGTCGACGAGCACGCCGGCCGGGTCCCTGGTCATGAACCGGCGTTGCCCCCAATCTTCGTCCGTGAGCGGGTGGACGATCGGCGCGCCGCTGCTCGTCAGTGCGGCGTACACGGCGCCCGCGTCCGCGACCTCGATCGTGACGATCACGCCGCGCCCGTCAAAGGGCTCCGGACCGGGCGGGCGTGAGGGGTGATCGGGGTGCAGGAAGGCGATGACGGCGCCGCGCGTCTCACCGTCCGCGTCGCCCGCGAGGTAGACATACCAGGACGCCTCGAAGAACACGGTGAACCCAAAATGGCGCACGTAGAAGTCACGGGCCGCAAAGAGGTCAGGCGTCGTGATGAGCGGGTAAAGGTCGCGAACGCGCATTGTTTCTCCCTTGCTTCAGCGCTCGCACCGCGAGCGCCACCTGTACAAACGCGGTCGGTAGCGAAGATAAGACGCTGTTGCCCGACGCACTGTGAGAAGCGCCGGAGCGCTGGCATGCGTGCATCCGCGGGCCATCGATCACGTCGGCTCCGTTCTCGCTCAATAGATCCAAAGGTCGGCGCCATAGAGCCGGAGGCCCAGCTTACTCGCCACCCGCCGGGAGGCGAGATTGTCCCAGGAGGTGCTGTAGAGCGGGATCCGCCCCTCCGCGCGCACGGCAATCGCCCAGGCCGCGATCGCGGCCACCGCATACCCCCGACCCCGGCAGGCCTCGACCGTCTCGACACCGGCCTCGGCGGCTTCCGGCGTGTTGCGGGCGCTGAAGCAGACCGAGACCGCTCGACCCTCGTGCAGCACCGCCAGGCAGGGTCGCCGGTGCGGGTATTCATCGGCCAGCCACGCGAAGCCGTCGCCGAGGACATCCCGTTCCGCGCCGATCGCCACGACCGGCGCAACCGGTCGCTCGACCTCCTCCGGGAAGCACCACGCCGGCCCCATCCAGACGCGGCCGACCGGCGCGTTCGCGCTCAGCACGTCGCATAGGCTAGCCAGGCACGCCGGGGGCTGGGCAAGGTCGACGGCAACCGGCTCCGCGGACAGTTGTCGCTCCAGGGTCGCGACGAGCTCGTCCGGCAGATCGTGCCGGAGCCGCCAGACGTTGCCGTCCCGTGTCCGGCCCAGGAAGAGGCGCGGTCCCGGACCGCCGTCCGGCTCGTTGATCGCGGCCAGCCTTCCTCGATCGTCGCACCGAAACAGGGCGGCGGCTTGCAGCTCCATGATTGCCAGGTCGGATAGCACCGCGGCGCTCCTCTCGATCGGGCGCGGGACCACACCCGCCCATTGTAGGGGAGGCGCACGCCGCCAGGGCGCCGACCACGGATACAATGCAACGCCGGCGCGCTGGATTGTGCGACGCCGCGTCTAGAGGAGAAGCTGCCGATGACCGCACCGATCGAGAAACACGGCGTCGTCTTCGCCGGCGAGAACCCGATGATCGTTCTCTACCAGCCGGGCGCCGACGAGTGCGTCGCCCTCGCCAGCCTCTGGCGCTGCGCCTACTCCGCGGCCGGGGAGGGGCACGCGCTGGTCATCTGGGTCGACCCGGTCGCCTCGGGCCTCGGCGACCTGGCCCCCATCGGCATCTACACCGACAACGTCGACCTGGCGCGCCTGGTCTGGGCCAACTTCTACGAGGACTACGACCTGATCCACAACCGCGGCATCGACGAGACTCCGCCCCAAACCGCCCGATTCGCTCACCAGGCGGACGGACGCCGCCTTCACCGCTCCGCCTGTTCGACCGGCACGACGACGATCGAGCTCGAATGGCGCGACGCGGGGGAGCCATTCCAGTCGATCACCGTTCTGACCAGCTACGAAGTCTCGGTCGTCGCCTGCCCCTGCCCGCGGGCCAGCATCACCGTCAACGGCCGGTCCGTGCCGGGCGAGGTCAGGTTCCCGCAAGGCGTCCTCAAGAGTTCCGCCATTCTCGCCTTTGCCGAAACCTGGATCGCGCGCTGACGCCGGTCGGCGCACCGTTTTCGATGCATCGGTCATGCGCTATGCTGGCGGGCAAAACAGGCCAGTAACCAGGAGACCGACGTGCTCTCTGATTCGAACGCCGCCCAACCCAGTTCATCTCACCAGGGCATCCGGGCGCGGGCTGCCCTCACCCGCGAGACGTATCGCGAACCGATCGATTTCGCCCTGCGTCCGACCCGCCGGAATCTCCTCCATTGGGCCTCGTGGGCGCTCGCGTTCGGGGTCGAGCTGATCCTTGTGGTCGTCTTGTGGAACGGCCGGATCTTCGGCTGGGAGCAATCGCTCACCAGGCGCCTGCAGGATGTTCCGGGCAAAGAGCTCGTCTTCGACGTCTCGTCATTGCTGACCAATACGATCTCGGTGGGGTTCCTGCTGATCTTCCTGGCGACCGTCTCTACCGTCTACCTGTTGGGTCAGCGCGAGGCCGCGCTACTGCTGGTGCTGACCATTCCGCTGCACGCCTTCGCCCTTTTTCCCAAGGTCCTCGTCGACCGCACCCGTCCGTCGTCCGCGTTCGAGGGCATCGAGGGGGTGGGCGGCCCGTACAGCTTCCCCTCCGGCCATGCCGAGTACGTCGTTACCTTCTACGGCTTCCTGACCTATTTACTGATGCTCCACGTCACGGGACGCTGGCCGCGCGCGGCGATCTTCGCGGGCTGGGTGGTCCTCGTGCTCGCGACCGGGTTCGGGCGAGTCGCGCTGGGTCGCCATTGGCCCCTCGACGTCCTGACCGCCTACCTCATCGGCCTGGGCCTGCTGTCGGGCATGATCTGGCTCCACTCCGCCATTCGCCACGCCAAAGCAGACGCGCCATCCCACTAGCCCGCATGTGACATGCTGATCGCCCCGTCCCGTCATGCCGACCGCGGAGAGGCATCTCCCCGAGGGACGCACGACGAGCGAGATTCCTCGTGACCTCGGCATGACGGGGGCGGAGAACGTGGTACAGTCTCCGCCATGCTGCGGCCCCGCACTATCACCACCATAGTTCCCATCAGGAACGTCTGGACTGGGGAATGCGCGATCGTCGGCGGTCTCGCCGCCGCCTTCCTCACCCTGCTGCTCATCGTCAACCACGCGGCGCCGACATCGCTCGACCGCCGGCTCGCCGAAGAGATTCAAGCGATCCCGTGGGGAACGCTCGCCTTCGTCCCGCGCTTGGGCTCGGAGTTCGGCGGCGGCCTCTATGGGTTCTACCTCTTCCCGGCCGCCGCCGCCGCGATCTTCGTGCTGCTGCGGCACTGGCGCCTGCTGGCGCTGCTGCTGGCCGTCTACCTGCTGCACTTCGTGGCGATCTCGCCGAAGCTTTTCATCGCCGCCCACCGCCCGTCGCCCGACTTCGGCGTCGAGGGCGCCGGCGGACTCCAGAGCTTTCCGAGCGGGCACGTCCAGTGGGCCGTCTCCTTCTACGGTCTCCTCGCCTTTCTGGCTTGGCGGGCGGCGCCCGCGCGGCTGCGTGTCGCCGTGCTCCCGACCTACGGCGTCGTCGTCCTCGGCACGATGCTCGGCCGCATCGACCTCGGTAAGCACTGGCCGGTCGACACCATCGCCGGCGTGCTCGCCGGCCTGATCGCCCTCCGGCTGATCGTCGCCTTGGACGCCCTCATTACGAGGCGTTAGGCGTTAGGCGTTAGGCGGTGTTTGCAACGCTCCGTCATGCTGAGGCGAAGCCGAAGCATCCCCCGGCGAAGCCGCTCCGTCGTGCTCCCCCAGGATTGGGGGTTGGGGGGCCGCGGCGCTTCGCGCGGGGATGCTGCGATGCCGCAGCATGACGGGGTGCCAACGCGGCCTAGGCGTTAGGAGATCGCCACATCGTTATCCCTCACGCCTCACGCCTCACGCCTCACGCCTCACGCCTCACGCCTAGCGCCTAGCGCCTAGCGCCTCAAGGAGCTCCCATGTCCATCTACGACGATCTTGGCGTGCGACGAGTGATCAACGCGGCGGCGGCGCAGACGAAACTCGGCGGCTCGCTGATGCCGCCGCCGGTGCTGGCGGCGATGGGGGACGCGGCCGGCGCCTTCATCGACCTGCCGGAGCTGCACGACCGGGTCGGCGAGCGGATCGCCACGCTGACCCGGAACGAGGCGGCCTGCGTCTCTTGCGGCGCCGCGGCCGGCATCCTGCAGGCGGTCGCCGCCTGCGTCGCCGGCGCCGACCCGGTCCGCATCACCGCCCTGCCGGACGTGCGTGATTGCCCGCGGCACGAGGTGATCTTCTTCCGCGGCCAGTGGAACGGCTTCCTCTCGGCGGCGCGGGAAACGGGCGCGCAACTCGTCGAGGTCGGCGAGTCCGAAGACGATCTGGTGGGCGCCATCACCCCGCGCACGGCTGCCGTCATCTGGTTCGCCGCGTCGATGTTCGTGCCCTTCGCGCCGCCGCTCGCGCGGATCGCCGCCATCGCCCACGAGCGCGGCGTGCCAGTCATCGTCGACGCGGCGAATCAAACTCCGCCCGTCTCCAACCTCTGGTATTTCACCACCGACGTCGGGGCCGATCTGGCGATCTTCAGTGGCGGCAAGGGCTTGCGCGGGCCGCAGTCGAGCGGCCTGATCCTCGGCCGGCGCGACCTGATCGCTGCCTGCCGCGCCAACGGCGGGCCCTTCCACAGCGTCGGTCGCCCGGCCAAGGTCGGCAAAGAGGAGCTGGTCGGCGTGCTGGCCGCGGTCGAGTGGTCGCTGGCGCAGGACGAGCCGGCCGTCCTCGCTGGCTACGACGCGACCGTCCGCCGCTGGGTCGACGGCCTGAGCAATCTGCCAGGCATGCGAGTCGAGCGCATCCCCGAGAGTCACACCGGCCAGCCGATCCCGCGGACGGTCCTCCACGTCGGAGACGCCGCCCGCCGCGACGCCCTGATCGAGGCGCTCTGGCAGCGCGACCCGCGGATTGCCGTCCTGCCCGAGGGCGAGGACGGCATCGCGCTCAACCCGCAATTGTTGGAACCGGGGGAGGCGGACGCCGTGCTCGCCGCTGTCCGCGAAGTGGTTTCGGCGGCGGTCCCGGTCGGGCACTGATGCCGGTCGCGGCCGAACGGACCGAAAGGGGTATCCGAATGGGACCGCCGCTTGGATTCCGTTAGGATAGCATAAGACCAAGCCATTCCAACCGCGTTGCCAGCCACAGCGCGGTTCCCCCTTCCCTCGGGTTTGCACCCCGCCGCCCGGCCTGGTGCTGAAAAAACCCACGAGTGGTCAGCGAGACGCGCGGCGCTTGGCGCCGCGCGTCAACGCGTGCGAGGCGTCAGCGGGGAGGGAGACGAGAGGACATGTTGCCATCCTGAACGCCTACGTCCGCCGTGGCATGATACTTCCGGGTGCCGGTGGGACGATCCACCGGCGGCGCGTGACTATAGAGCGAGTGGGAAAGGACGTCGGCCATGAGTTGGTCGCTGAAGCTGCTGAGTGTGCGGGGCATCGAGATCAAGGTCCACGCGACCTTCGTCCTGATCCTGATCTGGGCCGCCTATTTCTGGGGCGACCGCGCCGGGTTCGGCATGCGCGGCGCCGTCTTCGGCGTGATCGCCATCCTCCTGCTCTTCGTCTGCGTGGTGCTCCACGAGCTGGGCCACAGCTTCGTCGCCCTCCACTATGGGATCGGCGTGCGCGACATCGTCCTGCTGCCGATCGGCGGCGTCGCCTCGCTGGAGCAGATCCCCGACAAACCGCGCCAAGAGTTCAACATCGCCATCGCCGGACCGTTGGTGAACGTCGCCATCGCCGCCGTCCTCATCGTCGCCGGCGTCATCCTCGACGCGGCCGCGATCCTCTCGCCGGACGCTATCGACGACCAGGTGCGGCAGACCGGCGCCTCCAACATGCTCACTTACATCACCACCGCCAACATCTACCTCGCCGTCTTCAACCTCATCCCCGCCTTCCCGATGGACGGCGGCCGCGTGTTGCGGGCCTTACTGGCGATGCGGATCGACTACCGCCGCGCGACCGAAATAGCGGTCGGCGTCGGCCAGGCGATGGCCTTCCTCCTCGGCTTCGCCGGCTTCATGCTCGGCAACTTCTTCCTGATCTTGATCGCCGTCTTCGTCTGGTTCGGCGCCAGCCAGGAGGGGCAGGCGGTCGCCGTGCGCAGCGTCCTTGGGCGGGCACGGGTCGGCGAAGCGATGATCCGCGCGCCGCGCACCCTCGCCCCGACCGACCCCCTGACCCGCGCCGCCGAGCTGACGCTCAACACCGCGCAATCCGACTTCCCGGTCGTCGACGAGAACGGGCACGTCGTCGGCCTCCTCACCAGCGAGGACGTGATCCGCTCGCTCCACCAGCAACCGGGCGCCACGATCGGCCAGGTGATGCGGACCGACTTCCCGGTGATCCCGCCGGAACTGCCGCTGGTCGAGGCCCAGGGACGGTTCATGGAAGGGCAGGTGCGCGCCCTGCCCGTCGTGGGGACGGACCATCAACTGGTCGGCTTGCTGACCGTGAGCGACGTCTCCGAGGCGTACCGCCTGCTCTCGGCGCGGCCCGCTCTGGCACGCGCGCACCAGTCGCCGCCGGGCGGGGCGGTTTCTTCCTGACAGGCGCGGTATCGTTAAGGGGCGACCGACGGTGGGCAGTGGTGCCCATCGCCCCGCGGCAGAGGAGGCACATCATGAGCGACGAAACGACCAGCCAAAGCCAGAGTCCATCGGGTCAAGTCCAGCCCTACCAGCCGCCTGAGCAGGGGCAGGGAACAGAGAAGGAGGAGCGCGAGACGCGCGAGGCGCTCGACGAACTCAAGACCGCCCTCGCCCAACTCGCCACGGCCGCGACCAAGATCGGCCACATCGCCCAGGTCAAAGTCCGCGAGGAATGGAAGACGACCAGGCCCGAGCTGCAAAAGACAATCGAGGAGATGAAGCGCGGCGTCGAATCGGCAGCCACCCGCGCCAGCTCCACCCTCGACAACCTCGCCAAGAAGGTCGACAAACCCGCCGCCGGCCAAGCTCAGGGCGAGCCTACAGCGCCAAGCCAACCCCCGACCGAACCGCGCGCCGACCAACCGCCGAGCGGGAGCGTCTAGGCTTTCGGCCCCCCGGCCCCCAAACTTTGGGGGAGCACGACAACGGCGCGCCACCGCCGCGCTCCATCGTGCTCCCCCCAAGCTTGGGGGGCCGGGGGGGCCGCCGCCTACCCACGACTCCAGTCGCCCGATCGCCCGCCCGACTTTTCCTCGAGCCGGATCGCGTCGATCGTCATGCCGCGGTCGACCGCTTTGACCATGTCGTAGATCGTGAGGGCGGCGACGCTGACCGCGGTCAGCGCCTCCATCTCGACGCCGGTTTGGCCGCGCGTCTCGACCCGCGCGGTAACGGCAACGGCCGCCGCCTCGAGTTCGAAGCCGACCTCCACCCGGGTCAACAACAATGGATGGCACATCGGCACCAACTCATGCGTCTTCTTGGCCGCCATGATTGCCGCCACCTGGGCGACGGCGAGCACGTCGCCCTTCGCCGATCGCCCCTCCCGAATCAGGGTGGCGGTCTCCGGCTGCATCGCCACCCGGCCGGTGGCGACGGCGACCCGACGCGTCTCGGCCTTGTCGCCGACGTCGACCATCCGCGCGCGGCCGCTGGCGTCGAAATGGGTGAGTCCCGTGGGAGAATGCGCATCGTCGCGAAAATCAGACATCGTGGCCCCTTCGCTCAGGCGTCTCAGGATGCCGCGATGGTACCACCGGCAGCGGCTCGGCGTTCGACGGAACGTGGGACGCCGAACGTCGAACGCCGACAGGGCGCGTGGCTGTGCGTCCCCTCGGGCAGCGGGCCGTAATCGTCCGCCTGAGGAGGCGCACAGCCGCGTGCCCTGCCGTCGTCTCGTTGCTTACTTGCGCGCGCCGTGCCGGCGGGGTCGTGACGCGGACCGCCCGCCCATCGCAACGGCCAGATCGAAGGCAATCAGCCCGATCAGCGCGCAGAGCACTTGGATCCAGGTCGCGTCCATCGTCATACCCCGCCAACTCGCAACGTGCTCGTTCCGTTCGCTTATGACAACCAACGACCGCTGAAATCGGTCTTCAGTGCCAGCGCCTGCGACTTTCCACGATCGAAGCGCCGTGCCGGCGTCTCAGACGCCAGCGATGCCAGTTCTCGGTCGGTCGCTTCAAGCCCCATACCGTCGACGTCCGCTCCCCGGTTGATCAGGCGGCGCGGCATGTCGGCCACCAAACCCGACCCGGACCCGGCGGCCCGCGTGAGGCCGCCGGAGGCCGTCGGAACCCTTACCTCCAAAACCCGACTATCGACCATCTCCCTCTCCCATTGCGCCATCCTCATCCCCGGCGCGGGGGTTCACAGTAGTTCCCCGATCTCCCATACGTGCCGATTTCCCCCGGCACGATCACATCATGCCGTACGTCGCCGCCCGGCACATCCGCAATCTCGCCTATTTGTGCCGGGGCATTGCCTACGCGGCGTCTACGTCATTTCACCAATGCGGAGCACGGTCGGCGTGGAACATACGTCGAATGCGAAAACGGAGCCTTGCCAACAAACCCTAACGCCTAACGCCTAACGCCTAACGGCTAACGCCTAACCTTGCAACAGTTCCTCGATCGTCACGAAGTCATAGCCCTGCTCTTCCAGGGTGTCGATCAAGGGGGGAAGAGCTTCGGCGTCGAGCGTGGCTTCCCCGACGTGCATGAGGATGATGGCGCCGGGGGCGGCGAGCTCGACGCCGCAGACCTGGACAATCTCCTCGACCGACGCGCCGTTCCAGCCGAGCGAGTCGCAACTCCACATGATGGTCAAGTAATAGCCGGCGCCGGCCAGGTCGGCCAGGGTGCCCTCGTCGTAGTCGCCAAAGGGCGGGCGGAAGTAGGGCGCGGTCTCGTAGCCGCCGGTCGCCTCGCGGATCACCGCTTCCGTCTCTTCGAGTTCTTGCAGCCGCTCCTCGGTCGTCAGAACGCCGGGGTCCCAGGCCGAGGTGGAGAATCCGGTCCAGGAGCGGTGACTCCAGGTGTGGTTGAAGATCATGTGCCCCTCGTCGGCCATGCGGGCGACGAGATCAGGATTGGCTTCGGTCCAGTGACCGGTGATGCCGAAGCTGGCCTTGATGCCGTACTCGGCAAGGGTGTCGAGGATCAGTTCCGCCTTGCCGCGGTCGTCGCCCGCGTCGAAGGTGAGCGCGATTTCCCCGCGGCCGCTGTCGCCTTGTTGGATAACCAGGCTGGCGCCGGCGCCGGGGTCGGGCGGCGGGTCAGGTCGTGGCGTGGAGGTCGGCTCATCGGCTTGGTCGGCTGGCTCGTCGCCGCCGGCCGTGTCCGGGTCGTCGGGCGGCGTGGCGGGAGCGGCCGGCGATTCGACGACAGCCGGCGAGCCGAGCATCGTCGCGGTTGCGGGTACAGTCGCCGTAGGGGGATCGGGTGGAGAACCGATGACGGTCTGCTGGGCCGCGCCGATCGCCCGCGGCCTCGCGGTCGGGTCCGAGGCCACCGTCGGCGCGCCCGCCGCACACGCCGTCATCAGCGCGGCGGCGACAAGGATCGTGAGGATGCCCGCTAAGCGATGGATCGTAGATCTCCTGGCGGGGCGTGTCCCTCCATGTCGTCGAACGCCGAACGCCGAACGCCGAACGTCACCAGATCCCCAGCTCGTCCTTTGCCTCTTCGCTCATCGCCTCGGGGGACCAGGGTGGGCTCCAGACGAGCTTGACGTCGACCTCGCCGACGCCCGGCAGGTCCTTCAGCGCGCCCTGCACTTCCTGGACGATGACCGGACCCAAGGGGCAGCCGAGGGACGTCAGCGTCATCGTCACCAAAACGTCGCCGCTTTCGGCAACGTCGGTATCGTAGACCAGCCCCAGGTCGACGATGTTGATCCCAATCTCCGGGTCGTAGACGTTCTTCAGTCCTTCGCGGACATCCTCGGGTGAAAAGGTCACGGCCATCATTCGCGCTCCATGTCTATCCGATTTCCGGCAACGCCGGCTCATCAAGTGTACCAGCCGACGAGCTATCAGCTATCAGCCGTCAGCCGTCAGCCGTGCGCAGGCGGCAGGCGGAAGGCGGAAGGCGGAAAGGCCCGGTACTCAGCACTCGGTACTCGGTACTCGGTACTCGGTACTCGTCAGACGAAGAGCAGCATCGCGCCCGCGATCACCGGCGCCGCCACTACCGACCCGCGCAGCACCCGCCGCGGCGCCCGCCGGGTGAACCGCGCGCCGACGAAGGAGCCGGCGCTGAGGCCGGCAACGGTGCCGACCAGATGAGGTACGGAGACAGCCCCGGTCGTGGCGAGAACCGATGCCCCGCTGACGCTGATGAAGACGAGGGTCAGCATCGTCGTGCCGATCGTCTGGCGCAGCGGCAACTTCAACGCGGTCAGGAATCCGAGTTGGAGATAGGGCGCCATGCCGACACCGAAGAAGGCCGACGCCGCGCCGCCGGAAAGGCCGAGGCCGATTGCGGTCGCGGTCTGGCGCTCGACCGGGACCGCTGCCGCCGGGTCGTGCGCCGCCATCACGCGCGCGGTCACGCGCGTCCGCGGCCAGACCATCGCCGCCAGCGCCCAGAGCGCGAGCCCGGCGGCCGGTTTCAGAAGCGCGGCCGAAACATTCTGCCCGAAGCTGGCCCCGAGGATCGCGCCGATTACCCCCGAAACCCCGGCTGTCACCCCGACGCGGGGCGAAACGTTCCCCTCGCGGTAATGAGAGGCGGCGCCGGCGACGGTGACGAAGCACATCGCCGCCAGCGCCGTCCCAATCGCCTCGTGGATCGGCAGGCGGAAAAGACTCGTCAGCAACGCCACGACCAATCCCGCTCCACCGGCGCCGATAAACCCCAGCACCACGCCGAGGGCGAAAGTCGTCAGCGCCAGGGTGGCGATCGTGGTCAGGGCCGCGCCCCCCGATCGGTCCGGCTCGGATCGACCTCCCGCCACGATGCCTCGATGTCGGACGGCGGCGCGGCGGGGCGGGATCGGCCGTTGCGCACGCTCAGCCAGAAGAGGACGGCGGCGACAAACGGGACCACCAGGAGCAAGACGATGACGATGCGGACCAGCGTGCCGACCAGCCCATGGAAAAACCAGCCGATGAACATCCCCATCAGCAACCCCGCCACAAAGGCGTAGAGCAGCGGCCGGAGCCGGTCGAGCGACGATTGCGACCGCGGCGGTGGTGTCTGCGATTCGTACATTTGGCGGCGCTCCTCAACCACGCACCCCCGAACTCCGAACTCCGAACTCCGAACTCCGAACCCCGGAACTGGCGCGGGGGCGGTATCCTGTTGCGCAACGGCATTGTTCCACATCCGGCCGCCCCGCTACCGGCATTGCTGCCGGGCCGCTATACTAGAATAGAATATGTGTTCTATTCGGGCGCTCGGACACGAGGAGGAGGACGGTGACGGCGCGGGCCGCGACCGGCATCCGGACAATTGACGATCAGCGACTAGGCGCGCCCGTGCTCGACCTGGCGCTCTCGCCGGCCGCCGCCATGCGGCTGCCGGTCAAGCTCCAATGGTCGCTCGTGGGCTTCTACCGTGCCGCCGGGGCCTTCGACCAAGCGGAAGCGCTCCTGGCCGAGATCTACCAGCGATCCGGCGAGACGATGCAGTGGCTGGAGGAGAAGGCGCGTCTCGCCTTCGCCGCCGGCCGCATCGACGAGGCGCTCGCCGTGATGACCGACCGCGCCAACCGCTCCCCGGCGCCGACGGCGCGGGCCGGTCTGGCGCGCCTCTACCTCGAAGCGGGCAACATCAACCGCGCCGCCGCGATCAGCTTCGAGCTCTCGCGCCAGAACCCCGACCTCGCCACCGTCGCCACCCTCGCCGCCGACGTGGCGCGGGTCCAGGGCGACGTCGAAACGGCGCGGAGCTATTACCTCGGCGTCCTCGACGCTAAACCGGAGAGCCTGCAGCCGCTGCTGGCCCTCGCCCGCCTCGGCGTCGACGAACGTGACCACGATGCCGCGCGCAACTTCCTGCGCCGCGCCCTCTCCGCCGCCGGCGACGCGGCCACGCCCAATCAACTCACCACCGCCGCCGCCATTGCCGCCGACCTCGGCGACGCCGACCAGGCCGCCACCCTCCGTGCCCGCGCCGCCGACCTCGACCGCCAGCGCGCCGAAGGCCTGGCCGCCAAGATCCGCGAAGAACTGGCGGACCTGGGCGACGAACCGGAGTTTCATGAGGACGACGCGCTGCCCCCTCCCCGTCATTCCGATCGCTCTCCCCGTCATTCCGCACCCCCTCCCCGTCATTCCGATCGCAGAGAGGAATCCGTCCCCGCGCAATCGAACCGCCAGATTCCTCGACCCGCTCGGAATGACGAGGGGAGTGCGCGGCCTGACGAGGGGGCTGCTCGGCCTGACGGGGGTGTTGTTCGGCGCAACGGTGGTGCAGAAGCGACCGGTCGATCAGAACCCGCGCGGGAAGTCGCCGCCCTCACCTCGACGGCCGACGAACCGGCGGTTGATCCAGCGGTCATGGAAACGCTGCGGCGCGACTTCGGCCATCCCGCGTTACGACCCGGCCAGGCGTCGGTCATCCACCGGGTAATGGCGCGGCGGGACACGCTGGCGATTATGCCGACCGGCGCCGGCAAGTCGCTCACCTTCCAGTTGCCGTCGATGTTGCTCCCTGGCGTCACCCTCGTCCTCTCCCCGCTCATCGCCCTGATGAAGGATCAGGTCGAAGGGTTGCCGGCCGCGGTGCAAGAGCGGACGGCGCTGATCAACAGCACCCTCTCCCGCGACCAGATGCGGGACGCGCTTGACCGCCTCGCCTCCGGTTCACTGAAGTTGATCTACGCCGCGCCGGAGCGGTTGCGCCACAATGCCTTCCTGAAGGCGCTGCGCCAGGCCGGGGTCGCGCTCGTCGTCGTCGACGAGGCGCACTGCGTCTCGATGTGGGGCCACGACTTCCGCCCGGACTATCTCTCGATTCCCCGCGCCCTGCCGGAACTGGGCGACCCGCCGGTGCTTGCCATCACCGCCACCGCCACCCCGGCGATGGTCCGCCAAATCGCCACCGGGTTTGGCCGGGAACTGGACGTCATCCGGGTCAGCGTCTTCCGCCCGAACCTCTGCTACGAGGTCCACCGCCCGAAGAGCCGGGAGGAGAAGGTTGCCAAGGCGATCGAGATCTGCCGCCAGGAGCAAGGCGCGGGCATTATTTATGTCTCGTCGCGCAAGGACGCGGAGGCGCTCGCCAACCTGCTGCGCGATCGCGGCGTCTGGGCGCTGCCGTACCACGCCGGCCTCGATTCCGAGGTGCGCGCCCGCAACCAGGACTTGTTTATGCGCGGCCGCGCCCGCGCGATCGCGGCGACCGTCGCCTTTGGCATGGGGGTGGACAAAGCGGACGTCCGCTTCATCGTCCACCTCAGCCCGCCGTCGTCGCTCGAGGCCTACGCCCAGGAGTCGGGACGGGCCGGGCGCGATGGCAAGCCGGCGAAATGCGTCCTGCTCGTCGCTCCCTCCGACCAGGCAAGCCTGACCCGCAACGCCCGGCGCGATGAGCTCGACCTCGATACCCTGCGTCGCGTCTACGCCGGCATCAAGCGCGCCGCCACCGGCCGCTGGGCGATCTTCGACCCGGCCACCCTGCTTCCGTACTCGTTTGACGACGAGGAGGGGGAAGAGGAGGTCGATCCGCGTGTCGCCCTCGGCCTGCTCGAACAAGCCGGGCTCATCCGTCGCCACCCGGACGCCCCGATCGGCCTCACCCTGCGCTGGACCGCCTTCGCCGACACGGTGACGAGCAATCTGGAGGCCTGGGCGCGCTTCGAGGCGTGGCTCGGTCCGGCGCGGCGGCAGGGCGGCGCGGTCATCCGGACAGCGGAAGCGTGCGAGGCGACCGGCCTCACGCCCCGCGAGCTCGATTTACTCCTCAGCGACCGCGACGACCTGCTGGTGCGCGACGGCCCGCGCGCGACCTGCCTCGAAATCCTGCCGGTCCAAGGCGACGCCGGCGCGACCCTGACCCAGCTCATCGAGCGCGCCCGCGCCGACGCCCGCCGCCGGATCAAGCAGGTGATGGACTACGCGGCCGGCAACCGCTGCCGTCACGCCGTCCTTGCCGCCCACCTCGGTGAGCGCCTCGACCCCTGCGGCACCGTCTGCGACGTCTGCACCGGCGCGGCCGCCAAGCGATCGGAGGTGACCGCCGCAGCGAGCACTGTCAAGGTGCGGTTGACCGCGCGGGACGTCATGTCCGTCCTGAACGGTGTCCGCACCTTGCCCTACCAAATGGGAAAACCGGGTCTCGTGAAGCTCCTGCTCGGATCGGTCGAGAGCCGACTCCGCGCCGACCGCTCACCCGCCTTTGGCGCGCTCTCCGGCTTCAAGAAGGCGCAGGTCGAGCGCCTGATCGACCGCCTCATCGATGACGGCCTGCTCTATCGTGACCTCGACCACGAGTACAAAATCATCACCCTGACCGAACGCGGCGCCTCCGTCACCATCGACGACCTCTTTGGTTATGAAGATGCGGCGCCCACTCCGCGCCCGACCCGCTCGGTGCAAGAAGGGCCGCCGGCCATCGAGGAGGACGCCGACCTCGACCCCGAGGACCACGAACTGCTCGAAACGCTCTACGCCTGGCGCCGCGAGCGCGCCAGCGCCGACGCTGTCCCGCCCTACGTCATCGCCCACAACAGCCAGTTGCGCAACCTCGCCGTCGCCCGCCCCCGCACCCTCGCCGCCCTCGGCAACGTCCCCGGCTTCGGCCCCGCCCGCGTCGACAAGTACGGCGACGAGTTGTTGGGGTTGATTGCGCGGCAATAGATCGAGGGCTGGGCACTATTGCCTAACGCCTAGGCGGCGTTTGCAAAGCTCCGTCATGCTGAGGCGACGCCGAAGCATCCCCCGGCGCAGCCGCCCCGACGTGCTCCCCCAGGATTGGGGGTCGGGGGGCCGCCGCGCTTCGCCGGGGGATGCTTCGATGCCTCAGCCTGACGGTTCGCAAACGCGGCCGAACGCCGAACGCCTCGTCGATGCTACAATCCCATGCCGCCGCGATGGGGGCGGAAGGGGCCCGGTGGCCTCCCCGGTCTTCAAAACCGTGTGGGCGTCGGCGATCCCGGCGCCGGTGGGTTCGACTCCCATGCGCCCTCGCCACCCAACACGCCCATAAAATCGGAAAAAACGACGGCCGGCAGGTCTTTCCTGCCGGCTGTCGTCTACTGATGTGTCCCCACCTGACAGCCAAACGGACAGCCAAACGTGACGGGATGCCGCCTCACGCCCCGAACAGGGTGTCCATCGCGGCGGCCTGCTCGTGCAGCACGGGCGCCAGGGGCGAGTACGTGTCCAGCGGCCGCGTACTGGTCGGTGCTCCAGCCCGATGGGACGACACCGGAGGCGGTCATGGCGATGCGGACACGATCAGGCGCCGTGCCACCCACCGCTCGCCTGCCCGCGGCGCCGCGCGATTGCCCCCAAGGCCAAGAGGAGACTCGCGACTCCGCCCAAGGCGAGGACCAACCCATTCCGACTCCTGAAGGCAGCGGTGCCGACGCCCGTCTCCGATATGCCGTTCGTGCTCACGCCCGTTGTCGGAGCGTCGTCCGGGCCGCCCACATCGGCCATTGCGGGCGCCACGACGTCTCCGCAGACGAGAATATCCTCGATCTCCCGCTCCCCGGCGTGGACATGGATGATCGTCTCTTCCGCCAGCCATTCCTCGAGCGGAATTTCGACCGTTGTCGTACTCTGACCCTCCACGCCAGTGGGTGTCAGCACGACGTCGCCCGAGGGCGCGAGCGGGTCAGGCTCGTAACTTTCGCAGGTGCCTTGGTGAATATGCACCACGTTGCCGTCCAGGATTCCCTCGAGTTGCAGCATGACCTCGGTGGCGCCGTCGACCGCGGTCAGTGTGACCGTGCCGGTCACGCCGGAGTCGTTTACTTCTTGCAGCTCAATGACGATTTGCTCCGGCTCATCCTGGGCGCCAAGGGGCGCCACCGCTCCAATCCCGGTGACCGCCATCAGCACCGCGGCACCGGCGATCAGACATGTGGTCACTCGCCCCGTCTGCACGTTCACGACCGCGCTCCTTTCTCAATGTTCGGCAGAGGGGAACGACGACCGGCTGATGAGAACCGCCTCCCCCCCAACCCGCGGTCCTGCAGCGTGGATCATCGGTTCGCGGATGAGATACTACAATAGCTGACCAGATTGGGCGACACCTCGCGCGAACGCATCTGCTCTTCGCCGCGTAAACGGTTGGCCGTCGGCGGGGGACAGGGAGATGGAGTTCGCGGTTCGAGCCGGCCGGCGCAAGGATGCTCTTGGGGGGGCGGAGGATGCCAGACACGAGCTTTGCCGCGGGCAGAGATTACCATTGGCCCGCGCTGCGACGGATCAGCGCCGTCCTGACCGCCCTCATCGTGCTCTCGTTCGTGGTCCTGACGCACGCCGCCGTCCAGGACGCGTCCCAGCCGGCCGACGGCGTGCCGATGTTTCGCGGCGATCCCGCGCGCACCGGGGCACAGCCGGGTCCGAGCCCAGAGGCGCCCCTCGCCACCTTCTGGACCGTCGACACCGACGACCGTATCTCCTCCTCGCCCGCTGTGAGCAACGGCGTGGTCTTCGTCGGCTCCAATGACGATGCGCTCTATGCCATCGACGCCGCCAGCGGCGCCGAGCGCTGGCGGTTCGAGACGGGCGGCGACATCGCTTCCTCCCCGGCTGTCGCCGACGGTCGGGTCTTCTTCGGCAGCTACGACGGCGTCGTCTACGCGCTCGACGCCGACACCGGCGCCGAGTTGTGGCAGTTCGCCACCGGCGGCGTCGTCTTTTCCTCACCGGCTGTCGTGGCCGACGTGGTCTATGTGGGGAGCAGCGACGGTCAACTCTATGCGCTCGATGCGTCCAGCGGCGGGGAACGATGGCGCTTCAGCGTCGGCAGCCGGGTAGGGGCATCCCCAGCGGTTGCCGATGGCGTCATCTACATCGCGGGGAACGGCGGCGAGGTTTTGGCGATCGAGGCGGCAACCGGCGCCGAACGGTGGCGGTTGCAGGCCGGCACCGAGGTCCGGGCGTCGCCGGCGGTTGCGGCCGGGTTCGTCTATGTCGCCACCTTCATCGGCGACATCCTGGCGCTGGATAGTGCCACCGGGGCCGAGCGGTGGCGCTTCGAGACCGGCGGTCCCATCACCGCGTCGCCTGCTGTCGTCGATGGCATGCTCACCATCGGTAACGGGAATGGCGACCTCGTTGCCCTCGACGCCCAGACCGGCGACGTGCGGTGGCGCGTGACGATCGGACAGGTCATCGCATCATCACCGACCGTGGCCTCTGGGGTCGTCCACGTTGGCAACGCCGATGGCAACCTCTACGCGTTTGACGCCCTCACCGGCGCCGAGCGATGGCAATTCCCCCTCGACGGCAATGTGGCGTCCTCGCCGGCCGTCGTCGGTGGTGTGGTGTATGTCGGTTCCTGGACAGGTCGACTGACGGCAATCGGGAGCGCGGCGGCTCTGGACGCGACCGCTACCGCACCGCCCTCGACCCCCAGTCTCCCGGCGACGCCCACGGCCTTAGCGTCTCCTGAGCCGGCGTCACCGGTTGCGCCGTCGCCGGCCGCCACCGCGACGTCAGAACCAACGGAGACGACCGTGCCGCCGACAGCAACGACCGCCGCAACCGCCACGGTTGAGCCGACGGAGACCGCGCCGGCGACCTCGACGCCGCCGGCCCCAAGCCCGACCTTCGCGGTGGCCGCGATTCCAACCGAAACGGCGACGCCGGCGCCAACTTCGACGCCGGCAGCTACCGAGACTTCGACGCCGGCGCCAACGAGTACAGCGACAGCGGCGCCAACGATGACGGCGACCGCGGCCCCAACGGCATCGCCGACGTCATCGCCCACCGCGGCGCCGACTGAGACGGCCACACCGGTTCCGACAGCCACAGCCACACCTCAACCCACGGTCACATCGACGCCGCGACCGACAGCCACGCCGACCATCGCGCCGACCGCCACCGCAACACTGGCGCCCACGGCGACGGCCACGTCCGTGCCGACCGTGACCCCCACGCCCCAAGCCACGCGGACGCCGACCCCCGTCCCGACGGCCACGCCGCGACCGACGTCAACCGCGACACCGCGACCCACCTCCACCGCAACGCCGGCGCCAACGGCGACCCCGGACCCGACGTTAACCCCGACGCCAACGCCAACTTCGACGCCCGAACCGACGGCGACCGCGACTCAGACACCGACCGCCGTCCCCACGGCGACCGGCACGCCGGTGCCGACGAGCACGCCTCGACCAACGGCGACCCCGACGGTGGCGGCGACCCCGTCGCCGACGACGGCGCCCGTAGCGACCCCGACCGCACCCCCGATGGCCGGCGCCATGTTCCGCGGCGGTCCGGCCCGCACCGGCGAAGAACCCGGCCCCGGACCGACGGGCGATCCGGTCGTGAACTGGACCTTTGAGGCCGAAGACAGTGTCTCCTCGTCGGCGGCAGTGGTGGACGGTTTGGTCTACGTCGGCAGCCTGGATGGCAATGTCTATGCATTGGACGCGGCGACCGGCGAGCAGCGTTGGAGCTTCCAGACCGCGGGCGACGTGGTGTCGTCACCCGCGGTGTTGGCGGGGGTGGTCTACGTCGGCAGCCTGGACGGCAACCTCTACGCGCTCGACGCCGACACGGGCACGGAGCGTTGGCGAGCCGATGTCGGCGACGTCGTCGCGTCTCCTGCCGTTGTCGACGGCATCGTCTACGTCGGGAGTTGGAACGGTTCGCTCTATGCGCTGGACGCGGCGACCGGAACCGAACGGTGGCGCTTCCCGGCGAGCGGCGAAATCTTTTCGTCGCCCGCCGTCGTGGGCAACACGGTCTACACCGGCGGCATCGACGGAACGCTGTACGCGGTCGATGCCGCGACCGGCGAGGAGCGATGGCACACGACGCTCGCCGGTCTTTACTCGTCACCGGCCGTCCAGGATGACGTGCTCGCCGTCGGTGACGCGGACGGCGTCCTCCACGGCCTCGATGCCGCGACCGGCCAGGAGCGATGGCGCTTCGAGACGGATGGCCTCATCGCCTCGTCGCCGGCGATCGCGGACGGCGTGATCTACGTCGGCAGCGAAGATGGCGACGTCTACGCGGTCTCGGCCGAGAATGGGGAGCTCGCCTGGCAGTTCGCGACCGGCGCCCAAATCTCCTCGTCGCCTGCCGTCGTCGACGGCAACGTGTACGTCGGCAGTTTCGACGGTCATCTGTATGCGCTCGATGCCGAAAGCGGTGAGCAACGGTGGCGGATCAATCTCGAGGCCGAGGTCTACTCCTCGCCAGTCGTCGTCGACGGCGTGGTCTACGTGGGCAACCTCGGGGGGACGGTCTATGCCGTCGGTGGAACCGCCAGCGACTAAACGAACGACCGGGCCACGCTCGCGACAACAGCCATCAGATGAGTCGGCGAGCCGCGGTGACGGCGTGGCGTCGCTGGCGCGTGTTGGTCGTTCATTTGAGGGCCGGCACGTGGCGGACTGCCCCGTCTCGGCTTTTCGGATCCGCAACGCGGTCGGTCCGTGCGCGATGATCCGCCAGTTCCATGCCGGCTGCTTGGGTACCCCATTGGCCGACGGACGACGTTTCCGACAGGCGATCCCAGTCGTTGGCATTCAGGTCGGCTTGGCTCGCCGCGTAGTACCCGTACCCGTAGCTGGACTCGCTGCGCGGTTGCTCATTGAGCACGGCGCCCACGACGCGTACGTTGCCCTGCCGCAGGCGGGCAGCCGACGCCTCCAGCGCACCGCGCCGCGTCCGGTTGGCGCGCGAGACCAGGATAACCCCGTCAGCCCTGGCGGCGATCTCGAGTGTGTCGCTCATCGGCAGCATCGGCGGCGTGTCGATCAGGATGAAGTCCACCGTTTCGCCAATCTCCTCCAATAACCGCGAAAGTCGGTCGCGGCTAAGGAGGTCGGCCGGATTGGGCGGCAACGGTCCGCTCGGTATCAGGCTCAAGTGCGGAATCATTGTTGCGACCGCGGCCGACCACCACGGCTGATCAGGCCGTGCCAACAGGGTGGACAGTCCGCGATCGTTCCGCACACCGAAGATAGCGTGGAGACTTGGGCGACGCAGATCGGCATCGATCAACATCACCGACCGCCGCGCCTGAACCATGGCCACCGCGAGGTTGGCGGCGATGGTGCTTTTCCCTTCCTCGGGCCCCGGACTGCTGATGACGAGACGCGCCGTCCTGCGTTCGGAGGCGGCGAACTCGATGTTGGTTCGGATGACGCGGATCGCGTCGGCAGCCTCCGTCTGAGGTTGCGTGACGGCGAAAAGTTGGGCAGTGCCCGTCCGCCGACCAGACAGGATCGGCACGGCGCCGAGCAAGGGCGCCCCGATCAGCGCCTCGACCTCAGCGGTGGTCTTGATCGTATTGTCAAAATAAGCAATGAGCAGCACCGCGGCGACGGCAAGGATCGACCCGGCCAGGGCCGCGGGGATCATCGGATTGATCCCGCCCTCTGGCACCGGCTCACTGGGTACGTCGGCGTCATCGGCAATCCATACCTGAGACTGGGCGGCTGCCGCGTTGAGATCCATTGTTTGCGCTGTCAGCAAGAGATCGGAGTGCGTGTCGCGCAACCGGTTGAGATTGGTTCGCAGCGCATCGATTTGTGCCTGATTGGTCGGATCGGTGCTATCGGGAGACTGCTCTAGTGTCTGTAGCTGACTCTGCGTGTCGCTGATCTGCTGGCGGGTTTCCTCAATCTGATTGTCGAGCTCCGCCCGGGTCGGACCGGTTAGGCGCACCGCTTGATCGGCCAAATAGGAGACGAAGGATTCCGTGACCGCGTTGGCAATGTCGGCGGCGCGTTGCGGGTCCGGATCCTCCACGCGGACCCTGAGGAGCTCGGTCGCGCGGTCGCGTTGATCCACGACGGGGTCGGCATGCACCCGCTCTCGCAGCGTGTCGACGCCGAATGGCAAGTCCAACCCGGTGACGACGGGTTCCAGCACGGATTCTGTCAGCATCAGCTCGCCGTAGGTGCTCGCGCTGTAGTTCGTGCGCCCCGTAGCTTGCGCGGGGTTGATCAACAGCGTGGCGGCGGCGGAATACCGCGGGATCTCGTCGCCGCGAAAGCGCGCCTCCAACTCCCGCGCGGCGAAGCTCGCGACCAGCGGCGCCAGCAGCAGCAGCCACCACCAACGTCGCACGAGCCACAGAGCTTGGCGAAGACCAAATTCCAAGTCAACCCCCTTCTCCCCGCGAACGCTCATCGTGTGCAGCGCCCGCCCCTCTCCGCACCTCCGCCCCTTGCCAGCGCGACGACCTCCGCTTTCGCGCCCTCAGAGGGTTTGGCGGAAGTGCTCGATGGTTGCCTCCAGACCACTTCGCAGCGACACGACCGGCTCCCAACCCAATAGGCGACGCGCCTTCGTGATGTCCGGCTGCCGTCTGGTCGGGTCGTCGACGGGCAGCGCCGCGTGCTCGATTGCCGAGCCCGACCCGGTGATGTCAAGCACCATCTCGGCAAACTGGTGGACGGTGATCTCGGTCGGATTGCCCAGGTTGACGATCTCCCCGGCCAGCCCCTCGGTCTCCATCAGCGCCACGAGCCCACCCACCAGGTCCGCCACGTAACAGAAGGAACGCGTCTGCGACCCGTCTCCGTAGACCGTCAGGGGCTCGCCGCGCAGCGCCTGCACACAGAAATTCGGCACCACCCGCCCGTCCGCCGGATGGGAACGCGGCCCGTAGGTGTTGAAGATGCGGGCAATGCGGGCGTCAAGCTGATACTGCCGCACAAATTCCATCGTCAGACTCTCGGCGAAGCGCTTCCCCTCGTCGTAGCAGGAGCGCGGCCCGACCGGGTTGACATTGCCCCAGTACTCCTCGCGCTGCGGGTGGACCAACGGATCGCCATAGACCTCGGAGGTCGAGGCCTGGACGAAGCGAGCGCCGTCGCGGCGCGCCAACTCCAGCACGTGGAGGACGCCGAACGTATTGACGAGATGCGTCTCAAACGGATACCGGCCGTAACCGCGCGGGCTGGCCGGACTGGCGAGATTGTAAATGCGGTCGAAGGGACCCTGCAGGGAGTCGGGCGGAATCGGTCGCGTCAAGTCCTGATGGACGAGGAGCACGTTTGGATGGTGCTCGACGTCGGTCAGATTGATATACCGTCCCGTCACAAAGCAGTCGGCAACGACGACGCGGTGGCCTTCATGGAGCAGGCGGTCAACGAGATGACTTCCGATGAACCCCGCGCCACCAGTAACCAGGATCTGCACTGGACTCTCCCCGTCGACACGAGCCGGCCGGCCATCCATAGCCCATATGGCCCACCCGGGCCGGTGACAGATCGACGCTGCTCATCATGCACCATGACCTCGGTCATGGGAAGTATAGACTAGCCTTACCCGGGTAAAATACTCTATGACCAGGGGGCACGTCAACTCTATCAGCCGCTCGGGGGCGCCCAAGTGCAGTGTCGAGCGGCTCAATATCGGGCGGAAGGTAGCCGGGCACACATTGCTTCCGGCCAACATCCGGCCGTTTTCGTAGTGTACGTTCAATTGACACGGTAGTCCTAGCCCGATAGAGTGGCAATGCACGATACGGACTAGCCCGAATGGATTACCATGATAGTCCTTGCGGGGGGTGCCGTGGCGTGGGGGTGAGACAAAACCGACGGCGGGGGGATCAGTAGGCAAACGGCCCCCCCGCCGGCGGGGCCGCCAACCGGCGCCGACGGGCGACCGATGGCTTCGAGCATTCTATCACGGGTAATAACGTCGGAAGGCCGCGGGCATCGTCAGGACCGTCGGCCGTTTCCGGACTGCCAGGTGTGTGCTTACAGCCATCCCCCTCGTAGCCGGTTAAGGGACGCATCGGCACGCTCGCGGTGGCCGTCGGCGGCTCCGCGGCCGTGTTTAGGTCTCGTGCGACGGCGCCGAAGCGTCGCGACACCCGATCGCGCGACGATCGTCGCGCGATCGGGCAACCGTTGGCCGGAGCGAGGGGAGGGATATGGCAACGATTGCAATCGTCGGCGGCGGTGGCTACGTGGGGCTCACCTACGCCGCCGCCTTCGCGGAACTGCAGCACGACGTCATCGGCCTTGACGTCGATCTGACAAAGGTTCGGATGCTAACCGAGGGGCAGCTGCCGATCTACGAGCCCGACCTGGAAGCCCTGTTGCGTCGCGGGCTGGCCGGCGGGCGCCTCCGCTTTACGGAGGACTACGCCGACGCGGTCGGGGCGGCCGAATTTGTCTTCATCTGCGTCGGTACCCCATCCGCTGGCGACGGCCGCGCCGACATGCGGCACGTCCTGGCGGCGATCCAAGCAGTCGGTCAGCATGCGCGGCGCGATCTGGTCGTCGTCACCAAGAGCACGATGCCGGTCGGTTCGCTCGATTTGATCGCCGACATCCTCGCCGAACATGCCGACGAACATCGCTCCTTCGCGCTCGTGTCCAACCCCGAGTTTCTGCGCGAAGGGTCGGCCGTCCACGATCTCTTCCATCCCGCGCGCATCGTCGTGGGATCCTCCGATCTGGCCGCCGCCGAGAGGGTGGCCGCGCTTTACGCACCCCTCAGCGCGCCGGTGCTGATCACCGATCCCCGCACCGCCGAGATGATCAAGTACGCCTCGAATGCCTTCCTCGCGACCAAAATCAGCTTCGTCAACGAGGTCGCCATGATCTGCGAGCGGCTCGGCGCGGACGTCGGCGTTGTCGCGCGAGGCATGGGGATGGACGAGCGGATCGGCCCCCAGCTCCTGCAGGCGGGCATCGGATTCGGCGGGTCCTGCTTTCCCAAGGATGTCCGCGCCCTGGCGGCGATGGCGCGCGCCACCGGCATCGCTCCCAGCATGTTGGACGCCGTGCTCGGCATCAACGCCATGATGCGCGGCCGCGTGATCGACAAGCTGACGTCGCACCTGGGTGACTTGCGCGGCAAGACGATCGCCGTGCTCGGCCTCGCCTTCAAACCCGACACCGACGACATTCGCGAGGCGCCAGCCATCGAGATCATCGGCAAGCTGCTGGCGGCCGGGGCCAAGGTTCGCGCGGCGGACCCGGCGGCGGGCCGGCGGGCCGCGGTCGCGCTGCCTGAGGTCGTCATCACCGATGACCCCTTCGCCGCCGCGATGGGCGCCGACGCCGTCGTCCTCGCTACCGAATGGTCCGCCTACCGCGCGATCGACCTCGACCACCTGGCGAACGCGATGCGCGGCCGACTGCTGATCGACGGGCGCAATGCGCTCGATCCGGCGGCAGTCGTGCAGGCGGGATTCATCTACGAGGCCGTCGGCCGCTCCGTCTCGGCGCCGAAGCGGCTCACGTTGATCCAGACGGATCATGTACCGGTCATGGTCGCGGACTAGCGCCAAGCGGGCTAGGAGACCAGAGGTTCAATGGAGGGGGGGCGCATTGAAGTGGAGGAGCACGGCGCAGCGTTCGCACGCCATCACCGTGAATTGGACAGGGGTCGTCAGTTGGGTCTGGGTTCTCTCCTGGGAGGGGCGTCACTGGAACAGCAAGTGGCGGAACCTCTTCCCGCGGAACTGAATGCTTCCGCTGATCTCGGGGCGCTGGTCCCCCGGGCCGATCTTCCGGTGCCAGCGAGCCTGAGCGCGCGCCCGGCTGCCGCGGCCGAGGATGCCTGGCTGACGCTGCTCAAGAGCGCGCGGCGCTGCCAAGGAGGGCGGCTCGCCTACTTTGCCGTCTTCAAGCGGTGCCTCGACATCGTCGTGGGCGGCCTGGCACTGGTCCTCATCTGGCCACTGCTCCTGCTCACCGCGCTCGTCATCCGGCTAACCTCGCGCGGCCCGGCGCTCTTTCGCCAGTCCCGCATCGGGCGGGGGGGTGAGCCGTTCGTCGTTTACAAGTTCCGCACCATGACCTGGGAACCCCACCAAGAACTCCGGTTGTTCATGGGGGCGGACGGCCGCCTCCGGCACAAGGTCAACGGCGACCCTCGCGTCACGCGCGTCGGAAAGGTCCTACGGCGCACGAGCATCGACGAATGGCCCCAGTTCGTCAACGTGGTTCGCGGCAACATGAGTCTGGTCGGGCCGCGGCCGGAGCTGCCGCAGATCGTGATGCGCTACGAGCCGTGGCAGCATCAGCGCCATCTGGTTCGCCCCGGAATGACCGGCTGGTGGCAGGTCCAGGGTCGCGGCGACCTCCCTATGCATGAGCACACGGATCTCGATCTCTATTACGTCAAACACCTCTCTTTTCGGCTCGACATGCGCATCGCCGCGCGCACCGTGCGCGTGGTCCTGCGCGGATTCGGGGCGTTTTAGGGCCGCTTGCCTGGCAGGAGGAACGGCATGGATGCGAATCGGGTAGCGGTCATCGGCGGGGCGGGCCACGTCGGTCTGGGAATGTGCCTCGTCTTGGCGGACGCCGGTTGGGCGGTTGACGGGATCGACGTCAATGACGCCGCCAACGCCAAGATCATGGCCGGCGTGGTGCCGAGCCTGGAACGACATGGCGAGGAGTACCTCGCGGCCGCGCTCCGCCACGGGCGATTGAAGATGACGTCGGATGCCTCCGTCGTCAGCCAGGCCGGCGTCGTCATCATCATCCTGGGGACGCCGATCGACGAAAACCTCAATCCTCGCTTCGGTCATCTCAAGAGCCTGCTTGTCTCCCTCAAACCGTTCCTGCGACGCGGGCAGCTCATCGTCCTGCGCAGCACCGTCTCGCCCGGCACCACCGAGCGGGTGCGGACGCTGATCGAGCGTCTCCTGGGATGGGAATGCGGCCGGGACTACGCCCTGGTCTTCGCGCCCGAACGGGTGCTCCAAGGCCACAGCATCGAGGAGCTCACCTCCCTGCCCCAGATTGTCGGCGCCTTCGACGACCACGGCTACGAGCAAGCGGCCCGCTTTTTTTCGACCTATGTCCGCAACGAATGCATCCGCCTGACGCCGGTCGAGGCCGAGCTCGGCAAGCTCATCACCAACATGAGCCGCTACCTCAGCTTTGCGTTCGCCAACGAGATTCATCTGATTGCCGACATCTGGTCAGCGAATGCGAACCGGATCATCGACGCGATCAACCGGGACTATCCCCGTCTCCGCATTCCTCGCCCCGGCCCAAACGTCGGCGGACCTTGCCTCTACAAGGACGGCTACTTCTTGCTGGAGCGCATCCCCTTTCCGGAGTTGATCAGCGCCGCCTTCAAGATCAACGAAGGGATGACCGCCCAGATCGCGATGAAAATCGAGCGGATGCCCCACGTGCAGCACATCGGCATCCTGGGGATGAGCTTCAAGGCCGACAACGACGACCTGCGCAACTCCCTCTCCTTCAAGCTGCGCAAGCAACTCGACAACGGCGTCTACGAGGTGTCGTGCGTCGATCCCTTCCATGAGGAGTATCAGGACGTCTCCAACCTGCAGGGCGCGGACTGCATTGTCCTGATGACGCCGCACTCCGCGTTCGCGGACCTCGGCCGGATTGCTGAATGGGTCGGCAACCCCGAGTGCCGGGTCATCGACATCTGGGGATTCTGGACCGACATGCGGTACGAGTCGAACAACGGTGTTTTTCGGCTCGGCGACGCGATGGCCGCGGTTACGCCGAGCAACATGCAGCGGGTGGGAGTGGCATAGATGAGGGTCCTGGTAACCGGCAGCGAAGGTTCGCTGATGCAGGCGGTGATCCCCGTCCTCCTGGCGGAAGGCCACGAGGTGACGGGGGTCGACAATTTTGCGCGCCACGGGCGGATCGAGCGACAGCGCGACTACGCCTTCGTCGAGGGCGACCTGACCGATCCGGCGACGGTCGACAGGATCATGCAGGGCGTCGACGGGGTCATCCAGGGCGCCGCGACGTTGTACGGCGGCGGCGCATTTCATCGCTACCCGGCATCGATCCTGAGCAACGACGTAACCCTGCACGCCAACATCCTGCGCGCTGCCAAGCGCCGCGGCGTTTCGCGGGTGGCCTACATTTCAAGCTCGATGATGTACGAGCGGGCAACACGCGTGCCCAGCTCCGAGGAGGACGCCGAACAGTTCGGCATCCCATTCACCGACTACGGGCTGTCCAAACTCGTCGGGGAGCGGCTATCGCGGGCGTTCTGGCAGGAGTTCGGGCTGGAGTACGTCCTCTGGCGGCCGTTCAACATCATCACGCCCTGGGAGCGCGGCGATGTCCAGATCGGGAAAAGCCACGTCTTCGCCGACTTTATCGAGGCGATCTGCGTCCGCCGGGAGCGCACGATCCCGATCATTGGCGATGGGGAACAGGTCCGCTGCTTCACCTGGATCGAGGACGTGGCCGAGGCCATCGCCCGCTTTTCCTTCCGCGACGAAGCGCGCAACGACGCCTTCAACCTGGGCAACCCGCAACCCATCACGATGAAGGAGTTGGCCCACGCCATCTTCCGGCGGGCGCGCGAACGCGGGCTCTTTCCACCTGACGCCGAACTGACCTTTCGCCCACTCCCCGCCGCCGCCGGCGATGTCCGCCGGCGCATCCCGGACGTCTCAAAGGTCAAGAGCGTCTTCGGCTGGGAAGCGCGCGTCGACGCTGACGAGGCGCTCGACCGCTGCATCGACCACGTCCTCGGCCCGGCGACCGTGCTCGTCGCCACGGCATGACGACGCTCATGGACGGAGGACTCGCATGAGTGTCGCACTCATTTCCGGCGCGGCGGGTTTGGTCGGCTCCGAGGCAGCCACCTACTTTGCCGACCAGGGTTTCCACGTCGTCGGGATCGACAACGACATGCGCCGCGAACTCTTTGGCGACGAGGCGACGACGGCGCCGAACCTGCAGCGCCTGCGGCAGGTGATCCCCGCCTACGAGCACCACGCCGTTGACATTCGCGACGAGGCCGCAATCTTCAGGATCTTCGCGCGGCACGGGCGCGAGATCTCGCTCGTGATTCATACGGCCGCGCAGCCCTCTCACGACTGGGCGGCGAAGGCCCCTATGACCGACTTTACGGTGAACGCCAACGGCACGCTGGTGCTGCTGGAGGCGACCCGCCGCTTTGCGCCCAACGCCGTCTTTATCTTTACCTCGACCAACAAGGTCTACGGCGACCGGCCAAATCGGCTGCCGCTCGTCGAACTGGAGACCCGGTGGGAGATCGAGCCAACCCATGCCTATGCCGGGGGCATCCCCGAGGAGATGTCGATCGACGGCTCGCTCCACAGCCTCTTCGGCGCCTCGAAAGTGGCGGCCGACGTGTTGGTCCAGGAATACGGGCACTACTTCGGCCTGGCTACGGCCTGCTTCCGCGGCGGCTGCTTGACCGGCCCCCACCACGCCGGCGCCCAATTACACGGCTTCCTCTCCTATCTGATGAAGTGCGCGCTCACCGGCATTCCATACACCGTCTTCGGATACCAGGGCAAGCAGGTGCGGGACAACATCCATAGCGGGGACCTCGCTCGTGCCTTCCACGCCTTCTACAAGAACCCGCGCCGCGGCGAGGTCTACAACATCGGCGGAGGCAGATTCAGCAACTGCTCAATGCTCGAAGCGATCGCCCTGGTCGAGCAGATCGCGGAACGGCCGCTCCTCTGGAGCTATCGGGAGGAAAACCGCGTCGGTGATCACGTCTGGTGGATCAGCGATCTCTCCCGTTTCCAGTCGCACTACCCCGACTGGTCGCCGCGCTACGACGTCCCAGCCATTTTGACCGAGATCGCCGCCGCGGGGCGCGAGCGGTGGACGCCGCGGATGGCGGTGCGATGATCGATCACGGCAAGAAGAACGTCCTGGGCATCCTGGTCGACGCCGTCGATTACGACGGCGCCCTCGCGCGGATCGTGTCAGCCGCGCGCGACCGGCAGGCGCTGGCCGTGACGGCCCTCGCCGTCCACGGCGTGATGACCGGCTACACCGACGACGAGCACCGGGGCCGCTTGAATCGCCTCGATCTGGTGGTGCCGGACGGCCAGCCGGTCCGGTGGGCGCTCAACCTGATCCATCGCACGCGCCTGTCCAAGCGGGTCTATGGCCCAGAGCTGATGCTGCGGACCTGCGCGGCCGCCGCGCGCGACGGGATCGGCATCTACCTCTACGGCAGCATGCCGGTCGTCGTCGAGCGGCTGCAAGCGTCCCTGCGTGAGCGGTTCCCAGGTCTGAATATCGCGGGCGCGGAACCGTCGAAGGCCCGGCGCCTCACGCCGGCCGAGAAGGAGGAGGTCGTCGCCCGGATCCGGGCATCGGGCGCCCGCATCGTCTTTGTCGGCCTCGGCTGCCCCCGTCAGGAGGTCTGGGCCTACGAGTACCGCGACGAGCTCGCCATGCCGATCATCGCGGTCGGCGCCGCCTTTGACTTTCACGCCGGTGCCAAACCGCGGGCGCCGCGGTGGATGCAAGATCGCGGCCTGGAATGGCTCTTCCGGCTCGGGTGCGAGCCCCGCCGCCTGTGGCGGCGGTACCTCCTGCTGAACCCCTGGTACGCCGGCCTGGTCGCGGCCCAGTGGCTGCGCCTCAAGCAGTTTTCGCCCACCGTCGACCGACCGATCAACCAGGTCTCCCATGGCTGACAGGATGTGCGCCACCGGTTGCACGAAACGATCGGGGTGGCGCGGATGATCGCTCAAACTGTCCGCCTGGATCTGGATCATGTGCGGCAGATCTTCGGCCCGCGAGGCTCCGCCCTGCTCCGCAAGGGCGTCTGGGGCATCGCCGATCAGGCGCTGATCTCGGCGACAAACTTCATGACAATGGTCCTTCTGGCCCGCGGGTTGGGTCCGGCCGCCTTCGGCGCGTTCGCCGTCGCCTACACCGTGCTGCTGGCCACGAATAGTTTTCAGGCGGCGCTGATCACCCAACCACACCACCTCTTCGGCGCAACCCGTCAGGACGACGACTACGTCCAGTACACGACGGCGGTCGCGATTGGCCAGATCGGTTTAGCCCTCGGGCTGGCCATCGTCGTAGCCATCAGCGCCGCGGTCGCCTATCTCGCCGGTTGGAGCCGCGCCGCGCCGCTCCTGGCGGCGCTCGCTCCTATCATCGTCGCCTGGCAGTTTCAGGAATTCGTGCGCCGGGTGCTCTACACGAAAACCGATACCCGTGGCGCCTTCACCAACGACCTGATCAGCTACGGAGGCCAGGTGCTCGGCGTCGCGGCCATCTGGCGCCTCGGCCTCCTGACCGAAATGACGGTGCTCGCGGTCCTTGGCGCGACCTCCGCCCTCGCCTCGATCGTCGGCCTGGTGCAACTCCGGTCGCACATTGATTGGGCCGTCAATGCCGATCGCCTGCGGGCAGCGACCGCCGAGCATTGGCGGTTTGGCAAGTGGCTGGTCGGCAGCAATCTCGTGTCGTGGACCTCGGGGCAGGCCTATCCCGTCCTGATTGCCGGTCTCGTCAGCGTGACCGCGACCGGCATCATGCGCGCCGTTTCGACCGTTCTGGGCCCCGGCAACATCGTGGTGAACGCCCTGGAGACCCTGCTCACGCCCAGAGCGGCAACAGTCTACGCGCGCGAGGGCGTGCCCGCCTTCCAGACCTTCATCCGCCGGGCCGCCATCGGCGTCACCTGCCTTATGGGCGGCTATTCACTGGTCGTCGCCGTCTTCGCCGAGCCAATCCTGCGCGTCCTCTACGGCGACCAGTACAGCGAGTATGGGTGGCTGCTTGCGCTCGTCGCCCTGCATTACGTTCTGATCTCGACGCGCACGGTCGCCTCAATCGGCTTGCGCAGCATGGGGCATACCTCGCCCATCTTTCGCGCCTACCTCTGCTCGGCAGCGGCGACGCTGACCGTCGGGATCGTGGCGCTCCATACGTTCGGTCTGATCGGCGCGGCGCTGGGGATCCTGATGAACGCGGTGATCACCAACGCCGTGCTGTGGCGTTATTTCCGGCAAGCTCTGGATGTTCGCTCTACCATGGAGGGATAGCAATGGCACAGGTAGCTCCCGTACACACGGACAGCGACGATTCGGCTGAATCGCTCTCGACAGCACTCGCAACACGCCTGGATCAGGTTCTGGCACGCCTGCAAGGGGCTGGCATCCCGTTCTGTCTGCTGCGGAACCGGCATCTGATCCCGTCAGGACTGGCAACCGGGGCGGACGTCGACCTGGTCGTGCCGACCGGCGTCACCGCGCGGCGCCTGACGGCTATCCTGGGCGACCTGCGTCCAACGCAAGTCTTTTGGCGCCGGTCGGTGGCGACGTATTACTTCCCCGCCGGGCCGCGCTTTCTGAAAGTCGACGTCGCGCACGGTAACCAGCAGTGGCGCGGCGCGGTCTACCTGACGAATCAGGAGCTGCTGGCCGGCGCCTGGGACGACGACGGCCTGCCGGTCGCGTCCCTGGTCCATCAGGCGTTTGCAGTATGGTGCGAGAAGCTGATCGGACCCGGCGCCGTGCCGCGACGCTACGAGGAGCTCATTGCCCGCGATGCGGCAGATTCGCCGGAAGCGTTGCGGGCGCTGCTGGACCGGGCGTTTGGACGGCAACTGGGATCCGAGCTTCTCCAGCTTGCGATCGAGGGTGATGTGGCGCGGTTCGAACCGCTTGCCACCCGCTGCCGGCGCGCGCTCTGGCTGCGCGCGGTCCGGCGACACCCGGTCGCCACGGTGGCCGAAATGGTGGCGAACTATGGGCAGGAGTTCATGCTGCTCTTCCGATCGCCGGGATTGGCCGTCGCTTTCTTTGGGCCGGATGGAGCAGGAAAGACAACCGTGCGTTCGCTGGTCGCGGGGGAACCCGCCTCGCACTTCCCGTTCAAAGAAGTCGAACCGCAGAAGCAGTTGCTCGCGGTCACCCTTCCCGGTCTGGCGGAGGTGGCCAGATTTCTGCTGCGGCCCTTCCCCCGCTCGTGGGGACGACCCGCGCCCGATCGCAACCCGCACGGCAAGCCGTCCCATTCACCGGCGGCCTCAGTGTTCAAGTTCATCTACTACACGATCGACCAATTGCTGAGTGAGCCGAAGCGGCGGCGCAAGCTGGCGCGGAATCTGTTGCTTCTCCACGACCGGCACATGTTCGAAGTGGCGATTGTCCCCCGCCATCACCGATTCGCCGGGCCGGATTGGCTGGCGCGCTTGATCGCGCGGGTCATTCCGAAGCCTGATCTCGTCGTCCTCCTCGATTCCCCGGCCGAGGTCCTCCAGTCGCGCAAACAAGAGGTCACCTTTGCCGAATCGGCCCGGCAGCGGGAAGTCTACCGGTCGGTGGTCGGCAAGATGCCGAATGGGCGGATCGTCGACGGCACGCAGCCGCTCGAGCAGGTGGCGGCCGACGCGCGGCGCCTCATCGTCGAGTTCGTGGCGGCGCGCACCGCTCGCCGCTTCGGCTTCAAGCGCGATGCGCCGGCCGCCCCGATCTCGATCGCCGAAGCGCGGTCGAACAGCGCCACGGCAGGACGGGCCAACTAAGCGTCGACGAGAGGCGAGCCGATGCGCATCGGATTCTACTTGGGCCACTACCCGACGCCCGGCGGGACGACGATGGTTGTCCGCGGTCTCACCCAGGCGCTTGCCCGCGCCGGGCATCACGTGGTCGTCCTCGCCCAGGGGCAGGAGAAGACGTCGGGCTGTGATGGTCCCGTCCAGGTGCAATCATTTCGCCGACCGGTGGGCAAGCTTCCCTTCCGTGTCTCGCGGGAACTGCTGCGTTATGTGCGTACCAATCAGGATGCCCTCGACCTCATCGTCCTCAACGGCGCGTTTCATCCCGACCTCCCACCCCTCGCCCGCGCGGCGCGACAGGCACCCCTCCCCTACGTCGTCGCGCCGTTCGATCCGTTGAACCCGGCGCTCTTCGCCAACCATGCCCTACGAAAGCGCGGCTACTTCCGCCTCGTCGAACGGTCCCTATTGAATCAGGCCGCGGCCGTGCAGGTCATGGCCGACGCGCACGGCAAGTACCTGCTGCGCCTCGGCGTCACGAGCCCGGTCATCACCGTCGCCAACGGCTATGACGTGGAGCCACCGAACCTGAGACCGATCCGGCAGACCCGCGACGGACCGCTCGCCCTCGGCTACTTGGGTCGGCTCGACGCCTGGCACAAGGGACTGGACATCATGCTGGAAGGGTTTGCGCTGGCCGCGAACCGGTCACCCGGCCTGCGGCTCGTCTTGCAAGGGGCGGACTGGGGAGACGAGCAGATGCTCCGGCAGCTCGCGAGCCGCCTCGGCCTGGCCGATGCTGTCACCTTCAAGGGGCGATCCTGGGATTCGTCCGTGGACGTGATCTCGCAATGGGACGTCTTTCTCTCGGTGTCCCGTTTCGACGGCTTTCAGCAGACGGTGATCGAGGCGATGCTCGCCGGCCGGCCGGTCGTCTGCTCTGCCGAAGCCGGCTCCGCCGAGCATGTCGAGCGCGCCGGCTGCGGCGTCGTCATCGAGCCAACCCCAGCGAGCCTCGCCGACGGCATCGGCCGGCTCATCGAGTGCCGCGCCGAGTGGCCGGCCATGGGCGCCTCGGGCCGCGCCTACGTGTTGGAGCACCTGACCTGGAACCGGATCGGCGCCGGCGCCGCCGACGCCTATAGCGCGCTCGTGTAGATCGGGCGTGGACGAGTCATCGACTCGCCCTCATCACGAGCCGAAACCGCACGCATGAGAAGGCGTGGTCGAACACCGTCAGGCCGCGTCGAACGGCGAGTGGAGGCAGGCTTCCTCGACCTGGTCTTGCAACGCCCGAATCGTGTCCGCGGTCGTCGAGAAGTCGACGAGGGTACCGTTCCGCGGCCCCGGCACCGCGATGTCGGCGTGCCGGCTGATGACCTCGCGCCGAATCAATGCGGCCTGCTCAATCTGGTTGGTGCGCAACAGATGATGATGCAGGTCGTGCCAGGCCCGAATGGTCAAGGTCATCGTCGTCAACTCGTTCAAATCGCTCACAACGGCGCCTCCCGCCCTGCTCCACTGCCGTTCATGCCCGCGGCCCGCCCTTCAGACGGGGCGCCGCGGTCTCATTCGCCGCCGGCCGTCGGGGAGGCAGCCGGAAAGAGACCGGCAACCCACGACGGCTTCACCTGCATCGGCAGGCAGGTGCCGCGGCCGCTATCGGTGAAACTCTGCTCCTCGACCGGTACGAACTCCCACGCGTACCACCCATCGCCCAACGTCAGCATCAGCACGCCGTGGGTCTCGCCGTTGCGCACCTCACTGTTGGGCAGCGGCGTCCCGAAACCGTAAAGCCCCGCGCCTCCGGTGCCGACCACGAAGTGCCGAATCCCCCGCACGGGATCCGCGTTACCGTCGGGATCCTGGGGCGCGAAACGCTCGTAGGTATGGTCGTGTGCGGCCAGCACGACCTCGGCTCCCGCATCGTAGAGCGCCTCCCAGAGCGCCTCGACCTCCGTGCTGCTTCCGTGATTGGCGCCGGAGCTGAAACGCGGGTGGTGCATGTAGGCCAACGTGCAGGACGCGGGGTGGTCGGCTAGATCGGCGCGCAGCCATTGCTCCTGCGGCGAGCCCTCGTCACAGCCACCGATTTCCTCGCAATTGGAGTTGAGTACGACGACGTGCCAGGTCCCTAGTTCGTAGCTGTAATAGCCCTTGTCGGGATCGCCCGCCGCGTCGCCAAAGTAGCCGAAGTAGCCGGCCGCGCCGGGCGTGTCGTATTCGTGGTTGCCAGCGGCCGGGCGGGTGCGGTCCTTGTGGCGGCCCCAGGACGGGTCGTAGCAGAGGGCAAACTCGAGCGGCGTGCCGTACTCGTAGACGTTGTCGCCCAAGGTCGCCACGACGCCGGGCAGGTCATCCAGCAGGTCGGCTGTGGCCTCATCCGCGGTCGAGCGGCAGTCCGCGATATCCCCCGCCGCCAGGAGCACCGCCTCGTCGCTCGACGCCGGCGCTGGCGTGGCCACGATCGGGAGGTCCGACGTCGTGGGCGACGGGCTAACCGGCGTGGGCGTCGTCGCCTCGACGCTCCCCATGCGGATGACCAAATGCGGCGGCCGATCTCCTTCCCGGGAGACGAAGTTCGTGCCATCGGTGGACGTGGTGGCGAGGACAAAGCTGTACGCGCCGTCGGCTGTCACGACAGCCGTCACGTCGTACTCGACCCAGGTCTCGGCGGCAAATCCCCCAACCTCAGCGACCGCCGCGCCGGTCCGCGGCGGCCGGGTCTCCCACGTGATCTCGCTCTCTTCCCAGTCAGCCGCGGTCTGGTAGAGCGACGGCCCGGCCACGGTTGCATTCGTGGCGTACAGCCCGAGGATTGCGCTCTGGACCGGCGCCGTAATTCCGGTAACCTCGAAACGCAGGAAGCTTTCGGTCGCCGGATCGCCGCCGCCATCGACGGCCAGGGTCGAGTCGGCGCCGAAGTTCCAGGTTGGATTGGCCTCCTCGACCCGGGCATCGGCGGCCGGCGGCGCCGTGAGGGTCGCCGCGGACTGTTGCTGGTCTTGGGCCGAGACGAGCGGCAACTGGCGCGCGATGCCCGGTCCGGCAAGCACGATACACAGCACGCCGATAGCCCAGATCCGAAACGCTGGGCGCATCGAGCGCGGCTGATGAGTCACCGGACCGGATTGGTGAAACATGATCCTCTGCCGGGCGCGGACGGTCGGCGGTCCCGTCGCCACGCCAGTCCCAAACCGCACACGATGCCGCCGATGGCCGCCCACTCGCCAACCTTTCGCGTCGAGAGCGCGAAGCCCGAAGAGCCGATGCGCGCGCCGTGCTCCGTTGCAACCTCGTCGTTCCGCATTGTGCCACCTAGAGTACCACCGTGGTGACCAGCGCCGGGCTCGTCCACGCTGACGCCTAGAGCGCCCGCACCGGACGACGCGCTCGCCGGCGCGGCGTGGCACGCCCCGCTGCCCGCGTCGCTGAAACCGGACGTCGAGCCCGCGATCGGCACGAACTCCCAGGTATACGAGTCGGCGTTGAGGGTCAGCCGGAGGACGCCGAAGGTGTTGTTGTTCCAGACCTCGCTGTTGGTGCGGAGAATGCTCATGGCGTGGAAATTCCGACCGCCGGTGCCGACGACGAACTGCCGGATGCCGAAGTCGTCGTCGCGGACGCCGTCAGGACGCTGCGGCGCGAACCGCTCGTAGGCGTGGGAGTGCGCGGAGAGCACAACGTCCGCTCCCGCCTCGAAGAGCGCCTGCCAAAACGCCTGCATTTGCGGGTGGTTGCCGACGACGCCTGAACTGAAGCGCGGGTGGTGCCAGTAGGCCAGCGTGCAAGCGTTCGGATGGGCCGCCAGGTCCGCCCGCAGCCATTGTTCCTGCGCCGAGCCAGCCCCGCACCCGCCGACCGCCTCGCAGTTGGAGTTGAGGGCGATGATGTGCCAACCGCCCAGGTCGAAACTGTAGTAGCCCGTTGCCGGATCGCCGGCCGCGGCGCCGAAGTAGTCGAAATAGTCCCGCGCGTTGGGCGGGCTGTTGTAGCACGAGTGCGCCGGATCGGTGCTCGTCAGATACTCATGATTGCCGGGCGCCGGGCTGATCTTGCCCTTGTACTGGCCCCACGTCGGCTCGAAATAGGTTGCGTAGTCCGCCGCCTCGCTACACTCGTACTGGATGTCGCCGAGCGCGAGGACCCGATCCGCCGGCCCCAGCAACGCGGCCGTGTCTGCCTGCCGGCAAAGGCCACCGGCGGTGTCGGCGCCACAAGAGATATTCCCCGTCGCCATGATAGTCGCCCCGCCGCCTGCCACCGGCGTCGGCGTCGGCGTCGGAGTGGCGGTCGCCGCCGGTGTCGGGGTTGGGCCGGGCGTGCCGTTCGGGTCGATCGTCAGTACCAACCGCGGCGGATTGACCGTGTTCTCGCGGGCATGGAACGACGTCGCGTCTGAGGAACTGGAAAAGAGGACGAAGGTGTACGTCCCGTTGGCAGTAACGGCCGCTGTCACGTCGTATTCCGCCCAGGTGCCGCTGTTCAGGGCGCCCATGTCGTCGAGCACAGCCCCGGTCCGCGGCGGCCGATTGTTCCAGGTAATGTTGCCCTCCAGCCAACTGTTGCCGGCAGTCGTCACGGCCGGACCATCGACCGACGGGCCGGAAACATAGAGCCGGAGCGTGGCGCGCTGGACGGCGCCCGTCACACCGGTCACGTCGAAGCGCAGGTAGCTGTCAGTATCCGCGCCCACCCCGCCTTGCGCCCACAGCCAGGACGATGAGCCGAAGTTCCAGGTGGGGTTGGACTCATCCACCCGCGCGTCGGCCCCAGGACTCAGGGTCAGAACAAGTGGCGTGGCGGTTGGTGTCGGTGTCTCCGTCGGCAAGGGCGTCGGCGACGGCGCGGGCGTGCCGCTCGGGTCAATCACCAGCACCAACTCCGGCGGGTTGAGGTTCTCGCGGGACGCAAACTCCGCGCCGTCGCTCGACTCAGTGGCAAGGACGAAGGTAAACGTGCCATCGGCGGTGACGACCGCCGTAACGTCGTATTCGACCCAACTGCCGGCGCTGATGCCGCCGGTGTCGGCGACGGCGGGGCTCGTCAGCGCCGGCTTGGTGTTCCAGGTGATTGCCGACTCGTCCCAGGCGTTGGTGGACGTGTAGACCGCTGGGCCGTCGACACTGCCGTTGAGCACAGACAGCCGCAGGGTGGCGCTCTGCACCGTCCCGGTGACGCCCGATACGGTGAAGCGGAGGTAGCTCTCGGACGCCGGGTCGCCGCCGCCGTCCACCACCAGCACGCGGGTCCTGCCGAAGTTCCAGGTCGGGTTGGCGGCAAACACCTTCGCATCGGCCTCCGCGGCAAACGAGCGAACCGTGGGCGTGGCGGCCGGTGTTGCCGGGGGCGTGGTCGTTGGCGTCGGCGTACCGGTCGGAGTTGGCGTGCCGGTCGGCGTCTCCGTCGGCGTGCTGGTCGGAGTCGGCGTCTCCGTCGGCAGCGGCGACGGGGTTGGGGTGCTCGTCGGCGCCGCGGTCGGGGTGCTCGTCGGCAAGGGCGTCGGCGACGGCGCGGGCGCGCCCATCGGGTCAATCGCCAGCACGAGCCGCGGCGCGTTGCTGTTTTCGCGGGAATGGAACTCGGCGCCGTCGTTCGTTTCGGCGACCAGGGCGAAAGTGTAGATCCCATCGGCGGTGACGACCGCCGTGACGTCGTACTCGGCCCAACTGCCGGCGCTGATGCTGCCGGTGTCGGCGACGACAGCACTCGTCAGCGCCGGCTTGGTGTTCCAGCGAATCGATGTCTCGCTCCAATCATTGCCGGCGGTGTAGACGACCGGCCCATCGACGCTGCCGTTGGTCACGAACAAGCGCAATGTGGCGCTCTGGACCGCCCCGGTCACGCCGGAAACGGTGAAACGCAGGTAACTCTCCTCGGCCGGGTCCCCTCCGCCGTCGACGCCAAACGCGGTGGACGTGCCGAAATTCCAGGTCGGGTTGGCTGCCCGCACCCGCGCGTCGGCCTCGGCCGCAATCGTGATCGTCGGCGGCGTCGCGGTCGGTGTGGGACTCGGCGTCGCCGTCGCGGTCGGCTCCGAGGTCGGCGTGGCGGTCGGTTCCGGCGTCGGCGTGACGGTCGGCAGCGGCGTTGGCGTCTCCGTTGGAATGGGCGTCGGCGTCTCGGTCGGCAGCGGCGTCGGTGTCTCCGTTGGAACGGGAATCGGCGTCTCGGTCGGTGGCGGCTCCTCCTGCGCGGCTGCCCACGTCCTCGCCGGTTCCATATTGACGATCAAGACGAGCCCGAAGATGAGCAACAGGGAACCCACCAGGGCAGCAACGACGACGCGATGCATGGCAGCAATTCCTTCGCGGCGGTCGCTCATGGTCTCCCACGCTCCGAGCGGATCACGATGCGGGGCGGGGTCGCCGAGAGCAACGTCGTCTCGATCGTTCTCCAGGACATCCGGGTCTCTACCGCGAAAGGACTAAGACGGCATCTCGTTGTGCTGACACGGGACCCTGCCGCGGTGCGACGCCGGCGCCGAGCGCCTCGCGGACCGCCGCGGCCACCCGCTCCAGGTCGTCGTCGCTCAGAGTCGGCGACGATGGCAAGTTGATGCCTCGCCGCGCCAGCGATTCGGCAATCGGCAACGTCTCTCCCGTGTTGTAGGCCGGCATCGTGTGGATCGGGTAGAAGAACGGCCGGGTCTCGATCCCCTGCTCGGCAAGCCGCGCCATCACCGCGTCCCGGTCGTGCCGCCGCTCGTCCTCGAGCAGGATCGAGCACATCCAGTAGACGCTCCGCGCCCACGGCTCCTCAGGCGCCAGCGCGATCCCCGGCACGTCGGCCAGCAGCTCGGCGTAGGCGCGGGCAATTGCGCGTTTGCGGTGGATGATCTCGTCGGCGCGCGCCAGTTGGGCCATCCCGATCGCGGCCTGGATATTGGTGAGGCGGTAGTTGTAGCCGATCACGGGGTGCCAGTACTTGCGCGTCGGGTCCATGCCGTGGTCGCGCAATTGGCGCATCTTCGCCGCGAGCGCCGCGTCGTCCGTGACGACCATCCCCCCCTCGCCGGTGGTGAAGACTTTGTTGCCGTAAAACGAGAAGCAGGCCATCGTGCCGAAGGAACCGACGCGCCGGCCGCGGATCTCCGCGCCGTGCGCCTCCGCGGCGTCTTCGATCACCGCGATCCCGTGCCGGCCGGCGATGGCGCCGATGGCGTCCATGTCGCAGGGATGACCGTAGAGGTGGACCGGGATGATCGCCTTGGTCCGCTCCGTGATCGCTGCCTCGATCGCGCGCGGGTCGATGCACCAGGTGGCCGGGTCGCAGTCGGCGAAGACTACCGACGCACCGACATAGCGGGCGGCGTTCGCCGTCGCCACGAAGGTCAGCGTCGGCACGATCACCTCGTCGCCCGGTCCGACATCGAGCGCAAGCAGGGCAAGATGGAGGGCGGTCGTTCCGTTCGAGGTCGAAACGCCGTACGACGCCTGGCAAAACGCCGGAAACGCCCGCTCGAACGCCTCGACGTAGGCGCCCTTGGAGGAGATCCACCCTGAGCGTATGCACTCGACGACCGCCTCAACCTCGGCTTCCCCCAGCATCGGTTCCGCAACGGGTATCGTTCTCATGATCCGTTCCCTCCAGATACGTTTCCGGGTCCCGCGCGCCCGCGGTCGGCGGAGCCGACTCCACGACGCTCGCCGTCCTGGGGTCATGCCCCTCATGGACAGCAGAAACGTGCTTGTCGTAGCCTATTAGTACTAGTATACTACGGCTAGGCCTATATTGTCGCGGTTGCGTCCGCGCTCACGCCTGCCGGCTCGGTCTGGTGCGGGCGGGCAACGGATCGGGGAACGACAGCGTGCTGGCGCCGCTGATCGAGGCGTGGAACGCCGCCGGGATCAGATACTGCATCCTCCACGGCTACGAGGGGTACCCGGAGCGGGTGCCATCGGATGTCGATTGCCTGATGCCAGCCGCGATGCTGCCACGGCGGCTGGCCACGACGTTTCAGCCGAACGGCAGCTCCGCCAAAAGCGCGGTTGTGCAGTGGCTTCAACACGAAGCCACCGCCCACTACTTCATCGTTGCTCACAAGGAATCGGGCCGCCCCTGGAGCTTTCTCCCGATCGACGCCTCCTCCGACTACCGCCGCAATGGCCGCGTTTTCTACCGCGGCGACGAGATCTTGGCGACGCGCCGGCGGTCTGGCAGCTTCTGGATCCCCTCACCAGCGGTCGAGTTCGGGTACTACCTGGCCAAAAAACTGGCCAAGGGCTCGCTGACGACGGCTCACGGCGGGAGGCTGAGCGAACTCTATCGCCACGACCCATCCGGGTGTGACCGGGAGATCGTCCGCCTCCTGGGCCACAACCGCGGACGGCTCGTCATCGCTGCCGCTTCGTCAGGGCGTTGGGATGAGGTCCAGCGGAGCCTCGCAATGCTTCGCGCGCACCTGCTTAGGCAGGCCGCCGTCCGCCGTCCGCTTGAGACGGCCGGTTACTGGGTAACCAACCTGGCGCGCCTGGCCGCGCGTGTCGTCCGGCCGACCGGGCTCCTCGTCGCCATCCTCGGCGCCGACGGTTCGGGGAAGTCGACCGTCATCGCGGCCGTGCAACGCGATCTCGCGCCGGCATTCCGGCGCACCGACCGGCGGCACTTTGCCCCAGCGTTGTTCCGCGGGGCGTCGTCGACGACTCCGGTGAGCGATCCCCACGGGCTGCCGCCGCGCTCCTGGCCGGCCTCGATCGCCAAGACCCTCTACTGGCTCTTCGACTACACGGTCGGGTATCACCTCATCCTCCGCCCGGCCCTGGTCCGCTCGACATTCGTGCTCTTTGATCGCTATCTCCTGGATGCCCTCGTCGATCCCAAGCGCTACCGCTTCGCCGCGCCGTCCTGGTGGCTCCGCCTGGTCTGGGCGATCGTGCCGAAGCCGGATCTCGTCATCCTGCTCGACGCGCCGCCGGAGGTGCTGCAGAACCGCAAGCGGGAAGTGCCCTTCGCGGAATCGGCGCGGCAGCGTGATTCCTACCGGCAGCTCGTCCAGACCATGCCGAACGGACGGATCGTCGACGCCGCTCAACCGCTCGACCGCGTCGTCGCCGACGTGAACGACACCATCGTCGAGTTCCTCGCGGCCCGCACCGCGGACCGGCTGGGGTTGGAGGCGCGGCCGTGACTGATGCCCGCGCCCTCACCTGGCTGGGTCTCCTGCCGGCGTGCGCCTCGTTGACGACGGTCGGCGGCCCGGCCTGGTTCCGCGAGCTTCTGGCGTCCCGCGGCGCCGGGGGACAGGCCGCGATCCTGGTCGCATCGGATTGCCGGAGGTCCGAGTTGCCCGATCTGGAACCGTTTGCGGGACTCGTCGCCGTCAACTGTCGCCAGGTGTCCGGCCGTGCCCTGCAGGATGCCGGGTTTACCTATGTGCGCGCCTTTGCCGTCCTCCCCAGCCTGGCGGACGCCCGTTGGTTCGTCCCGCTCGACACCCCGGCCACCTCCGCCGCTGCCTTCCGCCTCTATTCGCCGTTTCGGCCACTCGCGCGCCTCAAGCATCTCGGCGTCCGCACCGTCGCCCGTGGCGGGCTCCCGCTCTGGTATCGGGACCGGGTGTTGATCGCCCAGCGGTCCCTCCCCCCGGTCGAACGAATGCTGAACTCGCTCTTTCCGGGCGGTACGTTGCGGCTAGCGCTGGCTTCAGGCGCCCCTGGTCCGGCGCGCAAGCCGACGGCCCTTGTTCTCAATGGCGACGGTCAGCCGCTGGCCTTTGCCAAGCTCTCGTCGACGGCCCTGGCCAAGCGACTCGTGCTGCACGAAGCCGAAGTCCTCCGCGCGCTCGCTTCCATGCCCGGTCCCACGCCGTTCGCGCCCCAACTGCTCTTCGCCGGGGAGGTCGATCAGCTTGTCGTCACCGTACAGAGCGCCCTGCCGGGACGCCCGGCGCCACGGCGGCTCACCCCTGCCCACCGCGCGCTCCTTGCCGGACTAGGCGCCGGCCCAATCAAGCCCGCGTCCAGTACCGCCATCGTCACTTCCCTGCGCCATCGCACGGCCTCACTGCCGTCGCCGCGACCGGATCTGTGTACGCTGCTCGACACGGTGATGCCGCGGCTCGAGGCGATGACGCTGCCGACGGCGGTCGTCCACGGCGACTTCGCACCCTGGAACCTGCGCACGCATGGCGGGGGGGGCGCCGCGTTCGATTGGGAATACGCCCAGCTCAACGGGCTGCCGCTGCTCGACGAGATGCACCATCAACTCCAGGTCGGCTTTCTCCTTGACGGCTGGACCGCCGATCGCGCCGACGATCGGCTTCTGGCCTTCGCCTCCGCGAGGCCGCTCGGATTGCGGCCCGATCAGGTGCGGGCATTGCAGGTCGTCTACCTCCTCGACGCGCTGCTTCGGCGGATCGAGGAGGGGCACACCGCCGACGAATTCCTCTCCGCGCGCTACGAGCACCTGATGCGCCGCCTCGCCCTGATGATGCACCAGGAGGCCGCCGCGTGAGAGTGCTGATGTCGGCCTACGCATGTGAGCCAAACCGAGGCTCGGAGCCCGGCGTCGGCTGGAACTGGGCGCTCCAGGCCGCCCGCTTCCACGAGGTGTGGGTGCTGACACGCGCCAACAATCGAGCGGCCATCGACGCCGAGCTGCAACGGCGCCCGGTTCCCAACCTGCACCTGGTCTACCACGACTTGCCGCGCTGGGCGCGCTTCTGGAAGCGGGGCGGTCGCGGCGTCCACCTCTACTACCTGCTTTGGCAGTTCACCGCGCCGCGCGCGGCGCGTGCCGCCCACCGCCGCAGGCGCTTCGACCTCATCCATCACGTCACCTTCAACGCGGTCGACAGCCCCGGCTGGCTCTGGCGCCTCGGCCTCCCCTTCGTGTGGGGACCGGTCGGCGGCGGGCAAGAACCACCGCCCGCGCTGAAGGGTTACTTCGGTCGTGCCTGGGGTCGCGAGCGGCGCCGCATCGCCCGCAAGCGGCTGACTCGCTTCAACCCCGTCGTCCGCGCGGCGGTGCGGAGCGCGGCCTGTATCTTGGTCGCCAACACCGACACGCAGCGTCTCCTGTCGCGGCTGAAGCCGGCCGTCCTCATCCGTGAGGTCGAAACAGCCGTCAAGGTGCCGGACCCACCGGTGCCGCCGGTACCACCCCGAGTCCCTAATGTCGCCGGGATATCCATCCTCTGGGCCGGCCTCCTGATTCCTCGCAAGGCGCCGCTGCTCGCCGTCGACGTGCTCGCGGAGCTGCGACGGCGCGAGGTGGCGGCCCGGCTGCAATTCGTCGGCGACGGTCCGCTGCGGGGGCAGATCGAGGCGCACGCGCACGCCCTCGGCATCGCCGATGCAATCGACCTGCGCGGCCGCGTGCCGTATGAGGCGATGAGCCGGTGCTATGCGAGCGCCGACGTCTTCCTGTTTACCAGCCTCCAGGACACCTCGGGCAACGTCCTCCTCGAGGCGATGGCGCACGGGCTGCCGGTGGTCACGCTTGATCACCAGGGCGCGGCGGAGATCGTCGCTGCCGATTGCGGCATCAAGATCCCGATCGGCGAACCGCCACGGGTCATCGCCGGCTTCGGCGATGCCTTGGAACGCCTGGCCGCGCGGCCCGAGCTACGGCACACCCTGGGGGAGGCGGGACGGCGGCGTGTGGCGGAGCGCTACCGATGGGACCGGAAGGGTGACCTGCTCCGTCAGCTCTACGCCCGCGCGGTGGGAGTGACCTCGTGAGATCCAGAACCCTGCTCCTGCCGGACCACCTCCTTCGCACGCCGGTGGCAGTCGCGCTCCTGGTGATCTTGCTGGCGGCCGGCGCGGGGGGCGCCGCGGTCGCGGCGCCCTACCTGACGCCGCTCGCGCTGCTCGCCGCCTGCGCCACGCTCTGCGTACTGCCGAGCCTGCCAAAGCTGGGCGGCTTGGTCAACCTCGCCCTCCGCCTCCGCTGGTGGCAGGCGCTCTGGCTGGCGCTCTACCTCAGCGGCCTCACGCTGCGCGTACGGACCTCCGACGCGGCGGTCGACGCCCCGGTCGACGCCGCGGCGGCGGTGCGCATCGCCCTGGTCGCCTTGACCGGATTCGGCGTGCTGCTGGCAATGGCGTTCGGCAAGGTCGACCTCCTGGCGGCGATGAGTCGCGGCTTCTTCCTGCCGCTCCTCTTCTTCAATCTGGCGAACATCGCCTCGACCGCCTGGTCGGTCAATCCCGGTTGGACGCTCTACAAGTCGATCGAGCACACGATCGACACGATGCTGATCGCGGTCATCGTCTCGCACCTGCGGACGACCGACGAGTACAAGCGTCTCTTCGACTGGACCTGGCTCCTGAGCGGCCTCGTGCTCCTCAGCGTCGGCTTTGGCGCCATCTGGGCCCCTGATCGGGCGCTGTCGCACGGCACGGGCGCCCTCGGCGTCAGCATCGAAGGCGTCATACCGGTGGTCTCCCGCAATGGAGTCGGCGGCCTCTCCGCGCTCCTGTCGGTCGTGGCCATCGCCCGGATCGCCACGGGGTCGGCGAACCGCCGTCTCTACGCCTGCCTCCTGGGCATTTCCGCCACCATGCTGATCATCTCCCAGACGCGGTCCGCTCTCTTGCCGGTGGTTCTGGCGGTGCCCTTTGTGCTCATCGCCACCAGGCGAACGCGCTGGTTGGTTCCGTTCGGTATCGTCGTCGTCGCCATGGTCGCCATGGGCGGGCTGCGCGATCCCATCGAAGCCTATGTGCTCCGGGAAAGCCAATTCACGCAACAGAACGCCACCTTGAGCGGCCGGCTCTACTATTGGTCGTTCGCCTGGGAACAATTCGAAGAGCGCCCACTAACCGGCTACGGCGCCTACGCCGGCGGACGCTTCCTGGTCGGCCAAGCGTTCGACGAGACGTTGTCCAGCGCGCACGGCGCCTTCCCGGAGATCCTGATCGGGACGAGTATCTGGGGCGTCCTCCCCATCTTCGCGCTCCTGGTCGGCGTCTGGGTCTTCCTCTTGCGCCGGGTCTGGACCTTTGCCCGTCGCGGAGCAGGGCTGGGACTCGAGCAGGCGCTGGCGATCGAGGCCACCGCCGCGCTGATTGTCGTCACCGTGCGCGCCTTCTTCACCGTCGAACTGATCTGGCACCCCTCCCTGACGTTCCTGGCGATCGTCGGCTACGCCGAGTATTTGCGCCGACAGGGACGGCTGGCGACTGAGACAGCCGCGGCGATCCCCGCGGCTAAGACGTCGTACCGAACTGAAGCGAGCGGGAGGGCCGGTGCGCGTCCTGCTGGTCCATAACCGTTATCAGTACGCCGGCGGGGAAGATGCCGTCTTCGCGGCCGAAGGCGCGCTGCTTCGGCAGCATGGGCACGAAGTCGTCGAGTACGTCGACGACAACGACCGCATCGACGGCATCAACCATCTCCGGCTGGCGGTCGACACGATTTGGTCGCGCGACGCTCATGCCAGGCTGCGCGCGCTGATCCGCGAGCGCCGGCCCCAGGTCGCCCACTTCCACAACACCTTCCCCCTCATTTCCCCGGCCGCCTACGCGGCCTGTCAGGCGGAAGGCGTCGCCGTCGTCCAGACCCTGCACAACTATCGGCTCATCTGCCCGGCCGCCAACCTCTTCCGGGACGGCCGGGTCTGCGAGGATTGCCTGGGCCGCCCGCTCCCCTGGCCGGGTGTCCGCCACGCCTGCTACCGCGGCTCACGGGCGCAAACGGCCGTCGCCGCCGCCATGCTGACCACCCATCGCCTGCGCCGCACCTGGCAGCGCGACGTCGATCTCTACATCGCTTTAACCGAGTTCTCCCGCCAGAAATTGATCGCCGGCGGCCTGCCACCGGAGAAGTGCGTCGTTAAACCGAACTTCATCGAGCCCGATCCGGGCGCAAAGATGACCGCGGGCGATTTCTTCTTGTTTGTCGGACGCCTGACCGTGGATAAAGGAGTACGCACGCTGCTTCAGGCATGGCGTTCCGGCTTACCTCCGACGCGGCTGCACATCGCCGGCGATGGCCCGCTCGTCGCCACAGTTGAAGAGGCCACCGTCGCCACTGGCATCCACTTTTGGGGACGCATTCCGCAGTCCGCGGTCTTGGATCAGATGCACGGTGCCCGTGCTCTCGTCTTTCCCTCGGAGTGGTACGAGAGCTTCCCGGTCACCATCGTCGAGGCCTTCGCCTGCGGCCTCCCGGTTATTGCCGCTCGGCTCGGAGCGATGCCGGAGATCGTCGACGATGGGCGGACCGGCATCCTCTTCACGCCGGGAGACGCCAAAGACCTCGCGGCAAAGGTCGCCTGGGCCTGGGATCACCCCACCGAACTCAGTCGGATGGGCGTTGAAGCGCGACGCGAATACGAAGCGAAGTACACCGCCGAAGCCAATTACGGGTTGCTCAAGAACATATACGCGCGGACAATCCGGCAAGCAGAAGGCTGTTGTTAGGCGCCATCATCCATCTCCGTCGTCCCGAGCTTATCGCTCGCCAAGCTCGGGACGACGGGCGCGCACGGCTCCCCGGATCACATCTTATCTGAGCGCGCAACCAACGACGTGCGCGCCGAGACCACGCCCGTCAACACCGGCTCCGCGGCCAGCATCCGCCCCAGCCCCTCCGCCAGCGATACCCGGCTCGCGAACCCCAGATCGTGACGAGCGGCCGAAACGTCGGCGCTCGAGTGCCGAATGTCGCCGGCACGCGTCGGCGCGTAGATCGGCGCCACATCGGCGCCCACCAGATCGCTCAGCGTCGCCAAGAGCGCATTGAGGGTGATCGCCTGCCCGCCCGCAACGTTGTACGCATTGCCCGCCACGCCCGCCGCCGTCGCGGCCAGCAGATTAGCCTCGACCACGTCCGAAACGTAGACGAAGTCGCGCGTCTGCTCCCCATCACCGTAGATCGTGGGGGCGATGCCGCCGCGCAGCGCGGCGAGGAAGCGCGGGATCACCGCCGCGTAAGGAGATGCCGGGTCCTGCCGCGGACCATAGACGTTGAAGTAGCGCAGAGCCACCGCCTCCAGCCCGTAGGCGCGGCTAAAGACCGCGCAGAGGTCTTCCCCGGCCTGCTTGGACGCCGCGTACGGCGAGATCGGGTCGGGCAGCATCCGCTCGTGCCTCGGCAGCTCCGGCGACTCGCCGTAGACCGCGCTGGAAGAGGCGACCACGACCCGCCGGCAGCCGGCGGCGCGCGCCGCCAGGAGGACGTTGAGCGTGCCCATCACGTTGACGGCGTAGGTGGTGGCGGGGTCGGCAACCGAGCGCGGCACCGAGATCTCGGCCGCCTGGTGGAAAACGACCTCGCGGCCGATCGCCGCCCGCTCTACGGCTGCCTTGTCCCGGACGTCGGCGCGCACCACCTCGACGTCGTCACGCACCGCATCCAGGTTGGCCGGGCAGCCGCCGGCGAGATTGTCGAGCACGCACACGCGCGCGCCGTCGCCGACCAACCGCTCGACCAGATGCGACCCGATAAAACCCGCCCCGCCCGTCACGAGTGCCTGCACAGGAAACCATCCTCGCTCGCCGGCGCTGCCGGTCCTCATCACCTTGTTCAGACATTAATGGTACCATGACTTTCATGCTAGCCCATATGGTTGACCGATGCGCCAGTAAGTAGTACTATAGGGTCCCTACCACCGCATTTGCCGGCACAGCAACCGGCAGCGGCCCATGCGCCCTGACCCACGTGACCCGTCCTGGTTCGATCCCCGCCACGCGGTGCCGATCGACGGGTCCTCGCTGCACCGCGGGGGACCGCCGTGTCGTTGCGAGTGATTAGGATCGAGAAGGATGTCGATGGAAACGGTAGACACAGGAGAGTTCCACGTCGCCAATTCGGGATTCCCCCAAGGCGCCGTCCTCGATAGCGCCTGGGGACTGGAAGTCGGTCTCCGCGTGCGTGAGCTACGCATGCAGCGCGACCTGACGCAGCAAGAGCTGGCCCACCTGGCGGACCTGTCGATCTCGTCCGTGTCGCGGCTGGAACGGGGGGATCGCCCGCCGACGATCCGCATGCTGCGCCGTCTGGCCGTTGTCTTCAGCATCAAACTTCAGGAGCTGCTCGGCATCGAGGAGACCTGAGTCTCGGCGCTGTTGACGCCCCGGCGGCGCCGTCCCTGAACTCCTGCTCCGGCGCTCCGCGCTGCTTCCCGCGACCGATCACGTGCATTCACGCACCTATTGCGTGCGCCCCCCCCAAAACGACTATTCAACTCGACTCCCATCCAAAGTACGATATACAATCGAAGCGTTTCGTCTGTCCAACTCCGCCAACGGGGCGACGCTGCCCGACGTCAGGGGGCGGTTGGGTGCAACGTATGATCAGCGCGCATTACGGAGCGCGGGCTGGTTGGTGGCTCTTTGTTGCGGGAAGCGCGGCTGCCTGGCTCGGCTACTTCCTGTTGTCAGGCGTCACGCGAGGGCTCTGGCTCGGCGCGGTCGGTCTCGCCGCCGTCGTGGCAATTGTGGTCGGCACGCAACGCTACCGGCCGCGCCGCCGCGTAGCGTGGCTTCTTGTCGCCGCGAGTTTGCTCCTGATCGCCGCTGGTGATCTGATCGCTGGCGTTGATGAGGACTTCCGCGCCGCCGCCCGGTTCCCCTCCATCGCCGATGGCGTCTCCCTGGCCGGCCGCGCCGTCCTCCCCCTGGCGCTGGTCCTCATGATCCACCGCCGCTCCCGGTATGTCGATTGGAGCGCCACCATCGACGCCGCCATTGTGGCCGCGGCCGCCGCTCTTCCGGCGTGGGTCTTCCTGGTGCAGCCCGCGACCGACGACCTGGATGTCACACGTGTGGTGCGCCTGAGCGTTTTGGCCTTCCCCCTGCTCGATGTCCTGGCGCTGGCGGTCGTGGCGCGCCTGGTGTTCGGGACCGACAAGCGGATTGCCGCCGGCGGTCTGCTCCTCGTCGGCCTCGTCGCCCTCCTGGCGGGCGACGTCGCCTACCTGACCCTCGTCCTCGACGGCACGTTTGATACCGGCCACCCCATGCACGCCGGTTGGCTCCTCATGTACTCAGCGTGCGCCGCGGCAGGACTACACCCGTCGATGCGTTGGCTGGGAGCGCCGGTCTCCGACGCGCGCTCCCGCTTCACCGCGCGGCGCCTGGTGGCGATGGCGGCGGCCTCGCTCCTTGTGCCCGCCGTCTTGGCGCTCCAGTGGCAGCGAGGTGAGCGCATCGACGTGCCGCTCTTCGCCGCCAGCGCGGCGGCGCTCTCGCTGCTTGTCATTGTCCGCGGCCACAGCCTGGCATTGGAGCACGCCGACCGCGGCGAGGATGCGCAACGATGGCGCGGCGAGCAGCGCTTCCGCGCCCTTGTCCGGCACGCCGCGGACCTTGTGGCGATCCTCGATGGCGAGGGCGTCTTCCAGTTTGCCAGCCCGGCGGTCGAGCAGATGCTCGGGCGCCGCTCCAACGACCTCATCGGGTTGAGGTTCAGCGACCTTGTCGAGCCGGACGAGGGGGCGCGCCTCTGGTGGTTCTTTGCCGAGCTTGTCGGCGTCCCCGGGCGGCACGCCACCACCACACTGCGATTGCGGCACAAGGACGGCGATGTGCGGGTCCTCGAGCTATCGGCCACGAACCTGCTGGCCACGCCGGAAGTGGGCGGAGTCGTCATCAACGCCCGCGACATCAGCGAGCGCGAGCGCACCGTCATGCGGCCGAGTCAGACCGCGTCCAAGTATCAAACGCTCATCGAGCAAATCCCGGTCATCACCTACATTGGGGCGCTCGATCCGCGGAATGTGCGGGATTGGACGCTGCTCCACGTCAGTCCGCAAGTGGAAACGCTGCTCGGCTACTCGGTGGACGAGTATGTGGGCGGCCCTCGGCTCTGGCGACAATCCATCCATCCCGATGACCGTGAGCGAGTCACGGCCGACGAGGCCCGCACCGCGCGCACCGGCGAGCCGATCCGCGTCGAGTACCGCGTGCTCGCCTCCGATGGGCGGGTCGTCTGGGTGCGCGACGAGGCGGTGCTGATCGGCGACGAGGCGGGAGAGCCGATCTATTGGCATGGGGTGATCTTCGACATCACCGAGCGCAAGCGGTTCGAGGACGCGCTGACTCACCAGGCGTTCCACGACCCGCTGACGGGTCTGCCCAATCGGGCGCTGTTCCTGGATCGCCTCACCCACGCCTTCGAGGCGTCCCGGCGCCGGAACCGGGCGCTCGCGGTCCTCTTCATGGACCTCAATGGGTTCAAACTGATCAACGACAGCCTCGGCCACGATGCCGGGGACCGCGCCCTCGTGCTGGTCGCGCGTCGCCTGGAGCAGTGCCGGCGCCCCGGCGATACCCTCGCCCGGTTCGGCGGTGACGAGTTTGCCTTGCTGCTCGAAGAGATCGCCGACGCCCGCGGGGCGCTCACGGTGACGGAACGGATCGCCGAAACGCTGCGGGAACCGCTGGCGATCGAGGGCCAAGAAGTGGTCATCAGTGTCAGCGTCGGCATCGCCGTCAGCGTCGCCGACCACGAGGATCCCGGCGACATTCTGCGCGAGGCGGACGCCGCCATGTACGAGGCCAAGCGGACCCAGGCCGGCTGCGCGATCTTCGACGACCGGATGACCGAGCATGCGCGGACGCGGCTGCAGCTGGAAGCGGACCTGCGACGCGCGGTGGCGGGTGATGAACTGCGGCTCGCCTATCAGCCGGTGGTGGAGTTGGCGACAGGTCGCATCGTCGAGATCGAGGCGTTGGTGCGGTGGGCCCATCCGGAACACGGGACGCTTTTGCCGCCAGTCTTTGTCCCTCTGGCGGAGGAGACGGGGCTGATCGAACCGATGGGCCGCTGGGTGCTCGAGACGGCGTGCCGCCAGGCCATGACCTGGCAGGGAGACGACCTGGGAGATCCGCCGGTCGTGGCGGTAAACCTCTCCGCGCGGCAGCTTGGGCGCCCCGCGCTGATTGAGGACGTGACCCAGGCGCTGGAGGCGAGCAATCTCGATCCCCGGCGCTTGAAGCTGGAGGTGACAGAGAGCACGGCCATGGCAGAGGAAGGGGCGATCACGATGATGCGCGCTCTGAAGGCGCTCGGCGTGCAATTGGCCCTCGACGACTTCGGGACCGGCTACTCGGGCTTGAGTGTCCTCAAGCGTTTCCCACTCGACGACCTGAAACTCGATCGCACCTTTGTCGCCGGGATCGGGCGGGATGCGGGCGACACCGCGATCGTCGCCGCGGTGGTGGCATTCGCCCAGGCATTGGAGCTGCGTGTGACCGCGGAAGGGATCGAGACGGCGGCGCAGGTCACCGCGGTGCGCGAACTAGGCTGCGAGCGCGCCCAGGGTTTCTACTTTGCCCGGCCTTTGACGGGCGAGGCGCTCACCGCCTTGCTCGATCGCGGTCTCGCAATGACCGACCTGGCGTCGGCCAGGCTTCTGAGCTGACCGGCGGACGACAACCAATCCCCCCGATTCCTGCTCCCCCTTCATCGACATCGGTCCCCACGTGCCGCCTACTGGAGACCCGACGTGGCGAACCTCCGCGGCGCGTGGTCTACGACCACTTGACGTTGGACCACTTGACGTTGGACCACTTCACGTTGGACCACTTCACGTTCGCCCAGATTCGCATGGTGCTTCCGCTCCTTCCTGTTGGTTGATCGCTCGTACAAACTGTGATCGCCGTCCCTACCGCAACGCCGACCCCCTCTTGCCCCGTCCCCCCCGCCCTGTCTCCTTTCCGATGCTCCCGTGTTCGAAGCTAGACAGTCGTCCACCGGCGCGGTTGCGTTGCATCAGCGGATATCAGCGGTGCGACCGACCTATCGCAAGGGCGATCCTAGGTGAATATAGCACGATGATCCCGGACCGTCAAGCACCTATCTCCTGAACGTACTGTGCTGAACGGGCTAGTACTATTTGCCGTGTAGCGCCCGCAACCGTGTCCGAATGACCCGTCGGCGTCGCGGTGACGCGCCGCGGGATACCTGGCCGGCCGCGGCGCGCCCGGTTCAGCGACGTTCGGGCGCCAAGGGAATGTCCGCGTCGGTGAGCACCCGCGCCATGTCGGCGACGGACAGGTATACCCCCTGCTCCTCGCCGGCCGTGGCGTTGAATTCAGCGAGGCCCGCCACCTCTCCGTCCCACTGAAACCGGCTGTCGGCTCGATCTGGCTCAGGGTACCAATAGCGGTTGTGCGCGCCGCGGTTATACGAGGCCGGAACGAAAAGGACGCTCGCGAGGCCGCCGCCCTCGACCCAGGCCAGGGTATGGCCGTCGTCGGCCGCGACAATGACGTTGCCGTGGACATAGTTCCCCATCACCGCGTTCCACTCCGGGAAACGGTCGGTTGCCGTGATCGCGATTCCGTCCGCGTTCCAGGCGACGGTGTTGGCATAGACTTCGGTGTGGCTGCTGTTGGCCAGCAAGATGCCCGCGCTGCTCACCCAGTCCGGATGGCCCCAGCCATTTTCCCAGACGGCGTTGCCGAAGATCCGGCCGCCCCGCCCCATCTCGTAGAGGATCCCACCGTTGGCGCGATTGTGGTGGACGCGGTTGTTGCTGATGACCCAGTCGTGACAGTCGTAATCGCACCAGATGCCGGGACCGTCGTTGTGGTCTGACCTATTGCCGTCGACGATGATGCGGTCGCCGCGGGTTCCCTTCAGCCCGCCCGCTTCCCAGAATGGGTCGGCGCCCTCGGTGTTGTTATGGTGCAGGTGGTTGCCGTGGATCAGCATGTCGTCACCGCCGAGGCTGACGCCCAGGATCCCTCCACGGCTGATGTCGTTGTCGATCAGTTGGTGACCGATGCCGGTCAAGCGGATATTCGCTCCATGGGCGTCGGAGAGCATGTTGCCCGCAACCACCCAGTTATCGTGTTCGGGCCCGTTCCAGATCGCCCCCTCCTGGTAAGGCGTCGCCGCGTGCCGCATGCGAAAGCCTCGGATCGTCACGTCGCCCGCCGCGCCGATAATCCACCGCTCGCGGGTCGTCACCTCGACGACCTGCCCCGTCGGCTCGTCGGCCAGGACCACCCGGCGCGCACTGTCGACGGCGAACTGACCGCTCGTCGGGTTCGCCGCCACCTGCGTCAGCGGCCGGCCGTCGACGAAGACTTGCGCCGGCCACTGGCAGCGGCTGGTCCCCGCCTGGCAGACGCCGGCGATCGTGAACGGCGGCAGGGTTCCCCGCACCCAATATCCGTCGCTCTCGGTCCAGCCAGTCCAGACATCGCTGCCGCGGAGCTCGGCCAAGCCCTGGCCGTCGAGGGTGAGCGGCTTGGCGATGGTGACCGTCTCGCGGTAGACGCACGGCGGCACCTTGATCACCGCGCCCGCCGCGGCCGCGTCGACCAGCGCCTGCATCGTCGTCGGGCAGTCTCCGCCCGTCGTCGCAATCGCGCTCGGGTCGAAGCTGCCCGCCGGTTCGGGCGGCCGGGTATCATCGCCAGCCGGTTTGACTTCGAGTGATACCGATGCGCTGATGGGACGATCGGCGTGGGAATCGGCGGTCACGCGGGCGGTGATGACGTAGCTTCCTCGAGGGACGTGCGGAATCGTGACCGTTGCGAAGAGGGCGCCCGCGCTGTCCGTGGGGAAGGTGGCGAGCACGCTGCCGTCGACCCACACCAGGGCCCCCTCTGCCTCGGGCGGAAACCCCCAGCCGATGGCTGTCAGCGTGCTCCCCGCGGACGCCGTGCTCTCGCCGAGTCGCACCACCGGCGCGGCCGCCATGCGGCGGCTCAAGGTCGCGATCAAGACCAAGACGAGGGTGACGACGAGCGCAACCGCGGCCAGCCTAGCCCATACGTCCTTGTTTTGCAGCCATCGATATGACTCCATAGTACCCCATGACGCATAGGAAGCATATGCTATACTGGCCCGGCGAGTAAAGGCAGAGAAAGGCAATTCCGATGACGACGGGGGCGATCTCTCAGGCTACTTGCCGCCGCGGCGCCGTGCCCCGCTGCGGCTGTGGGACAGCGCTCGGCCAGGCCGCGCCGCCCGATACGACGGCGATTCCCAATCGTCCGCATCTCCGGCTGGCGCGTCGCTGGTTTCGACGCCCGATTGTGCTCGTCTCGCTGGGCGTCCTGCTCTTGCTGGTCGGGATGGTTGGCTTCCTGTTGATCCAGGCCGGATCGACCGTGGTTACGCTGCGGCAGATCAGCACCCCGCCCGCCGCCCTCTCGGGCGCCGCCCTCGGCGGCAAGCCCGAGACGATGATCGACACCTCGGCGGCGCGGGTGAGCGCCGATTCTAGCGACGATGACAGGGGATGGTGGAACCGTGCGCGCGGGGTCGCGGCGGGCGCCGCGGACGTGACGGAAGGCGCCGTCGTTGCGGTCGGCATCAAGGATGAGCCGCCGCCGCGGACGATGACCATCCTCCTCATGGGGGTTGACGCGCGGCCGGACGAGGAGATTGACGTCGGTGTCCGACCGGATGCCCTGGCGGTCCTCCACCTCAACGCGGAAACCGGCAGTTGCCGATTGCTTGCTATTCCTCGTGACAGCCGCGTCGAGCTGCCCGGCTACGGGCTCACCAAGGTCAACCATGCCCTCGCGGTCGGCGGCATCCCGTACCAACGCCAAGTCGTGGAGCAGTTCCTCGGCATCACGCTCGATCACTACGGCCTCATCGACTTCGGCGGCCTCACAACCCTCGTCGATGCCGTCGGCGGCGTGACGATCTCCGTGCCGGAGGCGTTTACCTCGCGCGGGGTTACCTTCGCGGCCGGCGAGCAGACGCTCGACGGCACGCAAGCATTGGAGTACGCCCGGTACCGCGGCGGACCGGACGGCGACTTCGGCCGCATCCGGCGCCAGCAGCAGGTCATCGTGGCCCTCATCGAGGCGGCCGCCGGCCGCAACCCACTACGCGACGTCAACGAGGTGCTGCCGGCCTTGCGCGATCACATCCGCACCGACCTCACCCCGGTCGACCTCATGGGCATCGCCCTGCGCTACCGCGAGACGTGCACCGACCAGACGATCTCGATGGGCATGCTCGACGGCACGGTCGCGACCTTCCACGACCCACTCTTGCACATGGACCTGTCATACGTCGTGGTCGACGAGGCCGAAGTCCGCCGCAAGGTGGCCGCGCTCCTGGATGAGTAAGGGGCCGCGGGGGATTGGCCCAGGGCGATGCAGGGACAGCCGGGCAGTGGCAGGTCGAGGCAGATCTAAGCCCCTTGCCGTTGACCGCCAAACTGACAGCCAACCCGGCGGACGTTGACTGCCATCTGGCGACGCCCGCGGACACGACGGTCCGGAACACCCCGATCCGACGGGACTTCTGGACCATCGCGGACGTCGGCGGACGAACTGAACGAGGTCGGCAAAACCGCCTGGGCGTCGGCGATCCCGGCGCCGGTGGGTTCGCCTCCCATGCGCCCTCGCCACAATAGGCCTTACAAGACACCCACCCCGTTATTCCGACCGCGGGGAGCAATCTCTCCCGCGGGGCGAACGACGAGCGAGATGCCTCGTGCGCTCGGAATGAGGACGGACTGCCGCCACGTTCTAGACAGTCACCTATAAGTGGAGTATTCTTCAACATATGGGTGACGTAACTATCTACAGACCCGACCATACTTGCCTCTTCGCGGCGGCATCCGAACAACATGGTTACTTTACAGCCGCGCAAGCACGTGCCTGCGGATTCACCCGATTTCTGCTGGCCAAGCATGCGGAAACCGGCAGGTTCATCCGCATCCGTCGCGGGCTCTATCGTCTCCGAGACTACCCGTCGTCGCCGCGCGAAGAGGTCGTCGCCGCCTGGCTCGCCGTCGGCAAAGACGTGGCCGTGGTGTCGCACGAAAGCGCACTCGATCTGCTCGAACTGAGCAACGTGATTCCCAATCGCATCCACCTCACGGTGCCTCGCTCGAAACGACACCTGCCTGACCTGCCGGGCGTGGCTATCCACACGACAACCCGCCCCCTCAACCCGCTCGACGTCGCCGTCCGTGATGGGATACGGCTCACCTCCCCCACGCGGACGATCCTCGACGCGGCCGAGGCCGGCACAGCACCGAACCAGATCGAGATGGCGATTCGACAAGCCGTCGAGCAGGGGTTGGCAACCCGGCGCCAGCTGGAGCAGGGAGCACGCGAACGGAGCAAACGCGTCAATCAACTTGTCGTCGGCGCGCTCCATCAAGGAGCCCAATGAAGTACGCAACTGGTGCCGCATTTCGCGCCGCGCTCGAGGAGCGACTCCGCCGCACGGCGGCGGAGCAAGGCGATCTCGCGCTCCTGCGCCTCCGCCGGCTCGTCGTCTTCGACCGCCTCCTGGCCCGGCTGCTGGTCGTCGCTCCGGACCGGTGGGTCGTCAAAGGCGGACTGGCGCTGGACTTGCGCCTCGGTGATCGAGCGCGCACCACCAGGGATCTGGATCTGGCGCGCCGGGATACCGAAGAGGCGACGATGGCCGACCTGATCGCCGCGCAAGCAGTCGACCTCGGCGACTTCTTCACCTTCGCGATCCGGCGTACTGGAGCGCTGGACGTGGCCACCGAAGGCGCCGCCGTGCGCTACCACGCGACGGCAGCACTCGCCGGTCGTCGCTTCGAGCACGTCATCATCGACATCGGTTTCGGCCAACCGATTCTCGGCACTCCCGATCGCCTCCGGGGATCCGACATCCTCGGCTTTGCAGGGATCGAGCCGATCGAGGTACCGGCTCTGCCACTGGAGCAACAGGTCGCCGAGAAGCTCCACGCCTACACCCGCACCTACGGACAAGCTCGCGAGAAATCGCGGGTGAAGGATCTCGTCGATCTGGTGTTGATCCCATCCACCGCCCGATTCGGGGCTGGCCGGCTTCGCGAGGCGATCGACCTGACCTTTACGTCCAGAAACACGCATGCCGTTCCAGTAGCCCTGCCCTCCCCGCCAGCGACCTGGGCCGTTGCCTTTACGACCACTTGCGGACGAAGTTGGATTCAACCCAGACCCTGCCTCCGCGCACCGACTGGCTGCCGCTTTCGCCGATCCCCTCCTCGGCGGTACGATCCCCGTTGATGCGCGGTGGGATCCCGTATGCGGAAACTGGCAGTCCGACCCAGGGGAGGCGTCCAATAGCCCCGCCCGGGAGTAGCGAAAGCCCGGGCGGTGTCGGATAACTACGATAGCCCGATAGTAACCGTCTCGACGGCCATCGCATTCCGCTCAGCGCAAAAAAGAGCGGCCCCGAGGGGTCGCCCAACCGGGTACTTCTCCGGGGAGTTGTGCCGAAAGTATATGCGCCAGCAACCCGACTTCAATTCCTTGAGGGGGCGTACAGTGGCGTTGGCCGTCCCTATAGCCAGCTCGATGCTCACCGCGGGCTAAGTTTGCGCGAGAGCGACGAACGCCATTTGTGATGCAGCTTCGCTTGGTCGCTCATTTGCCGATCTCCTCAGTCAACGAACGGCTGTTCCGCCCCTGTTCGTCCCGCGGATTGCACAACACCGCGTCTCTCCGCGGCCCCGCCGCGGCGAGCAGGCGGTCAAACTGCTCCCCGGTCCGATCCCCGCTCAGTGGCACGCCCGTCCGATCAGCCCCAAATCTGCCCGGCGCCTCGGCAACGAACAGGACCTCGGCCGCCAGTGTCCCGTTCGCCCACCCCAGCGCTCGTCGCCGGCCCGCCATCCGGGGGCACGCCACACAGGACCGCGCCGCGCACACCAGTTCCGCAAAGGCACGCTCGCGACGATGCTGCCCCCCGCCGGTCGAGTTGCCGCTACCGTTGCCCATCAGCGTTGCCTCATTGATTGGCGCACCCGGTCCGATGTCAGCCGGATTGATCCGGCTTATCTGGATGAGACCGGGATTTCATTCCCGGGCGGCGACGACGACCACAACGGTTCGATCCTCGCCGCCATCCTCACCATCCCCGCGCGGCGCCCAACGTCCGCTACGGTCCGATTCTTTCGCGGAACGCCCGAACTTTGCCACCCGCCAACCTAGCCACCTACGCACCCTCGCCAACCATTCACGGCAAAATGGGGAGAATTACGTAGTGCCCCCGGCCCCGCGATTCGCTATGATGGCAGAGCCCACCAGGGCACGGCGATGCCGTGGTATCCTGCCTGTCGTGCGTCCGCCTTCGAACCGAGGCGCCTCCCATGGCGGAAGCCGCGACCCGACAACGCACCACCGACCCCGCTACCCCGACGCGGACGTCGCCGCACGCCCCAGAGCCAGAAACGCTCGACGCGGTGAACGAACTCCTGCCCGGCGGCACCCTCGAGGCGCGGCCTGGCACCGCGCTCGCCGACGGCCGCCTCGACCCGCACCGCCAGGTGATCGTCCTCCGCGCGCTCCAACGCACCCACGGCAACGCCCACGTTCAGCGGCTGCTGCACGAACGCCTCAAACAGGCGGACGCCCGTATCCAGCGCAAGGCCGCCTGCGCCGAGCCGCCCGCGCCCGCGCCGCCGCTCGCCCCAAAACAAGACCCGAAGTTCAAGGCGGTCGAGCAGAAAGTCGCCGCCACCGCGGCCAAGGAGAAGCACCACCCGCCCGCGGCGGCGAAGGCCGCCGAAGCCCAGAAGGCCGCCACCGGTCCACCCAACGAGACTGCCAGCCAGGGCGCCGCCGGCCAGGTCGAAACCATGGCCCGCCAGGAACCGGGCGCCTTCGACAAGCAGGCGTTCGTCGCCGCCGTCCGCCAGGCGATCGAACGGATTACCCCGCAAACCCAGGAAGATGCCGACGACTTCAAGAGTTCCGGCAAGGCCGGGCAGGTCAAGGACCAGGTCAGCGGCATGGTTGCCTCCGGCAAAGAGGGTGCCCAGAAAGCGATCAAAGAGAAGACCGCCGAGCCGCCGTCGGCCACCGGCACGCCGAAGCCGGTGACGCCGATGCAGGCGGAAACGCCCGGCCCCGAACCCGGATCGGTTGGTGCCGCCGCCGGCATGCCGTCACCCAAACCGGCGGCCGAGCTCTCCCTGGCCCACGGCAAGTGCGAAACCGACGCCATGATGACCGACGCCGGCGTTACCGAGCAGCAAATCAAGAAGTCGAACGAGCCAGAGTTCACCGGCGCCCTCGACAGCAAGAAAAAAGCCGACGCCCACGCCGCGACCGCCCCTCAAGCGGTCAAAAAGGAAGAGCAGGCGGCGCTCGGCAAAGCCAAGTCCGCCGCCACCGCCGCCGCCGGGCCCGCGGTGGCCGGCATGCACAGCGGCCGGGCCGGCGCCTTGACCCAGGTCGGCAGCGCCAAAGGCGACACCAAGTCCCAAGACGAGGCCAAACGCGCCGAGATCGCCACCAAGTTCGAAGGCATCTACAACACCACCAAGACCGAAGTCACGGCGATCCTTGACGGCCTCGACGCCAAAGTGAATACCGCCTTCGACAGCGGCGAGAAAGCGGCCCGCGCCGCCTTCGAAAACCACGTCGAAATCCGCATGAACGCCTACAAAGCCAAGCGCTACGGCGGGCTCGACGGCCCGGCGCTCTGGCTGGTCGATAAGCTCACCAGCATGCCGCCCGAAGTCAACGCCTTTTACGTCGAGGGCCGCAATCTGTACCTCTCCCGCATGGACGGCGTCATCGACAACATCGCCGGCATCGCCGAGCGCGAGCTGGGCCGGGCCAAGGCGCGCATCGCCCAGGGCAAGAAACTGATCGCCGACGAAGTGGCAGCGCTGCCCAAGTCGCTGCAAGCGATCGGCCGCGAGGCCCAAGAGCAGATCACCGGCAAGTTCGACCAGCTTGAGCAGGACGTCGACGCCAAGCAGCAGGCGCTCGTCGACGACCTCGCCCAGAAGTACGTCGAGGCGCGCACCGCGGTCGACGCCCGCATCGACGAGATGAAGTCGGCCAACAAGGGCCTTCTCGATCACGCCAAGGACGCGATGGGCGGCGTCGTCGAGACGATCACCAAGCTCAAAGATATGCTCCTCGGCGTGCTGGCTAAGGCCGGCGACGTCATCGACACCATCATCGCCGATCCGATCCAGTTCCTTTCCAATCTGGTCGGCGCGATCAAGATGGGTCTCAACCAGTTCGTCGGCAACATCGGCAAGCACCTCAAGGACGGCCTGATGGGCTGGCTGCTCGGCGAGCTCGCCAGCGCCGGCATCACCATGCCGAAGTCGCTCGACTTCAAGGGCATCCTCGATCTGGTCCTCCAGATCATGGGCCTGACCTACAACGCCATCCGCTCCCGCGCGGTCAAGATCGTCGGCGAGCCGACGGTCAAGAAGATCGAGCAGGTCGCCGAGGTCTTCAAGGTGCTCATCGTCGAAGGCCCGGCCGGTCTCTGGAAGTGGGTCGTCGACAAGGTCGACAACCTGGTCGAAACCGTCCTCGGCGGCATCAAGGATCTGGTCATCACGAAAGTGATCACCGCGGGCATCACCTGGCTGATCAGCCTGCTCAACCCCGCGTCGGCCTTCGTCAAAGCCTGCAAGATGATCTACGACGTGATCATGTTCTTCGTCGAGCGCGGCAGCCAGATCATGTCGCTGGTCAACGCCATCATCGACTCGGTGTCGGCCATCGCCAGCGGCGCTCTCGGCGCGGCAGCGAACTGGGTCGAGAAGTCGCTGGCCAAGGCGCTGCCGGTGGCGATCAGTTTCCTGGCCAGCCTGCTCGGCCTCGGCGGCCTCAGCACGAAGATCCGCAAGATCATCGAGGAGGTCCAAAAACCGGTTGGCAAGGCCGTCGACTTCGTCGTCAAGGGCGTCGTCAAAGGCTTCAAGAAAGTCGCCGGCTTCGTCGGCGGCCTCTTCGGCAAAGGCAAGAAGGCCGATGAAAAGACCAAGCCCGACGACCGCACGACGGCGCAAAAGGACGCCGCCGAAAAAGGCGCGGCCACGGACGCCGAAAAGCTGCTGAAGGCGCCGAAGGCCACGCCGGAAAGCGTGGAACAAGGACTACCGGCCATCAAGAAGGCGCGTGGTCTGACGTCGATAGCGCTCGTCAAGGACCCGGAACAGGCGTACCATGTCACCGCCACCATCGCTCGCAGCACGGACAGCGAGCGGTGGAAACTCGAAGGCGTCGAGGTCGTCGACTTCACGGTACATACCGGCGCGGCCGTTCCGTGCGCCAAGCAGGGCGCCGTCCTTGTGCCGTTGGGCAAGATCGAGATCTACGCCATGGGCAAAGTCAAGATGTGGGACAAGAAAGAGTACACCCGGTTGCAACAGTTCAAGCAAACGAGTCGCAAGGATTACGACAAGGACCCAGAGAACGAAAAAACGCTCGATCGCATCAAGGCGGCTCGGCATAACTACGAGCGGTCACAGGAAATGTATGAATCGATCAAGTCGGTTGGCATGACTGATTCGATCCAGGACGTCAAGAAACTGATCGAATCGCTCCTCTCGGTAGGTGAGGATGTGACCGTCAGCGCCCCGAGCGCGCGGTCAACTGAAGTGCCAGCGTCGGCCGGCAAGCTTAAGATTGACAGCAAGTGGAAGATCCTGCCGGACGGAACGAGATACCTTACCACCATCACCGTCATCCCGATAACAGGAGGATCCTGACCTTGAACCTGAATGCGAACAGCAACGTCGACGAACTGCTGATGCTGAATCACGATGCCATCGACTATCAAAAACTGCCCGACGACGTCTTGCGCGAGCTGGCGTTGGAAGTTGAGCCGTTCATCGCAACGTCTGCCTTAAGCGAGCTGTCGATCCGGCGGAGTGAATTGGCCGGGAATACCGCATGGACGCTCCTGACGCGACCGGAGAGCGATCGGCATCTGCGCGCGGCCGCGTTGGGCGTCCTGTTCAAGTTCGATCCTGATCGCGCGGCAACGCACATGCGCGACCGACTCGCCGAGTGTGATGCGGGTCTGACGGCGACGATGATGGAAATCGTGCTGGAGAACCGGGAGTTCTTTGCGCACGGTCCCTTTGCCCGGTTGCCTCATGAACTGGCGACGTGCGTCGAGGGGGAGCAGCGTGCCGCTCCATCGGCGGACCCGGACGTAACGCATTTGTTTTTGCGCCTGTTCGGCCGTGCCGGCATCGCTTGAGGCGACTTTTTGATCTCCGTCGATATCGATAACGTCCGCTTCAACCTCCGCGTCGGCGGCGTCTGTGTCGACGACGGGTACGTCCTGGTCAATCGCAACCCCGGCGACGACTGGTACTACCTACCCGGCGGCCGCTGCGAGCCAATGGAGGCAACGGACCAGACCTTGCTCCGCGAAATCCAGGAAGAGCTGGAACTGCCCATTCGCCTCGACGGTCTGCTCTGGGTGGTCGAGAACTTCTTTCGCATGAACGGGCGCGACTGGCACGAGATTGGCTTCTACTATCGCTGCTCACTCCCAGCCGACTGCCCCTATCTCGACAAGACCCGGTCGTACGAGCGGATCGAATCCGCCGACGGCCTCCCCCTCATCTTCGAGTGGCTCCCCTTGGCCGACCTGGCGACGGTCAAGCTCCTCCCCATCGTCCTGCGCGCGAAGCTGATGGCGCTGCCGGCATCGCCCGAACACATCGTGCATTGGGACGCGCCCGCGATCCTGTGACCGAAACTGTGAGTTCGTTTCGTGGTCTCCCCTCGGTTGGTCCGGCAGACTCGGACAGGTCGTCGATGACGTCTGCATCCTCCGGGGATGCCCGGGCGGGCGGCTGACGAAACGGGGACGATCTCATGTTGGCAGCATTGGACGTCGCATTGGTCAGGCGTCCCGCCTACCTCACCCTCGCGCCGCTGGCGCTGATTGCCGCGAACGTCATCTGGGGCGGTTCGGCCGTGGCCACGAAGGCGGCGCTCGATCATGTGCCGCCGCTGACATTGGCTTGCATCCGCCTCGCCATCGCCTATGCCGTGCTCCGGCCGCTCGTCGCCCGCATCGGCGAGCGGCCGACCCGCGGACCCGACTCAATGCTGTTGGGACTGACGGGCGTCGCGCTCTTCTGCCTTCTCCAAAATGTTGGGCTCCGCTACGCCAGCGCCGCCAACACCGCGCTGATCAACGGGGCGATCCCGATCATGACCGCCGGCCTCGCGACGCTGACCCTCAAGGAACGCCTGAATAGCCGGCAATGCGTCGGCTTCCTCGTTTCGCTGGCCGGAGTGACGACCATCGTCCTCGTCGGCCAGGACGCCACGTTACGCGCCTCGGTCCTCGCGAACCTCCTGCCACTTGCCAGCGCCCTGAGCTTCGCCGTCTACGCGGTCCTCGGGCGGCGGGTCTTCGGCGAGCGCAACGCCCTCGCCATCGTCACGGGCAGCACCCGGTATGGTCTGCTCTTCCTCCTGCCCGCCGCCGGACTCGAACTCGCGCTCCTCGGTGTCGCCGCGCTCACCCTCCACGATGCGCTGCTCCTGCTCTACCTCGGGATCGGCTGTTCCGGCCTGGCGTTCGTCCTCTGGGGATATGGGCTGACGCACTACAGAGCCAGCCAGGGCGCCGTCTTTGGCAACCTCAAGCCGTTGGCGGGGTCATCCTGGCTGTCAGCCTGCTTGGGGAGTCGGTCACCGCCGGTCAAGTCGCCAGCGGCGCCCTCATCCTGACCGGCGTCTACGTCGCGAGACCGCTCTGCAACCGCCCGGAATGCCGGTCCGCATCAATCGCCGTCGGTCGGCGTGGTGGGAATGCGCTCACGGCGGCCATACCCTCTCCCGGTCGAGATCGGACCGACGCGCAGGTTGGTTTCAATCCACTCGACCACTTTGTCGCGGTTCGGCGGGCTCCCGCCCCACCGGCGCTCGGTCACCGCGGCGGCGAGGAGATCGGCCAGCACCATCAGCGCGTTGTAGGCGATGAGAAAGGTGCCGGCGCGGACCACGTCCGGCGAGAGGACGGCGATCGCGATATCGGCCACCTCTTCCAGTGGCGAGTGCGGCACGGTGGTGACGCCGATCGTCGTCGCGCCGAAACAACGCGCGAGGCGCAGCATCTCGATCGTGTCGCGGGTGCGCCCCTGGTGAGAGATGCCGATGACGACATCCTCCGGCCCAACCGCGACGACCTGATTGGAGAAGAGGTCGGGTGTCGCCGGATTGGCCCAGATGCCGCCCCAATTGAGCTTGACCGACACGCCGAGCGCGGAGACGTAGGCCGCGCCATGGCCGATGACCGTCACCCGGCGGGCGTGAGCGATTGCTTCGACCGCCCGCTCGATCTGGTCGAAGTCGAGGGTGCGCAGCGTCGTCTGTAGCGCCTCGATCTGCCGTTGCACGATCTCGGTCGCCAACCCAGCCAGCCCGCCGTCAGCCGCCGGCGGTTGGATCTGCTCGAGATCCTTCGTCTCGGTCCGTCCCAGCGACTGGGCAATGCCTTGGACGAGGTCGCGGAAGCCGGGGTAGCCGACGGCGCGGCAGAAGCGGGTCACCGAGGGGAGGCTGACGCCGCTGGCGGCGGCGACGTCGTAGATCGTCATGCCGAGCATGGCCCACGGGTCGCGCACAATCGTTTCGCCGACGCGGCGCGAGGCACCGGAGAGGGCCGGCAGCCGCTGCTCGATCATCGTCAGGCAGTCGATGGACCGAAGGCGAACGGATTGGTCCATAGCGCGCGCGCCCTTGCGCGTTTGTCACCGGACGGCGATGTCCTGTAACAAAGTTTCAGCAACTATACGCCCTCCGCGCCCACCGTCAAGCCCCGATCCTTCCCGTATACTTGATCTCCGGTGAGGAGGAGAACCATGGTCGCGCTTCCTGATGATCGCCCTGACCCAGGCCCAGATACTCCACCAAGACGCTATCGCATCAATATCCCACCGCCTGAACGTGCAACGCCCGAGGAACTCGCGCGGCGCCGCGCCAACCACGAACGCGTGGTCGCGCTACGAGAAAAGATCGGCCCGATCGGCATCTCAACGGATGAACTCATCCACGAAGCACGCTGTGAGGCCAATGACTTCGACGACTGATCTGCCTCGCTTCGTGGTCGACGCGTCGGTTGCGATCAAGTGGCAACTGTCAGACGAGCAAGATTCTGATGTCGCTGAGCGACTCCTCCGCGACTTTCTTGCCGATCGCGTTCTCCTTATCGCGCCAGATCACATCCGCTACGAAGTAGCCAATGCCCTACGCACCGCGGTGCGCACCCGGCGGCTGACCGCCGACGAAGCTCGTGCCGCGCTTGAGCAATTCCTGATCTGGCACATCCCGACCGTTGCCGACGACGATCTCATCCTCGCGGGATTCGATCAGTCTACGCGCTTCGGGTGTTCCCTATACGATGCGCTTTACCTGGCCCTTGCCGAACAATCCAATTGCCCGTTAATCTTCGCTGATCCGCGGCTGCGGAACACCCTCGCGGGCCGATTCCCGCTTGCGCATTGGCTAAGCGACTACCAATCCGCGGCCGACGGCTGACAGCACCGCCGATGCCATCTCCAGACCCGTCCGAACCGGACGTATTGAAGACATCGGCCGTCCACTACGACGGCGCCTACTACGCCGCCATCGGCGACTTCCTCGGCGAGCGCTACCTCGACGACCGCTTTACCAAGGGCACGATCCCGGCTGGCCGGGATCGTGGATAGCCTACGGGTCGCGCACGATCTTCTCGGCGCCGCGGCGCGAGGCGCCAGCCAGGGCCGGCGGTCGGGCGTCAAATCCTCGTCCGTCCCGTATACTGGAAGGAAAGGAGGACGACGATGGCGCTGCCACACAATCGTCCATTGCGCTCTCCCGAACTCGAAACCGCCCTCGCGAGAATCGAGTTGCCGCCCGAAGTGCCTGTCACGGAGGACGAGATCGCTCGTCGGCGTGCCCTCTATGACGAAGCCATGGCACTCGTCGCGGAAATGCGTCCGCTCGGGATCTCGACGGCTGAGCTCATACATCAGGTGCGCGGTGAGGAAGATTGTACCGATTGCTGAGCGTCCACGGTTCGTCGTGGACGCGTCAGTTGCGGCCATGTGGCAGCTTCGAGATGAGGAGCACGTCGCGGCCGCCGCGGGTCTGCTTCAGGACTTCCGAGAGGGGCACATCCGCCTGATCGCGCCAGTTCACCTGAAGTTTGAGGTTCCCAGCGCCATCCGCAAAGCGTGGCGCACGGGTCGTGTGACGGAAGAACAGGCCCGGCGGGCCATTGCGGTTTTTTTGAGGTGGAATGTTCCTACTGTCGACGATGATGATTTGATTACCGCTGCCTTCGAATACACCGTGCAGTTTGGTTGCTCGCTGTATGACGGTCTGTATCTGGCCCTTGCCGAACGCATTGCGTGCCCATTTATTTTTGCCGATGGCCGACTACGAAACGCCATCCGGGGTCGATTTCCCCTCGCGCTGTGGCTCCCCGACTATACGCTGGCGGCCGAGCGGTGACGTCGCGGCCAGACGATCCGCCGTCCCTCCACTACGACGGCGCCTACTACGCCGCCATCGGCGACTTCCTCGGTGAACGCTACCTCGACTACGGCTTCACCAAGGGCACGATTCAGGAAGTCGACTTTCTCGTCGAACTGCTGGGATTGCCGGACGACGCCCGCATCCTCGACGTCGGCCGCGGGCCGGGACGGCACAGTTTAGAGCCGGCGCGGCGGGCCTACCGCACCCTCGGCATCGACATTTCCCGCGCCTTCTTCGAGATCGCCTCGCGGCAGGCGGCGGAGGAGGGGTTGCCGGCCGAGTTCGTCGTGGCCGATGTGCGGGCAATGACCTTCGATCGCGAGTTCGACGCCGCCATCTGCCTCCGCGAGGGCGCGTTCGGCCTGGCCGGGAACGAGGACGGACACCGCCAGGTGCTCGCCGGCATCCATCGCGCCCCGCGGCCGGGCGCGCCCTTCGTCCTGACCGCGCTCAACGCCGTCGCCGCCGCCCGCAACGCCGAAGAGGTCGACGCCTTCGACCCCTACACCTGCACGACCGTCGTCCGGGAGCGGGCCGAAGGAGCCGGCGGCGAGACGCGGGAGGTCGAATACTTCACGACCGCCTTCACCTACCGCGAGCTCACCTGGCTCCTCGCCGATGCCGGGTTCGCGGTCGAGGCCGGCTACGGCTGCGTCGCCGGCCACTTCGCCCGCAAGCCGCTCGACGTCGACGACATCGAAATCATGATGGTGGCGCGGCGGGCGTGACCACGGCCACCGACCCGCGCTCGATCAACGTCGTCGGGATCGTCCAGCGCATCCGCGCCGGGATCTCGTCCTCGGTCCCGTCGATTAACCGGGAAAGCCGCTCGAAGGCGACGCGGCCCATCGTCTCCCCCGGTACGTGCACCGTCGTCACGGGCGGATCGAGCACCCGGCCGGCCTCGATGTCGTCGAACCCGACGATGGAGACATCCCCGGGAACCGTCAATCCTCGCTCCGCCACCGCCCGGTAGGCGCCGACCGCGGCCTTGTCGCTGACCGCGAAGACGGCGGTCGGCGGGTTGGGCAGGTCGAGCAATTGGCGCATCTCTCCGTACCCCTTGTCTTCGCCGTGGGAGACGCGCGGCGGCGTCATCGCCGGCTCCGGCCAAAGACCGGCGTGCGCCATCGCCAGCATATAGCCGGCCAGGCGCTCGCTCAGGGTCCAGTACTTCGACGGCCCACGAATGAAGCCGATTCGCCGGTGTCCCATCTCCTGCAAATGCTTGGTCGCCGCGTAGGCGCCGGCCAGGTTGTCCGGCACGACCGAGGGCAGGTCGAGTCCAGGCACGAAGTGATCGACCATCACCACCGGCAGCCGGGTGTCAATGGCTGCCTGCACCCACTCCAGGCTAAGGTCGCCCCCGCCCAGAATGATCACGCCGCCGACCGCGCCGCGCGCCCAATGCCCGTGCTCGGGATGATCCTCCGGGCTGACGAACTCCATCGCGATCCGGTAGCCGCGCTGGCGTGCCGCCGCCTCGAGTCCTTGCAGGATCGGCTTGTTGAAGGGGTCCGAGGTCGGCGCCACCGGCAGCCGCTCGACGACGACGCTGACAATCGGTGGAGCGCTCGCCGCGCGCCGCTCGGGTCGCTCATAACCGAGCGCGGTCGCCGCTTCGAGCACGCGCGCCCGCGTCGCCGCGCCGACCCCCTCCTTGCCGTTGAGCGCCAGCGAAATGCTCCCCAGCGACAAACCGGTTTCCCGCGCGATGTCTTGCAGCCTGACTCTCTGCCGCTGTTCCATTCTGGTCCCCACGACTCTCCGCGCTTCCTCGATTCCTATCGCGATCATCTGCTGATCGAGCCGCGGCCGACGCCACGGCGCGTGCTGATCCCCGGCCCGGGGTTCGTCGCCGAGCATCCAAGTGACCGCATCGGAGGTGGTCCGGCGTGAATCGGCGGGCAAGATATACCACGAGCGGTCCGCCGGCGCGGGTTCGTGCCGGTCGTCACCCTTTCAAGCCGGTCTGCGTGATGCCCGTGATGAACCAGCGCTGGGCGACGAGGAAGAGCACCAGCACCGGCAGGATCGACAGCGCCACCGCCGCCATCACGACCGAAGCGTTGCCGCTCGCCATGTAGCCCCGCAGCGCCGTAATACCGAGCGGCAGCGTCATCTTTTCCCAGGTATTGAGGAAGATCAGCGGGTAGAAATAGGCGTTCCAGGTCGTGTTGACGTTGATGATCGCCAGCGCCGCCAGCGACGGTCCCGCCAGCGGCAACGCGATCTGGCGAAAGGTCGTCCACGGCCCTGCCCCGTCCACCTTCGCCGCGTCCAACAGGTCTTGGGGCATGGTCAGGAAGAACTGCCGCATCAAAAAGACACCGAAGGCGCTGGTCAACGACGGCAGAATCAGCGAGAGATGATTATCGATCAGCCCCAAATTTCGCATCAGGATGAAGAGTGGGATCACCGTCACCTGATTCGGCACCATCAGCGACGCCAGCAACAGGATGAAGAGCGCGTTGCGGAAGGGAAAACGCAGGCGGGCAAACGCGAACCCGGCCAGCGAGCAGGTGATGAGCTGGCCGAGCGTAACCACCAGCGTGATCTTGACACTGTTGTAGGCGAAGGTCAGGACGGGAACGTTGGAGTCGAAGACGGCGCGATAGTTCTCCCACCGCCATTCGGTCGGCAGCCAGTCCGGCGGCAGTTGGTACGACTGGCTGGTCGGCCGCAGCGACGTCGAGAACATCCAGACGAAGGGCAAAAAGACGATGACCGCCACGATGCTGACCGCGACCAGCACGATCAGGTTCCCCAGGCCGTACCGGCGGACCCGCCAGGCGAGGCTGCCAATGCCGGCCACGGCGGTCGGCGTCCGCGGTTCCGGTTGCGTCGCGACGTTCATCGCCCTTGCTCACTCATAATGCACCCAGCGCCGGCCCAGGCGGAATTGGACGAGCGTCAACGCCATGATGACCAAGAAAAGCGTCATCGCCACGGCCGAGGCGTACCCCATCTCGAACGACTCGAAGGCCGACTCCCGCAGGTACATGACGATGCTGCGCGTGGCGTCGCCCGGTCCGCCCGTGGTCAGCACGATGATCGAGTCGAAGACCTGCAACGCCCCGATCGCGAAGATGACGACCAGGAAGAACAACGTCGGCGTCAACAGTGGCAGCGTGATCTGGCGGAACCGCTGCCACGGGCTGGCGCCGTCGAGCGCGGCGGCCTCGTGGTAGACCTCCGGGATGTTCTGTAGACCGGCCAGGCAGACAAGCATGGCAAAGCCGGCGTTCTTCCAGACGTCCATGATGATGACTGAGGGCATCGCCCAGCCGCGATCGCTCAGCCAGGAGATCGGCCCGATCCCGATTTGGGCGAGGTAGTAGTTGATGACCCCGAGGTCCTTTTGGTAGAGGTGCTGCCAGATGATCGCGACGTAGACGTGCGCGACCAGGACCGGGAAGAAGAACGAAACTCGGAAGAGATAGCGGACCAGCCGCGGCATCGCCCGGTTCAACAGCACGGCCAGCAGCAGCCCCACGCCGATATTGAGCGCGACCGCGAAGATGGCGAAGACGAAGGTGTTGCGGTAGACGGTGTGGAGCCGCGTGTCGTCGAGCAGCCGGTCGTAGTTCTCGAACCCGATGTAGGTCGGTGGGCTGAGCGCGTCGTATTCGGTGAGACTGAGGCCGATGGCGGCGAAGAGCGGGCCGACGACGAACGCGGTGTAGCCGACGAAGGTGGGCAGGATGAAGAGATAGCCGCTGATCGCCTCGCGCCGGCTCTGCTTCGCCAGCCACCGCCCACCGACCCACGATCCTCGCCGCGCCGCAACAGGCGTCGCCGCCACCGGCCCCTCCTCCTCGTCCGCCTTCCCTGGCTTGGCTCCCCCCCGTCATTCCGAGCTTGCGAGGAATCGTCCCGTTCCTTCTATCAAGGCGAGATTCCTCTCTGCGATCGGAATGACGGGGTGGACGATCGGCACGACGGGTTCTCGTTCTCCTTGCCGCCTTGCCGCCTCGCCGCCTTGCCGCCTTGCCGCCTCGCCGCCCCTGCCGCCCTACGACTGGAGCTTCTCCATCGCCGCCGAGAGCTCCTCGTGGGCCGCTTTGAGACCGTCCTCGGGCGAGGCGCCGCCGCTCATGATCTCGCCCATGTGGCGCATGAAGATCGACTCGAACTCGTTGAAGTTCGGCGGCGACGGCACCGGCTTGGTGTCGTTGAGGCTCTCATAGAAGATCGCCGCATTCGCCGGAATGGCGAGGAATTCCGGGGTCTCCGCCGCCGAGCGCAACGCCGGGATACTCGCGCCCGCGTTGGCTAGCGCGGTGTTGGTGTCGAGGTTGGTGAACTCCCGAATCAACTCCCAGGCCAGCGCCTTGTTCTCGCTGGAAGGACTGATCCCCCAGCCACCGATGCCGTGGATGCTCGTCGCCGCCGTCTTGCGCGGCCAGTACTGCACGTCGAAGTCCGTGAACTCGGCGGCGAGGAACCCCGACACGGGCCAACGCCCCCACCCGCTCATCGCCAGCTTGCCCGCGGAAAAGAGCTGCCCGGTGTCGGTCCCCTCGACGCTGGGCGCTACCCCGTGGACATGGATCAGGTCGTGGATGAAGGTGACCGTCTCGAGCACCGTTGGATCGTTCAGGTTCGATGCGGTCCAGTCCTCGGTCAGCGGATAGGTGCCGTTCGTGAGGAACCACGGCACCAGGCCGAAGGTAAAGAAAGGGATGCCGAACCCATAGACCTTGTCCCCGCCCTCGCCCGTGGTCAGCGCCCGCGCCGCGGCCAGGAAGTCGTCCCAGGTCCACTCCGCGGCGGGCGGGTCCAGGCCGGCCTCGGCGAAGAGCTTGGGGTTGTAATAGATGACCATGTTGTTCCATTCGATCGGGATTTGATAGAGCTGGCCGTCGACGGTGAAGGCATCCTTCAGCGGCTGCGCCATCTCCTCGTCGAGCCGCGCCTGCATCTCGGCGTCCGCGGCGACGAGTTCGTTGAGCGGCTCGAGCAACTCCTTGTCAATGAGGAGCCGCGTCCCCTCGATGGCGACGTGGATCAGGTCGGGAGCCCGGCCACCGGCAATCTGCGTGGTGAGCTTGTTGGCGTAGTCGCTCCACCCCTCGACCGGCGTGAAGTTGTCGTTGACCCTGACGTTCGGGTACCGCTCGTTGAAGCGCGCGATGGCTTCCGCGTAGATCCGTTGCTCGACCTCACCACCGTAATTGAAGGTACTGAGCTCCGCCTCGGTATCCGCCGCCGGCGACTCACCTTGCGCGGCCGCGCCCATGATGCCGCGACGCCCACCAACCGCGGCCAGCAGACCGGCCGCGCCTGCCGACGTCACCAGATGCCTGCGCGTGATCGTGCCCTGCTCGAGGTCCATCGGTGCCGGACGCCGACCTGCCATGGATCGCTCCTCTCACGCTCGTGCCACAAGCCATTTTCGGGAGTCTCAGCCTATCACCAATTCCTAAAATTGGTCAAGACCTTTAGATGAAAATCAGCAAACATCGGGTAAACATCTTGTGAATCACGCCGCGATTCGATATCGTGGGCGCCGTGAGCCGCGGCCGTCGGCGGGCCACCGCCGTCCGCGACGCCGAAGCCGTCCAGCGTGACGCGTTGCGCGAAGGGAGATAATGACGTGGTGGAGCGGATGGCGAGCGACCTTGGACTCCTGCTCGATGATCTGAACGCCGAATACGCCGGCCCGACGGCGCGCCACGTCGCTATGCCGCTCGGCGGCCTCGGCGCCGGTCAGATCGCGCTCGGCGCCGACGGTGGTCTGCGCCAGTGGCAGATCGTCAACCAGATCAACCACCTCGGTTTCGTGCCGGACAGCTTCTTCGCCATCCGCGCTCTCACCACCGAGCCGCCGCTGAACGTCCTCCGCGTGCTCCAGTCGCGCGAAATCCTCGACCGTCCCGCCGACCCCACCCCGCTGGTGACCGACGACCACATCCCACCCGACCAGCGGCAATTGCTCGAGCAATTCCCTGGCGTGACGCGGACCGCCTTCGAAGGCGTCTACCCCTTCGCTCGCATTCGGTACGAGGACGACGAGCTGCCGGTGCAGGTCGCATTGGAAGCCTTTACGCCGTTCGTCCCGCTCGACGCCGAGGCGAGCGGCCTACCGGCCATCCTCTTCACCTTCACCCTCCACAATGCCTGGCCGCACGCGGTCAACGGCTGCCTTGCCGCCACCCTCCAAAACGCGGTCGGCTGGGACGGCCTGACCCCAATTGCCGGCAACCGCTGCCCGCTCTACGGTGGCAACACGAACCGGCTCCGTCGCCGCCCCGGCCAGTCCGCGATCGTCATGGAGAACCCCGCCCTGCCTGAGGACCACCCCGGCGCCGGCCAGATGGTGCTCACCGCCCTCTCGGCCGATGCCCGGTCGTACGAGCGATGGACCGCGCCCGACCAACTTATCCGCTTCCTCGAAGGCTTCAACCCGGCCCGCGGCCTGGCCGGTCACGACTTCGCCAAGGAACGGTCGCACCGGAACGCGCCCGTGCCGCCCACCGGTCCCAGCCCGGCCGGCACGACCTGGAACGGCGCGCTGGCCGTCCCCTTCTGGCTGAAACCGGGCGAATCGACCACCATCACCCTCGCCCTCGCCTGGCACTTCCCCAATCGCTATCTCAACTTCGACCAGTTTGGACGCGGACGCGACTTCGGCCGGAGCCGCTTCTGGCTCGGCAACGCCTACGCCGCCCGCTTCGCCGACGCCATCGACGTCACCGATCACCTGATCCAGCACCAAGCGCGGCTCGTCGCCGACTCACGCGCCTGGGAGCGCACGCTGCGCGACAGCACCCTCCCCGCGTGGCTGGTCGAGACGTTGGCGGCCCAAGGCAGCCTGATGCGCAGTCCGACCTGCTTCTGGACCGAAGACGGCACGTTCTTCGGGTTCGAGGGGTCGCTCGGCGCATCGACGGGGATGTGGAACGGCACCTTCGGCGGCTCCTGTCCCCTCAACTGCACCCACGTCTGGAACTACGAGATGGCCCTCGCCAAACTCTTCCCCGCCCTCGAACGGACGATGCGCGAAACCGACTTCGAGCACGTTCAGGCCCCGGCGGGCTACATCCCCCACCGCACCATCGCCCCGCTCTACCTCAAGCAGCTCTGGGACGAGCCGATCGGCGGCCCGACCAACCCGGCGCTCGACGGCATGCTCGGCACGGTCCTGAAGACCTATCGGGAAGTGCGAGTCGCCGGCGACCGCGCCTGGCTCGACCGCCTCTGGCCGCGCGTCGAGAAACTGCTCAGCTACATCCTCGCCACCTGGGACGAGGACGGCGACGGCGTCCTCCAAGGCGAGCAGCCGAACACCTACGACATCGCCTTCTATGGGCCGAATATGTACATCGGCGCGCTCTGGCTGGCCGCGTTGCGCGCCGGGGAGGAGCTGGCGAACCTGCAAGGCGACGCGGCGTTCGCTCAGACCCTGCGCGAGCGGTTCGAGCTGGGCAGCGCCAACTACGACCGGCTCCTCTGGAACGGCGCCTACTACATCCAGCTCATCGACGAGTCGGCGCCGCCCCAAGACCAGTTCGGCACCGGCTGCTTGGCCGACCAGCTCTTCGGCCAGTGGTGGGCGCATCTGCTCGACCTCGGCTACCTCCTGCCGGAGCAGCACGTCAAGGCGACGCTGCGCTCGATCGTCGAACACAACCTGCGCGCCGGGTTCGCGGGCTTCGAGCACGACTACCGCGTCTTCGCCGACCGCGACGACACCGGCTTGCTGGTCTGCACCTGGCCGCACGGCGGCCGGCCGGAGGTGCCGGTCCGCTACTGCGACGAGGTCTGGACCGGCATCGAGTACCAGGTCGGCGCCCACTGCATCATGGAGGGGATGGTCGACGAGGGACTGGCGATCGTCGCCGCCCTCCGCCAGCGCTACGACGGCGCCCGCCGCAACCCCTACAACGAGATCGAGTGCGGCGACCACTACGCCCGCGCCATGGCCGGCTGGTCCGTCCTCGAGGCCCTCTCCGGCGTCCGCTACGACGCGACCACCGACGCCCTCCGCATCGCCCCCGCCGGCTCCCCCGCCGACTTCCGCGCCCCCATCCTCCTCGGCGCCGGTTGGGGCACCTTTACGCAAACGCGGGACGGCTCGGCGTCACGGGTCAGCCTCACCCGCGTGTATGGCGAGATGCGCGTCCGCACCTGGGCGGTGGGCAACGTTACGCCGGGCACGGTGGCCGTTGTCGTCGGATCACAACCGATTGACGCAGCCGTCAGTTGGAACGATGGCGCCCTGACGCTGACCTTTGCCGAGCCGGTGGTCCTGCAACACGGCGATCGGTTGGACATTACCGTGACCGCGTAGACCCGTCGTTCGTCGGGGCACGACCCGCGCGATGACCGTTCGTCGTAGGGGCGGGATCTGTGCCCGCCCGTCGCCCGAAGGGCGACATGCCGCGAACGCGGCCGTTTGGATCCTCATTGTCAGGGCGATTGGCTATGACATACCGTCCTGGTCGGCACGCCCGTTGTCGACCCGCGGCCGATGGATTATCGACCCGCGGCGCAACTCCACAATGGGGAGGGCGCGGGTCCCTCCCCTACGACGATCGACGGCGCTCACCGACTACGTTGCTCGTTGCCCAAGCCGCCCATAGCTGACAAGCTCGGAGAGCGGCTTGCGGCCGGCAGTGGCCGGGTTGGGCCGGTGGTCCTTCGTGGTGGTAGGGAAGCCGAGGACGACGACCGAGCGGGCGGTGCGCTCGGCCGGAATGCCGAGGACCTCCTTGGCTTGCGCCTGCTGCGAGGCGTCGCCGAACCAGGCGGTGCCGCCGCCGAGACCGAGCATCCGCGCCGCGATCAGCAGTCGCTCGGAGACGCGGCCCTCGTCGAACGCCTCGCTGATCCTGCTCTCGCCGTCGAGCACGATCGCGATCGCCAACGGCGCGTCCGCCACCCAGTTGATCGGCGTCCGCACCTGGCTGATCTGGCGCAACTGCTCCTTGTCCGTGACCACGATGAAGTGCCACGGCTGCGTGTTGCGCGAGCTGCCGGTCCACCGCGCGACTTCCAGCAGTTCGTGCAGCACCTCCTCAGGCACCGGGTCCGGCCCATATTGCCGGGCCTGCCGCACCCGGCGCATCTCCTTGATCACCTCGTCCGCGTTCGCGACTCGTCCCATGATGGCGTTTCCCTTCCGCAATATCTGCCGGCGGCGTCCAATCAATACGACCTTGCCCACTATCCTATCGCAAGGAACTTACCACGCAGTAGTGACGACCAGCGGGCAGGGAGCACATGCCGCGTGCTTACACTGTGGCCATGTGTTCGTCGGGGGCGGAATTGTCTCCATCGCGTCCGATCGAACTGATCCACCTTTCCCATGCCGACAGGGCGTCAGGGCTCCTCTCTTCGGCTTCTTCGTTCCCTTCCACAAGCAAAGAGAAGTCCTCGACCAGCCGATGATCAGGTGGCTCTATCATTGCCATGCCTAGATTCGTCAGACCCAAATCTTGCTGGAAGAAAACACCGACACTCTCTCTCTTGACGAAATCGCCCATTGGTTTGGGTCCATGGGCAAATCGCTTCAGCGTCGTCGTGATCGCCTCGGCGCTGTTGTCGATGCCGATCCAACGTCGCTCTAGATCATTGGCCACAACCAACGTGGTTCCGGATCCCGAAAAGCAATCGAGGACGAGGTCTCCCGGATTAGAGGATGCCAGGATGATTCGCGTCAGAAGATCCGGATTCTTTTCGGTGGGATATCCGGTAACGAGCGTGTTTTGATTGCGCAGATCCCGATGATCGAGCCAGATGTCTTGTACGGGGATCCCGGCGCTGTCATCCAAGTAGATCTTGCGCCGAGGATTGCCGGTCGCCGACCAATAGATCTCTCCACGTGCATCCATCTCGTCGAGCACGCGGGGAGGAAACTGCCAGTGTTTACCGGGGGGAGGATTTTTACCTCGCCATTGTTGACCAGTTTCGCCGTTTCTCACCCCTGGCGCATGAAGCGGCACCTTCTTATAACGCCGCCCCGTCTCAGGCTCTATGCAGGTGTATTCCTTTGTCGCGCGTTCGTCGGTCCAGCGTTCGAGCGGTCTGTTCCAAACGTACGTGTCACTTTTGGTGTAGAAAAGGATGTAGTCGGAGACGTTGCCGTACGATCGGCGCGTGTAATTCTTCGGATTGCACTTCTTGCGCGTGATCCAGTTGCGGAACTGCCGAGCGCCAAATACCTCGTCTAGAACGACCTTCGCATGAAAAGCCATGTTCTCATCGAGATGTACGTAGATCGATCCATCCTCGGCGAGGAGTTCGCGCAGAAAGATCAGCCGTTGGCGAAGGAACTCCAAATAGTGCGTTCCAACCAAGAGGTCCTGATACGCGTCTTGTTGCGTCCGTGATTGAAAGACGCTGTTGGTAGCGTACGGTGGGTCGATATACACGAGGCGGACACGTCCGCGGACCGCGGAATCGCGTATAAGTCCACTGAGAACGCGTAGATTCTCGCCAAAATAGAGGCGGTTTGCGCTCTCCTGCGAATTGCTCCACAGAATCGAGGTACGAGCCGGCGCTGTTGCCATTACCTCTGACGCTGCTCGCTTGCCCTCATACGTCAATGTCACGCCGAGATCCAGAGGTAGCACGCTGTGCGCGCCACAACCTCCGTCACCGTTCCATTTGGTCTTCGGAATCCCCGTCGCCATTGAGCTCCTCTTCCTGACTCGCGAGCCACTCGAGCGTAATCCGCTCGGGCGCCATTCTTAGCGTGGTGATCATCACGCGCCCCGCCCAGTTCGCCTCAAGCTGCGCGTGGTCGCGCCACATGGTGCCGAGTAAGAGCCCGGGCCCATCGTTGACAAAGATCACCTTGGTTGGCTGGCTATGGTCCATCGCGTAGCTGACGATCTCGCGGGCGCAGTCGCGATATCCACCGGTACGGTCGTCCTCCTGTGCTCCTCCTCGATCGCTGTCGTAGCGGGCCAAGCCGATTGCGAGTACCTCAGTCCTGTTCCGGCTGTAAATGACAAAATCGACAGGGCGATTGGGATTTGGGTAGTCATCAAAGACCTCTCGCATCCGCACATCGCCCCCGGCTCTTTCGGGTCCAACGATCGGCAATTCAGGAAAGCGGGATCGAAAAAGCTCAAAGAAGCGCTCTGTTAGGTCATAGCCCTTCTTCCCACGGTCCTTGTATTCCCACAGTAGAGCGCACAGCGGTTCGTCGAGAATGGGACGCACGTCGAACGCCGCTTGGACTTCATTAATCGGCCGAAACTGCCTGCCAAACCGCTGAGCGACTTCTGGCGCGGCTCGCTTTCTCTTGAGCATCTCAACCGGGGTGCCGGGGCTAACATAGCGTTTGAAGATCCGGCAAAGCTGAACGCGCATCCACGATTCCCGGACCTCGTTGATCTGCATCCAAAGTCGCTCGGACGATTCAGATGTCCGCAGGAGTTGACCGAACATTTCAAGGACGGGCGCATAAAGCAAGCAGGCATCGACCAAGATATCCGGATAGAAATCACCTGTTGCTAAGGTAATCCAATTGTGAGCGTCCTTGCGGTAATCCGCAAAGGTCGTTGGCATTGCCTGTTGCTCGGATCGCTCCATGTTGAACCCAGCGGGAATAGCGAACAAGCGTTCTGTACGTATAGATCATCGATTTCAGTCTATCGGGGAGAATAAAGCTTGTCAAAACGGATTCGTATAGACTGAATGTCAGAAGAGTCGCGGGGTGTTTGCCCGCCACCATTTCCGCGTACCCACAAGGGAGCGAACAAACGATGGACCAGATGCTTGCCCCGACCCGGCCCGACCCGTTCGGCGCCCGCGCCACCTTGACCACGAGCCAGGGCAACACCGTCGGCTACTTCCGCTTGCCGGCACTGGCCGACCAGAAGTTCACCAACCTCGACACGCTCCCCTTCACCGTCCGCATCCTCCTCGAAAACGCCCTCCGCCACCTCGGCACGGAGTTCGTCGACCCGGAGGACGTCGAAGCTCTCGCCACGTGGCAGCCGAAAGACGCCTCCGACAAGGAGGTCGAACTCCCCTTCCTCCCCGGCCGGGTCGTCCTCCAGGACTTTACCGGCGTGCCGGCGGTGGTCGATCTCGCCGCCATGCGCTCGGCCGTCGCCCGCCTCGGCGGCGACGTCACCCGGATCAACCCGCTGGTCCCGGCTGACCTCGTCATCGACCACTCGGTGCAGGTCGATCGCTTCGGCACGATGCTCGCCTTCGCCCGCAACGTCGAGCTGGAATACGAGCGCAACCAGGAACGCTATGCCCTCCTGCGCTGGGGCCAACAGTCGTTCCAGAACTTCCGGGTCGTCCCGCCCGGCACCGGCATCGTCCACCAGGTGAACCTCGAATACCTGGCGAGCGTCGTCGCCACCCGACCGATTGGATCGGAGACGGTCGCCTTCCCCGACACCCTGGTCGGCACCGATTCCCATACGACGATGATCAACGGCCTCGGCGTCCTCGGCTGGGGCGTCGGCGGCATCGAGGCGGAGGCGGTCCTCCTCGGCCAGCCGCTCTACCAGCTCACGCCGGAGGTGATCGGCGTGCGCTTGACCGGCAGCCTGAAGGCCGGCGCCACCGCCACCGATCTCGTCCTCTACGTCACCGAACTGCTGCGCGGCTTCGGCGTCGTCGGTCGCTTCGTCGAATTTTTCGGCGCCGGTTTGAGCAACTTGCGCCTGGCCGACCGCGCCACGATCGCCAACATGGCCCCCGAGTATGGCGCGACCGCCTCCCTCTTCCCGGTCGACGACGAGACGCTGCTCTACCTGCGGATGACCGGCCGCCCGGACGACACCATCGACCTCGTCGAGCGGTATTGCAAGGAGCAGGGGCTCTTCCGCACCGACGAGACGCCCGACCCGACCTACAACGACGTGCTGGAGCTCGATCTTGGCACCGTCATGCCGAGCGTCGCCGGCCCGCGCCGGCCGCAGGACCGGGTGCCGATCGGCCAACTCCGCCGCGTTTTCCGTTCCACCTTCAACACGCTCTTTGAAGGGCACCCGCTCGACGTCGAGGAAGAACAGGAGATTACCCGGCTCGAGTCCGAAGGCGGCGCGACCGCCGACGGCGCGGCGACCGCCCAGGCCGCCACCACCGCCACCGCCACCGCGCCGCGGACGAAGCTGCTGCCTCGCATTGGCGACGTCTCGGTCGACATCGGCGGCGCCCAGGAGTGCCTGCACCACGGCGCGGTCGCCATCGCCGCCATCACCTCCTGCACCAACACCTCCAACCCCTCGGTGATGCTTGGCGCCGGTCTGCTGGCCCGCAACGCGGTCGAGCGCGGGTTGCACACGCCGGAGTACGTCAAGACGAGCATGGCCCCCGGTTCCCAGGTCGTCACCCGGTACCTGACCAAGTCCGGGCTACTCCCCTACCTGGAGGCGCTCGGTTTCCACATCGTCGGCTACGGCTGCACGACCTGCATCGGCAACAGCGGTCCGCTGCCGCCGCCGGTGGCGGAGGCGGTGGACGAGAACAACCTGGTCGTCGCCGCCGTTCTCTCCGGCAACCGCAACTTCGAGGGGCGCATCCACCCGCAGGTGCGGGCCTCCTTCCTTGCCTCGCCGCCGTTGGTCGTCGCCTACGCCCTGGCTGGCAGCGTCGATATCAATCTCAACCGCGACCCGATCGGCAACGACCCGAACGGCGACCCGGTCTACCTTAAAGACATCTGGCCGTCGCAGAAGCAGGTACTGGAGACGATCGAGTCGTCGGTCGATCCGGCGATGTTCGCCGAGGAGTACAAGTCGGTCTTCACCGGCGACGAGCGCTGGCAAGAACTGCCGGTGCCCGAGGGGAACCTCTACGAATGGGACCCCGACTCGACCTACGTCCAGGAACCGCCCTTCTTCCAGGATCTCGCGCCGGAACCGGAACCACTCGCCGATGTCGCCGGCGCCCGCGTCCTGGTGATGGTCGGCGACTCGGTCACGACCGACCACATCTCCCCGGCCGGCTCCATCGCCCGCACCAGTCCGGCCGCCGCCTATCTCATGGAGCACGACGTCAAGCCGTACGAGTTCAACTCCTACGGCTCGCGCCGCGGCAACCACGAGGTGATGATCCGCGGTACTTTCGCCAACATCCGCCTCAAGAATCTGCTCATCCCCGGCAAGGAAGGGAACTGGACGCTCCACCTGCCAACCGGCGAGGAGACATCGGTCTACGAGGCGGCGATGCGCTACCAGGCGGAGGGTACGCCGCTGATCGTGCTCGCCGGCAAGGAGTACGGCGCCGGCTCCTCCCGCGACTGGGCGGCGAAGGGCACCCTCTTGCTCGGCGTGAAGGCGGTCATCGCTGAGAGCTTCGAGCGCATCCCCCGCTCGAATCTGGTCGGCATGGGCGTGCTGCCGCTCCAGTACCTGCCCGGCCAAAACGCGGCGACCCTCGGCCTGACCGGCCACGAGACCTTCGCCATCGGCGGCATAGCCGACGGCCTCGACCCGAAAGAGCAGCTCAAGGTCACCGCCACCGGCGACGACGGCGCGACCACCGACTTCACCGTCGTCGCCCGCATCGACAGCCCGGTCGAGATCGAGTACTACCGCCACGGCGGCATCTTGCAGATGGTGCTGCGCCGGCTGGCGAGAACGACGGCGAGTGCGTAGACGCGGCAGCCCCACCCCCTCTCCCGCGCGGCGGGAAAAGGGGCTTTGCGTTGGAAGGAGCCATGCAGCAATTCAAGCCGCGCGCTGCCGAGACAAGCGATGCCGACTTCCTGGCCGACATGATTGCCGAGGCCGTTAACTGGAACCCGGACCGGCCGCGCCGCGATCGCGCGGAGCTCCTGGCCGATCCGGCCATCGCGCTACGTCGCCGCCTGGCCCCGTCCGGGCGATCTCGGCGTGGTGGCCGAAGCTGACGACGGCCGGCCGATTGGCGCGTGCTGGCTCCGATTCTTCACCGCCGACGACCCCGGCTATGGCTTCGTTGCGGCCGACGTTCCTGAAGTGGGCATGGCCGTCTCCGCATCATGGCGCGGTCGCGGAGTGGGCCGCGCCCTGCTCCGCGGTCTCGTCGAATCGGCACGGCAGGCCGGCATCCAGCACCTGAGCTTGAGCGTCGAACGCGGCAACCACGCGCTCGCCCTCTACCAAGCCGAGGGCTTCGCGGTCGTCGCGGCGGAGGACGACGCTCTCACGCTCGTCAAGCACGTACAATCAGCGCCGTAGCCCAATGGTAGGATGTGGGCATCCGCCGTCGATGAGGCGGCGCGTCTGCTCAGGAGACCAGCGATGGCCGTCGCCACCAAACACGTCACCGCCGAAGACCTCGCGGCTATGGAGCCGGATGAGGAACGGTGGGCGCTCATTCGAGGAGAGCTGGTCCGCATGCCGCCGGCTGGATACCGTCATGGCCGGGTCGCCGCCCGCGTCGAGCGCCCGCTGACCGACTTCGTCGAAGGCCAGGACCGCGGCGTGGTCGTGCGCGAGATCGGTTTTCTCCTCGCGCGCAATCCGGACGTCGTCCTTGCCCCCGACGTCGCCTTCGTCCGGGGCGATCGGTTGCCGTCCGGCGACGAGGAGCCGGACGGCTACCTGGCGCTGGCGCCGGACCTCGTGGTCGAGGTGGTTTCGCCGTCGGACCGCACGAGTCGCACGTTGGAGAAGGTCTTCGCCTACCTGGAAGCCGGCGTCCGCCTCGTCCTGCTCGTCGAGCCGCGCCACAAGTCGGTGACGGTCTACGGGCAGGACCGGCAGGCGCGCATCCTGACCAATGGGGACGAGTTCGACGGCGGCGACATCCTCCCCGGCTTTCGTTTGCCGATCTCCGCGGTCTTTCGGTAACCGCCGACACCAAACAGGATGAGTGACCGCATCGGATTGTCCACTCCCCGCTACGCCGACACGATCATCGCCGGCGGCGGCGCCGCCGGCGCGGTCGTCGCGAGCTTGCTCGCGGCACGATCCGACCAGTCGATCGTGGTCCTGGAAGCAGGACCGGACTACGGGCCGCTGGCGGCGAATGGCTGGCCGGCCGAGTTGAAGGACGCCAGCCGGCTCGCCGACACCCACGATTGGGCGTTCGACAGCGGCTCGTGCTACCCCGACCGCACCGTGCTCTTCCAGCGCGCCCGCGTCATCGGCGGCTGCTCCGCGCACAACGGCTGCGCCGCGATCTGGGGCAGCCGCCTCGACTACGACGCCTGGGCCGCCGCCGGCAACACCGGCTGGGCGACAGACAACCTCGTGCCCCTCTTCCACTCGGCCAACCAGCGGCTGCGCGTTCGGCAACCGGGTCCGGATGAGATAACGCCCTTTCAGCAGGCGTGCCTCGACGCCGCACCGGCTGCCGGCATCCCGCTCGTCGACGATTTGAACGACCTGGACGAGCACGTCGGCATGGCCGCCAGCCCGGTCAACATCGACCAAGGCGTCCGCTTCAACACCGCCTTCGGCTACCTCGATCCGGTCCGCGACCGGCCAAACTTGACCGTGCTCGGCAATATGCTGGTCGACCGGCTGCTCCTCGATGGCGACCGCGTCACCGGCGTCACCGCCATCGGGCCGGACGGACCGGTCTCCATCGCGGCCGGCCGCGTCATCGTCGCCGGCGGCGCCTATGGTTCGCCCGCCATCCTCCTCCGCTCCGGCATCGGCGACCCGGACCAGCTCCAGCAGGTGGGCGTCACCCCAACTCACGACCTATCGGGCGTCGGCCGCAACCTGCACGACCACCCATCCATCTTCTTGACCTTCGCCGGCAGCCCGGAGCTACTGCGGCGGATGCGCGTCTTCGGCGCCAGCCATTGGCTGCCCGACGAGCAGACAATCGCCAAGGCGCGCTCCTCCCATTGCCGCGAGGCGTTCGATCTCCATCTCTACCCGGTCAGTTCGCCCAACCCGGACGATCCCGCCGCCCGGACCTGGGCCATTTTCGCCGCCTGCATGACGCCACGGTCCCGCGGCACGCTCACGCTGGCGAGCGCGGACCCGGCGACCCCTCCCGTGATCGACCACCAATACCTCCGCGACGTCGACGGCCACGACCGCCGCGTCCTGGTCGACGCGGTGCATCTCGCCCGCGCCATGGCCGCGGCCCCGTCGCTGAAGCACTTGATCGGCGCTGAGCTCGCCCCTGGACCGGACACGCAAACCGACGATGCCATCGCGAATTGGATCGACGCAACCGTCCAGCACTACTTCCACCCGGTCGGCGCCTGCAAGATGGGCCCCGCCTCCGACCCGGAGGCGGTCGTCGACCCCACCGGCCGCATCCACGGCCTTGCCAACGCCTACGTCGCCGACTGCTCGATCATGCCCGTGATCCCGCGGGCCAATACGAACATCCCGGCGGTCGTCGTCGGGGAGCGGATCGGACGATGGCTGGTGGATCACTGAGAGGCTAGCGCCCTCCGCATCGGATTCACGACGTTTCGCCGGAACAAGATGAAAGCGAACGGTTGCCGAAGGCCACATCGGTCACGTACAATGTGTCCAAACATGCTATCATCATACTTCTTTTCGGCCGGGGCGCAGTCATCGAGGGCTTCCTGGTTCATGTGAGGTCGAGGGACGGCTATGCATCGCCTTGCTTCTCTTGCGATTCTGCTCGCGCTCGTGTCCACTCACATTGCTTGGTCGCCTGTCAGCATTTCGGCGTCTGACGCTGACGATGCCGCCGACATGGCCTATTACCTGTCCGAGTTGGAAGCCAACGGACAATTCAATGCGCTCTACGACCTGATTCATCCTGACGCCCATGCGATCATCCCGCGGGCCGCTGTCATCGGCTGGTATCAGACCGAATTCGCTCCGCGCGGAGCCAGCCCGGCTACCATCGTAGGTGTCAGCGTCACCACATGGACCTGGGCAGTCAACGGCAGGACCTACCCTCGCACCGCTGAGGTGTCGTTCGTCCAGACGTTCTGGGACGGCGGCGCTGAAACCGTCCTCGAGGATGTCGTCCGTCTCGTCAAGAGTGACGGCGAGTGGCGGTGGTTCTTCGGACGCAGTCGGGAGTTTGTCGAGGAACAAATCGCACTCTACGTGCCGCAGCCGGTCTTTGGCGGCACGCTCGCCGAACTTGCGATAGCGGACATCGATGCATATTGGTTTGGTGTGTTCGCGGCCACGGACATGGATTATGAACCTCCCACTGTCGTCCCATATCTTGGATCAGCGACGACCGGTTGTGGCTACCACGATGACGACGGCCCCGGTGGCTACTGTCAGCTTGATCAGGCGATTTACTATGAGCTGAGCTGGTACGAGTTCATCGTTGAGGAGTTTGGTGATTTCGCTTGGGTCAACGTAATGGCTCACGAATGGGGCCACCACGTGCAATACACCCTTCGCATCAATGGGATGCCGAACGCCCATGCAGGCTCCCGCACGCTGGAAGAGCTCCAAGCGGATTGTCTCTCCGGCGCCTATGCCCTCGATGCGAAAACACGAGGTCTGCTCGACATCGGGGACATCTCAGAGGCAGCCTTTCTTGCCGCAACCGTCGGAAGCATCGACCACGGCACCGGTGACGACCGGCTGACTTCATTCATGCGCGGCTATCTCGATGGCTTGGTAGGCTGTGGCCTCACCCTCTGAGATCAATCGGGAGGTTACGTCTCAATCTCGCTTGTTCCTGATATCCTCCGCGCCAACTGAATTCGACTTGGCGGACGGAGGCAGTGCACCTCGATATGTCGGACCAACAGATCAGCGTCGGCGGCATCATCGGCAGTCTGCGTGCGCGGTCGTACAACCGCGGGTTGTTCAACGCGGCGGTCGAGCTTGCGCCGGCGGGGATGACGCTCCGCGAGCTGCCGATTGGAGAGCTGCCGCACTACAACCAGGACGTGGAGGACGCGGGGGAGACGGAGACGGTCCGCGTGAACTGGCGCGACCTGCTGCTGCCCGAAGTCGACAACATCCGAGCGGCGCAGGCGTGGTTTGCCGGGCTGGGCGACACGGAAGCGGCGCTGCGCCTGGTGACCGCGCTGACACGACTGTGGTGGATTACTGGAGACACAGCCGGCGCGCTGCGGTCGCTCACGGAGTATCTGGATCGGCCCGACCCGGTCGCGCCGGCCGTGCGGGCGAAGGCGTTGGTGGTGGCGGCCAGGTTCGAAGCCGCCGGCGGCGACTGCCCGCGCGGCCTCTATCTCCGCGTCGACGGAGCATGCCCGATGAGCCGCGGTGGCAACGACGACCGCGTCGGCGCGGCGCACCGCGCGGCCGGGAGCTGCCAGGGCGACCGCGCCCTCGGCGAATCCTGCGCCTCCCCGGATGCCCGCGTCTCCGGCCACTGCATCGACGACAAAGGCACCCGCGACGCCAGCGGCGTCTGCATCTTCCCCGGCAACTGGAAATTTTGCGACTACACTTGCGCCGACGGCCGGCGGTATCGCCACGTCCGCGGGGGCGACGGCGCCTGCATGGTGGGGTCGTTCGCCTCCTGCGTCCCGGTGTTCCCCGAGATTGAAGGGGCGCCCGGCGACTTCTGCCAGGGTCACGACCAGTGCATATCGGGCCTTTGTTGCAATGAGCAGTGTTGTGACAGTGGCCAGCGATGCAATGGGTATCTTGGAGCTTGCACCGGGTGAGTCGACGGCGGTCCGGGCCGAAACCCGGACCGCCGTGCGGCATCACTGCCCGGTCCAGGCATCGACCCGGATCGTCACCTTATACCGGTGCTCGCCAACGTAACCGCGCGTGTAGTCGGCGCCGGTGTACTTGCGGGCGAGCTGGTTGACCCAGGTCAGGTCCTCGTACAGCTCCCAGGCGACGACTTCGCCGCGAATCTCGACGTAGCGTTGCGGATTGGCCGGGTCGAGGAACGAGATGGCGAGGTGCGGGTCGCGCCGCAGGTTCGCGTACTTCCTCGTCTCCGGCCTGATGCTCAACAACACGTGCTCGCCGTCCCAAATGAACCAGACCGGGTTCACCCGCGGCCGCCCCCGCTCATCAACCGTGGCGAGATGCCCCAGCGTCGTACTCTCCAGGATGTCGTGAAACCGTTCGGGAACCTGACCGTGGGGCATCGGCATCAGCTTTCTGCTCAAGATGGCACGCATACATGAGCCCGGCACGTCGGCCAGACCGCCGGCCATTATAGGTAGGGCTGTGTCAAAGTCGTCGGGTCGTGCTGCAAAGCCGGGCGGACCCGCGGGTCCGCCCCTCCATTGAGCGTGTCTGGTAGGGGCGGACCTCCGTGTCCGCCCGCGTCCGAATCGGGGCGTCCCGACTTTGACACAGCCCTGCCATTATAGGGTCGGCCAATGTGCAGCCGGAATTCGTCAACGGTATGATTGCCGCGTTCGCGGAGATTGGTCGGGCGATGTACGGGCGGTCCGCCCCTACACGATTTTCGCCATCGCGGAGGTGACGCTGTGGAAAGGCAACCGAACCCAATTGCGGCACGCGAGATCAGGCGGCGCGGGATCGGCGCGGTGGACGATCTCCTGGTCTACGGACCGGCGCATGTCACCTGGCGGAACCAACCCCGCTATGTCGTGATGGCCGAAGATCTCTACCAAGAGTGGCTGGACAACCTACACGAGGCGTTCGTCGTGCGCGTCCAGGAATCGTTGGAGGATGTGCGGGCCGGACGGGTCTATTCGTTCAACAGGACCGAGGAAATGATGGAAGCAATCCGCACCTTCGAAGACGACGAGCCGTAGGGCGGGCCGATCCAACGCGCCGTACTCCAAATGGATCAAGGAGAAAGGTCGCTGTGCTCACCCGTGCCGGATGCCAAACACGCCAGGAACGATTCCGCGCGTTGCTTGCAGATCAGCAGATCGACGCCGCCGTCATCACCGACCCGCCCGAGATCTACTACCTGACCGGTCAACTCTTCCGCTCGCTGCCCGCATTCCTCTACATCGAACGGGAAGGCGCTTCGTGGCTCGCCGCATCGACCGAGGACGGCGACGCCCTGATCGACGACCGCGTCACCTACGAGCCCCATACCCTCTTCACCCTCAACCCCGACCTGATGCGGCGCCTCGCGCGGGTTGTGTCGGCACGACTCGCCGGCACGCGCCAGGCACGACGCATCGGCTGGCAGGCCGAATCGCTGCCCCGCCTCCTGGGCGACGTCGTAGCGGAAGCGATTCACCCCGACGAATGGGTCCCCATCGACGATGACATCGCCGCGCTGGAAAAGCGCAAGGACCCGGACGAAGTCGAGCTGTTGCGGAAAGCCATCGGTTGCTCCCTGGCCGCCTACGACGCGGATCGCGCCGCCATCGCGCCGGGCGTCAACGAGCTGGTCGTCCTCGAGGCGGGGCACACGGCGGCAACGCTCTACGCGGGCGAAACGGTCCACCACGGCGGCGACTACCGCTGCGGCGAGTTCGGCGGCCCGGCCCGCGACCGGGAGATTCAAGCCGGCGAGCTCTACATCATCGACGCCCAATCGACCTACCGCGGCTACGCGGCCGACCTCTGCCGCGCCTTCGCCGTCTCCGAACCGACGCCGCTGCAACAGGAGGTCTTCGATCTCCTCGCCGCTATCCTCGCCGAACTCCCGCATCGCGTCCGCCCCGGCGGGCACGGCGCCGAACTCTGGCAGTGGATCGACCGCCGTATCCGCGAGCACCCGCACCTGCGCGAGACCGGCCTGATCCATCACGGCGGCCACGGCGTCGGCCTGCGCCCCCACGAGGCGCCCGATATCAACCGCGACCGCGACGGCATCTTCGAGGTCGGCGACGTCGTCTCCTGCGAACCTGGCGCCTACTCCCCCGCGCTCAACGCCGGCATCCGCCTGGAGAATACGTTCCTCGTCACCGAATCTGGCTGCGCGTTGCTCTCCGACTATCCCGTGGCGCTGACCTGAGAGTCCTGGCGCACGGGCACTCCTCCTGGTACGCTGATACGTACGATAAGGAGTACACGATGAACACCATACCAGCGCAAGAAATCAAGCAACGCGGCATCAGCGCGGTCGATGAAAAGCTGCAAGACGGGCCGGTCTACGTGATCACGAGGAATTGCCCGCGTTATGTCGTCATGGACGCGAAGCAATACGAAGAATGGCTTGACGACCGCCACGAGGCGTATCTCAACCGCGTCGAGTTGTCCTTGGCCGACGTTGCAGCCGGCAGGGTCCACGAATTCAAGAATACCGACGAGATGTGGGCGGCAATCCACAACCTCGACGACGATGAGGCATGAGCTTCAGCATCACGTTCTCGCAGCATTTTCTCCGTGAGGCCAAACGGTTCTTTCGCAAACACCCCGATCTCAGGGAGGAGTATGAACGGGTCTTGGAGGATCTGCGGATCGACCCGCATCAGCCGCGACTCCGTTTGCATCCGCTCACCGGCAGGCTCAGGGGGCAGCACGCCATAAGTCTGACCTATGCCTACCGCATCACGCTGACTCTGCTTGTCACTGAACACACAATAACGCTGCTTGATATCGGCGTTCACGATGAGGTCTACCGCTAGCGTCCGACCTTCGCCGCCTACAACTCCGCCGCAAAGATGATGATCGCGCTCGGAATCGTCAGCAGGACCGAGCCAATCAGCGCCATCCAGAAGAGCTGCTGTTGCCGGCGGGTGCCCATCGACCAGAAGTCGACCAGGATGATGCGAATGCCGTTCAGCGTGTGGTAGATCACCGCGCCCACGAGCATGATCTCCATCGGCAGCAGGAACGGGTTGGCGTAGACCTCGACCGTCTCATCATAGATCTCGCGGCCAAAACCGATCAGCATAATGTCGATGATGTGGACCAGGAGGAAGAAGAGAACGCCCAGCCCGGTCGCCCGGTGCAACACCCAGGCGTACTGCCCGACGTCGCCGGTGTAGATCGGCGGCCCACCCGCGCGCAGGCTGCGCGCCACCCAGATGGCAAAGACGACCGAGCCGGCGTAGGTGACGAAAGCGAAGACAAAGAGCGACCAGACCAAAATGTCCGCGATCCAATGGGCGTCCGCCAGCGGCCCCTCATTCGCCGCGGAGGCCGCCTCGTCGAAGGTGAAGATGGTGATCGTCCCGATCGCGGTGAAGACGATCCCGATCACCCAGACAGTCGCGTAGCTGAGGTTGCGCCACCCCGCCGCGCGGATGAAGTCGGTGATCGAGAAACGCAACCCGAGCAGCCCATGCCAGAGAGCCATGATCAGGAGCAGCCAGTCGAAAGAGCGCCAGAGGATGTTGGCCCAGCGGTCCGCGACAAAGGAGAAGGTGGTCTCCGACGGCACGTTCAGGTAGTGAGTGACGAAGATGTGGCCGAGCGCCAGGACGACGAGCATCGCGCCGGAGATGCGGAGGAAGTACCAGGAGATCTGGTCGGCGCCGGGAATGCTCCCGCCGATGCCGCCCCGCCCCCGCTCCGACGTGAGCATTGCCATCGTCCTCGGCTCCTCCATTCCTGCTCGCGCGGTGAACCCGCGCTCCCACCCCCGCCCCGGTGCGCCATTGTACGACCACTCGCCGCACCGCGGCAGTTGCGGGCGCCTGCCGATCGCCCCTCCCCGTCATGCCGATCGCGGAGAGGAATCTCGCCCACAAGGCCGACGCAAGAGATTCCTCGCGGACTCGGATTGTCGGGGCTACTGTGCCCTACCACGTCAACCCGGTCACCATCCGTTCGACGTCAGCCGGCGTCCGCACCGTCGTCACCAGATCGCAGACGGCCTCGTAGCGCGGCAGATCGCAACCGGCCAGCCGCCAGGAACCGCGCCCCTCGGGCGTCAGCCAGACGACCCGCCGGCCGCGCCGCCGCAACTCGATCAAGACGTCCATCCGAGGATCGCGCCCGTTGTTCCGGCCGTCGCCCAAGATCAGGAGCGTCGTTCGCGGCGTGAGGATCGACCCGTGGCGCTCAAGAAACGTCGCCAACGCCGCCCCGCCGTCGCTCGCCTCGGCGGTGTCGAGCAACCGCCCGCCATAGATCGTTTCAATGGCGCGTTCAAGGTCCGGTCCAGCCAGGGCCGCCGTCGCCTCCGCCACTTCCCGCACGAAGACGAAGCTCCGGACGCGCCCATTTTGCCGCTGCGCCGATCGCGCCAGGGCCAGCAGAAAGCGCGCCGCGCCGCGCACCGAGAGGCTGGCATCGCAGAGGACAACCAGGCGCGGCCGATCGTCCCGCCGCGCGCGATAAACCGGCGCGAATGGCACTCCGCCGGTCGCCGCCGCTCGCCTCGCCGTTGCCCGCCCATCCAAACGACCGCGTCGTGCCTCGCGCCGTCGACCCGGCGCCCCTCCCAGCTTCCGCCCCAGCCGTCCCAGCGCCCGCTCCAGACACACGATCTCCTCGACGCTGAGCCGGTCCCAGGAGAGATCGGGCAGGCTCGGCGTGGCGTCCTGAACGTCCGCCGGCCAGTGATCGGTCGCGGCCATCGTCCGCCGGCGACCATCCATCGCGCCGTTGTATCCCTCGTCGACGGGCGGTCCGTTGGCGCGCCCGTCCTCGCCGCCAAGAACGACGCCGCGCGGCAAGATGGCCGCGCTCGGCGGACGCAAGGCGCCCGGTTGACCAGCCGTGCTCACCCGCGCCAAACCGATCGTCCCATCATCCGTCGCCGCGACCGGCGGCGCGCCGCCCGCCTGGTCGTACAGCAGGTCGCCGCCGAGCCAGGTCAATCGTAGGCGGTCGCTCGGGTGGTGGTCGTGGTCGGGCCGGGCGTAGCCCTCGCCGAAAAAGCGGCGCAGATCGATCCGGGTGCCGTGCTGATGCCCCGGCGTCCCGCCGTCGATCGCCGGCCCCGGCTTCGGCAACAGATCGACCCCCGCGAACTCCTCCTGGCCGTTGTGGTGGTGATGATGATGGTGATGTTGGTCGTCTGCCACCCGCGCTCGCGGCAGGAAATAGGCGTCGAACAGGTCGCGAAAACGCGGCAGATCGGCCGCGCGCTTCACCAGCGACGCCCCCAGGACCGCCGCGAACGTCTCGCGCCGGTCGAGCGCCTCCGGCACCGTCACAAGGGCGCGGAGCGCGTCCGCCGCTTCCGCCGGCGAGGCCGGGATGCCGTTCGCGCGCAGCAGCCGCGCGAATCCGAGGATGCGGTCCGCCGGCATCTCCCCGCCGTGGCCGCTGGACTCAGGCGAATGCATCGCGCACCAGCCGCGCATCGGTAGCGTACTTGGCGACCACCCCCGCGGTCGCCGCCACCGTCTCCCGGTCGAGCCGCGTCGCCCCCAGGGCGACCAGCGCCCGCGCCCAGTCGATCGTCTCCCCCACGCTCGGCCGCTTTCGCAAATCGAGCGCCCGCACCCGTCCAATCGCCGCCACCACCGCCTCGCCGAGCGCCTCGTCGATCCCCGGCACGGCCAGCCGCACGATCTCCCGTTCCAACTCGGCGTTCGGATAGTCGAGGGCGACGTGGAGGCAGCGCCGCTTCAGCGCGTCGCTCAGGTCGCGCGTGGCATTGCTCGTCAGGACGACGACCGGCGGGTGCTCCGCCCGCAACGTGCCGAGTTCCGGCACCGACACCTGGTACTCGCTCAGGATTTCCAACAGTAGCGCCTCGAACGCCTCGTCAGCACGGTCGACTTCGTCGATCAGCAGCACGACCGGCCGCGGCGAACGGATCGCTTGCAACAGCGGCCGGGCAACCAGGAAGCGCTCGGCGAAGAAGGCATCGACCGCCCCCTCCTCATCGAGCCGCGCCAGCGCCGCCGGCACGTCGGGACTCCCCGTCATCTCCTTACTGAGCACGTCCCGCACAAGCTGCGAGGCGAGCAATTGCTTCCCGTACGACCACTCGTAGAGCGCTCGCGCCTCGTCCAACCCGTCGTAGCACTGGAGCCGGATCAACTCCCGCCCCAGCGCCTTCGCCCACGCCAGCGCCAGCGCCGTCTTCCCCACCCCCGCCGGCCCTTCGACCAACAGCGGCTTCTCCAACCGCAACCCCAGGAGGACGACGGTCGCCGTCGCCAAATCGGCAATGTAGCCCTGCTCGCGCAGGGCGGCAACGACGTCATTCGGTGAAGAGGTCGCGCGTCTCTGATTCAGCAAAATTGTCATACAGTCGTCGTGCCCATCGGTGGACTCCCCTAGGCCGCGTTGGTACCCCGTCATGCTGAGGCATCGAAGCATCCCCGCGCGAAGCGCACCGCCGATCATCAGGCACGGGGACTGGGGCCACCATCGCCGTCATGACGGGTCGGCTGCGCCGGGGGATGCCCGTCGGGTCCTCAGGGCGTGCTTCGGCTTCGCCTCAACAGGACGGAGCTTGGCAAACGCCGCCTAACCCCCGACTCCTAACCCCTACCCCCTCACAGTGGCCCATTCATCGACGCCGCCACCATCGCCCGGATCCGCGCTGGCGTCATCTGGCGAGCGCTGTAGACATGGGGACCTTCCTCGACGACGTGGGTAGTCACCCGGTCGACGTCGGCGTCGTCGCCTTTAATCCGTTCGCCGCCCCACGCCGCGTAGGGGCCGAGGCCCATGCGACTGCCGGTATACGGCCCGACTCCGGCGAAATTCTCCGGCGTCTCCAGATCGCGCAGCAACCGCACCATCGCCTCGACCGCCTTGTCGGCGGCGCGCGACGGCGAGAGACCGCTCGTCTCCTCGCCCATCCAGGTCGCAATCTCGGCAACGACCGCCGGCGCCGCCGCGGCGGCGTCCGCCCAGGCCCGCGGTAAGATGATCCCGCAGTTCAGCCCATGGTGCGTGTCGTAGTAGGCGCTGACCGCGTGCGAGATGCCGTGGACAATCCCCAGCTTGCCGCTCATGAAGGCGATGGCCGCAATCCACTGCGCCCACATCAGGTTCACCCGGGCCTCGTAGTTATTGGGATTGGCGACCGCCTCCCGCAGGTTTTGCGCAACCAACCGGATCGCCTCGCCGCCCATCGAGCGGGCGTGCGGGTTGGCGTGCGGCGAGAAGCAGGTTTCACTGCCGTGCGCCAGCGCGTCGTAGCCGCAATAGGCGGTCAGGTCCGGCGGCACCGTCATGTGCAGCAGCGGGTCGTTGATGCCGAGCGTCGGCACGATCGCGTCGGAGCGGATCACCCACTTGCGCGGGGCGTCGTCCGAGGTGGTGTCGGTCAGCACCGCCATCTTCGTCGTCTCGGAGCCGGTGCCGGCGGTGGTGTTGATCGCGATCTGGGGCGGCGTCGGCGCCCGTTGGGGTTGCGGGCTCCGGCGAAACTCGTTGACCGCCCGCCCGTCGTGCGCACCGACAAAACGGGCGCCCTTCGTCGCGTCGTGGGCGCTGCCGCCGCCGATCGAGACGTACCCGTCGCAGCGCTCCTCGGAATAGAGCGCGTAGATATCCATCACATTCGTGTCTTTGGGGTTCGACTCAGCGCGGTCGTAGACAACGGGCTCGACGCCCGCCTCGCGCAGCAGCGACGCGATCTCGTCGACGATCCCCGTTCCCTTCAGCCCGGTTGAGACGACGAGCGCCCGCTTGAACCCCATATCCTTCGCCTCGGCACCAACCTGGGCATAGAGGCCGGCTCCGATCAGGGCGCGGGGCATCGGCGGGATGTCGAGGAGCACATCACGCTGAAACTGCTGGGCAAAGGCGGTGGTCATCCGATCCGTTCTCCACGGAATGGGCGGCCGCGCGCACGGCCGCCGGCGATCGCTGGCGTCAAGGCCGCGATTCTAGCACCGCCTTCCACGACGCGTACCCGGAGCACTGCTCCGGGTCCGCGTCGCGACAGAGGAATGTCGTTGTCGAGTGACGGGCTCGCTCGCTAGCCTGTGATGAATGGGGTAGCGATCTCGAGCACCTCATCCGGCGTCAGCGGCGCGTCGACCGCGTCTGGGAAGGGCGAGGTCGCGTTGAGCACGTTCAAGTACGCCGCGTGCCGCGCCTCCACGCCGTGGATCGTCAGCGCCGCCGTCAGCAGGTCGTCGTTGTCGATCAGGTACTGTGCGGCGCCGGTGTAGGCATAGACGCCGGTGTTCTCCAGCGCCGCCGCCACCTGGAGGAATCCCGCCAGGTCGGTGTAGCCGAAGTCGTAGACGCCTTCCGCGACTGGCGTACCACCGAGGTCGGTGATGACCGCGGTCAGCGTCTCGACGTGTGCCGCCTCGTGCTCGCCGATGGCAACCAGATAGTCGAGCACCGAGGCCTGGAAGCCGATGTCGACAAAGGCCTGCCCGTCGAATTGCGCCAGGCCGTCCCGATAAAACGCCGACTCGAGATGCTCCAGCGTTAGCGCGTAGTTGAGCACCTCGACTTCGTCCGCGAACGGACTCGCCACCGGCGACGCGTCCTGCGCCGCCGCCGGCATCAATCGCGTGCCCGCCAGGGCGAGGGCAATGCCGCCGCCCGCCAGCATCCCGCGCCGGGAAACTGGCAGCGCGCCGGTCTTCGTGACCGTACTTCGCATTTCTTCATGAATCGCTCGCATGGTGCTTACTCCTCAGGGACGAGCGGCCGTGCCGGCCGCCACGGGATCGATCAGTCGATGATCAACTAGGCTGCCGGCGTGGCCTCGGCGCCATCTTCACCCACGATGAACGGACCCGCGATCGCCAGCACTTCCTCTGGTGTCAGCGGCGTCTCGAACGCCGCCGGGAAGGGCAGCTCGCCCGTGATCAGGTTCAGATAGGACGCGTGCCGCGCCTCGACGGCGACAATCGTGCCAGCCGCGGTCAGCAGGTCCGGCGACTCGATCGCCGCACCCGCGCCGTCGTAGGCGCTGACACCGGTGTTCTCCAGCGCCGCGGCCGTCGCCTGGAAGGTAGCCGCGTCGGTGTAGCCGAAGTCGTAGACGGCTTCGGCGACCGGCGTGCCCCCGAGGTCGGTAATCACCTGGGTCAACGTTGCGACGTGCGCGCCTTCGTGGTCGCGAATCGCCGCGAAGTACTCGTCGATCGAGTTGCCGAAGGGGTCGGCGCCGAACGTGAACTGCCCGATGCCGTCCCGGTAAAAGGCAAACTCCAGGTGCTCCAACGTCAACGCATAGTTCAGGACCTCGATATCGTCCGCAAAGCCCTGCGCCACCGCCGTCAGGCGATTGAGCGCCGGCGTCGCGAACGCCGCGGTCGCCAAAGCACCACCGGCGGCCAGCTTCGCGCCGCCGCTGATGAGTCCGCGACGGGAGAAGCGGCGCGTGCGCTCCTCCTTAACCGCGTCCAAAAACAATTCGTGCATCTGTCGCATCGTGTGCTCCTTGCTCCTCTCGGTCGGCCAGCCCACGGCCGAAGTCCGTCACGGGCACTCGTGGCTCTCAATGAGCCCACCCTCGACCTCGCATGACGTGTGCCCCCCGGCGCCGGCCCAACGTAACCTGGTAGCCCGCGTCACGCCTGCGCGAACGTTTGGCTACCAAACCGCCGCCTGGTACACTGCCGGCAATTGATTGCCTGTGATCGTCAATGAGAGGACACGACGATGGTTTCAACCGCGAACACCGAGTTGCTGACGATCCGCGAAGCCGCGCAAATATTGCGCGTCAGCGAGGTAACGATCTCCCGCTGGATCAAGCAGGGCCGCCTGCCCTCGTATCGCGTCGGTCCACGCGTCATCAGGATTCGGCGCGACGATCTTGACCGCATCGTGACGCCGGAAACGCCGGAGACTTCGGAGTCGTCGGACGAGTTCGTGGACCACGTCCCCATCTACGACTGGTCCGGCAACCGCGTCCGCATCCGTAAACCTACGAAGAAGGACAACGAGCGGGTGCTCGCCTGGTTGGAAGAGACGCGAAAGTTCCGCGAAGAGATGCGCCGAAGCCGAGGCGGGCGCCTCGTGCCCTCCTCCGCGCCGATCATCGCGGAGGAGCGCGACAAGCGCGGTGACCAGTTGAGCCGGCGCACATGACGATCGTCGTTGACGCGAGCGTCGCCGTCAAATGGCTGATCGAGGAGCCGTTCGCCGACAATGCTGAGGCGCTCCGCAAAGACGCTGAGCGTGCCGACCAGTATGTTGTCGCGCCACCCCTGCTGCCAGCCGAAGTAACGAACGCGATCTACCAGCAACTCCGCCGGCGGGAGATCACCGAGCAGCAGGCCGGCTGGGCGGTCGCCCAGATCGCGCTCTTTCCGGTTGACATCATCTCGGATGCCCTGCTGCATGAAGAGGCGTACGCCTTTGCCCGATTGCACCGGCTCGGCAGCGTCTACGATAGCCAATACATCGTCCTTGCGCGCAAGCTCGACGCCGAGCTCTGGACCGACGACCAACGGCTCCTCAACAGCATCAGCCACGCCGCGCCGTGGGTCCAGTGGATCGGCGACTACCCAGTGCCTGGCGCGACGACTCCATGACGTTGCGGTGGATGCGCGCGGCGCGGCGGTCGCGCTAATCGGCCGTCGCGTGCTGGCCGAGACCGGCCGGTGGCCGAGCGTGGCGAACGATGCCGGTGATGGCGATCAGCGTCAGCAGGTAGGGGAAGGCCAGCAGCAGGTCGGATGAGATCGGCAACCCGGCAGCCTGCGCCTGGATCTGCCCCGCCTGCGCCCCCGCGAAGAGGAGCGCCGCCCCCAACGCGCCGAACGGGGTCCAGTTGCCGAAGATCACCGCCGCCAAGGCGATGAACCCCCGCCCCTGCGTCATGTCGCGGGTGAAAAACGAGAGGTCGCCGATCGAGAGCGCCGCGCCGCCAATGCCGGCGAACACCCCGCTCAGGATCACGCAGGCATAGCGATAGACCGGCACCGCGATGCCGACGCTCTCCGCCGCCCGCGGGTGCTCGCCCGACGCCTGCACCCGCAATCCCTGCTTGGTGGCAAACAACGCGAAGTGGACGACCGGCACCAGCAGGAACGCCAGCGGCACCAGGATGCTGACGCCGCCGACCACGGTCGGCAGCTTGTCGACGGAGGGCGTCCGTCCCGAGTTGTCCCATACCCGGACCATGAGAAAGATCGGGATGCCCGCGCCGAGCAGGTTGATCGCCGTCCCGGCCACGATTTGGTCGGCGCGAAAGGTGATGCACCAAACCGCGTGGACGGCTGCCGCGCCCCCCGCTGCCAGCATCGCCACGAGCAATCCAAGAAACGGGTCATTCAAGTAATACGCCCCGGCCACGGCCGAAAAAGCGCCAACCAGCATCAACCCTTCCAGACCGATGTTCATTATCCCCGACCGCTCGGAAAGCAACCCCCCCATCGCCGCAAAAAGCAACGGCGTCGCGGTCCTCAGGATTGCCTTCAACAGGTCGACGTTGAAAAAGTCGTCCATGCCGTCGCCCTCGGCCCTCCCGGGGATTCATCCCCGTGCTCATCAAAATAAGTCGGCTTCAGCCGACTGGTTGCAATTCGCAACCAATCTTGATTGCAAGCAGCCGACTTCAGTCGGCTGCTTCGGTTGAGCCCGGGGATTCATCCCCGGGTTGAGCCGCCGCCCAGCATCAGCAACCCTCTTCACGCCGCCGGCGGCTGCCCCGGCTCGACGCCGACTGTCGTCGCCACGCTCGGCGTCTCTCGCGGCCGCGCCCGCCGCGTCCGCCATGCCTGGAGATGCCCGATTGCCGCGAGTGCCGATACCGACAAAATCACTAAGCCTTGCAGAACCAGCACCAACTCCTTCGAGGTCCCGACCTGATTCTGCATCTGGTTCGATCCGCTCCGCAGCACGCCGAAGAGCAAGCCGGCAAAGACGACGCCGACGGGGTGGTTGCGCCCGACGAGCCCGACCGCGATGCCGGCAAAGCCGTAGCCGGGCGGGTCCGCGTACATCCGCCCCTGCAAGCCCAACGTCTCCGCGGCGCCGCCGAGCCCGGCCATCAGCCCGCTGACAAACATCGCCAGGGTAATCGTCACCCCCCACGAGATGCTGGCGTAGGCGGCCGCCCCCCGGCTCAGGCCGACCGTCCGGATGCGATAGCCGAAGGTCGTGCGAAAGAGGACGTACCAGAGCACCACCGCCACCACGATCGCCAGGACAAACCCCCAATGGAGCCGCGTGCCCTCGAGCACAGTCCCCAACTCGGCGCTCTCCTGCACCCGGTTGGTGGCCTGCAACATCGGGTCGACCGGGAGCCAATCGCCGGCCCGGTTCAGTGCGTAGTGGAGTACGCGGAAGGCGAGGTAGTTGAGCATGATCGTCGTGATCACCTCATGCGCCCCGGTCCACGCCTTCAGCGCGCCGGGGATCGCCCCCCAGAGTCCGCCTCCGATGATCGCCGCCAGGATCGCCAGCGGCAGATGCACCACCAGCGGCATCCCCGCGTCGATCGCCCCAACCAGACCGGCCGCCAGCCCGCCGACGACGAACTGCCCCTCAGCCCCGATGTTGAACATCCCCGCCCGGAAGGCGATGGCGAAGGCGAGACCGGTGAAGATGAGCGGCACCGAGAGGACGAGCGATTCGCCAATCGCGCGCCGCGTGCCGAACGCCCCTTCGAGGAGCGCCCGGTAGGCGTCGATCGGGTTGTCGTTCGAGATCAGGATGAAGAGCGCCCCGACGAGCAGCGCGATCGCGACCGCCCCCACCGAGGAGAGGACGGTCGGCACGAGCGCCCGGATGCGCCCCGCCGCGTTAGTCCGCGACGGCTGCCTGCTCGTCGCCGTGGCCATCCCGGCTCCGCCCTCCCATCAGCAGCCCCAACTCGGTGCGCGACACGCCGCCGCTGGCGAACTCGCCGACGATCCGCCCCTGAAACAAGACCAGGATGCGGTCGCTCAGGTCCAAGATCTCGTCCAGGTCGAAGGAGATCAAGAGCACGCCGCGTCCCTGGTCGCGCGCCTGCACCAGTTGCCGATGCACGAACTCGATCGCGCCGACGTCGAGTCCACGCGTCGGCTGGACGGCCAGCAAGGCGTCCGGCTCGCGGTAGAACTCGCGGGCGATGATCAGCTTCTGCTGGTTTCCGCCGGAGAGCGCTCCGGCTTGGGTAGTGCAGCCCGGCGCCCGTACGTCGAAGGTCGCCATGAGCCCCTTCGTGATCTCGGCCGACTCGTCGTAGTCGATCCTCCCCCCCTTACTGAAAGGGGGATCCTCGCAGTTGCCGAGCAGCACGTTCTCCGTCAAGGAAAAGGGCAAAACCAAGCCGCGGTGGTGCCGGTCCTCGGGGATGTAGGAGAGCCCGGCGCGGCGTAAGTCGTGCGGACTGGCCCCCGTCACGTCCCGCCCCTTGAGGACCATGCGGCCACCGTCCGGCTTGCGCAACCCGGCCAGCGTCTCGACCAGTTCGGTCTGCCCGTTCCCCTCGACGCCGCAGATGCCGACGATCTCGCCCCGATGCACCGTCAAGCTCAGGTCGTCGAGCGCGTTCACCCCACCCCGGCCGCGCAGCGTCAGATGGTCGGCGGTCAGGATCGGCTCGCCGGGGTTCGCCGGTGGCCGGTACACCCGCAGCACCACCTCGCGCCCGACCATCAACTCGGCCAGCTCCGGCGCGGTCGTCTCGGCCGTCACCCGCGTCCCGACCGTCTTGCCCCGCCGGATCACCGTCACCCGGTCGCTGACGGCGGCGACTTCGCGCAGCTTATGGGTGATGAAGATGATCGTGCCGCCGCCGGCCTTGAGCCGCCGCAGGATGCCGTAGAGTTCCTCGACCTCCTGCGGGGTCAGCAACGCCGTCGGCTCGTCGAGGATCAGAATGCGGCTTCCCTGGTAGAGCGCCCGCAAAATCTCGACCCGCTGCTGCATCCCGACCGGCAAATCCTCCAGCCGGGCGGGTGGGTCGACCCGCAGCCCGTACTCCTCCGCCAACGCCCCGACGCGCCGGTTGGCGTCCTCTCGGTCGAGGCGAAACGTGCCCTCTCCCTCCGAGCCGAGGATGACGTTCTCAGTCACGGTAAACCGGGGGATGAGCATGAAGTGCTGGTGCACCATGCCCAACCCGGCGGTCACGGCGTCGCGCGGGCCGTGGAAACGCGCATTCCGGCCGTTGACCAGAATCTGTCCCTCGTCCGGGTGGTACAACCCGAAGAGGATATTCATCAGGGTCGACTTGCCGGCCCCGTTCTCCCCCAACAGCGCGTGGATCTCGCCCTGCGCCACGCCGAAGTCAACCCCGTCGTTGGCGACGACGCCGGGGAACCGCTTCACGATCCCCCGCATCTCCACGGCGACCGGCGCGTTGGGTTGAGGATCAGGTTCGGCCAATTGATTCATGTCGGCTCGGTGTACCCTGGGATAATTCCCCGGGCTCAACCTACGAAGCCCACGGGGCTAAGGAAATGACCGTGCTGACCTCAGCCCCGGAGGGGCTTCGTAGGTTCAGCGCGGCGTTTCAACGCCGCGTAAACTCGGCACTCGGCACCCGGTACTTGGTACTCCGCTTACGCCGGCGGCGACGCCACCGGCGAGACCTCGATCGGATCGGGAATCGGCGGCGCCTCGAAGGCTTCCAACTCCTCGTCGGTCGCCGGAACCACCAACGAGCCGTCGACGATCATCTGCTGGTAGGCGGCAATCAGCCCCTTGACCTCCTCAGGCACCTTGTTGGTCGCGTCCTCGAAGGCGACGCCCCCCTCATTGATGCCGAGGTTGAACACGCCGCCCGCGAAGGTGCCTTCGACGACCTGCTGGACCCCCTCGTAGACGGCGAAGTCGACCCCCTTGCGGGCCGTGCAGAGCTCGAAGCCGGGCGCCAGGTGGTCCTGCGTGACGTCGGCGCCGATCACCCACTCGACGCCGATGTTGTTCCGCTCCTTCACCGCCTCGTAACAGCCGACGCCGGTCAGGCCGGCGACCGGGAAGACGATGTCGGCGTCCTGGTTGAACTGCGCCAGCGCCAACTCCTTACCCTTCGCCGGATCGCCGAAGGAGTCGGCGTAGGCGATCGTGAACTCAATGTCTGGGTTGATCGAGAGCGCGCCGGCGCGGAATCCGACCTCGTAGCGGATCACCGGCGGGATGCGCTCGCCGCCGACGACGCCGAGCTTGCCCGTCCGCGTCACCCGCGCCGCGGCGACACCGCAGAGGAAGGAGGGCTCCTGCTCCTTGAAGGTCACCGATTGGATGTTGTCGACCTCGGCGACCGAGTCGATCAGCAGGAAAAAGTCGTCCGGGAAATCCTCGGCCACCACGCCAATCGCGTCGGTCAACAGGAAGCCAACGCCGACGGTGAGATCGCCTTGTTCCGCGCCCGCGGTCAGGTTCGGAACATACGCCGCGGCGTCAGCGGACTCGATGACCTCCCACTGAATGCCGAAGTCGGTCGCCGCGTCAGTCCCCCCCTTGTTGGCCAGGTCGTTAAAATTCTGGTCGCCGAGACCGGCCGTGTCGGTCACCATCGTGCAAACGATGACGTCCTGGGCCGATGCCCGCGACGAGCCGAAGCGCCACTGCACCGCCGCCATCGCCGGGGTCAGCGCCATTGCGCCCACCACGCGCCGCCGGCTGATCGCCACCTTTGCCAATCGCTCGGAACGGGTCATTGTGCCTCCTCCGCTTTGATCACCAGATCCTCCCTGCCGTCCCCATTGACAGCCGGGCCTCGCGCGAACCGCTCCGGTGGTTCGGACACGGGGTTAGCGCCGTCTCCCCTGGACGCCCCAGTTCCCGTCCTCTCCGCGAACGGGCGGTGCACGAGACGCAACGCGGAACCCGCTGAGACCGAAAGCCGCCGATGGCGCCTATTGTACGAGAAGATCACCGAACCGGCAGGACCGCCCGCCGCGCGTCCCAAGTGTGACCGCCACGACACTCCGCGCCCAGGTCATCGTGTAGGGGCGCTGCTTGCTGCGCCCGCGCGGCGAAGCCGCGCATCGCGGGGTTCGCCACCGGCCGATAACCGGTCGACGGGCCGCCCCCACGGCATGTTGCCCTTCGGACGATCGGGCAAACATCGCCCAGCGGGCGCCCGGTCTGCCCCGACAAAAGCCGGCGACGGCCCAGGGCAACTGCCCTGGGC
>JBOGUF010000127.1:0-15652 GCA_050696075.1 Thermomicrobiales bacterium
GGTCGATATTGCGCAGCCGCTGCCACCAGCGGGCGCCGTCGACCTTGGCCGCGTCGAAGTACTCGCTGTTGATGCTGAGCAGCCCGCCTAGAAAGATCAGGAAGGCGAAGGCGCTGACAAAGGGGAATCCCACGCCGACGATCGCCCAGATTGCCGTTTCGTCCTCACCCAGCCAGGCACGCTGAAACCGGCTCATCCCCATCGAGCCCAAGAGCTGGTTGAGCAGCCCTGTGCCGGGGTCGTAGACCTGGCGCCACATCAGGACGAAGACGAGATCCGGCACGACCGCCGGCAGGACAAAGAGGGTGCGGAAGACGTACTGGTGGAAGCTGTTCTTGAGCCAAAATACGAGCTCGGCCACCAAGAGGGGAATGGTGATCGTCTTCAGCACGCTGCTGCCGACGATGATGGCCATGTTGGTGATGCCGGTCCGGAAGTAGCGATCCTCGAAGATCACGTCGCGGTAGTTATCCAGTCCCACGAACTCGGTGACGTTACGCAGGCTGAAGGTGGTCAGCGAATAGTAGAAGGCGAGCCCGGCCGGGTAGTAGCTGAAGAGGATGATCAGGGCGATGCCTGGCAACAGCAAGAGATAAGCGGCACGCGCCCGCCGCGCGTCGCGGACTTGCCGCTTGGCCGTCAGCCGCCACGGCTCGACCGCGACGACCACCGCCGCCACCACCGCCAGGACCAGTACGCCGTTGAACGCCAGCCAGGCGGTGCGGAGCTGACCGCCGAGCCGGGCCGCCCCGAGTGCGTCCGTGTGCAATGTCAGCCACGATCCCTCGCGCGGCACGACCAGGAACTCGGATGCAGTTGCGGCCAGGGGCAGCATCGCTTCGAGGTCGGCGCCCGCAACCGGCTCCGTGAGTTGAAGACTGCCCGCTTCGTTGACCGCCGCCAGGTTGCCGCGCGAATCGCCGGCGAAGGCGGTCGCCGTCTCCGCGTCGAACGCCAGACCGCGCACCGGGAAGAGGCCGACCCCGACCGCCCAGATCTCATGGCCCTGGCCGTCGAAGAGTGTCAGGTGCCCCTCCTCGGTCCCTGCCAGGATGCGTTCCTCTCCCGCATCGCCGAAGACGCGCGTGATCGGGTGATCGAGCGTCACTTCCCAGGCCGCCTCCGCCGCGCCTGGCTGGACGAGACCGACCCGCGAGTCGGCGGTGCCGAAGAGCGCGCCGTCGCCGTACGCGGCCACGGCGCTGATCGGGAAGAAGATCTGGGCCGATGACGTGGCATCCCCCGCGGCTGTCGGGAAGTGGCTGACGAAGTACCGTTCGCCGTACGCGCCGACGCCGTGCCCGACGAAGAGACCGCCCGCGTCCGGCACGGCCAGTCCGACGACTCGCCCCTCGACCTGGAGCGTGCGCCGCGGTGCCAGCGCGCCGTCCAACACATGGACGACGCCGTCCGACGTGCCGGCATAGACCTCGCCCCCATCTGCCGACGCCGCGATCGCGCCGACAACCTTGTCGAACCGCGTCCGGGCGACGTCTTCACCGCCCTCGGAGAGAATCAGCTCGTTGTCGCGCGTGGCGACCAGTACCCGCCCCTCGCCGGCTGCCGCTGCCAGCACCACGCGCTCGCTCGTTCCCCGCGCGGCGGTCGTCAGCGCATCGCCCGCCAGGCGATCCGTGGCGAACCAAAACGCCAGGTTCCCGGCGACCGCGACGACGGCCAGCGCCACGAGCGCGCGCCGGGCGATTCGGTTCCATCGCCCGGCGGCGGCCAATAGATCAGGGTATCGAGCCATGGTCCTCTCAGGCGGCGTTAGGCGCTAGGCATTAGGGAGCCCCTGGGGCCTGTCTGCACCCCGTCATGCTGAGGCATCGAAGCATCCCCGCGCGAAGCGCAAACGGTTCGGCTTCGCCGGGGGATGCCCTTCGGTTCCTCAGGGCGTGCTTCGGCTTCGCCTCAACAGGACGGAGCTTGGCAAACACGGCCTAACGCCTAGGCACTAACGCCTAACGCCTAACGCCTACGTCCCTGGTTGCCGGGCCGGGTCGTCGAGATCCGCCTGCGTCAGGCCGGCCAGCTCGATGATGGCGTCCAGGTTGTCGGTGAAGTAGGCCTGCAACTCGGCGCCGTAGTCCTCCGGCGAGAGGTCGCCTTCCAGCGCCCGCTTGAAGAGACCGCGCAGATCCTGATGGATCGTCGTGTCGCCGCTGCTGGTCCAGGCGCCGTTGTAGTTGATCTCGGCGTTACCCAGCAGCGTGACGTCGTCGAAGAGACCCGCGAACTCGGCCGGCAGCTCCACGCCCTCGACCTCGACCGGGCCGGCAGGGCTGAACTCGCCGCTCGCCACGTACCCTTCAAGATAGGGGGTGTAACCGACCGCTGAGAGCCAGAACATCAGGAAGTCGAGGGCGATGTCGGTCTGCTCCTGGCTCTTGTTGACGATGCTGAGGTACTCCCCGGAGGCCGACTCGACGCTACGCACCGGTGACTTGACCAGCTCGCCCTCCATGGCTGGGTTCTCGAACGTGCCCCACTCGAAGGTGCTGACGCTGCCCGCTTCAATGCCCAGTTCCTCCAGCCGCTCGGGACTGAGCGATTCGAGGTCCCGGCGGAGGGTCGACAGGGTCCAGGTGCCGCTCGGCATGATGGCGACCTGTTGCTGCAAAAATGGCGAGTAGGGGTCTTGGATGACGAAAAAGTCGCCGGTGGCGTATTGCGGGAAGACGGCCGACATGTTCTTGACGATCTCGGCAATCTCCGGCGTGTCGTAGCGGAGCTCGCCCTCGCGAATGCCCCGGTAGAAGCGCTGCGGGTTGTAGGTATAGCTGAAGTGGAGGAACGGGTCGGTCGGGTCGTAGGTGAAGGCGTCGTCGAGGGTAGGGTCGTAGTTCCAATCGCCCGATTGGGCGCGGACCGATTCGACCCAGTGCGTGTGGTACTGGTCGAAGTAGACCTCGGCGAACCACTGTGGGATCTGGTAGTCGAAGTTGCCGGCAATCGGGGTGATGCCGGCCGCTTGCAGCTTAGCGCAGACGTCGGTGAATTGAGTCCAGGTGGTCGGCGGCTCGACGCCGGCCTGGGTGAACAGGTCCTTGTTGTAGAACCAATTGATGTGGACCGACTGGGTGGCGACCATGATCCGCTCGCCGAGGGCGTTGACCTCGCGCAGAAAGTCGAAGTTGAGGTCCTGGTCCCAGCGGTTGCCGGTGTAGGGGTTGGTCGTGCCGCGGTACTGGTCGAGGTTGGCGTAGCCGCGATAGCTGGAGAGGTAATTGCCGGAGACGATGTCGAGCCGGGCGTCGCCGGCGGCTAATTGCGTGCCGAGGTAGGCCGTGTAGTCCGCCGGTTCCCAGTCCTGGATTTCCCAGACCAGCTCAACACCGGGCTGCTGCTCGTTGTAGGCGGTGGTGAGCGCCTGCTGGGCCTCCTCCGGCGGGTTGGCGCTGACCGCGATCACGAGCTGCCCCTCGTATTGCGTGCCCTGGGCCGCGGCGCGGGAAATGCGCCGGCCGGGGCCTAGGGCCATGCCGGCGGTGAGGCCCGCACCTGTGCCGATGAGATGCCGCCGCGTCACCTGTCGATTCATCCGATCCATCGTGCCGTCTCCTCCTTACACACTTGGCCCGTCTCGGGCCGCATCGAACGGTGAGGCCGGGGCGATCCCACGATCGCCGAGTCGCCATGGTCGAGCGGGCGTCCTCCTACGAAAGTGGCGTCCGCGCCGCCCGAGGCGGTCCCAGGTGGAAGCGATGGCCGGCGGCGATCATGTCGTGCATCGCGCCGGCCGTGTATCGGACGTGTTGACCCATCGCGTCGCCGGCGGCGTCGACGTCGCCGCGGGCGATGGCTTCGGCGATGGCGACGTGCTGCTCGCCGGCGTCCGGTAGCCGGCCGGCGACGCCGACCGCGAGCAGGAGTCCTTGCGAAAGGATTTCCCGCACGGCGCCGATGATCGTGGCGAGATAGGGGTTGCCAGCAGCGTCGCAGACCGCTTGATGGAGGCGGTTGTCGCCATCCGCGAAGCTGGTCAGGTCGCCGTCGCGTGCCGCGCGCCGCGAATCCTCCGCCGCCGCGATGATGGCCAGGGCCTGCTCCGCGGATCGGCGCGCGGCCGCGTGGTGGGCGGCGAGCACCTCCATCGGCTCCCGCAGCTCGAAGAGGGCGAGCAGCGATTCCTCGTCGGGCGTCGCCGAGAGGATCAATGCCCGTGAGATCGAGGGCACGGGGTTGGCCGAGATGTAGTTGCCACTCCCCTGCCGCGCCTCCACCAGCCCCATCGAGGCCAGCACCTTCAGCGCCTCGCGTACCACCCCGCGGCTCACCCCGAAGGACTCGCCAAGCTCCCGCTCGGTCGGCAGCCGCTGCCCCGGCGTCAGCGCGCCGGAGCGGATCCCGTCGTGGATTTGCTCGACCACCTGCTCATAGGAGCGGGTAACGAGGACGGAGCGAAACGTCATGGTCTCCCTAACATTGGCACGGTCATCAAGTTATCGGACCAATTCCAAGGGTATCGAGTCGCTGAGGATGTGTCAAGAGGAGGAGTTGGACCGATGCTCAGAAGCGCGCCAGTGCTTTGACATCGGAAATCAGGCGAGCGAGTGCCGGCCACGCCGATTTCGCCGGCGCATGGACGCCGGCTTTGGAGGCCGCGGCGTCAATGACGGCGCTCCACGCGGGGTGCTCGGCGGCCGCCACGCGCTGGGCATGGTCGAGTTGGATGCCGACGACTTCGTCGGTCTCCGGGTCGAGCCGGAGCGCGACGTAATCGGCCGGAGTCCAATCCAGCGGGTGAATGATGGCCGGTCGGCCGGTGCCGCCGAAGGCTACGGTCAACTCATCGGCGAACGGGTTGTAGGCCAGTTCCATGGCGGCCAAGTCGAGCGCGGCCGCATCGGGCCAGTGGTAGACGATGTCGGGAGGGGGGTGAATCAGGGCCATTTTGTCTGCTCCGCGCGCTTGATCCGAATAGCGAGTCATCACAGTATCCCGAAGACCGCATCTTTCAAGGTCGGACCAGCGCCAACACATCGTCGATGAAAGCGGCGATGGCCGAGTAATCGGCTGGGCTGGCACGCATGAACGTGCGCGTGCCAGCGACTTCAACGAGCCGTCGCCAGGACGGATGGCGATTAAGCGCGACGGTATTGACGTCTTCAATCACGATGCCGACGACCTCCGCCGTGTCCAGGGCAAGACGCAAGGCCACGTAACCGTGATCGTCGGTGTCAAGGTAGAGGTGTTCGGCCGGACGAGTCGGGTCGAAAGCGACAAGCAGGCAATCGGTGACGGGGTCGTAGTCAAGCTCGGCCCTGGCCGGCAAGGACTCGATGTCTGGCCACCACGGTTGTAGGTCGGCTCGATAACTGGTTACGGCCATCGATGAGACTCCCCTGGTTTCAGATTGCGGCAGCGGAACGCGGTGACAATTGTCCCACCCGTTGCGTCATATTCTACGCAGACCTTCAAGTAGCGCCGCGGCTTGCCGTCCGCTGTCCAGTCGATGATGCGATAGACGTGTTCCCGGTTCGAGTCAGTCGCATCGCCCTTGACGAGGTCGGGGTAGGCGACTGTCGCGAGGATCAGCGCTCGATCTGGAATGATCTCGGTATGGCGTCGAGCAATGTGACGCCAACCAGCCTCGGTCAGTATGACCGTTCGTCCCCACCGATCGACCGTCTCACCAGCTCCATCGCCGCTTACTAACCTCAGTCCGCTGCCCGCCCACCCTGGAATTGCATCGCATACAGGTCGGCGTAGTAGCCGCCCTTGGTAACAAGCTCGTCGTGCGTGCCGAGCTCGACGATGCGGCCGTGGTGCATCACCACGACTTTGTCCGCCTCGCGGATCGTCGAGAGGCGGTGGGCGATGACGAAGGCGGTCCGGCCCTTCAGCAGGCGGCGCAGCGCCTCCTGGATCACCCGCTCGGTCTGGGTGTCGATGCTGCTCGTCGCCTCATCCAGGATCAGGATGCGTGGGTCGGAGAGGAGCGCCCGCGCAAAGGAGAGCAACTGCCGCTGCCCGACCGAGAGGCTCGCGCCGCGCTCCTGCACCTCCGTGTCGTACCCGTTCGGTAGGTGCTCGATGAACTCGTGCGCCCCCACGTCGCGCGCCGCCTGCTCGACCTGCGCGTTGCTGGCGTCGGGCTGCCCAAAGCGGATGTTCTCCCGCACCGTGCCGGCGAAGAGGAAGGTGTCCTGCAACACCACACCCAGTTGCGAACGCAGCGACTCCTGCGTCACCGCCCGCACGTCGTGCCCGTCGATCGTGATCGCGCCGTCCCAGACGTCGTAGAAGCGCATGAGCAGGTTGACCATCGAACTCTTGCCGGCGCCGGTCTCCCCGACGTAGGCAACCGTCTCCCCCGCCGCGACGTGGAGGTCGACGTCGAAGAGCACCTGGGTGGCGCCGTAGCCGAAGGTGACGTCGGTGTAGTCGACCTGGCCGCTGATCGGCGGCAACTCGTCGGCATCCGGCGCGTCGCGCACCTCCGGCTCGACGTCGAGCACCTCGAAGATCCGCTCGCCCGCGACCATCGCCGCCTGCAAGGTGGTGTATTGCTGGCTCAAGTCGCGGATCGGCTCGAAGAAGCGGTCGATGAGCGCGATGAAGAGGACCAACTCGCCGAGGGTCAGCCGGGTGTCGAAGACCAGTTGTCCGCCCAGGTAGAGCAGCAGCGCCGTCGCCGTCGCCCCGATCAGCGACACGATCGGGAAGAGGACCGCCGAGAGTTTCGCCGCCCGCACCGAAGCGTTGTAGTTGTTCAGATTGATCTCATCGAAGCGGCGGATATTCGCCGGCTCCCGCGTGAACGCCTGCGAGACGCGCACGCCGGCGATGCTCTCGGCCAAATTCGCGTTGACGACGCTGATCGTGCGCCGGGTGTCGCGGTAGGTCTCGACCGCGCCCCGCCGCCAGTAGCGCATCACCACCACCATCAGCGGCAGCGCCAGGTACGCCAGCAGCGCCATCTGCCAGTCGGTGATCAGCATCAGCACGATGATGCCGACCAGCACCAGCACGCTCGAGGCGATGTGGGTAATGCCGTCGGCAAAGAGTTCCTGGATGACCGAAACGTCGTTCTGGATGCGGGTCATGATCCGCCCGACGCCGCGCTCGTCGATGTAGCGCATGCTCAGCGTTTGCAGGTGGCGGAACATCTGGTTGCGCAGGTCGAAGACGACCCGGTTGCCCAACCAGGCGGTCTGGTAGAACTGCCCCCAGCTCGCCAGGAAGCGCACCAGCAGCGTGACGACGAAGGCCGCCCCGAGCACGTTCAGCACCCACAACCGCTCATCCCCGACCACCTCGTCGACCGCGATGGCGAAGAGCTGCGGGATGAGCAATTCGCAGACCGTGACCACGAGGATCAGCCCGATCGTGCCGATGAAGCGTTTGCGGTACGGCCCGACGTAGCCGATCAGCCGCCGCGCGATCCGCGCGTCATACGCCTTCCCCAACAGGTCGTCGGGGTCCATGTGCTGCATTGGTCCACCACGCATGATCTACCGGCGACCGCCGGCCAACGCCAGAATCGGCCTCCTCCCCAGCGAGCAGGTCAGCGTGGCCGCATTGCCGGGCACAGTGTCGCGCATTTCGCCGCGCTGGTCACCTGCATATGCTGGACGAGAACAAGTTGCACAATGGTTGGCGGTGTGGCGCCGTCCATTGAGCATCTTGTATGCCTAGTGTCGGTTGGCGCCACCCCGTCATGCTGAGGCGAAGCCGAAGCACGCCCTGAGGAACCGAAGGGCATCCCCGCGCGAAGCGCCGCGGCTCCACGGCGGAACGGCTTCGCCGGGGGATGCTTCGATATCTCAGCATGTCGGGGGGTGCCAAAACACCCTAGGCAAGGGCCGCCCGGAGGGCTCGGTTGAAGAAGTGCTGGGTCGCGTGTTCGCGAGCCTGGGCATCCGTGAGGACGATGCTTTTCATCTCGGCGTCCCGTTGGAAGAGGTTGATCGCGCCCTTGAAGAAGGCCTCTCTGAAGGCTGAATAGACGACGTCGGGCGGATTGTTGCGCAGCATCTCGACCATATCGTCGTTGAGGATTTCGCGGTTGACCTGCTCGAAGCGCAGCAGATCCTCCGCGGTGAATTGGGTGCCGTGCCGCTCGTTGAACGACTTGATGATCGCCGAAAGTGATTCCTCTTCCTCGACGGTGTACGGCTTGGCAGCGAATTCCTCGATCGCCCGTAGGCGAGTGCTGTCGCCGGCGGCGAGCGACGCTACGCCCTCCTCCTGCTTGGCAATCTTGAAGGCGTGGAGGCGGATCATGTCGTCGGTGATCTCAATGTCGGCGGGGAGTTCGCGGGTGGGGAGCAGGCGGACCAGCCACTCGCCGTAGGCGGACAGCTTTTCCAGGTCCGAGTCGTCGAGGAGGACGATCTGGGCCACGAAGGCGTAGAAGCGGAGAAAGCTCTTGAGTAGCTGCCGGAACTCCTCCTTTTTCTCCGCTTCCTCGATCGCCTTGAAGCGCCCCACCGCTTGGTTGATGATCCCTTCCAGCTTGGTCCGGTCGTACGTGGTGAGGTCGGCGCGGTAGTACAGCTCGGCGAAGCGGTCGATCTCCCCCTCGTCGAGCACGCCGAAGGTCAGCAAACGGCCGTGCAAGGCGTAGATCTGGTTCGGGTCGGAGGTCGCCTCCAACTCGGACGCCTCGAAGTAGGGCTTGAAGGCTTCCTGGATCTCCTCGATGGTGTTTTGGAAGTCGAGGATGTAGGTCCGCTCTTTGCCCGGCGCGGTCCGGTTGAGGCGGGAGAGCGTCTGCACCGCCTGCAGACCGGCCAGCTTGCGGTCGACGTACATGGCGCAGAGTTTGGGCTGGTCGAAGCCGGTCTGGTACTTCTCCGCCACGACCAGGAGCCGGTAGTCCTCGGTTTTGTCGAACTTCGCCGGCAACCGCGACTCGGAAAAACCGTTGGCGGCGGCTTCGGTCCAGGTTTGGCCGTCGAGCGTCAACTCGCCGGAGAAGGCGACCAGGGGCCGTATGTCCGGGTAGCGCTGTTTCTCGATGTAGGCCTTCATGCCCAGGAAGGCGCGCATGGCCGATTCGCGGCTGCCGGTGACGACCATCCCTTTGGCCTGCCCGTCCAGCTCGGGCAGGACGTGGCGGCGGAAGTGCTCGACGATCACCTCCACCTTCTGCCCGATGGCGGTCGGGTGGAGGTGGGCGAAGCGGGCCACCTGGCGCCGCCCCTTGGTCGTCTTGAACTTCGGGTCGTCGTCGATCAGCTTCTCCAGCTCGTAGTAGGCGCGGTAGGTGAGGTAGTTCTGGAGGACGTCGAGGATGAAGCCCTCTTCGATGGCCTGGCGCATCGAGTAGAGGTGGAAGGGATACGGCAGGCCGTCCGCTCCCTTGACGCCGAAGCGCTCCAGGGTGACGTGGCGCGGGGTAGCGGTGAAGGCGAGGTAGCTGATGTTCGGCCGCGGACCCCGGCTGCGCTGGTGGGCGGCGATGATCTCTTCGACGTCCTCGCTGGTCTCCGCGCCGCGGGTGAGGGCGTCGGTGAGGGCCTGGGCGCTCCTGCCCGACTGACTGCCGTGGGCCTCGTCGACGATGATGGCGAAGGTGCGGTCGGCGTGGCCGGAGACCGTCTTCAGGTGCTCGGTGCCGAACTTCTGGATGGTGGTGATGATGATGCGCGCCCCGGATTGGATCGCCTCTTTGAGCTGGGGCGAGGTGCCGTCGATCTTGCGGACCAACCCTGCCGTCTGCTCGAACTGGGAGACCGTGCTCTGGAGCTGGCGATCGAGGACGAGGCGGTCGGTGACGACGATCGCGGTGGAGAAGATGTTCCGGTCGGCCGCGTCGTGGAGGTTGATGATCTGGTGGGCGGTCCAGGCGATGGTGTTCGACTTGCCGGAGCCGGCCGAGTGCTGGATCAGGTAGTTGTTGCCGGAGCCGTGGGCGCGGGCGTGCTCGGTCAGCTTCTGGACGGCGTCGAGTTGCTGGTAGCGGGGAAAGATCAGCGACTCCCGGTCGCCGTCCCGCTCGATGTGGAGGAAGTGCTGGAGGATGCCCAGCCAGGTCTCGCGCCCGAAGACGGCCGGGCGGCCGGGCAGGTCGCGGTAGAGGTAGGCCACGCGGAAGTCGTCCGGGACGTCCGGGTTGCCGGCCCCGCCCTCGCGACCTCGGTTGAAGGGCAGGAAGCGGGTGGCGCTGTTCTGGAGGCGGGTGGTCATCGAGACGAGGTCCTGGTCCAGGGCGAAGTGGACCAGGGCGCCGCGCTTGAAGGTCAGCAGGGGCTCACCGGCGGGAGAGCGGTCGTGGCGGTACTGCCACTCCGCGTTGCGGACGTTTTGGCCGGTGAGGGTGTTCTTCAGTTCCAACGTGGCGATCGGGAAGCCGTTGACGAAGAGGACGACGTCGATGGCGTTCTCGTTTTTCTGGCTGTAGCGCACCTGGCGGATGACGCTGAGGACGTTGGCCTGGTAGCGCCGCACCAACTCCGGGTTGATCCCCGAGGCCGGCTGGAAGAAGCAGAACCGAAAATGGATGCCGGGCACCAGCTTCATGCCGTTGCGCAGCAAGTGGAGGGTGCCGAACCGCGTCAGGTTCCTGTCGATCTGCTTGCAGAACTCCGCTTCGGCCGAGCCGGCGTACTGCTTCTCGAGCTTGCGCCACTCCTCCGGCTGGGTCTGCTGGAGGAAGCGGAGCAGGATCCCCTTGTCGAGGGCCAGGGCGCGGTCGTAGTCGGTCGGCGCGCGCTCCTCGTAGCCAAGCCCGGCGACGAGCTGCTCTACCAGCCGCTGCTCGACGACCGCTTCCGTGTGGATCGATGCGCCCGTGAATGCCGCCGCCGTCGCTGTCATACCGCCACCTCTTCCCGCGCAGCCCCCATCTCCTGCTCGATCGCTTCCAATCGCCGGTCCGTCTCGCCCCGCTTGCCCCAGGTCGCCACGTCGATCTGGCCGGTGACGGCGGCGGTGATGAGGGCGGCGCGGAGTTCGCGAAGTCGCGCTCCAGACTGCTGGATCCGCTCTACCACTAAGTCAATGGATCTCGTGGTTCGAGTGATGTCTTCAAGTATGCACGACTGCTGGTCCCGTGGTGGTACTGGAATCCTTATGTTGGCGACCTCGTTGAAGCCAAGTCCCTGCTTCACTCCGTATTGGCAGAGCTCAATCTGCTTTTGACCAATCTCCGACCAGAGCAAGTGCGCTAGCAGCTCTGGCAGAATCACTCGGTGATCCGCTCGCAACAGACAAACGTGTTGGTTGATATACGCACGCTCCCCGATCTCCCGAACAAACCCGACCGCACCAGTGCGACCGCCTGTAATGCAAACGAGCACATCACCCGACTTTACTAGCGTTCTGTCCGCTTCAGCACCAGTCTGAGGCTGAACGCGCTGGGCGAAATTGAGGTCAACGTCCATTCTCCGGCCGATGTTGCCGCTCTGTATAAAGCCCTCGCCTTCCGCACCAAGAAGATCGCTCCACCCACGCGAACCGGAGGTCATGAATCTAACAAGGCTCTTGACAGTTCGTTCGACCCAATGAGGTTGTTCAAACAGGAACCTGATCGCAGAGGTATTGTTATCCCAATAGAGACCTGACATTCCGTGAGAAAGGCACTGGATCGCTGCGATTCTTTTCTTCTCTTCAAGGATCAATACCAGCCGCTCCTTCTTCTCGATCAGTTGATCGATGCGGGCGGTCTCGCGGTCGAGGAAATCGGCGATGGCTTTTTGGATTGGGAGGTCGGGAATAGGGATGCGCTCTGCTCGCAGCTTGGCGGTGCTGAGTTCAACAAACGTTGTTCCTTGTGCGGCTGCTTCGAGCGTGGGCTTTTGAGCTAGTAGCGCCCAGTATCCGAAGTCTGACCTGATAATGCGGCGAGGAACAAGCCCTCTGCATCCCTGATTGAAACATATGCCTGTTCCAGCGATAGCAAGGTGCCCCACTGGTGCTCGCGTCGAAAGGATTAGGCTACCCGCAGGAACCATTTGTGTACCGCAACTTGCATATCCGTCAAGAGTGATGGACCGCCGACCGCAGCTAAGCGTTCGGCCCGTCAAAGCTCCTAAATCAGCAGGTGTAACCCACGGAATCTCTCCATCCCAGAAGCGTTCCTCACCTGACGCAGGGGTGGCACCGTTCCGGACCTCGAAGGCCGCTCCGATCGGAACGGCTTTGAAAGCCGTCACGCCACCACCTCTTGCAACAACCCGGCAATCTCCACCTCAAGTTGCCTCAGTTCCTCGTCGATCTCTTCCAGCGGTCGCGGCGGCACGTACTTGTAGAAGTAACGGTTGAAGTTGATCTCGTAGCCGACGCGGCCGACCTCCCCGTCGCGCTCGTCCCGGTAGCTCTCGTCCACCCAGGCGTCGGGAACGAAAGGCGTCACCTCGCGGGCGACGTACTCCCGCCAGTCCTCCGTCAGCGGCACCAGTTCGTGGTCGCGCAGGTCGGAGTCGGCCTCCGGCTGCCCCTTCGCGTCGCGGCAGACGTCGGCTTCGTCGTCCCGCTCGGAGAGCGCCGCGACGACCGCCTTCTTCACCGGAGCGGCCAGTTTGAGCCCGGCGGCGCTTACGGCTTTAGTCAGCATTCGCTCGAAATCGTCGCGATCTCGGATTGGTTCGGTGGGGAGACGATCGCCAATGGCCGTCAGGAGGGCCTGTCGCTCGCTCTCGCTCAGCTTTGCCAGGGCGCGGTCATTCCCGAGGGCGGCCAGCCGCTCCGGCGTGACCTGGAAGGCGAGGCGCAGCGGCCGCTCGACCCGGATCTCGCGGTAGCCGAAGGCGGTCGTCGGGAAGATCTTCGCCATCTCGCCGTCGTCCACCTGCTCGTGGTAGATCCGCACGATCTCGGCACGGCCTTCTTCGGAGATTTCCCGCCGCTTGCTGCCCAGACTCTTGCGCATCGGTTTCCAGAAGCCTCCCGAGGAGGCGTCGATCAACTGGACCGTGCCCTGGCGGTCGCGGGTTTTGCGGTTGTTCAGCAGCCAGACGTAGGTCTGGATGCCGGTGTTGTAGAAGAGATCGGTCGGCAGGGTCACGATCGCCTCGACGCGGTCGTTGGTGAGCATCCAGCGCCGGATCTCACTCTCGCCCGAACCGGCCCCGCCGGTGAATAGAGGCGACCCGTTCATCACGATCCCGATCCGGCTACCGCGCTCGTCGTCGCGCATCTTCGAGATCATGTGCATCAAAAAGAGCAACTGACCGTCGGAGACACGCGGCAACCCGGCCCCGAAGCGCCCATCAAACCCCGCCGTCGCGTGCTCGGCTTTGATCGGGTCCTGATACTTCTTCCAGTCCACGCCATAGGGCGGATTCGAAAGCATGTAGTGGAACGTCTTGCCGGCGTGGGCGTCGTCGGTCAGGGTGTTGCCGAAGGCAATCTGGGCCGGGTCGTGCCCCGTCACCAGCATGTCCGACTGGCAGATGCCGAACGACTCGCCGTTGAGCTCCTGGCCGTAGAGTTCGACGCGGGTGCGCTCGTTGAAGCGCTTGATCGCCTCCTCGGTCAGCGCCAGCATCCCGCCCGTCCCCGCCGCCGGATCGTAAACGGTCCGGATGACGCCGCTCCCGGCCAAAGCCTCCGCGTCGGAGTCGAGCAGGAGGTCGACGATGAGGCGGATCACCTCGCGCGGGGTGAAGTGCTCGCCGGCCGTCTCGTTCGAGATCTCGGAGAAGCGGCGGATCAGGTCCTCGAACATGTAGCCCATCTCGAGGTTCGAGACGGCGCTCGGGTGCAGGTCGATCTGGCTGAAGCGCTCGAAGACCTGCCAGAGGATGCCGCCCTCGTTCAGGCGCTTGAGCGATTCGGTGAAACGGAACTTGTCGAGGAAGATGTCGCGCACGTTTCCCGAGAAGCTGGTGATGTACGCGAGCAGGTTCTCGTGGAGCTGGGTCGCCTGCTGGGTCCTGATCCGGGCGAAGGTGAGCTGGCTGGTGTTGTAGACGCGAAGTTGCCCGCCGGCCGCCTGGAACAAGATGAGGTCGCGGGTGTCATCGTCGATACTTTCCGGCAAGGCGGCGTTCGCAGCCAGCACGGCCTCTTTGGTCGGTTCCAGGATGCAGTCGAGCCGCCGCAGCACCACGAACGGCAGGATGACCTTCCCGTACTCCGACTGCTTGAAGTCGCCCCGCAGAATCTCGGCGATCGACCAGGTGAACGAACTGAGGTTTGTGATCTTCTCAGAAGGCATCGCGCGCTGTTCCTCATGCCACTCGGTTATCTGACCCATTCCCACACGACCACAAACGTGACGCGCGTGAACAAATAGAACTGCCGACCAGATTGCCCACCAGAGGGCCGGCTCGCCGAACGCTATGTGTGCATTGACATTATCGCATGAAGAGCGATCGCGAGCGCCCGTCCGCCCTCCGCCCCCCGTCGTCCTCAGTCCCGGCGAACCTGCCCTGACGCGGGAAGGGGACTTCGTTGCGCGTAGCCCGGTATTTATGGCGTTCGCCCAATTGATCGGCACACGCGGTACGCATGCAGTCGGATTCATCCGACTTCCGTCACTGAGCCCGGACTTCAGTCCTGGGGCGGCGCTCGCTTGCCGCAGCGGCCCGATCCCACCGGGCGGCCCCCGCGGTCCACGATGGTCCCATTATTCCGCGAACGCCATCAATGCCGGGTCCGCGAGGCTCAGAGCCCGAGTCATCCGGTCGCGCCGGCTCGGCGAAAGGATAGCGCTTGGCCTCGCCGGTGCTCAGTCACCCCTCATCAACGTAGATGCAGAACGGGTGGCCATCCGGGTCCAGATGGACGCGGACACCCTCCTGCGGCTGGTACTCCGCCAGCACCGCCCCGCACGCCTGGGCATGCGCGCAACCGGCCGCCAGGTCGTCGACCAGCACCTCCAGGTGCATCATCATGATCTGCTCGCCAGGCTTGGATGGCCAGGTGGGCGGCGTGTAGACGTCCTCGATGTGGAACGCCAGGCCGATCCCGCCGGCCGGGTTCGGCAGCGTGACCCAGCCCTCGCTCTCGGTGTTGATCGTCCAGCCCAACAGCCGCGCGTAGAAGCGGGCCAGCGCCGGGGGATCCGGCGAGTTGAGGGTGACGGTCGTCACCCGGGCGTTGTGTGGTGTCGTCACGGGGCCGCCTCCCGACACTGCCGGTCAGTCCATCCACCCCAGACCCTACCATAAACACGGCCCAGGCCGTGCTTGCACTCCGTCATGCTGAGGCATCGAAGCATCCCCCGGCGAAGCCGCCCCGACGTGCTCCCCCAGGATTGGGGGTCGGGGGGCCGCCGCGCTTCGCCGGGGGCTACCCGTCGGTTCCTCAGGGCGTGCCGCGGCGTCGCCGCGGCAGGACGGAGCTTGGCACACGCCGCCGAACACCCCACGTTCACCCGATGCTATCCCGCTGGGACCGCGGCAATCGCGGCCCGTTCGCGGTGGCGGAGAGCCTGCCCTGACGAAGGAAGGGCACTTCGTAGGTTGAGCCCGGCGTTTCAACGCCGGGCACGCGCAACGCTGGGCACGCGCAACGCCGGGCAACCCGGCGCCCGCTGGATCTTGTCGGAACCGATGACTTCGCCCTAAATCGCTGACGCACGCCGACTTTCATTCAAACCCTTGACACAGAACAAATGTTCTGATATGGTGTCTCCTAAGCGGCACATCTGGTGAGGGTGCGGGCCTGGGCAGCGCCTCACCTCGCCCGGGACGATATCCCGTCATCCCTATCCCGGCTGGCACCACCGGTCACACGGATGGCTTCCGTCAGA
>JBOGUF010000128.1:0-142862 GCA_050696075.1 Thermomicrobiales bacterium
GCACGGAAGTGGTCGGCTTCCAGGCGCACCCGTTGACGACGTTCGATCTGCGGTATGTCAGTCTTGGTGGATAGGCGTTAGCGGTTAGGCGTTAGGCGTTAGGAGAACGGAGCGCGTCAGTTCCTAACGCCTAACGCCTAACCCCTAACTCTCCAGGCTCTGTTCGAGGATCGGACTGAACTCCTCGGTGGCCTTCTCAAGCTCCTCGCGGGCGTCGGCGCCGCTGATCAGGTTGGTGAGGGCGATGCCGAAGATGTCGCGGAACTCGGTGACCGGGATGATCTGGGGTAGGCTCGGGAGGCCGATCTCGCCGGAGGCGAGGAGGGTGTCGACCCACTCCTGAGGGACTTTCAGGTTGGCGAGCGCTTCCGGGTCGGAGTAGGCCGAGGTCCGGGCCGGGGCGCCGGCGCCGGCGGCGAGGACGCGGGCCTGGTTGGCCGGGTTGGTGGCCCACTGGCAGTAGAAGAAGGCAGGGCCGGGGTTCCGCGAGCCGGCGGTGACGCCCACGCCGTCGCCGAAGGTGCCGGAGTGGTGGGCGGTGGGTCCGGCGGGCTGGAGACCGTAACCGACCTTGCCGACCACCATCGAGCTCTCGGGGTCTTCCAGGGGTGTGGCGAAGCCGATGCCGTCGAACCACATCGCGGCGGTGCCGAGCGAGAAGGTCGTCTGACACTCGTTCCAGTTGAAGCCGACGACGCCGGGCGGCGCGTAATTCGCCAGGAGCTCCTTGTAGACCTCGGCGGCGGCGATGGCGCCGTCTTCGGTCGTGTGGAGCTGGTTCTCGGCATCGACCGCGCCGAGCCCCCAGCCCTGCATGAAGCAGGTCCAGACCGGCACGTTGGCGTTCTTGAGGCCGCGGGCGGCGAAGCCGTAGACGCTGTTGCCGGGATCATGCAGCGCCTGGGCGGTGGCGATGACCTCATCGAGCGTCTCCGGGAAGGCAACCCCCTTCGCCTCGAAGAGCGGCTTGTTCCAGTAGAGGATCCAGTAGTCGATGTTATACGGGAGCGTGTCGATGCGGCCGTCCGCATGGGTGGCGAAGTTCATCGCGGCCGGCGAGAAGTCGTCGATGTTGAACTCCGGGGAGGTCATCTCCGGATCGTCGAGGAACTCGCGGAGGTCGAGCAGCCAGCCGCCCTGGCCGAAGAGACCCTTTTGCACATGCCAGGAGACGGCGGTGACGTCAAAGGTTGGGTTGCCGGAGGTGAACTCGATCACCTGCTTCTGGCGCTGCTGCTGCTCCGGCACGACGTCGGCGTTGACCTTGATCCCGGTCAGCTCCTCGAACTCGGCTTGATGTTGGGTAAGGAGGTCGGCCCGCGGGCTGGTGGAGAGGAGGACAGTGATCTCCTCCCCTTTGAAGCGCTGCCAGTCGAAATCCGCGGCCTCCTGTGCAAGCGCTGTCCTTCCCCGCGTGAGGCCGACGGAGGCCGCCGCGGCCCCCGCGCCATACTGCAATACGCGCCGTCGGGAATGCCTTCGATCCAATGCTCCAGACATGTCTGTCCTCCTTCAGGCTTCGGGCTTCAGGTTTCAGACTGAGGCAACGAACGAGCGGTCAAGCAGGCCACGACGAGACGCTATGCGGCCCAGATCGGTGTACTCCCAGGTGCGTGCAGCGCCGGTAGGCTACCGGAGGGTCCGAAAGGTGTCAAGCGACCTTTGGCGCATTGGGCGCTTAGGGATGTGCCGAAGGTCTGGGCACCGGTTCGTCGGAGGGAGGTGCTCTGCCCTTCCCTTGTCCTTGATGCCGACGATCAGACGTTCCAAGGATCGGACGTCGATTTGGAAGTCCTCGGTGAATGGGGTGCAGATGGGGGGGATGATGCCTTCAAGACGGTCGGGAAGGGCGGTCACATGGTCTCCTTTCAGCATGTGAATTGTTAGCCGTTGGAACCGCTGTAGGGGCAGGCCGTTCCGGCCTCACGTCTTCATCCGCGGGTCGAACGCATCGCGCAAGCCGTCACCGATGAAGTTCACCGCGAGGACGGTGAAGACGATGGCGGCGCCGGCGGGCAGCCATTGCCACGGATACTGTTCGAGCACGCTGACGTTGCGCGCCACGTTGAGCATGTTGCCCCAGCTCGATGTCGGCGGCTGCACACCGAGACCGAGGAAGCTCAGTCCGGCTTCGAGCAGGATCGCGGTGGCGACGCCCAGGCTAGCGTAGACGATCAGGACGTCGACGACGTTCGGGAAAGCGTGGAGAAGGATGATTCGCCGCGTCGGCGCGCCGATCGCCCGCGCGGCGAGGACGAACTCCTGCTCTCGAATCGCCAAGAACTTCGACCGCACGAGGCGACACGGAATCGGCCAGTTGAGCAGGCCGATGATCAGCATCGTCTTGCCGACGCCGGGGCCGGCGACGGCGGCGATGGTGAGCAGGATTACGATCGGCGGGAAGGTCATGATCATGTCGGTAAAGCGCATCAGGACGCTATCGACGATGCCGCCGAAAAAACCGGCCAGCGCGCCCATTACCGCGCCGACGGTGACTGACACGGCCACCGCGACGATGCCAACTGACAGCGAAACGCGCCCGGCGTAGAGCGTGCGGGCAAAGGTGTCGCGACCGGTGCGGTCGGTGCCGAACCAGTGTTCGGCCGTGGGACCGAGATTGCGGGCGCGTAGGTCGATCTCGTTCGGGCTGTCCTGGGCGATGACCGGCGCCAACACCGCCGAAACGGAGATGAGCACGAAAAAGGCGAGCCCGACCATCGCCAGGCGATGACGGGTGAAACGGCGGACGACCTGCCGGCTGGGACTAACGACGCCCGTGCGTCGGGCCAAGCGTGGCTGGCGTTCGCCGATGGTCGTGCCGGTGGTCGTGGTCGTATCACTAGTCATAGCGAATCCGCGGATCGATCAGCGCGTAGGCGACGTCCGTGAGCAGGTTGGCGGTAAGGATGATGATGGCCAGGATCAGAGTGAGGCCCATGATCAGCGGGTAGTCGCGGGACTCGACGCCGTCGATGAAGAGGCGGCCCATCCCCGGCCAGGCGAAGATCGACTCGATGAAGACGGCGCCGCCGAGCAGATTCGGGATGTAGGCGCCGATGATCGTGACGACCGGCAGCAGCGCGTTGCGCAGCGCGTGAACGCCGACGACCAGTCGCTCGCGGAGGCCCTTCGCGCGAGCCGTGCGGACGTAGTCTTGGCCGAGTACTTCCAGCATCGCCGAGCGGGTATAGCGCATCGTCGAGGCGATGTAGTTGACGGCGATGATCGACGCCGGCAATACCAGGTGGTGCAATCGGTCCCACGTCGAAAACGGTGCACCGGGCGTCGAATAACCGCCCGCCGGGAACCAATCGACCCGCAGAGCGAAGATGTAGAGACCGAGCAGGCCCGCCAAGTAGACGGGAACCGACAGACCGAGAAAGGCGAGCACGGTGAGAAGGGCGTCGAGAAACGAGTACTGCTTGATCGCGGAGAGGACGCCAAGCGCCACGCCGGAGGCGATGCCGATCGCCATCGCGGTACCCATGAGTAGGAGTGTCGGACCGATGCGGTGGGCGATCGCGTCGCCGACCGGTTCAAAGGTCTGGGCGCGGTATCCGAGGTTCCCCTGCACCGTCTCCCGCAGCCAATAGAGGTAGCGCAGCGCCAGCGGCCGGTCGAGACCGAGCTGACGGCGCAGCGCCTCCCGCTGCTCAGGCGGCAAGGGCTGGTCCGGCGGGATGTACGCGTTCAACGGGTCACCGGGCGTCAACTGCAAGAGCAGAAAGATGCCGATGGTGATCGCCAACAGAATCGGGATCGCGATTGCGACGCGGCGTTGGATGTAGCGGGCCATTTGCGTTAGGCGTTAGGCGTTAGGGACCGCGACGTAGCCCCGAACGCCTAACGCCTCAGCCCTATCGCCTCATTCCGTTACCGTCCAGGTTTCGGCCGCGTCGTAGTAGCGGCCGCCACCGGGGGCGGGCGTCCAGACGAAGTTGCCGACGTTGGTCGTGGCGCCGCCGAAGCGGGTCGAGACCCACATCGGCGCCCAGTAGAGCTGCTCGTTCATGATCTGGCAGACCTGCTGGTATGTGGCGGCGCGCTCTTCGGCGCTGGTCTGTTGGCGACCCTGGGCGAAGAGCCCGTCGAGGTCCGCGTCCTTGATCTCGGAGCGGTTCAGCACCGAGGGGTTCGCTTCGACGGACTCGAAATGGGTCGACATCACGTCGGGATCGGGGCCGTTGGCCGCGCCGGCGTAGGTGATTTGCCATTCGCCCGGCTCGGCCACGATCTGGTTGTAGGTCGGCACGTCGACGGCGCGGATCGTCATCCCGACGCCGATCTCGGAGAGGAACTGCTGCACAGTGACGAGAATATCGGTCGAAAGCTGGTCGGTATAGTAGGTGACCACCTCGACCGGCTGGTTTGCATCCCAGCCCGCCTCTTCGAGAAGCTGTCGCGCCTGGTCCGGATCGGGCGCGTAGGGCAGCGCCTCGGCGGGGATGAACTGCTCGAGGAGGTAGGCGCAAGGCACGACGGTGGCCTGTCCCTGGAAGAGTTGGTCGACGATGGCGGCGCGGTCGATGGCGTACATGAACGCCTGCCGCACCCGGACGTCCTGGAATCGCGGGTCGGTGAGATTGAAACCGAAGTAGTTGAGCACCTGTGACGGACCCGAGAGCACCGTCAGATCACCCTCGTCTTGGAGTGCCAGCGCCTCGTCCGTCGAGAGGTAGGTGAACTGGACATCTCCAGAACGAAGCGCGATGACAGAACTACCAGCCTCCGGGTAGTAGCGGTTGATGATCGTGTCCAATTGCGGTCTGCCGCGCCAGTAGCCGTCGTAGGCGACAAGCTCGACGTACTCGCTCGGCCGATACTCGCTCCACATGAAGGGGCCGGTGCCGATGGGGTTGGAGTACCACCAATCGGATTGGACCAGGTCGGCCGGGGCGATGCCTTCGAGCGCGTGCATCGGCAGCATCACCAAGAAGGTGAAGGCGTCGAGCAGCGTCGAGTTCCCTTGCTCCAGCGTGAGGACGACGGTGAGCTCGTCCGGCGTCGTGATCTCGGTTACGCCCGCGAACTTGGCGCCGATGTAGCTGGCGCTATCGACGTGGCTGGCCAACTCGATCGTGAACTTGACGTCGGCCGAGGTGAACGGCGTGCCGTCGTGCCAGGTGACGCCTGAACGCAACGTGATCGTGTATTGCGTGGCGTCCGGGCTGACCTCCCAGGACTCGGCGAGCTCGCCCTGGATTTGCGTGAAGTCCACGTCGTAGAGCATGAGCTTCGAGAAGTACTTCTCGAACCAGGTGAAGCCGGCACCCGCTTGCAGCGGGTTGAAGCATTCGGGGCAGCCGCCGGGGCCGACGTCGAACGCGCCGACCATGATGCCGCCGCCCGTGGTCGGGCTGGCCTGCCGTGCCGTGACGGCCGCGGGCGCAATCCCGAGGGCGACGATCGCGAAGAGCGCGGTGATCAGCATCCACCGAGAACCGCGAGAATGACGAGCAACCAAGGCCCTCTCCTTTCTCACGTCGTTACAACTTGATTCGCACAGCCAAGGGCAATGGGCGACGTCCGCCCGGTCCTGGTCCCACGCCTCCTTTCCCTCCGGTCAACCTTCAACCGATGCGTCTGACACGACTGCTCCCCCCGGCTCCGGCAGTCGTTGCTGGATGCCGTGGAAGTGATCGACCATCGCCGAGGCCGCGGCCGTCGCGTCGCCGGCCTCGATTGCTTCGAGGATGCGGCGATGATCGGCCGCGGTCGCCGCCGGCGGGACGAACTCGAATCCCAATTCGTGCCGCACGAGGGCGATCACGTCCCAAAAGGCCTGGAGCAGACTCGCCACCATCCGGTTAGCTAGCGGCCGATAGAGCGCCTCATGGAAGGCACGATCCTCCTCAGGAAACGATTCGTTCCGGGCGGCACGGTCCTCCATGCGCGCAAGGAGTTCCCGGAGCTCCACGACCTGTTCCGGCGTTGGCGAGGCGGCAATGCGCTGCACTAGGGCCGACTCCAGAACCAGGCGGATCTCTAGCAATTCTCGGACGGTCTGGACGGTGCGCGACCGGTCCATCAGGATGCGAAAAGTCAGGCTCGCCACCAGCGGATCGAGGGAAAAATGCCCGACGAAGGTGCCGGCGCCGTGCCGCGTCTCGATCACACCCAGGATCTGGAGCGCCCGCATCGCCTCGCGCAGCGATGGACGGCTTACACCCAACGCCCGCGCCAGCTCGGCTTCGGCGGGCAGCAGATCGCCAGCGCGGAACCCGCGCTCGAGAATGAACTGCTTGATCCGATCCTGCACGGTCTGATGCAACAACTCGCGCCGGATCGCCGGAGGTCCCGCGACCATCTGCTTCCTCATCGTCGAGTGGCGACCGTCCGCCACATTCTAGAGGTAAGACGTCTGAGGAGTGACGCGAGTATAAAGCACCGATCCGCCGAGGGCAAGACCCTACTTCACCCCCCGCAGCTCCTTCACGCCGGCGGTTGCCCCGCCCAGCATGAACCCGAGGTCGCTGCCGCAGGTGATGAAGCGGAATCCACGGGCAGCCAACTCCTTCGCCTGAACGAGCGACGAGCCCGCGTAGCCGGGAATCGTGCTGGTGTTGGCGCACGCCTGGAGGACGCTCTCGACCGCCGCGATCACCCGCTCGTCCTGTTCGCGGTCGCGCGGGTGGACGCCCATCGAAAGCGACAGGTCGCTGGGGCCGATCCAGCAGCCGTCGACACCCGGCGTCGACAAGATCGCCTCGGCGTTGGCGACCGCCTCCGCGCTCTCGATCTGGACCATGACCAGGATCTGGTCATCGATCGTCTCCGCGTAGTCGTCGCCGTAGGTGGCAGCGCGGCCCCACCCCCAGGATCGCGTGCCAACCGGCGGAAAGCGGCAGGCGTCGGCCGCGGCCTTCGCGTCTTCGGCGGTGTGGACCATCGGCACGATAATGCCGAGCATCCCTTCGTCAAGCAGGCGGCCGATCATCGTGTAGTCGTTGCGGGCAACGCGAGCGAGCGGGGTCGCCGCGCCGCCCGACATGGCGATGAGCGATGCGATCGTCGAGTCGGGGCCGAACGACCCGTGCTGGTTGTCGAGGAGGAGGAAGTCGATGCCGGTGCGCGCCATCCGCTCGGCGGCCAGGGGCGAACCTAAGCCGAGCGCGTAGCCAAAAGCCGGTGCGCCCCGCAGCATCTTCTGCTTCGTCGTGTTGGTGATTCCCATCGGACGCTGTTCCCTCCTCATTCGGTGCGGACCTCAAAACAGGCGGGCAACATCCTAGAGCATGCGATCGTCTCGCGCTCGCGGGTCGATCTTGCTCCACTACCGGGCGAACGATGCTATCCTGCCGCCCGTCTGATTGGGTGAACCCGCAAACGAGATTGGAGGGCGGAACGGCAACCATGGTCATCGTCGATGCGGACGTCCACGTCAACGACCGGCCGGCGGCGCTGGCCCCGTATTGCGACATGCCCTGGCGCATGTCGCTCGAGGCGTTGGCGACGACACCGGCCCGGTATCTGGACATCCCCGGCTACGCGCCAAGCATGAAGCTCGATCCGCCGATCCCCGGCGGTCACCCGTACCGCTCGGTGAGTTCGGCGGCGGAGATGCGCGATGGCCTCTCCGCGCTCGGCATCGACGTGGGCATCCTCTTCCCCGACCATCTGCTCCTCTTCGCGCCGATCCCGAACATCGAGTACGCGACGGCGCTCTCTCACGCCTACAACCGCTGGCTGATGGAGGAGTGGATGAACAGGGAGGCGGGCCTCTACGGCGTTCTGCTGGCCTGCCCGCAGAACCCGGAGGACTCGGCGCGGGAGATCGAACGGTACGGGTCCGAGGGCAAGATCGTCGGCGTCTACCTGCCGACGGCCGGCGTCAACCCGCTCTGGGGGCACCGGAAGTACGATTCGATCTTCGCGGCGGCGGAAGCGGCCGACTTGCCGGTGATACTCCACAGCGTCACCATCGTTTCGCCCGCGTTTCCCTGCCAGCTCGACCAATTCGAGAACCACTTTGGCCGGCAAGTCCTGTCGCACTCGTTCGCCATGATGGCGAACCTGGTGAGCATCATGCACTCCGGCGTGCCGGCGCGCTTTCCGCGGCTGAAGGTCGTCTTTACCGAAGCGGGCATTGCCTGGGTGCCCTACATGATGTGGCGGATGGATACCTACCACCGGGAATACCGGCGGATGGTGCCGGTGTTGGAGCGGCGTCCGAGCGAGTACATGCGAGAGCGGATGTGGTTCGCCACGCAGCCGGTTGAGGAGCCGGACGACCCGACGCATTTGGTCGACACGATCCGCCACATCGGCGAGGACCGCATTCTCTTCGCCTCCGACTGGCCGCACCACGACTTCGACCACCCGCGGGCAATTCAGCGCCTACCGATGGCGCCGGAGACGAAGCGCAAGATCCTCGGCGAAAACGCGCTGGCGCTCTTTCCCAAGATACTGGCGGACGGCGGGAGACAGGAGGCGGGAGGCGGAAGACGGAAGACGGCAGGCGACGCCGTTTCGTCCGCCTCACGCCTGCCGCCTTCCGCGTGAGGGCACGAATGGTCGAGTTCGTCGTCGGTGAGCTCGATGAGTTCCCAGCCGGCACGCACCGCGTCGTGAAGGCAGGGAAGGCCGAGGTCGGCGTCTTCAACGTCAACGGGGTGTTGTACGCCCTGCCGAACGTTTGTCCCCACCAGGCGGGCCCGCTCTGCACCGGACCAGTGACCGGCACGTTCGTCTGCAACGCGGAAACCGGATTCCGCCACGAATGGCGGCAAGACGGCGAGCTCGTGACCTGCCCGTGGCATGGATTGGAGTTCGAGATCGCCACCGGCCGCTGCCTTGCCTCGTCGCGCTATCGCCTGCGGACCTACGCGGTGCGGGTTGACGACGAGAAGGTGATCGTCTCGTTCTAACTCAGAAATGGTCGAGCAGATCGGCGAAGCGATCGATCACGAGGAGTTGGCCAACACCAGTCGCCAGGTCTTGGAGTTCGAGGCCCCAGGTGTGCTCGTAGGGGATGAAGACGGCGTTGAGGCCGGCGGCGAGGGCGGGGTTGATGTCCGATTTGGGTGAGTTGCCGACCATCCAGGTGTGGGTCGGGTCGCTGGCGAGCTCGCCGAGGAGATGGAGGTAGGCGGGCACGTCCTTCTCGGGCACGATGACCTGCCGGCAAAAGTAGCCGGCGAGACCGGAGCGGTCGATCTTGAGGCGCTGTTCTTCGGCGTCGCCTTTGGTGAAGAGGATCAGGTCGTGGCGATTGGCCAAAACCTGGAGGGTGGGCTCGACACCGTCGAGCGGCTCCATTGGTTGGCTGAGGATGCGCTTACCGAACCCCATCACGGTCGCCAAAGCACCATCGTCGATCTCGCGTTCCGCCAGGCGCTCGTAGGCCGCGTGCAAATTGCGCGTGAAGCTCTTGGAGCCATAGCCGCCAGTCTTTGCGGCCGCCGTTTCGATTTCGTTGAGTGCGGCGCGGACGTCTGCTCGCGACAGCGCCGAGTGATTCAGGAAGTCGATGAAGTCTTCGACGGCGCGTTCGAAGTAGATGTTGTTGTGCCAGAGGGTGTCGTCGGCGTCGATGATCAGATGCTGGCGCGTGGCCCTGTCCTCGCCAATGTCGTGCTGCATCGCAATGCGCTCCCTTTGTCGTGAGAACCGGACCTAGGCGAATGCCGGGGCGACGAGCCGTTCTGGACGGAAGGGGGCGAGACGCTCGTCGACCTCATCCGCGAGGATTTCCTGAGCGACCAGTCGACCGAGCAATGGACCAAGCGTGACGGCGCTGTGAGTGACGACGAGGTAGAGCCCTTCGACACCGGGGGCTGGTCCGACGACGGAATACTCGTCGCCGGGGATGGCGCGGTAGGCGACCCGCGCGGTTTCTATCGGCACGCCCGCGAGACCCGGCAATCGCTGGACGACACGGGCGAGTAGTTCCTGGCAGATCGCGTCGGCCACCGGCTGTCCAGGTTGCACCCGCGCGTCGAAGTCGGTGTGGCGCATCATGACGCGGCCGGCGCCGTCCGGCCGGATGTCCGTCCCTTCGTCGTGATGGACCGCGCGCGGCCGCACCGCCGCCGGGGCGGTGACGACGACCATGCCGACGGTCGGCGCCATCGGCAGCTCGATGCCGGCGAGCCGCGCCAGCTCATTCGACCAACGGCCGGTACAACTCACGACGACGTCGGCTTCGACACACTCGCCGCGGCCGGTGACGACGCCCGTGACGCGATTGCCGACGCGCACAACCGACTGAACCCGTGTGCGCGGTCGAATCTCCGCTCCGGCCGCACGCGCCGCTCCAGAGAAGCAGCCGACCGCCTGCACCGGGTCGACGTAGCCCTCGCTGGGATAGAACGCGAACGATTCGACGCTGTCCGGCGCTACCAGATCTGGTTCAATGACCGCGAGTTCTGCAATGGGCAGGAGCTCGGCCGGGTATCCCCAGGAGCGGAGACGCGCGATGTGGTCGCGCAGGCGCTGCTCGCCTCCGGCGGAGGCGTCCCACTCGGTATTGCCGGTCAGGTGGAGCCAAGCGGACGTGCCGAGCTCGTCGGGCAGCCGGTGGTATTCATGCATGCCGCTGACATTGAGCAGGTGATAGGCGAACGGCGGCTTGTCGTTGGCGTTGAGCCAGGCGAAGCTGGCGGTGGTCGTGCCGCCGCCGAGGCGATCGGCTTCGAGCAAGGTCACGGTCGCGCCGCCCGTTGCCAGTCGATAGGCGGTGGCCGCGCCGACGATGCCGCCGCCGACGACGATGACACGCACGCTCACGGAATACATTCCTCCCTACGGCCCGTCACGGCAGCGACTGATCGAGCTTGCGTAGCAGCACGAGGAGTTCACGCTGCTCGTGTTCGGTCAACGCGGCGAACTTGGCGGCGACGGCGTCTTCCTGCCGGGGCACCGCGGCGTCCGCGATGGCTCGCCCTTCCGGCGTTAGGTAGAGTCGATAGGCGCGGCCGTTTTGCTCACGCCGGAGGAGGCCGCGGCGTTCCAGCTTGGCGAGTAGTTGCGAGACGTTGCCCTTGGTGACGAGCAGTTTGTCGGCGAGTTGCTGCTGGCTGATCCCTTCGTCCGCCCCAAGCTGAGCCAGGACGTCGAACTGCGCCACGCTGAGGTCCCAGCGGCGGAAGAGCTCCGCCGACGCACGGTCGATCTTCTGGTAGGCGCGGGCCAGCCGCATCCAGGCCAGCACGGCCAGCCGCCGGGTCGATCGTAGCCGATGATCGTCGTCGTAGTCCGCATCATCCATGCCGGTAGTTTGGGCCCAAACGACGCAACGTCAAGGTCCGACGCCAAGGGGAGCCACGGATCGTGCGACGCGCCGGCGGCTTCTGCCACCGGCGCGTCGCTCACGCTTGGTTGGTTTTTGCGGTCAGCTATTCCGCGACGGGGTAGCCGGCCTCGTCCAGTGTTTCCTTGATCCGGCCGAGGGAGACCTGATTTGCGTCGAAGGCAATCAGGATCTGCTTGGTTTCGGCGCTGGCCTGCACCGACTCAACGCCTGGCAGGGCGCCGACTTCGTTCTGCACGGTGGCGACGCAGTGGCCGCAGGAAATGTCGGGGGCGGTCAACGTGATCTGATCGAGCGTGCTCATCGTTTCTGCTTTCTCCTGTCCAATTGAACTAACGAATGTCGTTACGACTCGGTCACCGTGATCGTGCCACGCATACCGGCGTCGTAGTGGCCGGGAACGTGACAACCGATCAGCAGGGTGCCGGGTTCGTCGAAGGTGTAGACGAGGGTCGCGGTGTCGCCCGCGTGCACCTCGACCGCGTAGGGGTTGTCACCTATCTCGTCCATGCCATGGACGTCTGCCATCTCCGCTTCATGCTCCGCTTGCACCTCCTCATCGCCGATGACGAGCTCATGGGGCAGTTGTCCCGTGTTGGTGAGGACGAAGGCGATCGTTTCGCCTTCCTCGACCGTGATCTCGGCCGGATCGAATCGGAATTGGTCGTTCGCTTCAATCGTGATCGTGCGGTCGGGCAGAGCCAACGCGGCGGCGTCGGCGCTACCCCCCATCGACAACTCGGCGCCGCTCTCCGGCGCGTAAATCAAGGCCAGCGCGCCGACGCCGAGCGCGATGACCGCGATGCCGACGAGGTAGGCGTACTCACCGACCCGTGAGGCGAGGGAAGGATGGAGAATCTCTTCCGCCGACTCCGGCCGCCGGAATCCGCGTAGCCGCAGCGCGTTGGTGACGACGCTGACGCTGCTCATCGCCATTGCCGCCGCCGCCAACACGGGGTTGAGCAGGACGTCGAAGACCGGGTAGAGCGCGCCCATCGCCACCGGAATGAGGACGATGTTGTAGGCGAAGGCCCAGAAGAGCCCCTGCTTGATGACGCTGACCGTCTTGCGGGAAAGGGCGATCGAGGTGACGATCGTCCGCAAGTCGCCGCCGATCAAGGTGACGTCGGAGGCGGCTATGGCGACGTCGGTGCCGGTGCCAATGGCGATACCGAGCTCGGACTGGGCCAGGGCGGGGGCGTCGTTGATGCCGTCGCCGACCATCGCCACGACCCGACCTTCGCCTTGCAAGGCCCGGACCTTGTCTGCCTTCTCTTCAGGGAGCACCTCGGCCAGGACGTGCTCGATCCCGACCTGGCGGGCGATAGCGTCGGCGGTGGCGCGGTTGTCGCCGGTCAGCATCCAAACGTCGAGGCCGAGCGCCTTGAGCTGGGCGACCGCTTCGCGCGACTCCGGCTTGACCGTGTCGGCGACGGCAATCAGCCCGGCAACCGCTCCGTCGACCGCAACGTACATGGGGGTTGCGCCGGTCGCGGCCAACTCCGCCGCGCGGTCTTCCAGCCCATTGGGCGAGGGTACGGTGTCGGTCATCAGCGCCCGGTTGCCGAGCACGACGGTGCGGCCATCCACCCGCGCCCGGACCCCTTTGCCGATCACCGCCTCGAAGTCATCCGCGGCGGGAGGATCGAGGCGCTGTTCCTTGGCGCGGGCGACGATCGCCTCACCGAGCGGGTGTTCCGAGCCAACTTCGACGGCGGCAGCCAGGCGCAGCAACTCCTGTTCGGAGAGGCCGTCTGCCGCGAACACGCCGGTAACGGCCGGCTTGCCGCGGGTGATCGTGCCGGTCTTGTCGAGGACGATCGTATCGATCTTCCGCGCCTGTTCCAGCGCCTCGCCGCCGCGGATGAGGACGCCGTTCTCGGCCGCCTTCCCGGTGCCGACCATGATCGCCACCGGCGCGGCGAGGCCGAGGGCGCAGGGGCAAGCGATAACCAGCACCGCGATCGCGGCCTGAAGCGCCATCGTCACCTGGGGGTCGGGGCCGAAGAGGAGCCACCCGAAGAAGGTTAACGTGGCCAGTGCGATCACCGCCGGGACGAAGTAAGAGGAGATGGTGTCGGCCAGTTGCTGGATCGGCGCCTTCGACCCCTGCGCTTCTTCGACCAGGCGGACGATCTGGGCGAGCGTGGTGTCCTTGCCAACTTTGGTCGCGCGGAAGACGAAACTGCCGGTCTTGTTCAGTGTCGCGCCGATCACCTCGTCGCCGGCGCCCTTCTCGACCGGTAGGCTCTCGCCGGTCAACATGCTCTCGTCGAGCGCGGAGCGCCCTTCCTGGATGATTCCGTCGACCGGCACCTTCTCGCCGGGGCGGACGCGGACCAGATCGCCTGCCTGCACGGCCTCGACCGGAATATCCTGCTCGACGCCGTTGCGGATGACGCGGGCGGTCTTTGCTTGCAGGCCCATCAGCGCCTTGATCGCGCCGCTCGTCTGCTTCTTGGCCCGCGCCTCGAGCCAGCGCCCCATCAGGATCAAGGCGTTGATGATGACCGCCGACTCGTAGTAGAGGTGCGCGTCGAAGCCCCAATCCATCGCCGCATCAGGCCAGAGGGTGACGAAGGCGCTGTAGCCGAAGGCGGCGTTGGTGCCGAGGACGACGAGCGTATTCATGTTTGTCGAGAAGTGCTTCGCCGCCGCCCACGCCTGCTGGTAGAAGACGCGACCGGCCCAGACCTGGACGAGCGTTGCGGCGACCAGGAGCGCCGGCGCCATCGTCTCCATCGAGACTGGCACCGGCAAATACATCGCCGCCATCATCGCGACGCCGATTACGAGACTAACCAGCGACTTGCGCTTCAGGTCGGCGACCTCGCGCTCCCGCTCGACCTCACGCGGGTCGACGTCCTCCGAAGGAGCGAGGAGCGAGGAGCGAGAATCGAGCGTTTCCTGAACGATGCGCTCCGCGCCGACGACATACCCGGCCTTCGCCACCGCGCCGCGAAGGTCGTCGAGGCGGACGGTCGCCGGATCGAAGGTAATTGACGCGTTTTCGGTGGCGAGGTTGACGCTGGCCGCGCTCACTCCCGGCATCTTAGTGAGGGCACGCTCGACGCGGCGCACACAGGAGGCGCAGGTCATCCCCTCGATCGGCAGCACAATCTCGCCGGCGTGCGAGGGCGGCGAGGGCGGCAAGGGGGCGAGCGGCAGTTCTGGGACACCGTAGCCGGCCTTTTCAACTGCCACCTTAATGGCCGTGGCGTCGGCCCGCGCCGGATCGAACGTAACACGCGCCTTCTCGGTTGCCAGGTTGACGGCCGCCTCGGTGACGCCGGGCACCTTGCCCAGCGCGCGTTCGACTCTCCGCACGCACGAAGCGCAGGTCATGCCGGAGACCGGCAACGTTAGCTCTACGGCGGACGCCGCCGTGGTCCCGTCTGTCGTCGTGGTGGGGGGGGCGGTCGGTACCATCGGCTGGTCCAATCCTGTCTACGGAGCGTCACGAGAGATGATACCACCCTGGGGTATCTGATGTCATTATACCCGGTGGGGGTATATGCGTCAAGCCTGCCCGATATCGCTGTCGTCGTGACGCCGGTCGGGCTACGATATCCGCATGGAAGATGAGACGCGCGATGAACCTGAAATTGATCACCAGTCGAAATCCCAAGGCCGGCGTGACCGTCAGCGCCTGATTGTGCTAGCGGCGGTGCTCGTGGTGGCGGTTGCGATCTTCGGCGCGATGGCGCTTAGCGGTGACGACGAGGCGGACGACGAACTACCAGGCGTCCCAACCCAGGTGGCGGGTCTCGCTCAGAACATCCCAGCGCCGGCAAGCTGCCAGATCGCCCCCCGTGCGGTCGCGGAGATGCAATCGCTGGTGGCGACGCCCGCGGCCAGTCCCACCGCCGAGGTTGCGGTCGCAACTCCTGATCCAGCGGAGGGTACGCCTGCGAACGCGGCGACAGTCGAGGCCATCGTCGCCGCGTACACGGAATCGATCGCCTGCCAGAACGCCGGGAGTTTCGCGCGGACATACGCGCTCTATACGGACGATTTTGTCCGTCGCATCCTGGGTGGCGCGTCGGCGCAGCTCGGGGTCGACCCGGCCCTGGTCGCGGTAGTCGTGGGGACGCCGACGACCGTACCGCCGATGGAGTGGACCGCCATCGTCGCGCGCGGCGCCGTCCAACTCCTGCCCGATGGGCGAGCGAGCGCGGTCTTCGTCACCGTCACGGTGCGGGAGGCCGGCAGCAGCGACGCCACCCGGCCGCGGGTCGTCCTCTTCGTCCAGGAGGACGGCCGCTGGCTGATCGACGGGACGGTCGATCCGTCGATGGAGGCGATGCCGGAGGCATCGCCGCCTGCCTGAGCCGGTCGGGGTCGGACATGCATCAGAGCTGGTTGATCAGGTTGATCGATATATGGGGATGAACAACCAGCCTGGGCATCGAATCACCGCCACTGACGTTCTTGAATGCCAGGGAAACCGGATGTTCATGCGGTTACTTTGCCAGGTACCTCCTGGGTGGTGTGAAGCACGCGACCGATGGTGATCTCGTCGTCCGTGACATGGTAGAAGATGACGTGCTGTTGGACGACGAGACCGCGGCAGTCGAGAAAGAGTTCGTCCCGTTGCCGACCGCGCTCTGGATAATCGAGTAGTGAACGCATCGCATCGTAAAGCTGGTCGCAGTAGCGGCGACGCCGCTCTTCTCCCCATCGCCGCCGCGTATAAAGAGGTGTCTCTTTTGTATGTCGCTCCGCGCGTCGACCCTAAGGGTGAGGCGGCGTCTACGGGCAGACTTGCGGGCTCGGCTTTTCGCCCCGGCGAAAGGCTTCTTCCGCTTCACGTTTGATCTCGTCCATGAGGTCCGGCGTTAGCTCTCCGGCGTTGTCGCTCTCGAAGCCAGCCCGCACCAACTTGCGCGGCTTGAGGTAGCGTGCCTGGTTGCGCTGCTCCAGGAGCTGGAGGGCGTCGCTCAGCACGGCATCGGCGCCAGGATATTGCCCGCTCTCGATCCAGTAGCGAATTTGATCCTCGATCCGAGGGGTCAGGGTCACAGTCATAGTTCATCCTCCACTTCCTTCCCAGCCTAACAAAGGGGATCGGAGTTGGGTAGCGGTAATGGTCGCGACAAGGACTATCGTCGCTGCAACCGTGGGTCGAGGGCATCGCGCAGACCGTCGCCGAGGAGGTTGCAGCCGGCGACGGCGATGGAGATCGCGAGGCCGGGATAGAGCATCAGTTCCGGCGCGCGTTGGAAGAAGACCCGACCGTCGCTAAGCATCGTGCCCCATTCGGGCGTTGGCGGTTGCGCCCCGAGTCCGAGGAAGCTCAAGCCCGAGATCGCCAGCATCAGCCCGCCGAACTCCAGCGTTGCCAACACGATCACCGACGGGACCACGTTCGGCAAGAGATGGCGAAAGATGACGTGCGCGGGCGACGCGCCGCAGCAATGGGCCGCCGTCACGAACTCGCGTTCCCGCATGGCGACGGTGAGGCCGCGCATAACGCGGGCGTAGTCGACCCACCAGACGGCGACCATGCCGATCATCACGTTTTGCAGGCTGGGACCAAGCATGCCGACGATCGCCAGCGCCAGCACCAGACTGGGAAAGGCGAGCAGCACGTCGACGACCCGCATGAGCAGATCGTCGATGATGCCGCCGAAGTAACCGGCGATCAAGCCGACGACGACGCCGATGGCGACGATGCCGAGCGCCGCCAGGAAGGCCGTGCCCAGCGTCCAGCGCGCGCCGTGGATCAGGCGACTGAGGATGTCGCGGCCGAGGTCGTCGGTTCCCAGCCAGTGTTCGGCGCTGGGCGACTGAAGGCGAGCGAGGGCATCGACTTCATTCGGATCGTGCGGGGCGACGACGGGCGCAAGGATCGCGACGAGGACGAAGGCAGCGAGGACGACCGCGCCGGCGACGGCAGTACGATCTTTGCCGAGCCGGCGCAGCGTCGCCAGTCGTTGATAGCGCCATCCGTCCAGCCGCGAACGGGTGTGGTCCAGCATCGTCGGATGAGATGGAATGGTCGCTTCGCTCACCGTTTCATCCTCGGCCCTGTCCCAGGCGAATGCGCGGATCGATCAGGCCATAGAGCAGATCGACCACGAGGTTGACGAGCAAGAAAACCGTCCCCATGAAGACGACGAAGCCCTGGATGACCGGGTAGTCGCGGTCGTAGATGGCATCGAGCGCGAACTTGCCGATGCCGGGCCAGGCGAAGATCGTCTCGACGATAACGGCGCCGCCGAGCAGTCCCGCGAAGCGCATGCCGGCGACGGTTGTCACCGGAATCAGCGCGTTTCGCATGGCATGGCTGAGGACGACGGCACGCTCTTGCAACCCCTTCGCCCGCCCGGTCCGCACGAAGTCTTGGCCGAGCACCTCCAGCATCTCGGAACGGGTCAAGCGCATCAGACTCGCGCTCGCGCCCAGACCGAGCGTGACCGCGGGCAGGACCAGATGCTGCCAGGTGCCGCGCCCGGCGACCGGCAGCAGGTGCAGGCGCACGGCGAAGAGGAGGATCAGCAGGTATGCGACCCAGTAACTCGGCATCGATGCCCCGAGCAAGGCGACGGCGCGCGAGAGGTGGTCCACCGGCGAGTTGCGCCAGACCGCGGCGAAGATGCCGAGCGGCAACGCCAGAAGTAACGCCGCGGCGAGACCGAGGACGGCAATCTGGAGCGTATTCGGGAAGCGATCCACCAATGCGCCCAGCACCGATTCGCCGGTGCTGTACGAGGTGCCCAGATCGCCAGTGAGCGCGTCGCCAAGCCAGCGGACGTAGCGGACCAGGAAAGGATCGTCGAGCCCCAGCTCCTGCCTCATCCACGCCACTTCCTCCGCGGTCGGTTGACGCCCCATCAACCGCTGCACCGCCTGCCGCGCCGGATCGCCCGGACTCAGGTTCGTGAGCGCGAACGCCACGAAGCTGATCCCCAGCCAGACCGGGATCAAGTAGAAGATTCGCCGCAGGACGTAGCGCGTCACGGGTTCGCTCCGCTCACGGGGTCAGGAGTTAGGAGTCAGGGGTCGGGGAGAGCACGAGCCGTCGTCCCTGACCCCCGACTCCTGACCCCTGACTCCCGACTCCTGACCCCTACTCGGACACGGTTACGCCGGTCCAGCGCTGGTTGACACCGGAGGGGTGGGCTTCGAGACCCTGGACGTTGTCTGAGACGCCGATCAGGCGGATAGTGCCGGCGAGTGGGATGACGACGTGCATGTCGTCGATGAGCACCTTCATCGCGTTGGCGGCAGATTCTTGAACCGCCTCGATCTCGACCGCGTCCCGGCACATGTCGATGTGGGCATCGAAGTCGGGACCGGGCGCAAAGGCCGCGCCGTACATCATCGACTCCGGGTCGCCGTCCTCCGGCGGCGAGTAAAAGAGGAGATCGGGTAGGAAGCAGGGGTTGCCATCGTTCTGACTGCCCGCCTCGGCCCAGAGGTCGCCTTCGAGAGTCTGCAAGCGCGCCTCATAGGTGGGGGTATCGGGTGTCTGGACCAGTTCGAGCGCGATGCCGACCTCCGCAAGCTGCGCTTGCACGAGCTCGGGCATGGCGCCGTGGGTGTCGGCGTCGGGGAAGCCGACGACCATCGTCAACTGGAGCTCGCGGCCGTCTTTCTGCCTGGTGCCCTCGCCTGTCCAGCCGGCGGCTTCGAGAATCTGCTTGGCTCGGTCGGGGTCATAGGTCGTGCCTTCGACGATGCTGGCCGACGGCCCGAGGATGCGCGGCGGGATCATGGTGTTGTTGACTTCGGCGTAGCCTTCCCAGACACCGTCGACGATCGTCTGCTTGTCGATGGCGTAGGCGATCGCCTCGCGGATGGCCGGGTCTTGGCCCAAGTCGTACGGCTCGGCGCCGTGGATGTTGACGTAGAGCGCCTCGTAGGCGCCGACCTGCGAAGTGACGAGAGCCAACCCGTCGGTCGCCTCGATCTCCGGACCGGACTGGCGTTCGATCAAGGCGATGTCCACTTCGCCCGATTGCAAGGCGAGGGCGCGGGAAACGGCGTCTGGATAGAAGCGGAAGGTCAAGCGGCCGACCGCGGGCGCCTCGCCCCAGTAGCCGTCGTACGCCTCGACCGTATAGCGGTCCTCGCGAGCGTATTCGACTTCGCGATAGGGGCCGGTGCCGACACGGGTCTCAGCGGGTTCGGTGTTGGGCGCGACGATACTGTTCTGGGGGTGATTGAGTTGTTGCACCAGCCGTTTGTTTGGCCGGGTGGGGGTGATCTCGACCGTGAAGTCGTCGACCGCCACGGTCGAGTTCTCGTCGATGCCAAGGACGCCGCCGCCGCGCCGTGCGATGCGCGCCATCGACCAGACGACCGCTTCGGCGGTGAAGGGTGTGCCGTCGTGGAAGGTGACGCCCTGGCGCAAGGTGAAGCGCCAGGTGTTGGGCTCGACGAACTCCCACGACTCGGCCAGCAACGGCTCGACCTGGTAGTCGGGCGTCAGCCGGACGAGCGACTCGAAGATGTTGGTGTTGGTCGGGTATTGGCCGATGTTGGAGCGGTCTGGCTCGGTGCGGTATGTATCCGCATCGGTGCCGATGATCAGATCGCCGCCGTCATCCTGGCGCAGCGGCGCGGCGAATATGCGCGAAGCGCCGAGTATGCCGGGCAACGTCGCGGCGCCGGCGCCAATGCCGGCGATGTGAACCAAGCGGCGGCGCGACACCGCTCGTCGAAGCACGTCCTGGTCAGTCACGTCTTCCTCCTTCGGCGTCGATTGCGACGCGCCAGATGCGCGGACATCCCCTGTCGCCGCTCACCGTCCGGCGACGCGGACAGTTTAAGATACCCCCCAGTGGCATCGCTGTCATAAAATACCCCCCGGTGGCACCATCGTCAACACGGTGACCCACGATGGTGGGCGGCCGGCTGACAGCGACAGGCAGTATTGCCGATATGGGCGCGCGGGGTGGCAGCGTTGCCATCAGCGCACAGAAAGGGTGGGACGCACCGTGGGAACGGATCACATCGTGGTGACCGATCCAAGCGCCGTCCGGTCGGCATCGAAACGCGACGCGGACCGGCCGGTCGAGGTCGACGGCCGACGCATGACGATCGCCGACGTCGAGGCGGTCGCGCGCCAGGGGCGAACCGCCCGGCTCGCGCGATCCGCCTTGCCCGGCGTCGAGGCGAGTCGCGCAATTGTCAGCCGGATCGTTGCCGACGACCGCCCCGCTTACGGCATCACGACCGGGTTCGGCGCGCTCAGCGATCAGGCAATCTCGGTCGCGCGGACGAAGGCACTCCAAGCCAACCTGTTGCGCAGCCACGCTAGCGGCGCGGGCGATCCGCTGCCCACCGGCGTCGTGCGCGCGGCGATGCTGTTGCGCGCGAACTCCCTTGCGCGCGGCCATTCTGGCGTTCGCCCCGTGGTCATCGAGCGGCTGCTCGACCTGCTAAATGCCGGGATCACACCGGTCGTCCCCTGCCAGGGATCGTTGGGGGCGAGTGGCGATCTCGCGCCGCTCGCGCATCTCTCCTTGCCATTGATCAGCGCCGGCACGGTCGAGGTGGACGGGCACCGACGAGAGGCCGCCCAGGCGATGGGAGCCGTGGGCATCGAACCGATTGAGCTTGAACCGAAAGAGGCGCTGGCGCTGATCAACGGGACCCAGGTGATGACGGCGCTCGGTCTCCTTGCGCTGCTCGACGCCGAACGGTTGCTCGAAAGCGCGGTGGTTATCGCCGCGCTCTCGTGCTGCGCCTTGGCCGCTCGCCGGGCGCCGTTCGATCCGCGCATCCACGAGGTTCGGCCGCATCCTGGTCAAGTCGCGGTTGCGGCAACCTTGCGCGAGCTATTGTCCGAGTCGCCGGAACCGGAACCGCTCTCCAAACGGCTGCAAGACGCCTATTCCATCCGCTGTATCCCGCAGGTCTATGGGGGGATCACGGATGCGCTGGCCGGCCCGCGGCGCGCGGTCGAGATCGAGATCAACGCCGCAACCGACAATCCGTTGCTCTTCGACGACGGGTCGGTGATTTCCGGCGGTAACTTCCACGGGCACCCGCTGGCGCTTGGGTTCGACGCCGCCAAGATCGCGGTTGCCTCGCTGGGTGCGATCGTCGAGCGACGGATCGCGCTGATGGTCGACGGTGAGGTTCGGGGGTTGCCGCCGTGCTTAGTGCCGGACGCCGGGCTGAACTCCGGCTACATGATCGCCCACTACTTGACGGCGGGGCTGGTCGCCGAGAATCGGGTATTGGCGCATCCGTCGAGCGTCGATTCAATTCCGACCTCGGCTGGCGTTGAGGACTACAACAGCATGGGCGCCACCGCCGCGCGCCATTTCCGGCAGATCGTTACCAATGTGGAGATGGTCGTCGCGGTCGAAGCGATCTGCGCGGCCCAGGCGTGCGATCTCGCCAGCCGCGTCCCGACCGGTCGCCTCGGTAGGCTGCATCGTCGCATCCGGGAACGGGTGCCGTCCCTCCAATCCGACGACCGTGTTGTTGCGGACGACGTTGCTACTTCCGTTGACCTTCTGCGCGCCGGCACGTACCGGGAGTAGGACGTGTTTGCACTCCGTCCTTCGAGCTTGCGAGGAATCGCTTTTGTCGGCCTGGCGAGGCGAGATTCCTCCCGTTGGTCGGAATGACGAAGGGGGTGGTCGGCATGACGGGTTTTCTGACAGGGCGTAGGCGTACACGAGGGACATGTCGATGACGATGGATGGACCGCGCACGATCCGTGCGCCGCGGGGCAAGGCGCTTTCTTGCAAGGGGTGGCAGCAGGAGGCGGCGCTGCGGATGCTGATGAACAACCTCGATCCCGACGTCGCCGAGCGCCCGGACGACCTGATCGTGTACGGCGGCACTGGAAAGGCGGCGCGGTCTTGGAAGGCTTACGACGCCATTGTCGATTGCCTCAGAGCGCTCGAGGGGGATGAGACGCTGCTCGTGCAATCCGGCAAGCCGGTCGGGGTGATGCGTACCCAACCGGATGCGCCGCGGGTCCTGATCGCGAACTCGCTGCTCGTCCCGAAGTGGGCGACGTGGGAGGAGTTCTGGCGACTGGAAGGACTCGGGTTGACGGCCTACGGGCAGATGACGGCCGGCTCGTGGATCTACATCGGCACGCAGGGCATCCTCCAGGGCACCTTCGAAACCTTCGCCGAGTTGGCGCGGCAGCAGTTCGGCGGCACGCTGCGGGGCAGGGTCGTGCTGACAGCCGGTCTCGGTGGCATGGGCGGCGCCCAGCCGCTGGCCGTAACGATGAACGACGGCGTCTGCCTCGTCGTCGAGGCGGACGCCGATCGGATCGAGCGCCGCCTGGCGACCGGTTATTGCGACGAGGCGACCGATTCGCTCGAGGAGGCTGTCTCGTGGGCGCGCGACGCGGCGACGAATCAGGACGCGCGCTCGATTGCGCTGCTCGGCAACGCTGCCGAAGTGCTGCCAGAACTGGTCAAGCGTGGATTTCAGCCGCACGTCGTCACCGACCAGACCTCGGCGCACGACCCGCTCGACGGTTACATCCTGCCTGAAATCACGCTCGCCGACGCGCGCGTACTCCGGCAATCAAGCCCGGAACTCTACAAGGAGCGGTCCTACCAGGCGATGGCTGACCATGTCCGGGCAATGCTGGAGTTCCAGCGGCAGGGGGCGGTCGTCTTCGACTACGGCAACAACCTCCGCGGCGGCGCGTATCTCGGGGGCGAGGAGCGCGCGTTCGACATTCCGGGGTTTGTGCCCGCGTTCATCCGGCCGCTCTTCTGCGAAGGGAAGGGGCCGTTTCGCTGGGTCGCCCTTTCCGGCGACCCGGCTGATATCCGCGCCACCGACCGAGCGCTGCTGGATCTCTTTTTGGAGAACCAGTCGCTCCGGCGCTGGCTGACGCTGGCGGAGGAGCGGGTGCAGTTTCAGGGTCTACCGGCCCGGATCTGCTGGCTGGGCTACGGCGAGCGACACCGCGCGGGGCTGGCGTTCAATGAGCTCGTCGCGAGCGGTGCGGTTTCGGCGCCGATCGTGATCGGCCGCGATCACCTCGACGCCGGTTCGGTCGCCTCGCCGTACCGGGAAACCGAGGGGATGCGCGACAGCTCGGACGCCATCGCCGACTGGCCGATCCTCAACGCGCTGCTCAACGTGGCGTCGGGAGCGACCTGGGTCTCGGTACACCACGGCGGCGGCGTCGGCATGGGCCTCTCGATCCACGCCGGTCAGGTGATCGTTGCCGATGGCACCCCGGAGGCGGCCCGGCGGCTAGAGCGCGTCCTCACCAATGATCCCGGCACGGGAGTTTTGCGTCACGTCGACGCCGGCTACGAACGCGCGGTGCTCCAAGCGCGGGCAACCGGCATGAAGATCCCGCTGTGGCCGGATGAAACCGGAACGTAGGCACCCGTTCGTTCAAGCATTACTGATCGGCGGAGACGAGTGCGATGGCGAAGCCGTCGTAGCCCTTGCTGCCGACGGTCTGGATCGCCGTGCTGTTCAGTTGCGGTTCGGCGGCCAAGAGCTCGTTGAAGCGGCGCACACCCTGGACGTTGGGATCGGCGGTGGTCGAGTCAAGGACCGTGCCGTTACGCACCACGTTGTCGGCGATGATGAGAGTGCCGGGACGTGAGAGTTTGAGCGACCAGGCCAGGTACGCTGGGTTATTCGGCTTGTCGGCGTCGATGAAGATGAGATCGAATGGGTCCGTCTTCTCGGCTTCGAGCCGCGCCAGCGTCTCCAGTGCCCGCCCAAGACGGATGTCCGCGACGCCGACCAAGCCGGCGCGGTCGATGTTGGCGCGGGCGACCTCGGCGTGTTTCGGATTGGCCTCCAACGTGACCAGGCGACCGTCAGGGGGCAGCGCCCGCGCCAGCCAGATCGTGCTGTACCCACCGAGGGTGCCGATCTCCAAAATCGAGCGCGCGCCGTGGATTCGAGCGAGGAGGTACAGCAGCTTGCCCTGGTTCGGCGCCACGTTGTGCGGCGGCAACCCGGCGTCGGCGCTGGATTGCAGCGCGGCATCCAGCGCCGGATCGGGGGGCACAAAAAGGTCGGTCAAGTAGCGGTCGACCGCGGTCCACCTCTCCTGGGTCATCGATTCTCCCTTTGCCGAGGCAGTCACGCTTCCTCGCTCTCAATCCAACGATCGTACGGTGCGCGCGAATGCGTCGAAAGCCTCCTGTTCCATTGAGTGATGGCCGTCACGGACGACCCAGGTTCCCGCCACCATCACGTTGCGGACGACGGGGGTTGTGGCGGAGAAGAACCAGCCGTCGAGTACCGATTCGGGGGTGTGGCCGAGCAGGGCGACGGCGTCCGGGTCGAGCTCGATCAGGTCAGCGCGGAGGCCGGGCGCGATTGCGCCGACCGGTTGGGCGAGCGCCGAGGCGCCGCCGGCGAGCGCGCGGTCGAAGAGGACGCGGCCGGGGTGCTCGGTGAGGGGATCGCCGGGCGAAACAGCGGTATCGCGTCGCAAGTGGAGGAGGCGCTGGCCATAGTCGAGCGTGCGCAGTTCGTCCGCGAGGCTGATTGACCCGTTGCTGTCGGTGCCGATGCCCCAGCGGCCGCCTTCCGTTTGGTACTCGACCAGCGGAAAGAGGCCGTCGCCCAGGTTCGCCTCGGTCATCGGGCAGAGTCCAACCGTTGCGCCGCGGTGGGCGATGCCGCGGCGTTCCTCGTTCGTGACGTGGGTTGCGTGGATCAGGGTCCAGCGCGGACCGAGATCGACGTGATCGAGGAGCCATTCGACCGGTCGGGCATGGAGTGCAGTCAGGCATTCCTCGACCTCTCGCACTTGCTCGGCGACGTGGATGTGGATTGGTGCGGACGGGTCGATCCCGTCGATGCCGACCAGGAGGTCCGCCAACTCGGCGACCGCGACCGAGCGCAAGCTGTGCGGCGCGACGCCGACACGAAGCGCTGGGACGCGGCTGATCTGGCCGCGCAGGGTTTCGACGAGGCGCAGAAAGGCGTCGACGTCGTGATGTACGAATCTGCGCTGGCCATCACTCGGCGCCATGCCGATGCCGCCTTGGGTAAAGAGCGCCGGCAACAACGTGAGGCCGATGCCGGCGCGCTCCGCGGCGGCGACGATGCGCTCGCTTAGCTCGGCAGAGTTGGCATACGGCCGGCCGTCGCGATCGAGATGCAGGTAGTGGAACTCGCCGACCGTGGTAAACCCGGATTTGAGCATCTCGACGTAAGCGATCGTCGCAACCGCTTCCAGGTCCTCCGGCGAAAGGGCGTTGGCAAAGCGGTACATGCGATCGCGCCAGCTCCAGAAGTCGGATCGCGTCGCGCCCGGCATCCCCTCGGCTCGGCCGGCGAGACCTCGCTGGTGAGCGTGCGCGTGGAGGTTCGGCATCCCTGGCAGGAGGAAACCGGAGAGCTCGTGGACCTCAAAGTTTGACCAGGAGGCTGGGCGGGCTGATTCGACCGCGACGACCATGCCGGCGGCGTCGATTTCGAGGTAGCCGGGTGAATACCAGCCGCCTGGTTGGTGCAGGTGGGCCGCGCGGTAGCGGCCCGCATCGCGTCCGGGTCGTGTCATGCGACGAACCTACCCAGAGATGAATCTGCCGACGAACGACGGGCGTTGACTAGAGTGTCACAGGTGGCACGTAGCTTGCGTTCGGACGCCAGTATCCCGCACTTCCCCGCGTGGCGACCGGCGACGGAACTAGTCCGTCGCCGGTGCTGACCGGCTACATCTTTTCACAGTCGTTGGGGCTTCGTCGAGGAGGCATCGTCATGGAATCAGTGATCGTCGGCGTCATTATCGGGTTGTGGCTCTTGCTCTTTATCCCGATGACCGTTGGGCCATTGCTGCGCGAGCGCCGCGTTGTCGATAGGCCGCCCCGGGTGATCAGGCTGGACAACCATCGGCGCGGTCCACAGCGCGCCGCGTAGCCCGGATTGTTCATGATCGTCATGCAGAGCACTCACCCCGTCTGGCCGAGCTTGCTGGGGCGAGACGGGGTGGGTATGCATGGCCTCATGAATAATCCGGGATAGTCCTGGCCGCGCATGTGATTGATGTTCACAGATATAGAAGGATACGCTACACTGACAGCATAGGAACAAAACCGTCGAGTAGAACGACGTCGTCGCGGTTACCAGGGCCAGCCGGCCGGTGAACCGCTGGGGCTTGAACCGTGAGGCGCCTGCTGAGGCGTGCTGCCGGCGCTCGCGATGCACCGGAGCGAGCCGCGCCAACTGACCAGCCTGACCAGCCTGACCGGCAACTCAGCGCGCCGGGTTCCCGTCTCGCCTTTGCGCGACGCATCCCCTGGCGTCCCGCCCACCTTTGGCACCTCCTTTGGATCATCCCACTGTTGCTGACCGCGGGCATTTCGGCGGCCCGCGCTTTCGGCGGTGACGAAGATGTCCCGCCCCCGATCATCGAGCAATTCGTCGTCCAGCCGGCGGTCACTGATCCCGGCGGTGAGGTGACGCTGAAGTGGAAGGTCTCGCGCGCCGAGTCGGTGTCGATCTCCCCGGCGCCCGGCGTCGTCGAGGGCGAGGGCGAGGCGACGCTGACCGCTGGCGATGCCGCGACCACTTATATCTTGAACGCGATCAGCGGCGATCATCGCCGGTCCAGCACCATCTCACTTCAAATCGCGCCCCAACAGCCGGCGATCGGCTACTTTGAAGCTGAGCCAGCCGAGATCGCGCCGGGACAAAGCGTCGTGCTGAATTGGTCCGTCGTGGGCCAAGGGGCGGCGGTGACGATCGAACCGGGTGATGGGTCGATGCTGGCCCCGATCGGTTCGGTGATCCTCCAACCCGACGCCTCGACGGTCTACACGATGACGGCGGCGAATGCGGCTGGCAGCGCCGTGGGCACGGTGCAGGTAACGGTCGGTGAGCAACAGTTGACCGCACCGCCGGAGATCGTCGAGTTCGCCGCTAACCCACCCCGGATCGACCTGACCGCGCCGGACGCGAATCCGAATGAGACGGTGCAGCTCAGTTGGCGGATCGAAGGCGCGGAGTCGGTCGAGATTGTCGGCGACGAAGTCCGCTCCGGCTTGCCGGCAGAAGGGACGATTGACGTTCAACGTCCCGCCGAGACGACGACCTACTACCTGATCGCGAACAACACGGGCGGCTCGGCGACCAAAGAGGTCGCGGTTGAGATCGTGCAACCCGCCGACCAGGCGCTGCCGACGCCGGCAATGGTGATCATCCCGCAGCCGAGCGACGATGCTGGGGTGGTGGAGGCGCCGCTCGACGGTTCGACGAGCGGGAATAGTTCGGACGGCGCGGTCGCCCAGAGCAGCGCCCAGTACACCGACCCGTTGCCGCAAGTCGATCTGTTGGCTGCATCGCCGAATCCGGCACGGGTCGGCGACGAGGTGGTGGTGCGCTGGGCCGTCTCTCAGGCGACGACCGTGTCGGTGGAGACGGTGCCCGCGCCGCCAGGGTCGACGCCGCTGCGGTCGCGCGCGGGCGTCTTCCGTTTCATCGCAAAAGAGGACGTCGCGATCCTGTTGGAAGCGTCGAGTTCGGGTGGCTCGATGCTTCGCCGCCAGGTCGGCGTGCGGGTGCTGCAAGCGGTCCAGCCGGTCGCGGCCGGTGTTGGCGGGGAGGCGCTGCCGCTGGTGGCGGAAGGCGGGAGCCTCGGGGCGTCGGCGGTCGTCAACGACGACGGCGACGTCTGGCTCTATCGCGCCGATGAGAACCGGTGGCAGCTCGCCGGGACGCTCGGCATCCGCCCCATCTCCGTCGCCATCGCCGGCGCGGCCATCTTCGGCGTGGCTGAGGACGGCACGATGCGCGCCCTTGACCTGAGCAGCTTATCCGCCGACCCTGGCGCGTCGCCGGCGGCATCGCCGGCCGCATCCCCGCGGGCCTCGCCCGCGGGGACGCCTTCCGCGCTCCGATTAGGCACACCAGTCACGCTGCCGCCGACCTGCACGGAAGCGATCGCGGTCGTCGGCCACGAACGGCCAACGGCGTCCGAGGATCAGGTCGTGCCGACGCTGTTGATCGCCTGCGCCGAACCAAGCCCCATCGTCGTGGCCGCGCCGACAACCGGGGCGACGCTCGGTTCAGCCCGCTGGACGACCAAGCTGACCGCGGAACCCGCGGGCATGAGTGTCAGCGCGGTCGACGGATCGACGGCCGCGGTCCATTACCCGCTCTTTAGTCCGCGGGCTACCACGATCGATCTCCTCGATGTGGCGTCCGGCCAGGCGGCCGAGGTGTCGTTCACCGGCCCGGTCACGGCGGTCACGGTCAGCCCGGACGGCGGCACGGTGGTAGCGGCGCTCTTCGACGATGCCGCGCTCTACGTGGTTGATCGCCGGGGCGTTGCGCCCCGGCGGGTGCCGATGCCGAGCCCGGTGCGAACCCTGACCTGGGCGTCGAGCGCCGCCGAGCGCGAAGACGCCTTCGATAGCCAGGCAGGACCAGGGCCGACGCCATTTGTCGGCGGCACCGACGCCTTCGGTGAGACGAACCCGGTGCTGCCGACGCCGATCCCGGCCAACCCGAACGCGGCCGAAGGCGCCGGCTCGGTGCTGGTGACGTGGTACTACCGCACCGGCGGGTCGCTGGTCAGCCTGGCGCCCTGGTCGCCGACGACGCTCATTGCCGCCGAGATAAGTCCTGATCGCGCGATCAGCCAGGCGGTCGATGACGGTCGCGCGATCGTCGTCGCTTCCTTCGGACCGAATGTCGGGATCGCCTTTCCTTGGGTCGAGTCGGGGAGGGGCGCGCCATGATCGACTTTGTGCGCGAAACAGGCAGGCTCGCGGGGCTGGCGATCGAGCCATGGCGCCGTCTCGACCATTGGCTACGCGCGGTGATCGCGGCGCTGCCGGCCTGGGGCCTGGCCCTGGCCGTAGCCTTCGGCGCGTTTCCCTTCTGGTCGCTCAGCGGCGGCGAGGCGAGCGCCGCCTTGCCGCCCGTCGTCGCCCCGCCGGTGCCGGGCGCGATGGCGACGATGCGGTACGAGGACGGCGGTGTCGTCCTCTATGCCCGTGGTGTGGACGGATCGTGGGAAGAGATAAAGCCGCTCGACGACGGCGAGGCGCCGGGTCAGTTCGCCAAGTTCGCGACGACCTCGCCTGACCGCCGCCTGGTCTCATACGTCAAAGCCGACGACCAATTGATGAGCAATGCCCGCATCAGCGTCGTCGACATCGCGACCGGCCAGGAACGGGATCTGGCCACGATCCCCACCGGGTTCTTCCCGGTGACGCCCGTCTGGTCGCCCGACGCCAGCCGGCTCGCCTTTGCCCAAAAGAGTGGGGAGCACGTCGAACTCTGGGTGATCCACATCGCCACCGGCGAGCTGGTCCCGGTCCCGACCGAGGAACCGATCTCGCCGCGGGCGTTCTACGGCTCGAACCCGAGCCCGTTGGTCTGGGCGGAGGACGGCGAGAGCCTGAGTTTCGACATGCCCGACCAATCGGGCCGGCGGATGGTTCACTACAACGTCGACGTCGATTCCGGCAAGCAGAAGAAGCGGGAAGGCAACGAGCTGCCAGAGGAGGAGCCCTGCGACTTGCCGGTCTTTAGCCAGAACGACCCGCGCTGGGCTGACACGGTAATGCGGGAACTGGGCGACACGATCGGCGCGGCCGGGTGCGCGCTGACGTCGACCGCTATGGTGCTCAACTTCTATGGCAGCAGCAGCGATCCGGGCACGCTCAGCGCCTGCCTTGGCCCCGCGGCTGAGCCGATCTTTTGGGCAGTCGCGGCGCAGCGGAACTGCAACGACGGCACGGGCCAATTCGAGGACTACGTCGCGTTCACTTGGGACAAGCTGGCGTCGATGATGGCCGAGGGACGACCGGTCGTCCTCGGCTTCGCGGGCGGCATCTCCGGCTCGCACTACGTCGTCGTCAAGAGCGGGTTCGGCTCCGACGGCGCGAACTACTCCATCATCGACCCCTGGGACGGCACGACCTGGAAGACGATCGAGTACTACGCTGAGAAGGGATATTCGCCGGAATGGCTCGTCATCTACCGAGGCGAGGAAGGCGAATGCACCGCCCGTACCACCGCGCCGCCAGTCAAGGCCCCCGACCTTTCCTTCGGCACCGAGGCCGCCGGAGTTGAAGGCACCTGGCAGTGGCGACCTCTGATCGAGCAGGTCGCCGGCGAGACGGGTGTCGACCCCGACATCATGCAAGCGATCATGGCGCTCGAATCGGGCGGCGATCCGAACACCATTGGCCCGTACACCGGCTCGCTCGGCGAGGCGATGGGCCTGATGCAGGTCATGAACGGTCTCGATGGACCGTGGAACTTCGTGGCCCAGTACACGGGCAGTTACCCGACCCACGACGAGATGCTTGTGCCGATCAACAACATCCGAGCCGGCGCGTACGAGCTGAAATGGCGACACGACCTCGGTGGCAACTGGTCGGACTGGTTCATCTCGGCGGTCGGTTACTTCGGCGCCACTACCCCCGACGGGCAGATCACCGGGGCGCGGGACGCGTTCGGCACGGACGGTTGGGCCTACTACGATCGGATCCGCGCCAACTACATCGCGATTCGGCAGCGGCTCGGCGGCGGCGGTGACATTCCGCCCCCACCCAACGACGTGCGCCGCCCCGCGGAATGGCCGCCGGCCGGCACGATCGAGATGTTGCTCGGCGGCGCGCCGTACTCGATCAGCCAGGGCTTCGGCTATACCGGCTTCACCCCCGGACCTGGCGCCTACGACTACTCGTCAGCCTACGGGCTCCAAGCGGGCGACCACGCCGCCATCGACATTGCCATCCCATATGGCACACCCCTCTTCTCGCCGATCACGACGTCGGTGCAGTACGCCAGCGCCGACATCTACTTCGCGCCGAACCACGTCGATCTGAATATCCCTGGGATGGGCGGTTGCGCCGAGGTCATCTTCGGCCACATGAGCGAAATGCGCGTCTCGGCGGGGCAAGCGGTGGAGCCGGGAACGTTCCTCGGCTATTCGGGTACCGCGGGCACTGGGCCGCACCTTCACCTCGAAGTGCGCGTGCCGGATGCGTCGACGTCGTCCGGCTGCCGCGCGGTCGACCCCCGTATCTTCTTCGGCATGGGCGGTGATTACACCCAACTGCCACGACCCGAGGGCGGTCCGGCCCCGCCACCGCCTCCCGGCCCAAGTGAGCCAACGCCGACGGGGCCGGCCGCCCCACCCGCGCCACCCGCTCCCGCACTGCCGACCAATACCCCGCGGCCGACGAACACGCCGACCCTATCTCCCACCTCGACGGCCACCATCACCGCCACGGCGACTGGAACCATCTTCCCGACCGCGACGAGCGGCGATGGCACCCGCCGGCGTCCAACGGAGACGCCGACAACGTTCGGCGTCGACGGAGGGACTCCAATCGCTACGGAAACACCTGGCGGTCTGACGCGCGGCCAAGCGTTGCCAACCGCAACCGCATCGTCGGACGGCACGCCGCCGACTGAACAAGGTCCGACCCTTATCCGAGGCGGGGTCCAGGATCAAGTTCCGCCGCCCGGCCTCCCCGGCAGCGGTCGGTTGCCCGGTACGCCGACGCCGGTGCCGCCGCGCCCGCCGGTGCAGGCACAAGAACTGCCGATCGTCACCATCATCGGCCCGCAAGACTGGGAGAGCTACAACGCGCCGATCAGGTTCGAGCGCTACATCGTCGACTTCCCGGCAGATCCAAAGGCGGTCGTGAGCGTCAAACCCCAGATTGGTACGACGTTCAAGCAGGAGGGGAAGCACGAGATCGCGGTGACGGTCATAAGTCCGAAGATTCCTGGTGGGCTCATGATCCATACCGTCGCGTTCTTCATCGACTATTCCATGCCGGTGATCAATGCCGAGATTGCCGGGAAGCAATATCGGGTGCCGCTGGATGCGGATCAGGGGTTGCGGGGCATGGTCGAGCCCGACGCGGGTGCGCCGCGGGCACTCGCCGCGCCGGCCGTTCAGCCTGGCGAGACGATCGCGCCGACGTCGTGCTACGACGGCGAAGCGACGATCTCGTTTACCTACGACGACTCCGGCACGCCGATCAAGGCGGCGGCCTACCGGGTCGACGGCGGTAAGTGGCGGTACTACACAAACAATGCGATACCGCATCCGATCTCGATACGCCGGCACGGCAGCCATTCGTTGGAGTATTACGCGGTCGACGCGGCGGGGAACCAGAGCCTGTCGAGTGTCGTTAGTCTCTGCGTCGTCGCCAACCCGGCGGTCCCGATCCAGGGACCTGAGCCGACGGCGACGGTGACGCCGTCGCCCACGCCTGAGGAGCGCATCGACGAAGAGCGCGACCCCGATTTGCGCATCCTTGAACCCGATCAATTGCCGGGGACTCCAACGGACGTCCCACCGACGACGACGCGCATTGCAACGCCCGCGCCGGCTTCGCCGACGGCCGAGCCACCAACCACGACTGCAACCAGTACGCCGACGCAAACGCCCGAACTGAGCGCGACGTCGACTCAGACACCAGAGTCGGGCGCGACCGCGACGAGCACGCCGGTCCCGCCGCCGACGGCGCCCCCGCCAATTGTTCAAACGCCAACGAACACGCCGACGCGGATGCCGACCGAATCACCCGAACCGACCGAGGAAGGCGAGGGCGAACGCCTCTTCCCAACCGCCACGGCAACCATCGAGCCGACGGTCTCGGTTTCGCCGACGGCCGGGCCGACTACCGGCTCCATCGAGGTGCTGAAACTGGACGACGAGGATCAATCGCTGGCCGGCGCCTGCTTCGCGATTGAGGCGGATGGTCCGCAACCAACGGTGACGACCGGCGACGGCGGATTGCCCGCGGCGTGCGATGAGGACGACGGCGCAAACGACGGCAGGACCGTGATTACCGATCTGGCGGCCGGCGAATATGACCTGATCGAGACGTCGTCGCCGCCGGGCTACGCGCCGATCGCGCCGATCCGCATCACCGTCGAGGCAGGTCAGACGCTAACCTACGAGGTGGTGAACAGTACCCGCCTCGGCGGCATCATCGTCGTCTGGGAGGGTGGACAGTCCGCGCCGTCACCGGCGGCTTGTTTCGAACTCTTCACGTTCGGTGGTCCGGGAGGCGCCGGCGAGCAGGTCCGCGACGAACAGTGCATTGACGAGTCTGTGGCGACGTTCACCTACGCGGACTTGATTCCAGGCAACTACGTAATCGCCCAGACCGTGACGCCCGTCGATCACCAAACGGCGCAACCGCTCTTTGTGCCGGTGCTCAGTGGTTCGACGACGGAGATTACGGTCCGCAACGAGTTGCTGCCTGGTTCATTGACGATCGAAACGCTCGACGAAGCGACGAACGAGCGCATCTTCGGCGCCTGCTTCGATGTCTATACGAACGACTCCGGCGTGCGTGGCACACGGGTCACGGGCGCCTGCGACGACGGCGACGGCGCGGCAGACGGCCTGACCACGATCGGCGATATCCCGCCTGGCTCCTTCTTCGTCGTCGAGACGCGGACGCCGCCCAACTACGCGGCGGCTCCCGATCGAGAAATCTCGGTGGTGCCTGACGGTGAGGAAACGATTGTTGTCACCAACACCCTCATTCCGGGCGCGGTGACGATCCAGAAAACGAATGCCGCCACCGGTGAGCCGCTCGCGGGCGCCTGCTTCACGATTTACGCGGACGACGATGTCGACTACGTCGACCCGATCCAGACGGTGTGCGACAGTGGGGATGGCGCCGACGACGGCTCAAGTGCCATGACGGATGTTGCTCCGGGCGATTATGTCCTCGTCGAAACGGTCTTCCCACCAGGATTCAATCCCGCCGAGGATACGCCCTTCGAGGTCGTCGCCGGTGCGCCGACCAATCTGGTCGTCCCGAACGAACCGATCTTCGGCGGTTTGCGCATCTCAAAGCTTGGCGAAGACACTAGTGAGCAGTTGCCAGGAGCGTGCTTCGACATTCACCAAGACGACGGATCGGGTGGCCCTGGCGCGCTTGTGGCCTCCGTCTGCGACAGCGCGGACGGGACGGAAGATGGACTCGCTGAAGTTACCGGACTGGCGCCCGGTGGCTACGTGATCGTCGAGACGACGGTGCCGGCGGGGTATCTCGCCGCGCCGAATACGCTAGCGACCGTAACTGCTAACACCGTCGCCGAGGTCACGATTGTCGACCCGGTCCAGCGCGCGACGTTGACGGTACGCAAAGTCGATCCGGACGGGGTTCTGCTGAATGGCGCCTGCTTCGATCTCTATACCTCCGCCGGCGGCAGCCCCGACGAGTTCATGGCCGGCGGCTGCGACGGTGACCAGATCCAGACAGCGGGAGGGGGCGTCTTCCCCGACTCGCTCGATGGCGCGATGACCTTTGGCGATCTCCCCGCGGGGGCGTACGTGGTCATCGAAACTCTCCCGCCGCCGGGGTACGGCGGCGCCCTGCCGACCGAAGTCACCCTTGACGCTGGCGAGAATGCGGTGATCGACGTCGTCAACTCCTTCGATCCGGTTGGCGACGCGCAGATCGCGGTTTACACCGATCCCGGAGACGGTCGGGTGCCGCTGCCTGGCGCCTGCATTGCAATCTACGAGTTCGACACATACGGGACCAGCACCCCGCCGATCGTCCAGCAATGCGACGAGGACTCGAACGGTGTGCTGCTCTTTACCAGCATCCCAGTCGAGCACTACGTCGCCTTCGTCAGCGACACGCCGGAAGGATTCCAATCGGGTGGGTCAGTGCCGTTCGAGATCACCATGGGCCAGACCGCTCAGGTCGAGATCGATGTCGATCCGGTTCCGCACTACGCGGTGACTGTCCGCACGTTGGACTTCTACAGCAGCGAGCTGGCGCCTGGCGCCTGTTACCGGGTCAGGGACGCCAGCGACGCGACGTTACGAACTGGCTGCGACGGAGACGACGGGGCGAACGACGGCGAGACCGCGATCGCTCCGCTGCCGATCGGTGGACCGTACTACCTGGAACAGACAACCACGCCGAATGGCTACTTCGAGCCGAGCGTACGGGAGTTCTCGGTCTCCGACAACCTAACGCTCGACGTGATCATCGAGCCGACCAGCACGCCGACGCCGTTGCCAACGGGCTCGATCCGCATCCTCATTCGTGGTCTTGGCGATGTGCCGCTCGAAGGCGCCTGCTTCCACATCCACAACGACCTGGGCGGGTCCACCGTAACGCCATTCAATGTCACGATCTGCGACGCGAGCAGTGGGTCCAACGCGGATGGGGATCCGGACGGTATCGTCCTAGTCGGCTCACTCGATCCGGGTCCCTACCGCGTCGAAGTGACCTCGTTCCCGCCCGGGTATGAGGATCCAGACGGAATCTCCTTGGATGTCGACGTTACCGCGGGATCGACCCTGGACGTGCCCATCAATCTCGCGCCGGCGACTGGTTCGATCACGGTGACGCTGCGCGAGCGGTGGACCAGCGCACCGTTGCCGGATCGCGAGTTCCAGCTCTTCCACAACGACACTGAGACGATCGTCGCCACCGGCCAGACGAACTCCGAGGGTATCCTCGTCTTTTCCGACGTGACACCCGACACGGGCCGCCCAGACGCCTACTGCGTGCTGCCCATGCCCGTTTCCGGATGGTCGTACACGCCCGAGAACCAATGCGCCGCGGTTGGCGCGGGCGAAAACATCGGAGTCGAATTCACCAGCGAAGAGCCGACCAGTTAACCGCTCGGTCCGGTGTGGCGAGGCAGGGCAGCGGACGACCCGCGCGACGCTGCCGGAGCCGGAATCACGCCGTCTGTGATTCCGGGTCAGTTGGAGTTCCTTCGTCGTCGGCTTCCGAGATCCCGACGAGCCGAATCTCGTAGTCGCCCGACAGGCTGCGGATGCCGTCGAGCAGGATCTCGGTCGAAGCTGCCCGTCCTGGCTCGAGTCCGACGATGCCCGCCTCCGGGCTATCGAGTCGAATGTTGACGATTGTGACGTCGCGAAGTTCGCCGTTGGCCTGGTAAAGAATGATGGCCGCCTGGACGAAGCTCGCGGTGATCTCGCCATCGTTGCGGAAGGTCAGACTGAGCCACATCGTCGGGTGCGAGGCGTCCGGCTCGTGCATTTCCTCCGCGACGACGACGATGTTCGGTTGCGTGGCGGCGATCTCTGCCTCGGTGATCACGAAGCCGCTGACCGCCACGCCGTGCGCGACGGTCGGGTCGTCGCCGTCGAGTGGATAGCGGAACGGCGCCGACGCGCCCGGCAGGATCGCGCCTGGAATCGCCGCCGGTTGGTAGGTGACCCCGCCGAGACAGAGCGTGATAATCGCCTCGACCGGCTGGTCGCCATCGTTCGTGATCGCGCCGAGGAAACGCATGCGCCCCGGCTCGGTCGTCGAGAGCCGGAGGTCGAATTCGACGGAGAGCTCGACGCCGGGGTCCGACTCGACGGGCGATAGGCAATCTTGGGCTGTCGCGGGCGGCGTCGCGGTTGGCGTGGCCGGGGCCGGGGTCGGTACCGCGGGCACCGGAGGGACCGTCGGCACGAGGGTTGAAGTGGGCTCCGGTGTGGCCGTGCTCGTCGGGGCGAGTGTGGGGCTCGGCGATGCGGTTGGACGCGGCGTGGGTGTCGCCGTGGCGGTCGGCTCGGGTGTCGGCGTCCGTGTCGGCCGCGGTATCGCGGTGGCAGTTGCGGTCGGGCGCGGGGTTGGCGTCGAGGTCGGTCGAGGCCTGGCCGTGGCGGTCGGTTCTGGCGTTGCGGTCGAGGTCGCCGTTGGCGCGGTCGTTGCGGTGGAAGTTGGCGCCGTCGTGGCTGTCGGTCGTGGCGTGGCGGTCTCGGTCGGAGCGACGGTGGGCTCGAGCGTGGGGCTTGCGGTCGGGGCGCTCGTCGCCGTCATTGTCGGCGCGGGGGTCGAGGTCACGGTCACGGTAGCCCGAGGAGTGGGGGTCACGGTTGAGGTTGCTTCCATCGTGGCGGTCGCAATGGCGGCTGGAGTGGCTGGCGCCACGGTGGCCGTGGCCGTCCGGACCGCGGTCGAAGTCGGCGTCGCGACGGTAGTGGACGTTGCCACGACGGTTGCCGTCGCCGCCAGCGGGGGGGTGGTGGCCGCGGTGGGCGAGGAAGTCGTGGTCGGTGGTGGACTCGTCGGCGATGCAGGCACGACCGACGGCGTGGGCGATGCAGTCGGCGTGGCCGGGGCGATCTCGACAGGAGCGGTCGACGTTGCTGCAACCGTCGGCGTGCCGGGCACGGCTGGCGGAACGACGACGGTCGGCTCAGCGGGCGCCGTCGTCGCGGTCGCCGTGGCGTCCGGGGCAATCTCGGTCGGGGCGGCGGTGGGGCTGGCGGGCTGACCGCCATCGACGATCTGGAACGAGATCTCCCGCGGCGCTTCCTCGTTGCCGGCCATGTCGATCGCCCGATACTCGATGGTGTGCTCCCCCGCGGCGGCGATCTGGATCGGCTGAGCAATCGTGTCAGTCGAGTACGACTGCCATTCCGCCTCGCTGGCGAGGCGGTACTCGATCCGGGAGACGGCGCTCAGCCCATCGGCTGCCGACAAGGCAATCGACACCGGTCCCTCGTACGTCTGATCCTCGGATTCGCCGCCAGCGAGGCTGACCGTCGTGCGCGGCGGCGTGCGGTCGATGGTAAAGGCGATCGTTTCGGACAGATAGGGCGTTTCTTGACCCTCGCGCCGGGCGGTGATGGTAACGACATGGATGCCTTCGTCGTCGATCCGCTCGCCGTCGTCGATCGACGACTCGACGATGTCGCCGGGCGCGACGCCTTGCACCTCGAAGTCGAGCGTTTGGGCCTCGTTGGAGACCGACTGATCGGCCGGCGAGTTCAAGCTGACGTGCCGCGGCGGAATGCCGGTGATCACGGTGCAATTGGTCTGCTGGCCTTGATAGACGATGAGCGCATCGGGGACATACCCCTTCGAGGTGAAGAAAGCGAGGCTCTTCCAGGTCGAGCCGTCCCACGGGTCGGTGACGCGAAAGTCGGAGGCCAGCCCGGACCCGGTGCCTGGCCCGGTGTTGACGACGACAAAGTGCTCACCGGTCGGCCCGCCCTTGAGGCGGACGATGACCGGCCAGTCACCGGAGAGGCTGGTATTCAGCGCTTCGTACGAAAACGGGCTTGGTTCGGAGAAGGTGACGGCGTCGCCGCCGCAGGCCGCGACGGTCGCCCAATCGACCGGCGCCGCCGCCCCTTCAGCATTGAGGCATGCGGCCAGATCGCCGGGATTTGACCCGGTATCGAACGCGGCCAACACCGACGCGGCGGCCGTGATCCCGCAACCCGCGACGCCGATCTCCTCGTCGACAGGCGCGAGGGTCAGGTCGCTCCAGCGCGGGTCGTTCTGACTAAACGCCGTGTCGAGGCAGGGCGTCGTCAGATCGCCCGCCTGTTGCGGCACGGGCGGTGCGTCGACCACTTGCGTCCGACCAGTCTCGATCTCCACTTGGTGGAGCTGTCGACCTCCATCCTCGGTCGGGGTGTAAAAGCCCAACGTCTGATTATCGACCCATTGCAGCGGCAATGGATTGGCACCGTAGAATGCGTTCGGGCCAAACCCCGGCGGCGTCGGGTCGACGGGTTGCTGCTCGCCACCGGCCACGGGCAGGGTCACTATCCGCAGCGCCGGCCCTTCGCGCACAGTGAAGGCAATCCGCGACCCGTCGGGGCTCCAGGCCGGTTGCGCGGGCCACAGGCCCTGCTCAATCGCGGCCAATCGACGTGGCTCCTCCGAGCCGTCCGCGGGCACGATCCACATCTCGGCGTTGTTGAGTTGCTCGTCCGCCGCCGTGACAAAGAGGATCTGCTGCTGATCGGGTGAGCGCGCCGTCAGCGTCGCGAACGATCCGGGGAGGACGGCCGCCTCACGTTCCGCGACCGCGATCCAATCAGCGTTCGGGTCGTTCGGCGACTCGCGAGCGTAGAGGACGCTCATGTCACCTCGCGGTTGGATCGTGACCGAGCTCGCTGCTTCGAGCACCGGGCGTTCGGGCCACTCGTCGTCGCCATCGCGCAGCAGGAAGAACCAGACTCCAGCGACCACCGCGGCGATGAGCAACGCGGCGGCAACGGCGCCCATGGCCAGCCATTGACGACGTGGGCGAAGCTCGGCGACCGGCGATGATCCCTGGCCCAGGGCGCTTGATGTTTCGGCCAGGATTTGCCGATCCGGCCCCAGCGCCCGTACGCGAAACGGAATCGCCGTGGTCCGCGATGGCGCGGCCTTGATCTGAAGCGGGACTTCCAGCGCACCGCCGTGCGGGATGGGAAACGGCCCATCGGGGAGGACCACGTCGAGTTCGGTATCGCTCACCACGTCGAGCGTGAGATCGACGTCGGTTCGTCCGCCATTCCGCAGGCGGACAAGATAGCTGCCAAGCGTGTCGCCGGCCTCCCTCAGGGAGAGTCCGATCGGCCCGAAGCGTGAGGTGTCGGGCGAATCGGCCGTGGGGACCGGCGTTGGCAACGACCGCGTGTCAACCGGTGGTGGTATCACCGGTAGCGGTTCAGTCGGCCGGTCGGGTTCCGCGGGGCCTTCGTCCTCGGGTAACGACGCGGTTTCCGCGGCCGGAATGATTGAGACGGCGCCGAAGGTCGAGGAACGTAGATTCGGATCGTGGTCAGCGGTCAGGCTGACCATCAGCGGGAGGTTAGACGGTGGCGCGGTGTCTGGGACGCGGAGGTCAGCGGAGACGGTCGTGCTGTCACCGGGCTCCAGGTGGACGCCGTCGGAGGCGTCGCCCAGATCGATCCACGACGGTGGAGGGCCGACGATAGCCAGCCGGAACCTTCCCGATTGCGCGGTGCCGTTGTGCAGGCGGATCGCGAGTGCGACCTGTCCGCCGGGTGGCAGCTTGGGATTGGGGTCGGCAATCTCGACGTCGATGCGGTGTTCCATGATCCCGGCTTTGCAGGCCCGCCTCACGACAACCGCCCAGCCATGAGGTGGCCGCACCGGACATCGTCAATCGGTCCACATTTGCTCGCGTGTCGCGCATGTCGCTCCGTTTCGATAGTAAAGGCCGAGTCCGCTCTGGTCAATTGCAGGTTGCGTTTGCCACGAGGAGGATCTACCTACGCGGTCATGCTCCATTGCAGTGCGAATTGGGGAGTTCTACGTATTGCCAGGGTCGTTTTCTGGGCATAGAATCACTACACGACTAGTCGATACCTTTGTCGCGAGTCGCGTCAGACTACCCCGCGCGTTGCCCCGAGGGATCTGGCGCCACCAAAGCGCCGCAAGCCGGCGACGAGTCGGAGAGGGACAATCGGGATGCGGCAGCCGACTCGGATACTCGGGTTGCTTGCGGTCATGGCGGCGCTCTTGACCGTCGTGATCGCGATTCGTTGGGACAGGGCCGAAGCGCGCGCGCCAGAAGCGCGAATTGGCGCATCGTCGGCTCAGATATCGGCGCCCTCCGGTGGACCGGTGCTGCGACTTGCCGGCGTGCTGGGCGATGATGGACCGCGGGCGCTCCACGCGCGCCAAGACGTCACCTTGTCCGTTGTGCCGCTCTGTCCGGCCGTGGTGCTCGAAGATGGCTCGACCTGGGTACAGGCGACGATCAGCTCGATCGTGCCGCTGACGGCGGTCGCGGTCTTCAGCGATGCAGGCACCCCCGAGTTCTACGACGACGATGTGCCACTCGCCCTGATCGAGGGCGATCTCGACCTCGATGGCGTCCTCGAACCGGGTGAGTTCTGGATCGTGGGCGGGGCGTTCTTCCCTGGCGCTGGCGCGGTGACCGACAGCATCTACGCCAGTGGCACAGATGAGTTCGGCGTCGTCGTCCAGGGCTTCGCCGCCTGCGAACCCCCACCCGTTGACCCGCCGGTGACCGACCCCACGCCGACCGAGGCGATCGTCGTGCCGACGGCCACGACCGAGGCGTTCGACGCGGCCAGCGAGGACGACTTTGCCGCGGCCCAGGCAACCGCCTACATCACCCCCACCGTCATCAAGTCCGGCGACGCCCCCTCGGTCCCCGCGGGCAGCGAGATCAGCTTCACGATCGAGGTCGCCAACCCAGGACCGGATCCGCTCTACTCCGTGGAAATTGAAGACAGACTGCCGACCAACGCTGGCCTCGATTGGCGCATCGAATTCAACACCGACAACGGCTCATGCGACATCGTGTTCACCGACGGCGTTTTGTTCCTCCTGTGCAATCTCGGCACCCTCGACCCTGGTGAGCAGTTCTCCGTCCGCTTTGCATCGCCGACCACGACCGACTCGTGTGGTTTTGTTACCAACAGCGCCTTTTTACTCTGGGAACTGGAAGAGGAGGGGTCACCGCTCGAGTTCATCGAAACCTCCGACGTTTCCATTGAAGTCGAGTGCCCGACGCTGGTTGTCGAAAAGGAGGCCAGGGACGACGAGATCAGCGCCGGTGAGGACGCGATCTTCGACGTCACGTTGACGGTCAACGACGACGCGTTTCAGGTCAACCTCACCGACACCTTGCCTGATGCGGGCAATTGGACGATGAATCCCGAGGATCCGGACTGTGACATCGTCAGCAATATCTTGGGCTGTTTCTACGGCAACCCGAGCGCGGGCGAAGTATTCGAGTTCGCGGTCTCCCGCCCCACGAGCGTTCTGGACTGCGGCAGCACGCTGATCAATGCCGTCGAAGCGGAGGAAGGCACAAGCTTTTCCTTAGCGGCTTTGGTTCAGACCGACCCCGGTATTGACGAGGCGACGATCAGCGTTACCTGCCCGGACCTGCGAGCCGAGCAAAATCCGGACTTGATCGCGGTGAGCGCGGGCGAAGACGTCAGCTTCACTGTTGAGGTCTTCAACGACGGTCCGGGTGACGCCTTCGACGTCGAGTTGGTTAACTTCCTGGCTGCCGGCATTGCCTGGTCGGTCGTCAGCCAGGATTGCGAAATCGTCGCCGGCGAAGATGGGCCCGAATTGCTGTGCAACTGGGCGATGATACCGGCCGGAGAGAGCGTTTCCGTCACGTTTACCGGCGAAACCGGCCCCGAAGATTGCAGCGACTTCCACTTCAACAACGCGGAGGTTTTCGCCAGTAACGAGCCCGCGGCGGCGACCGACAACAACTTTGCCAACGTCCAGTTTTCGGTCGGGTGCCCATCGATCCGGGTCGAGAAGATTCCGCTGCCGAGCGATACGATTAGCGCCGGATCGACCGCCGAGTTCCGCATCCTGGTCGCCAACGATGGTCCGGGCGACGCCTTTGACGTGACGCTCACCGACGAGCTGCCGGCTGGCCCCAACTGGTTCATTGCGAGCACCGAGGGGCTCGAGGAAGACGATTTCGCGTGCGGTATCGTGCCGCCCGACGCCGATTCGGGTCAAATTCTGACATGTACGATGGAGAACCTGCCGTTCGGCGAAGGGCTGATTGTCTTCGTTGACGGGGAGACCGATCCGGCCGATTGCGCCGCGCCCTTGGAAAACACCGCCAGCGCGGCGGCGAGCAACGAACCGCTGCCGTCGACCTTCGGTACCGCCGCCGACAGCGCCAGCGCCACGATCACGGTCCTCTGCCCCGACCTTGGGCTGACGAAGACGGCGTCGGCAAGCGACGTCAGCGCTGGCGAGTCGGTCAGTTACACGATCGAGGCGACGAACGACGGTCCCGGCGTCGGCTTCGACATAGGGATCATCGACGAGTTGCCATCTAACGTCGCATGGGAGATCGCCTCCGAGAGCTCCGGGTGCTCGATCGACCAGGAGATTCTGACCTGCGACGTGGGCAACCTTGCGGTCGACGGCATTTTCTCGGTCACCGTCGAGGGCACGCCCGGACCCGAGGCGTGCGGCGACATTTCCAACAGCGCCTCACTCGAAGCCACAAACGACGACACGGTGACGGTCGAACCGGTGACTATCACGGTCTTGTGCCCTGAGTTGCGCCTCGTCAAGACCGCGGCTTCGTCCGAGGTGACTGTCGGACAGCTCGCGGCCTACACCATCGAAGTCTTCAACGACGGCGACGGCGACGCCTTCAGCGTCGTGCTCACCGACACGATGCCCGCGAGCGTCATCTGGAGCGAGAACCCCGATACCCTCTGCACAATCGAGGGCAACGAGCTTACATGCACAATTGGCACCATCCTCACCGGCGAATCGTTCGCGGTCACCGTCGAGGGAACGACGGGGGTCGCCAATTGCGCGGCGCCGCTGACCAACAGCGCCGGCGTCGAGGCATCGAATCACGCGAGCGTGGGTACAGAATCGGTCATGATCACGGTCTCGTGCCCGGATCTGGCGGTTGAGAAAACAGCCGCCGCCGATGCGGTCAGCGCGGGTGAATCCGTGTCGTTCACCATCACGGTCACGAACAACGGTGACGGCGCGGCGAACGACGTGACCTTGTCGGACACGCTGCCAGAGGGTGTGGACTGGGTCGAGGACCTTGACCCGCCCTGCACGCTGACCGGGCAAGAACTCTCCTGCGAGATTGGAACCCTTGGACCGGCTGGCTCTGACACCGATGAGTTCTCCGTCATGGTACAAGGCGTGACCGATGCGGACTTCTGCGGCACCCTCGCAAACCAGGCGACGGCCGACGCTTCGAACGCCGCTCCGGCAACGAGCGCGCTGGTCGAGATCGAGGTCAATTGTCCCGCGCTCAGCGTGGTCAAGGTGGCAGGCGGGGATGTTGACGCCGGCGAGACGGCCGAATTCACGATCACCGTCGACAACGACGGCCCAGGCGCCGCGTTCGTGGTCGAGGTCCGGGACGAACTCCCCGCCGGCATTGAGTGGGAGACGGCAAGCGACGACTGCGGCTTCGACGGCAATGTCCTCGAATGTAACTTCGGAGACATCGCAACCGACGGTTCCGTCAGCGTCACCGTCTCGAGTGTCACCGGACCCGGAAACTGCGGGAATCTGACGAATACGGCCTCCGTCTTTGCCGAGAATCACGGCGAAATCGAGAGCGAAGCGGCGACGATCACGGTCAACTGCGCCGAATTGCTTGTCACGAAAGACGCCGCGGATGCCGAGATCGGTGCCGGGGAGACGGCTCGCTATACGATCACGGTCAGCAACATCGGCGCGGGAACGGCGACGGGCGTGACCGTCGAGGACATCGTGCCCGACGGCATCGCCTGGTCCGACGACAGCGACGACTGCTCGTTTGACGGCCCTACCCTCTTCTGTGACTTCGGCAATCTCGAACCGACGGAGCAGGCGACGGTGACGATTTCGGGCGTAGCAGGCCCGGAGGATTGCGGCGAGATGTCCAACACGGCCAGCGCCGAAGCGACTAACGCCGACCCGGCCGCATCCGATCCGTCGCTCATCACGATCCTTTGCCCCGGCGTGGCGATGAGCAAGGTCGCGGACGCCGAGGCGGTCGCCGCCGGTGATGAGATCGGATTCACGCTGACAGTCACCAACCCACGGGTGGCCAATGCGCTCGGCGTCTCGCTCGTCGACGAACTGCCAGACGACGCCGGCCTGAGCTGGGCCATCGACGGCGGCGCGGACGCGGACGACTGCACGATCGCCGACGGCGTGCTCAGCTGCGACTTCGGCACGCTGCCAGGCGGGCAGAGCCGCGTCGTCCACATCGCCTCGCCGACGACCGAGGAGAGTTGCGGCACGGTCGAGAACACGGCGACGGTCGAAGCCGACAACGAACCGGACGACCTCCGCGACAACAACACCGACACCGCGACGGTTACGGTTGACTGTGCCTCGATTGCGGTCGTTAAGATCGCCACCGACGGTCTCGGGACCATCATCGAGACGGCCGACGTCGGCGACACGATCACCTATCTCTACTTCATCGCCAACACCGGCGCGGTGCCGCTGACGGACGTCACGGTGCTCGACGACCATTTCCCGGTCGAAGGGAATCTCTGCCCGGCCGGGACGACGCTCGCAGCCGACGACGGCGTCCCCGGTTCGGGCGCGGACGAGATCGTCTGCGCCGGGGAGTATCTGGTCGGCGAGATCGACATAACGGACGCGGATGGATTGTTGCTGACCAACGTTGCGACCGCATCCGGCGTGTCGCCGCTCGGCGACGAGGTGGCGGCGACGGATGAGGCGACGATTACGATCAACGAGCCGAAGGAACCGTGCGAGTTCCCGGTCACCTTCACCTTCATCGACGACATCGACTTTGTCGACGACGAAGGCAACGTTCTGTACACCTTCCAGGAAGGCTGGACCTTCTTCTTCGAACCTGGCGAGGTCAACGACGAGGGCGGGTGTACGATGCCATTCACCCTGGCCGGCACGTCGGAGGGTGAGCCGGTCCTGGCCAGCGGCACGATGAGCATCGGCTTCGCGCTCGGCGGTCAGGCGTCGGTACGCGCGCTCGTCACCGACGCGCGACTCGTCGCCGAAGTCGTCGAGATTACGGCCTGGGCGGTGCCGGGCGTGCCGGCGCCGGAGCCGGAAGTCGGGGAGGTCCGCGCCACCATCATCGTCTCCGGCCCAGTGCTCGAAGTCGAGGCCGACGAGGCGAGGGCGGTGATGGTGGTCGAACCGGAACTCGAGGTGCCGTTCGTCCAAACCGAGGCCTACACGATCAGCACGCCGAAGACGCCGAACACGGGCGCCGGCGTCACCGCCCCGACGAACAGAGGGCGCGGCATGCTCGCCGGACTTTCGACCCTGCTGCCCGCGCTGGCGGCGGTGGCGTACTATCGTCGTCGTGTGTACCTTCAGTGGCAGATCGCAACGACGTCCCGGTTGCATGCGGCGGGTTATGGGCCATGTGAACGGTGAGTGCGAAGGATCAACAATGGCAACTCTGGCGACTTCCACCGGCTCCGACATCGCTGTACGGCAGGCGGGTCCGGACGCCCACCTCGACGCTCTCCTACGCTGGCTCGACCGCTTGCTGGCTTGGCAAGTGGCCGTTACCCGTCAAACGTACGGGCCGCTCGCCGACGATGACTACCGCGGTCTCTACGTCTCCGACGGCGAGGCCGATCTGCTGACGGGGTCGCCGTCAGAACTGCCGCCGGAGCTGGCCGAGCGCCGGAGGGCGCTCGCCGAGGAACGGGCGGCGATCGACGAAAGGTTTGCGTCCGAAGACGCGGCGCTGCCGAGACTCGCCCGCCTCTTCGGTCTCAATCGCTTCGAGCAGGACGTGTTGTTGTTGGCGATTGCGCCGGAGATCGACCTGCGCTACGAGCGGCTCTACGCCTACATTCAGGACGACGTGACGCGAAAGCGGCCGACGGTCGATCTCGCGCTGCGCTTGCTCGTGCCGGATTTGGGCGGTCGGCTAGCGCGGCGCGTCAGTTTTGCGGCCGATTCGCCGCTGCCGCGGCACCGTCTGGTCGAGGTGTTCGAGGAGGGACAACGCCACGCGCCGCTCCTGGCTCGCGTCATCAAGGCGGACGACCGGATCGTCGCCGAGCTGATTCGACAGCGCTCGCTCGATCCGCTGCTGGCGCCGTACGTGACGGTGCGCCAGCCAACGCGCCGGTTCGATGAATTGGTGCTGCCGTCGGCGTTAGTCGATCAGTTGCGCCGGATGCTGGTTGAGCCGGGCGAAGGGTCGGTCCTGGCGCTCCAAGGCAGCTACGGCAGTGGCCGCCGGGCGATCACGGAAGCGCTCTGCGCCGAGCACGGACTGCCGATGCTGACCGTCGATCTCGCCCGCATGGTTGAAAGCGACCTCAGCCCGGAGGAGGGGACCCGACGGATCATCCGCGAGGCGACTCTGCACGGCGCCGCGATCCTCTGGTTAGGCATCGATCCGCTCCTGCAGGCGCAAGAGCCGTCGCCCTGGCGGCCGGCGGTGCTGGGCGCCCTCGACGACTTCGCGGGCCGATCCTTCCTGCCGTTGGAGCAGTCATGGGAATCGCGCGGGGCGCTCCAACGCAGTCGCTACCTGCGGGTGCCGGTGCCGGTGCCGACCTATTCGGAGCGGGAGCGGCTCTGGGAGCTGCGACTCAACGGCGACACGCCGCCCGACGAGACGCTCCAGGCCCTCGCCAGCACGTTCCGTCTCAGTGGCGGCCAGATCCGCGACGCGGTCGCCATGGCGCGGTCGCTGACCTCATGGCACGGCGACCAATTGCAGGTGGACCACCTGTACGCGGCTTGTCGCAGTCAGTCGAGTGGCAAGCTCGACAGCCTCGCCCACAAGATCGTGGCGACCTACCGCTGGGGCGATATCGTCCTGCCCAGCGACAAGATCGGGCAGCTCCAGGAAATCTGCGCCCAGGTGCGGCACCGCCGGACTGTGCTCGAAACATGGGGATTTGATCGCCATCTGGCGATGGGCAAGGGGCTCAACGTCCTCTTCGCCGGCGACTCGGGCACCGGCAAGACGATGGCCGCCGAGATCGTCGCCACCGACCTGGGGCTCGAACTCTACAAGGTCGATCTCTCGACGCTCGTCAGCAAGTACATCGGCGAGACTGAGAAGAATCTTGACCGCATCTTCACGGCGGCGCGCGAGGCAAACGCCATCCTCTTCTTCGACGAGGCGGACGCCATTTTCGGCAAGCGCTCGGAGGTCAAAGACGCCCACGACCGGTATGCCAACATCGAGGTCGGGTATCTGCTGCAGAAGATGGAGGAGTACGACGGCGTCGTCATCCTGGCCACGAATCTCAAGAAGAACATCGACGACGCCTTCGTCCGCCGCCTGCATATGACGATCGACTTCCCGTTCCCCGAGGAAGAGGACCGGCTGCGGATTTGGCGCAAGGTCTTCCCGCCGGAAGCCCCACTCGGCGCGGACGTCGACCTCGGCTTCCTGGCCCGCCAGTTCAAGGTGACCGGGGGCAACATCCGCAACATCGCGCTACTGGCCGCGTTCCTTGCCGCCGAGGATGGCGCGAATATCGGCATGTCGCAGATCATCCGCTCGCTACGCCGGGAATACCAGAAGCTTGGCAAGCTCGTCACCCAATCGGACTTTGGCGAGTACCTGCCACTTGTACGAGGCGGTTCATAGCCGCCTGCCATGGACTATTCGGATTCGCGAAAGGGAAGGGCCGATGCCGGCAAACCTTCATCGACGCCAGGGGTCGGACGCGATCCACGACAACGAGCGTGGGCACACTCGCGTGCCTGATCGCGAGCAGTCCGACGAGATCGATCACGTCTATGGCACACAGAACGGGCACGCCGAAGCCTTGCAGCGGGCTGATCCCAGCGCCCGCGTCCAATTAGTCACGGCGCTCCAGCGGACGTTCGGCAACAGCCGTGTCCAGCGCCTGATCGCCGGCTTGGGGCAGCGCTCATCGCAGATCGACCGGTGCGGCGGCATGCCCTGTCACTCGGCGCACGAGGATGAGAGCGTCCGCCGTGTGCAACGCCTCGGTCAGTCACCAGAGGAGCTTCAAGCCCCGCGCGGCGCGTCGCTGGCCAGCCCAGCCGTGCCATCGCGTCGAGAAGAGGAGGAGCCCCGTCCGCGCGCCCATCGATAGTGGGCCAGGACGGAGCAGTCGGCATGAGTGACGTCAGCGCCAAGGTCGAGGACGCGAAGCGGCAATCGGCGAAGCCGGATGCCGACGTGCGGCCTGCTCCGGCCGCGCAAGAGACCGCGGCGCCGGCACCAGGACGCGACATCCGCATCCTCCGCGCGAGCGGCGTCGCCGTACCGCCGCCAAACCCGCGGACGGTCTTTAACGGCCCGGAGGGACGCCGTCGAGGGGCCGACCATCTGCGTACGGCGTACATGGTCGACCTCCAGCGCACGTACGGCAACCGCGAGGTTGCGAGGCTGCTCGCCCAGCCCTCACCTCACCCGTCCTCGCATCCCACGACGACCCCTCCCTGTGGGCCGGACGCCGCGGGACACGCGCAAACTGACACTGACCCGATTGCGCGTTCGACCGAGTCGTTGCCGCTCCAGCGCGGCTGGTTCGACGACGCCGTCGGTGCGGTGGGCGATGTCTTTTCGGGCGCCGCGGCGGCGGTCGGTAGCGCCGTGACCGGGGTCAGTGACGCCGTATCGGGGGCGATCAACGCCGTCGGCGGCGCGGCTCGGGCGGTCGGTGGCTGGCTGGCCGACCGCGCACGCGACCTCGGCATGTGGGTGATCAATCTGTTCCGAGACCTGCCGGGGCGGCTCCTGCGTCTCGCGCAGACGCTCGTCGACGGCCTCGTCGGGATCGCAACGTTCATCCCCGAGGCGATTGGCGCCTTGATCACCGGCGGCGTCGCGGGCCTTGGCCGCTGGCTTGGCGAGAAGCTGATGGGCGGGCTCGCCTGGGCCGGAACCCTGATCTCCCGCCTGCTCGACGTGATCGGCGGCCCGGAGATCGCCGAGTTCATCCTGCACCTCCTCGCCTCCGGCACGACGCCGCTGACGGCCGCCGAGCGCCAGGCCGCGCAGCAGGTGCTCGGGGCGTCCGCTCTTCGCTGGGACGACGTGCGCGTCGCCGAGGGCGGTCTGATCGAATCGGTCATCTTCCGGCTGAACAATCGCCGCGCCTTCACAACCTTTCACACCATCAACATGCCGCGGGGCGGTCGCGATTTGGCGACGATGGTGCATGAGCTGACCCACGTCTATCAGTACGAAAAGGTCGGCAGCCTTTACATCGGGCAAGCGATCCACGCCCAGGTAACGGCGGGCTACAACTACGGCGGCAAAGCCGGGCTGGCCCAGCGCCGAGCCACAGGCCAGACGCTTCGCGACCTGAACCGTGAGCAACAGGCGCAATTGGCCGAGGACTATTTCCAGGACAACCGGGCCGGCGACCCGGACTACGAGCCGTTCATCGCCGAGTTGCGAGCCGGGCAACTCTAATTGGAGGTGCGGTATCGAGAATGACTGTCCCGGAGATACTTCGGAGATTGCGGGGATCGGTGATTCCATTCGATCGGCAACGTGATAAGCTGTCGGTAGCCTGAGAAACGAACAGTCGAGAGCCGGTCCGACCTCGGATTTCTCGACATAACGGAGCGAGTGGCCACACGGCATCTTCGTCACAGGAGGTCCACCATGCACGGCCGAGATCCAGTTGATCTGATGGTTAAGAACAGCGGTGCGATTCGCCGGCGCGGGGTCGATGCCGCCGCGGAGGTCGAAGCCGGACCGGAGCAACACCCGTTGCTCAAGTTGCAACGCCAGGTGGGCAACGCGACCGTGTCGCGGATGCTGGCTCAACGGCAAGGGCCGGAAGAGGAAGAGATCCAGGCGAAACACGATCCATCCGTTGTTCAGCGCCAGGGCCCGGAAGAGGAAGAGATTCAGGCCAAACACGACCCGTCAATGCTCCAGCGCCAGGGTATGGAGGACGAGGAGATCCAGGCCAAGCACGATCCCGCGTTCGCCCAGCGCGAAGGCGAGGAGGACGAGCTGCAAGCGAAGCACGATCCGGCGCTGGCGCAACGGTCGAGCGGCGAAGGCGCGGCGCCAGAGGTCGGCCTGGAGGGTGGACCGATCAGCGATGCGCTCTCTGGTCGGATCCAATCGAAGCGCGGCGGCGGCTCAGCGCTGGACGGGACAACCCAATCGTCGATGGAGGGTGCGTTTGGCACGCAATTCGACGACGTGCGGGTCCACCACGACGACGAGTCGGACGCGCTCAATCGCAGCATCAGCGCCAAGGCCTTCACGACCGGGTCGGACATCTTCTTCAGCCGCGGCGCCAGCCCGTCTGACTCGCCGCTCCTGTCGCACGAGCTGACCCATGTGGTCCAGCAGCGCTCGATGAGCCACTCTGGACCGATGTCGGTCGGTCCGGCCGGTGACAGCCACGAGCAGGCCGCGGACAGCGTGTCGGCGTCGATCAATTCCGGCGCGACCGCATCGGCGCAGCGCGAACTTGAGGACGGCCTGGCACCGGCCGGGATCGCACGGGAAGCCGCTCCCGACGACGAGGAAATGATGTAGATCGCCGCGACGGACGCGTCTCTGCGGCACTGGGATCAAACGAACGAAACGGACGGGTACGGCGGCGCATGACCTCGCGGTGAGCCTTGCGCGCGCGGCACGTGCCGAGCAGCGCACACGAGGAGAGGCTGGTGACTCAAGCGGGTCGTGCGGTCAGTCAGGCGTTGATGATGCTGGTTGCGTCCCGCCCGCGTCGTTGGTCATGCCTGCCACTCCTGGCGCTGGTAGCGCTCCTGGTGCTGACCGCCTGCTACGAGGACGTCGAACCGACACCGACGCAAGAGCAGATTTCAGCCCCGGCTGCCGACGACGGCGAAGATCCGCCTCCCCCGGTTGAACCGGGCGGCGACGACGCTGGCGGCGGTGACGACGGCGGCGGTGGCGATGACGGCGGCGGTGGCGATGACGGTGGCGGTGGCGACGGCGAAGCGAGCCCCGAAACCTCACCTGTCGGCTCTCCGGGAACGGCCGTGGCGCCACCGACGGTGCCTGGCGGAGCGGTGACGCCGCCGGTCCGCGGGGCGACAGCTACGGCCACGCGCACCGCGCCGCGTCCCCCAGGTCCACCGGGCCCGCCGGACCAGAGTACCCAGCCGACGAGCACGACGACGAGCAGACCGCCAACCGTGCCGACGTCCGCGGCCAGGGCCACCTCGACGCCCGTCCGGCCGAGCGGCCCGACGGCGACCGCGCGCATGACCCCGACGACGGATCCAAGCGGCACGACCGGCGGCATCCTGATTTCCAAGCTTGATCCGTCTGACACCTTAATCGAAGGCGCGTGCTTCGCCTTGCTGGACGAGGACGACCAGGCCGTCGTCACCGTCTGCGACCAGGAAACCGGCGATCTCGACCCAACTCCGGGTTTGACCCTGATCAGCGGCGTCGCGGTCGGCAGCTACACGCTGCGGGAGACCTTTGCTCCGGTCGGCTTCGAGGGCAGCGCAGAACAGCCAGTGGTAATCGCGGCTGGCACGCCCTTCGAGGTCGAGGTGGTGAATACGCCGGCGGAGACGACTGGCTCGATCATCGTGACTAAGGTGGACGACGCCGGCACGCCGGTCGTTGATGCCTGCTTTGCCGTTCTGGATCAGGGCACGCCGGTTGCCGTCGCCTGTGATGGAGAAGCGGGCGACTCGGACACCCAGGCCGGCACGATCAGTATCGAGGTCGGACCCGGCGCCTACACCCTCGTCGAAACGCCGCCGGCCGGATACGAAGCGCCTGAACCGTTCGAGCTGACGGTCGAGGCCGGCGCCTTTGCCACGGTCGAAGTCGTCAACGTGCCAGAAGGCGCGTCGCCGACCGAAACGTCGCCAGATCCAGAGCCGGAACCCGGTTCGGTGCGGATCGACAAACTGGATGCCTCGAACGGATCGGTGCCGCTCGGCGGCGCGTGCTTCACGATCGGCGACCCGGATCCGATCCTCGAGGTCTGCGACAATCTGGAGGGTGACGAGGACCCGGCCGACGGCACGATTCTCATTTCAGACGTGGCGGCTGGTCAGTACACCATCGCCGAATCCGTGACACCGGACGGCTACGTCGGCGAGGCCGAGAGACCGATTGAGGTCTTCGCCGGCGAAACGGCGGAGGTGACGTTCTCGAACGTGCTCGAGGCGACCGTCACGCCGACGTCGCGGCCGCTTGGCGGCCTTACCGTTGAAGCGAGGGACGAAAACGAGGCGCTCCTGCCCGGAGCCTGTTACAGCTTGACGCCGCGCACCGGCACCGAGGGTGAAAAACAGCAGTTGTGCGACGGCGACGACGGCGCCGAGGACGGGATCGTCACGTTCGCTGAGGTCCCGCCCGGCCTCTGGCGGTTGCGCCAGTTCCAGCCGCCGGCGGGGATGCCGGAGCCGGAATCGGTTGACATCGAAATCGTCGCCGGAGCGGCGATCACGCAACCGATTACCAACCTGCAAGCAATCGAGACCGGTTCGCTTGAGATCACCGTGGTTAACGACCAGAACCAACCGCTTGGCGGCACCTGCTTCGACCTCTTCGGGGATGTGAGCTATCGCGGCTGCGACAATGACGAGTTCGACGGCAATCCGGCCGATGGCATCATCTTGCTTCAGGCGCTGCCGCCAGACGAGTACGAAGTTGTCCAGGCGACGACGCCCGACGGATACCAACCGGCAGCCAGCCAGGAAGTCACCATCGAGGCGAGCGTTGATCCGTTCCAGGTCTCCTTCACGAATACGCCGGAAGTCGCGCCGTCCGGACAGGACCTCGCGTCGCCGGTTGTCTACCTCGACGATGCCGGCCGGCTGTGGCTCGTGCAGCCGGGTGACACGGAGCCGATGCGGCTCGACCGCGACGACCTCCCGTTCGACGGCGGGATGGCTCCAGTCTTTACCGACGACCGGGGTAAGGTCGTCTTCCGTGTCAGCAACCCGGCCGACCCGGCGACAAACTTCTTCGTCTACGACCTGGGAACGAGGACGCATTTCGGGCCAGTGCCGTTTGGCAGCATTGGCACGGCTTCGCAGATCGCCTGGCTACCGGGTCGGAACGACGTGCTGGCCGTGGGCGTGCTCCAACCGCCGGGTACGAGCAACGTCTACTACTACAACGTCTCAGACAACGCCGCCCAGCCGCCCGTCCTCAGCATCACCGCTGAACCGGCCAGTATCGACGCCATTGTTCCGGCGCCGCAAGGCACACTGATGGCGATTCAAACGACCGACGCCGACGGTGACCGGGACGTATACGTTGTTGATGCCGCCGACCCGAACCTACCAGCAGCGCCGATCAACGTCGCCCCGAACAACGGTGAAAACCTCGACACGTTTGTGGGCTGGAATCCGAGCGGCGACCGCTTGCTCGTCCGCTCCGGCCCCGATCCGGAGTCGCTCTACGTGACCGATGCCGCGGCGACGGCAAGCCAGGTCGGCACGACGCCGGTCTTCTCGGGTGATCCGAGCAACAACACCAGCCCGATCTGGTCGCCGGACGGTTTCTGGGTGGCCTACTTCGACGGTGACCCGTTGGGCGGGGGCCAATTACACGTCGTGGGCATGGATGGCAGTGAGCCGTGCGGAGCCATCCCCAACGTTGTCGCCGCCGACTGGTCGCCGGCGAACGGCCAACTGACGCTGCTGGTTTCGGTGTCGGGTGAGCCGATGCACGTGGTCAATCTGAACCCCGGCGACTGCGCGCAGCAGCCGATCGTCGACTTCGTCGAGCCGGTGGATAAGTTGCGCTGGTCGCCGGACGGTCAGACGCTCGCCGTCGTCGACCGGGCGGATGGCGGGGCTTCGGTGTGGTTCGTGCGCGGGACTGAGGTCACGCGGATCAACTTCAGCGGCTTCGGGGTGACCGACATCTTCGCGTGGTCGCCGGAGAGTGATGCGCTCGCGCTCTTCGTGAGCGGCCCGGAGGTGGCCCTCTGGATCCTGTCGCCCGGCGCGACGACGCCGGTTGCCGTCAATGGCTCAACCCTCCCGGAGGGCGCGAGCTACGTGCAGAACGTGTGGTGGCCGTAGGGGGCGCGGAGGGGTTTCGTCGGTCCAGTTCCTGGTTTCCAACCTGGGGAACTGCAACCTACCTCTGCACCGGCAGTTCCAGCTCGTCCTCCCCCTCGGGTCGTGGACCCTGGGCGAAGCAGAAGCCGCGGATGTCGCCGAAATTGCCGCCGGTGATGCGATCCCAAAGGCAGTGGATATCGGAACCGGGGCGTGTCTCGCCGCGGCCGGAGGGGTACGGCTCGTTCCACGGGAAGAGGAAGTGGTGCTCGCCGCTCCATGTTTGGCCCTCGAACGTTCGCTGTTCGTCCCAACCGGCAACGTAGAAAGCTTCCTCGTAGAGTGGGCTCAGGAGCAAGCCGAAGAGCAGGACCAGGCCAATGAGCACCCAGAACCAGCGTGAACGTGGAGGCAGTGCGACGAAGCGGCCCTCGGCCGTCACGGCGTCGCCAGGCGGTGAGATCGGCGTCGCCGCCACGTTGAAGGAGAGAGAGGCCTGGCCGGAGCCGCGCTGACGCTTGAAGGGCGTGAGCTTCAGCGGCACTTTGACCGCGCCGCGACCGGCGGGTGGGGCCTCGATCGTGTCCTGTTTGAGGACGACGCCGAGTCCGCCCGAACGATCGGTGGCAGTGAGCTTGACCGTGATCGGGCTCTGCGTCGGGTTCGTCAACATGACGTCGACGAAACGCGCCCGTCGTCCCCGGCGCTCCGATGGCGCCAGCGTCAGGCCGACCGTTGGCGGCCGGTAAATCAGGATGCCTTCTTCGTTGATCGCCGGGCCGGCGGGGAAGGTCGGCCGGGCAACGACCTCGAATTGCCACCGGGCATCGGGTTTGTGCTCCGTGGGCGGCGTCACGGTCAACCGCACCAACACCGTGCTGCGCGGTCCAACGCGTAACCGCTGAAGGTCGAAGGCGTATTGGCAGGCGCCGGCGCGGTCCGACGCCTCCATCGAGATCGAGACGTCGCTGCGTCCAGTGTTCTCGATCTCGACGTCGAAGGTGGCTTCGGCTGGCGCTTCGATCTCCTTGCGCACCAAGCGCATTGCGATGGCGGCCGGCGTGAAGACGTACTGCCCTGTGACCTCGTTGACGCGGGCGGGCGCGTCGCTCGGCGCGACGCGGATGCTATATCCACTTGCCTTGGCCCCGCCGCCCGCGGCGAGACCGTCTTCCTTCGGCGACAGCTCGACCGGCACGACGATGCGGTCGTTCGCCGGGATGTCGACCTTCTCCACGCCGAGGGCGATGAGGAGCGCGGCGTCTTTGCTCGTCGCGGCGATCGTGAAGGTCGCCGCCCGCGGTGAGACGTTCTCGATCGTCAGTTGCACGCGTTCGGTCGCGGTGCTCTCGACTGTCTCTGGTTCGAGGCGCAAGCGGAAATCGGCCGGTCCCGGTTGGGTCAGGTCGCCTTGGACCGTGCGCGGATCGCCGGCCGGCTCGATTGGCGTCGCGATGATGGTGTATGAGGTTGGCGAAGGGGGTGGCGCCAATTTGGTCCGGTCGAGGCAGGTGATTCGCACCGGCACCCGTAACTCTTGCCCCGGTGGCACCTGCACCCGGTTGCCGCCGACGAACTCGAACTCGAGCGCCTGCGCCTTGTCGGCGCCCTCCAAGCCCATGACGATCGGGACGGCGCTGCGATTGGTCAACACGAGCGAAGTTTGCGTCGTTTGGCCGGCCAGCTCAACGGTCTGCGGCTCCAGCACCGGCGGCTCGTGCACGCCCGGCATGTGCTGGAACGTGACCATCGTCGCCCGGCGAATCGCCTCCTCCGGCACGTCCATCGGGGGCAAGACGCGGTCGATCACCGCGGTAATGGTGATCTGGTAGACCGCGCCGGTCCCTCCCAGCCGCACCGTCCGCGGCCGAGCGACCACCGTGCCCGGCTTCGATTCGCCGGGGCCGAGCTCAAGCGGGGAGTTGGGAAAGGCGAACTCGATCTCGCCGGTCTCTTCACCGGCCTCCAGCCCGATCGTAAGCCGAGCGTTGCCGAGGTTCGACACCCGCACGGCATAGACGCCTTCGACCTCGCCCGAAAGCTGGCGAGGGGAATCGAGGTCCATCCCGAAGTCGACGAAGGGGCCGACGGTCAGGACGCCGCTGACCGAGGCGGTCAGAGCGGGATTGTCGGCCGACGCGGCGCTGACGGTGAAGGGATAGTCCCCGGCGGCGACCGACGCCGATCGCGGCGGCCGGAACTGGATCGTCAGCGTCTCGAACGATTCAGGGAAGATGCGCGCCGTCGCCGGCGGCGCCTCGATCCAAGAGGGATCGACGCCCGTGACTGACAGGCGATATTCGTCGACGATCAGACTGGCGTTGTAGACCGTGCAGCGCGTGGTGACGGCCCCGCCGGGGCTCGACATTAGCGCTTCTTCGCTCAACTCGACGCGGAGACCATCCGCCATATTGCTTTCCCCACCCCGCGGATGCGCGGGGCGCACTAAGACGATTCGCCGGGATCGAAGCGACTGTGCCCCTATCCTACCGGTGAATACGCAAATCGGCTACTGGCTATTCAACCAATGAGAGCGCGAGCGCGCGTTCACGCGCGGAGGCAGCCAAGTTGGCAGCAAACTCCTCCACGTCGCGAATGGCCGCGCGTGCCGGCGGCGTCTCGCCGGCGCCGGACAACAGGCACCCGTAGTCGCTGGCACAGTAGACGACCCCACCGCCGGCCAGAATCAGGCCGACGTCGGTTTTGACCAGACCGGGGGGCGGCGCGCCGAAGACGTGGTGCGCCCAGAGGATGCGGTCGCCGGCCACAACGCGCTTCAGTTGCCGGCCAACCGCCTTGCCGAGCTTGTCGAAGGCGGCGCCGAAGGGATCGGCGGGCGCCGAATGGCAGCCGTCGCCGACCAAGCTGCCGCCGCCTTCGAGGAACGACTTGAGCCAGCTCGTTGTCCCTTCGTTGAGGGTGAACTCCTTATTGCCGGAGGCGTAGAGGATCGTGACGTCACCGACCGTATCCCCCGGCCGGAGTTCGCCGGCATAGCGCGCTCGGAACGATCCCTCGATGTTGATCGCTCGCGCCAGGAGCGCGCCGCCGCCGGCGTGACCGTCGCCAGCGGCGGGAAGGGTCAGGTCGGCGACGGTCACGTCGCCGCGGGCGTGTCCACCGGCGATCGGGCGATAGCGCAGGTCGATCTCGCCGGGCTTAGGTCGAACGGGGTCGGTGGCGGCGGCGAAACTCCCTTGCGCGCCGAGGTCGATGCGGGCCAACTCGACGAAGGGTTCCTCGGGCGGGGCGCCGACGGCCTGGACGATCGCCTCTTCCTTGATCCTTCCGTCGTCGTCCGGGTCGGCGTCCGCGCGCCGCAGGACGACGAGGACGTGTCCCGCGAGCGCCGCGGCGTCCTCGATCTCGACTCGCACCGGGGAAGGATTGACCAAGAGACGCCCCGCGGGGTCGATGCCAACGCCGGGCAAAACGCCGATGCGCCGCCCGCCGGCCGGCACGACTTCCAGGCCGGAGAGGACGCCGTGGCCGTGCGCCGCCAGGTTGTGACTGAAATTGGACTGGTCGTGGTAGGCATGCGCGACGAGCCACGCCTCGGCGTCGATGACGAGCCCGTCGCGCGGTTCGAGGCGGACGAGCCCGCCGCCCAGCAGGGCGCCGTTTGTCGTTGCTCCCTTTGCGGCCCTGGCGCTCACGTGCCTTCTCCTTCAACTTGGTTCCGTGCGGAATCGTCCGAGCCGCTGGCTTCTTCTAACTCAAACCCTTCGGCGTCGAGCGGGAGGACGAAGAGGGCGTAGGTCGTATGGGCCGGTCGCTGGGCCTCGATGATGGTGCGCAGCCGCGTTCGGCTGACGTCATCGGGGTCCGGCACCCGCAGGATGACCGAGAAGTGGTAGGGGCGGTCCCCGCGCCCGAGGACGGTCTGGTGGCCCAGGCGGCTCTTTGGCCCAAGCTTGAGCCCCATACCGCGCTCGACGATTTCCGGCTGGAACCCACTGTAGATCTCGATGTGCTCGCGCAAACCGCGAATCGTGCCGCGCCGCCGGTGCAACTCCATGGCGTTGGCCAGCACCGCGCGCCGCCGTTCCAGCGGCCACCCTTCGTCGAGCGCGAGATCGATCCACGACCCCAGCCAGGGCAAAAACGCCTCTGGACCAGTTTGGGGGTGGAAATAGTCCGGCAGGTTGCTAACGACCTCGTCGAGCGAATCGAAGATCGTCTGGAAGATCATCAAGTACCGGCCGAGGAAGTCGACGTCCGGTTCTTCGCTAAAGATCGCCGGAAGGTACGCCAGCAACGAGCTGCGGGCATACATCCACTCCGGCACGTGCCCATTCGGGCCGATCTGCCGGTCGGGCGTGGGGATGAGTTCGCGGGTCCCTGCAACCGCGCTCACCGGCGCCGACCTCCCACCGTCACCAGATGGCGATCCGAGGCAATGACGGTATCCGGTGGCACCGCGACGCGCGCGCCGGCGTCCCGGCTCCGGCCGCGGTCGTCGACCACGCTCAGGCGGACGTCGGCAATGAGTTCGATGCCGGGCACGCGCTGAATCGCCGCGTGTACGTCGTAGATCGAGAGGTCACGGCCAAAGGGCCAGCCACCGAAGCCATCCGGCCCGCCAGCGACCGGGTTGAGCAATTGGTAGAGCGCCTGTTCGACGCGGGTGCGGATGTGCTCGGTCTGCGCCGGGATGTGGCAGGCGACCGTCGCCTGGACCGCGACCCGGATGATGCGAGCGGGCCGCACGTCGAGCATGGTGGTGATCAGGCGGCGCTCGTCGAGGTAGTCGCGCACGGTCTTGATCAGCTCCGCCGGCGGGCGTAGCTCATCCGGCTCGAGGGGTCGGTCGGGATTGGCGACACCCGGCAGGATGGCGACCACCACCGTGCCGATCTTCGGCGCGGATCGACCGGAGCCGGGCGGAAAGTCGGACGGATCGAGGCAGCAGGCGCGGGCCACCGCGGACGACGCCTGCATGGCCAAGGTCTCAAAGTCGTCCGCCGTCACCGCGCGGTCGCGCGTCCGCAGCCAGGCGCCGGCGCGCATCTTGGCGTGCTCGATCGACTCCACGTCGGCGCCGCCGGTTGCAGGGTATCGGTTGGTGACGCCGGCGACGTAGGAGAGCGATGACTTGAGAATCACCAACCGCTGTTGACCGACGTTGCCGATCGTGCCGCCGCCGGTGTGGTAGCTGCTAAATCGGATCGGCGTGCCTTCGGGCGGTATGGCGCCGTGCCGGCGCACGGTGCCGTCGGGTTCGTGGATGGCCGGCCCAAAGGAGACGATGCCGGTGGCTGAGTCGAGCGTGTAGTGCGGGTCGTCGGGACTCGACGTGGAGAAGTCGAGCACCTCGATCCACGGGATCCAGCCGCCGTCACCGTCGCCGACCTCGAGGAATTCGCCGGCGCGCCGCGGCAAGACCGGAGCGTGATTGAGCTGGAAGGTTTGGCCGGGCGACTCGTCGGCAAACCCGACCGGCTCATTGCGAATGCGTTCCGCATGGCGCGCGGGCGCACTGCCGCCGATCGTTTCGGCGGCCACGGCCAGGATGCGAGGCGTGCGGTCGTACGGGTACTGCCCCGGCGATGTCTCGACGACCCGCGCTCGCAGCCAGGAGCGCGCCCGTTTGTCGCCCAGGGTTACGCCGAGCAGTCCCGCCGGCAGGTGAACCATGACGACCCCGGCGCGCAGCAGGCCCTTCGAGGTGTCCTCTTCGACCTCGATTAGCGTCCAACCGACGTCTTCGCCGAGCCAGGCCTCCCAGACCAGCGGCGTGTCTTCCGGGTTGGGTCCAGTGCCTTGGTCGGCCTGCAAGCGCAGGCGGATGGTGTGCCGGCTCAGGTTGCCGGCAAAGCCGAGATACCAGGCGTTGCCCGGCTTCGGCGTGCGCTCGAACGCCTCGAAGGCGAGACCTTCGCCGAGGAGTCGATCCCGGCGCTCGGTGAATTGAGCGCCGTTCGGCGACGTTTGCAGCGAGATCAGGTTCGCCGGTTCGAGTTCGAGCGTCTCGGTCGTGGTGAAGGTGATCGCTTCCCAGTCGGGGGTGCGGATCGTCGCGACCTCGGTCCCTTCCGGGATGCGGATCGGCGCCGGTTGCGGCGCCGAGAGGGTGAAGGTGACGTCGGCCACCGCCGCCTGGGCCGGCATCAGTTCGACGCCGATCATGTCGAGGAAGTGGATGTGCGTCTTGTCCGGCACCTGATTGAGGCGGTAGATCGTCCCCTCCGTCAGGTAGGCGAAGAGCTCGATCATCGCGATGCCGGGATCGCTGACGTTGTGGTCGGTCCATTCCGGGCAATAGGTCGGAATGAGACGCTTGGCCTCGTCGACCAAGTCCTGGAACGTGCGGTCATCCAGATTCGGTGCCAGCGATGTGAGCGCCATCGATTACCCTCCCCGACGCGGCGTGTGACGCGCCGCGACGCGGCTAAACCTCCTCAGGGATGGCGTAAAACGGGTAGACGAGGTTGCGCCTGTCGTTCGTCGCCTTCACGAGGTACTCGATTTCGATCAACATGAGGCCGCGCTGCATGCCCGACCACGACACCGAGACCTTCTCGACCGTAACGCGCGGTTCCCACCGGGCGAGTGCCTGGCGCACGTAGTAGTCGGCCTGCCCGACCGTCGTCGCATCGTTCGATGCGAAGGTGAGCAGGTGGAGGTCGCTGCCGAACTCGGGCCGCATCACCCGCTCGCCTTTGACGGTCTGCAGGATCAACCGAATTGCCCGCTCGATTGTCTCGGTTGTAGTCGTGGTCATCGCAAGGCGACCGCGCACGTCCGGCCGGACCGGGAAGGCCCAGCCTTGTCCGATGATGTCCTGTTCGATGTGCCCGTTGGACTTCACTCGCCTGTCCATCAACGCCTCACGGTCCGATCATCACGGTCGGGAATCCCATCGCGATCACGCCCGGTGGACCGACGCATTGGGTAATGTCGCCCATCCGTGCCGCCGGCCGGCCGCCGATCAGTACTGTCACCCCACCGGGTGGCATGATGACGCCGCCGACGTGGGGCTTCGGACCGTCGAACATGGGACAGACGTGGGCATCCCCCACGCACGCGGCGGGCATGCCACCGATCAATACGGTCGGGCAACCCGGTCCAGTGACGACGCCGCCGTGGGCGGTCGGATCGCCAACTCGCGCGGCTGGTTGCGGCATAGGTCTCCTCCGTTAGTTGATCTTCACCAACGGTGCGGTGACGTTCGTCACGCCGGAACCCTGGACGTTCACCACTCCGCCCTTGAGGTTCGCCATGGCGCTGCCGTTCAACTCCGCGATCGCGGACGCTTTTGCCGTCAGGTTCGCCCCGGCTTCGATGTCAAACGTCGCATTCGCCTTCATCTTGGCCGTGGCGCTGGCCGTCAATTCAGCGTTGACGCACTTCATGTCGATCTTACCCGTTTTGGCCGCGCTCTCGACGTTGGTTTGGGCCGTCATCCCGATCTTCCCCTTCACCGCCTCGGTAATCACGTCGACGTCGGCCTTCATGCTGATCTTGCCGGTTTTCGACTCGAACGAGATGTCCTTCTCGGCCGTCAACTTCATTAGGCCGGTGCGGGACGTGACCTCGATGTCGCCCTCCATCTCGACGAGGAGCTTGTTGTCGCTCGACGTGATCGTGATGTGATTCTTGGTCGTCTTGTCGATGATCCGGATCGACTCTTCACCGGCGGTGTCGTCGAAGAGCAGGAGATGGCCCGTGCGCGACCGCCAGATGCGCTGGTTCACCTTGCCGTCGCCACCGACGAGGTCCTTGGTGCCAGCAGGCGGTTTGTCGACCCCGTTCCAGAGCCCGCCGAGCACGAACGGCCTCGTCGGTTCGCCGTGCTCGAAGCCGCAGAGCACCTCGTCGTTCACCTCGGGCAGGATGTGCCAGCCGCGATCCGCCCCTGCCATCGGCGTTGCGATGCGCGCCCAATGACTCTCCTGGTCGTCAGAGAACCAGGGGAACTTGACCTTGACCCTGCCCATGCCGTTCGGATCCTTGTTGTTGGTGACGATGCCGATCACCAGCATCGGCCACCGGGGCCGATCAGCAGGTTCGACCATGATGGTCGAGAGGGCGTCCGGCTGTTGGCTGCACGCGGTGAAGAAGGTGTGATGCCCCGTCTCGGCGGAGATCGTGTGCCGGACCTCGGTGAGATAGTAGGTTCCGCTGAACTTCGTGCCAACGCCCGTCGCTTCGATCTGGCCGCCGGCCTTGATTTTTGGATTGCCAAGACACGCGCCCTTGGCTTCGATAAACGAAGCCGTCAATTCGTCAAGTTCCGCCTGCGCCAGATGGTCGGCTTCGCCCTGACTTCCCACCGGGTTGTCGATAATGACGCGCTCTGCCGCACCCCAAACCTCTTTCGCGAAACTGGAGCCCGTCTTTGAGACACCGTTCTGTGGTGCGCCCTTGCCCGCCGTCGCCGTCCCGACAATCGCCTGTTTCGCCTTGGGATCCCAACCACGGACGGTGACGCCGTCTACCTGGTCGCCGATCGACAACCGCGGACGGAACTGATACAGGTTCTGTCCCCACTCCACGCCAACCGGTCCCCCTTCCGCCTTCGGCTTGCGGAAGACCAGCTTCTTGGCATCGACAAACATCTCGTAGCCGATGCGGCGCGCGCGGCTCAGCAAGAAGTCATAGTTCGTTTGGCCGTGTTGGATCAGGTATTCAAAGGTATGCGTGGACGCCTCGACCTTCGCCGTCAGACCGGATTCTTGCGCCACTTTCGAAGCAAGGTCGCTGTCGGTGATGTTGAGGAACGTCCGCGTCTTGATCGCGCGATGCAGACCGAACGAAAAGTCGTAGCCGCGGATCGTGACCGTCGGCATCTCCTCGTCAAAGTCGGGCTCGATCGCCGAGATCTTGCCGACGATCAGTGATGTCTCATCCTCCGAGTAGCCAATAAAGATCTCGACCTCTTTGCCGACGTCGAAGGTGTTGCCATCAAGCCAGGTCATGTCCTGCGGCAGGATCTGAATGCGAATCTCGAACATGGCCGGCAGATGCAGCCGCTGATCGACGACGACGCCGATCACGTCGCCCATCACCTTGGCGGACGCGTCCGACCCGTTGATCTTGATCCGGAACTGGGCGAGCGTTTTCTTGCGTTGGGGGTCGGTGTCGACCACGGTGAAGCTCCTAGCTGCCCGGCGGCGGGATAATCAGCCGCTGACCGGGCATGATCTTGTGCGGGTCGACGATACCGTTGGCCTGGGCGATGATCCGCCACATCTTGGCGTCGCCATACTCCTTGAAGGCGATCAGGTCGAGCCGGTCCCGCGGGCCAACAAGCCAGACGTGTTCGCCGCCCTCGCCGCCGGACGTCGGGTTGGTGCCCGGCTGGGCGTTCTCATCGACCGCTTGCTTGAGTTGGAGGTCGGCCGTCGCGCGGACGGGGGTGCCATCGCCCAGGAAGAGCGTGTAGTTCACCGCGAGCGACTCCAGATAGCAGTGGAAGGACCAGGTGGTGCCCCAGGTGAACTTCAGCTTGGGCGGGGCGCCGGTCGATTGGGTGGTGCTCCCTTCCGGCAGCCGCGTGTTGATTTCCATCATTTGGAAGAGTTTTTCGGTGTAGTTGGGCCGGACGTCGGTCCCGTCCAGGTAGGTGTCGAAGAAGAGCTGCATTTTGAGGCCCATGGGGTTGCCCCCACCGAAGTGCAGCGTCGTTGAGTCGGAGCCGCGGTTCGCCTCCGGCTTGCTCCAGGTGTTCTGCTTGCTGATCGAGTATTCCTTCGGGTTGAAGAGAAAGCCGACCTTGATCGACGGTCCTTCAACGGTTTCCAGCGAACCCTTTGTCGCCATCTGATCCTCCCAGCGGCATGACGTTTACCAGCGGTGCCCGCCGCGCTCGCGCGCGACAATGAGGCGGCGTTCGAGCCGGCGGAAGATCTCTTCCGCCAGCTTGTCGGTTTGCTTGAGTTGCTCGGTCTTGTCCGCTTCACCTGTGCCGGTTGCGGCCGTGGCGGGTCCGGCACGGGACACCAGGTTCTCCGTGGCATTCGATGAGACCCCGTCGTCCTCGACCCGCATGATCGTCACCGGCGCCGGCCGCCGTGCCAGCGTCAGCGCGGTTGCCGGCTCTCGCCGCGCGGTCGCCTGGTCCTGCACCGCGTCCGCGACCATGCGTTCGATCTGGTCGGCGTCATGCTCCTCTGGCGCGCTGCGCCGGGCGAGGGTCAGCGACGGCATCGCCGCCGGCGGGCGATGCCCCAGGTGGTGTGCGACGTGGGTGAGTTCGTGGGCCAAAAGGGGCATATCGGCGCCGCGTGGCGAATCGTCGACGCCACCCGGCAAGTAGATGTCGGTGCCGTGCGCCATCGCGCGGGCGGCCACCGCGCCGGTCGCGCGGGCCGCCGGCGCACCGGTGTGAACGCGGACGCTCGCCAGGTCCATGCGGAAGAGATGCTCCATCGAGCGACGCACGAGTGGCGGCAGCGCCTGCCCCTCGCTGGCGGCCATCGCCTCGGCGGCCGTCGAGCGTTGCGCGACGCTCGGCTCCGCCACGTCGGGCAGCGCGCTGCGAAAGACCGGCCATCGCGCGATGGTTGCCGTAGGCATGGGTATCGCGGCCGCGTCCATAATTGAACGACGCTTGGCGCGAATGACCGGCAACGGTGGCGGTGAGGACTGCGGCGATGTCGCCACGCCCCTAGTCGACCAGACCGCGATCTCCGAATCGCCAATCGGGCTCGAACCCAAGACGGCGGCGAATGGCGATACACCAGTGCGCGTTAGCGGTCCGACCGATGCGAGGTCGCGGTCGCGGGCGCGGCGCTGGAGCACCATCTGTTCCGAAGCCACGGTCGGCCATCCACGGGCATAGATGGGAGTGACGGTGTCCGCTTCGCCAAAGCCGAAAGTCGAACGCGGCAAGCGCGGTTCAGCTGAGGTCCATCCCCCAACTGTACCGGGTGAAGCGGAGGGGCCCGGCGCCGCCATCGATGCCGGCCAGTACTCGCGCGACGGCGCGCCGATGACCGGCTGAGCGCCGCCCAATTCCGCGCGTGCCCACGCTCCGGCGCCCGCGCGACCGAGTGGCAGCCGGGCGGCAGCAGCCGAACTGAATGCCCGCTCCCCCGCAACCGTCGATCGGCCGGTCGCTGGTCGCTTCCACGCGTCCGCAAATGCCAAACGGCGGAGGACGCCGGTGATGGGGCGGCCAACCTCAACCGCCGGCGCACCGCTCGGCGGGATGGAAAGGAATGGCGGCGGACTGGCAATCGCCAGTGATTCGCTCCAGGCGGCACGCTCGGCACGCCGGGCGGCGAATGGCGGAACCAGTTCGGGCGGGACTGGTGTGCTTTCAGCGTCCGACATACCGATGGCCGAGGCAGGAACCTGGGAAAGATCGGTTGTTGTTCTCCCAAGCGTCGATAACCCAAAGGCGCTTGGCACGCCGATGCCGCGAGATGGGGCAGAGAGCGGTCCAACCGGATGCTGAGGCGAAAGGGTGCCGGAAATCGGTTCGACGCGCATGGCGCGGCGCACCCTGCCGGTAGAAATGGGCAATGGCCCACCAATACTGGGTGGTTCTGGCGACCCTGGCTGGACCAACGGCAATACCGGGGACGAGAGGGGAGTGAGCGGTGGCCGTTGATCGACGCCGACGGGTGTCGTCGCTTGCGGCATCGCCGGCCACTGGAGCAGGCGAAGTGCCTCCGCTCCCAGGAACGTGCGCATGACCACGCCTGGCATGCGTCGCAAAATTAGATCGGCCGCGGTTGTTTGCATCCGGCGGATGCCGGACGGGAATGCCCCGGCTGCCGACACCCGGCCCACTGTTCCCAAGGTCTGTCGTGCGCGCGGGAGGATATGGCCGTCCGCGTCCCACTGGATGAACTGCCCGTCGATTTCCGAGGATAAGCCCATATGACCAATGGGTGAAACGCCGGCGTCCGTTGTCCCGTATGGGACCGGGCCACCGGCCGTCGATTGATCCGCGGCCCAGCTCTTCGCGGTCACTGGCAGCCGCGAAACGAGGGGGCTAGCCAGATTCCACGGCGACCAGCGGGTGCTCGAGCGTTCAGGGATCGATCCACTTACCCACTGATTGTTGTCCGCCTCGGCATATCCGCGACCGGTGAATTCGAGCGCGCCGGGCGGGCTTCCTGCCGGCACCGTGGCAAACACGGTCGTCGCGGCCACGCTTTCGGAGACGGCAGACGGCCAGGCAAGGTGGGTAGTCGCCGGCTGGTGAGGTCCGCCAACGGAGCGTTGGGCCGCAAGCGACGGCCTCGTCAGCGCCAGAGTGATCGGTGCGAACCGAGACGATCGAGCCTGTCGCGTCGGTAGTTCGCCGGTTGCGGACCAATGCCTGTCCGCGAGCGACGTCGAGAAATCGACCGCTGAACCCGATCGCGGAAGTGGTTCGACCGTCCCCATACGTCGGAGCGCGCTGAGTCCGCCGGTAGTCCGCTGCACGGATTGCGCGTCGACGCTGGATCGACCTCGGGTCGCGGCGATGAGCAGCAATTCTTCGGGAGAAATCGACGGCGACTGCCAAGGGTTGTCCGGGAACGCTTCGCCGCCGTCGCCGTCGAACCGTCCAGATATTCGGGAAGCAAGGCGGAGCGGCGAGCCGTCAAGCGCCCGCTCGGATCGCAATGGTTGAGGAGGAATGAATGATCGAGGTGCGGCCCGATCCGTTCGCAAGGGCAATCCGAGAAACGCTTCGTGGCGGGCCAAGATCGACTCATCGGGCGTGGCGAATGGATCATCGTGGCCTAGCTCGTCATCGAAGTGGAGGGCGTCATCGGTTTCGTATTCAGCGTCGCCTGGGATCTGATCGAATACCCCGATCGTCGAACGCCCACCCTCGGCGTCGTCGATGCCTTGCCGCAACAGCGGCCACGTATAACGGCGAGGGGCGGGTGCGGGCTGTTGGCGACGTCTCCGGCGCCGGAGGATCATGCTCATGCCCGAGGCGGTCATGAACCGGCGGGCATGCAAAGGCCAGAGCGATTGGCCAAAGCTCAGCGAATGGCGGGCGACGCGGGCGCCGAGCCCGGTTCGTGCCGCGATGGTCGCCAGCCATCGGCTGCCGCGCTGTCGGTCGCTGTAGCGGTGGACAGCCAGCCGCGGCCGGTGCTCGTGCCGGGCGCCGGTGATCCGTTGAATGGTGGCAATGGTGCGCGGACTCGACCGCTCGGCCATACAAATACGCCTCCGGCCGCGCATCGCGGCCGTCGCTTACTTCTCGGTCCAGCCCTCGTGCGCCAACTCAAGCGATTCGATCGCGACTTCCATCGAACTCGCCTTCAGATCGGGCCCGGTCCACTTCATCGGAAAGGCTTGAACGACATTCCATCGCTTTACCGGATCGCCAGTGTGACTGAAGAGGATGATCGAGAGATTCTTCTTTTCGACCGTGATCTTTCCGCCCTCGACCTTCGGTCGCCAGTTCATGAACTGAGGATTGGTCGTCACGCCGCGTTTGAGGGTGATGTTGGTGAACTTGCGGCGACCGGGCAGTTTCAGAATGAACTCGTTGTTGCCGCCCTCGATCACCTCTTGCACCTCGAATTCGACCGCGATCCCCGAGCAGTCTTGAAAGTTGGCGACGACCTCGTTGCCGATCTCGACCAGAAACCGCCCAACTTGCAACGGGGGCTGTAGGTTGACCTTGGATGACATGCTGCACATTGGCGAATCCTGATCCGAGTACCGAGTACCGAGTACCGAGTGCTAACGGCTAACGGCCAAATGCGAACGGCTCGTCCGCTCACCATGGCGGGGTCGATTGCTGCTCCGCCTCTTCGTTCAACCGCCGGTTGATGGAGGCGACTTCCTCCGCCCAATGGCGGCGGTCGGCGTGCTCCAACGCCAGGATCTCATCGAGCGGCCAGTGAAAGTGATAGGCGATGTAGGCTACCTCCTCCTGGAGCCGATCGAGGGGGTAGCCTACGATTCCCCCGTGGGCAGCACGTCCACCTCGAAGTTGTGGCTGCATTGCGGACACGACACCGCCACCTTGAGGGCGCCCGGCTCGTTGATTCGCTGATAGAAGTCTTGTAAGAAGGCCAGGTCGGCAGAAAAGAGGCCCTCGATGATGCCGGTGTTGACGTCAGGCAGGCTGCCGAGCCGAGAGACGACCCGCGCCAGGAGCACGATCGAGAGATAAGCCTGGTTTGCGCGAACCCGCGGATCGCGCAACGGCGAAATTTCGTCGATCGCGGTCGCCAGTCGCATCACGCCTTCGCGATGGAGCGTCCCCTCCTGGTCGACGTAGCCGCGTGGCAACGTGAACGTGTACTCGGTTTGCAGACCGATGTCCGACTTGCTTCCGGAACGTCCGCCCATTCTCGATCAGCCTTCAGTCTTCAACGGGCGCGAACGACCGCGCCGCGTCGGAACGATGGCCGCCGACCGGCGGTGCGGCCGGCGGCCCGCGGTTGCTACTTGACCCGGATCGTCTTCAGCACCGCGAGTGTCAACGACTCGACCGCGATCTCGTTGTTGCCCGCGTTCAGGCCCGGCCCCTCGACCTTCATCGGCCAGGCGCCCTCGAAGTTCCAGCGAGCGACCTCCGAGTGATCTTGCGCGTAGAGGACGATCGAGCCGTTCTTGCGCGACTCTTTGAACTTGCCGTCTTCAACCTCTTTGCGCCACTCCCACATCGACATGTCCGACGTGAGGCCGCGCTTGAGGACGATGTCCGGATACTTGGTCCGACCCGGCTGGCTGATCGTGATCTCCTCGCCCTTCGGACCGGCCGCCTTGTACTCGATCTTCTCACTCTCCGAGTTCAGCCCGGTCGCCTCACGGAACGCGCCCATGAGCTTGCCCTGGACCTCGACGAAGAAGTGATAACCAGCAAGTGGGTATTCGCCCTCAGCCATCTCTGTTCCTCCGTGTGACTAGTGTCGTTGGCCGTGAGGCGTGAGGCGTGAGTAACACGCTCCTCCTCATGCCTCACGGCTCACGGTTCACGCCTTACGACTCAAGTGCCTTCTGCGTGAAGCGGAAGACAACGAACTCGGCCGGCTTGACCGGCGCCAACCCGATCTCAACGATGAGCTGGCCGACGTCGCGGGTCTCCGGCGGGTTCGTCTCCCGATCGCACTTGACGTAAAACGCCTCGTCCGGCGTCGCGCCGAAGAGGGCGCCGCTGCGCCAAACGCGATCGAGGAATGCCGTGACGTCGCGCGAGAGGCGTGCCCACAAATCCTCGTCGTTCGGCTCGAAGACGACCCACTGGGTGCTGTGGTCGATTGACTCCTCGATGAAGTTGAAGAGCCGGCGCACGTTGATGTACCGCCAACCCGGATCGCTGGAGAGGGTGCGGGCGCCCCAGACCCGGATCCCCATGTTCGGGAAGGACCGGATGCAATTGATGCCGATCGGGTTGAGTAGGTCCTGCTCGTTGCGGGTGATCTGGACCTCCAGGTCGACCGCGCCGCGCACGACCTCGTTGGCCGGCGCCTTGTGAACGCCGCGCTCGCCGTCGACGCGCGCGTAGAGACCGGCGACGTGGCCACAGGGCGGAATCTCGATCAGATCACCCTCGCCCTCCTTGCGTTGGGCCGGTGGCGTCTGGTTCTGGACCTTGATCCAGGGGTAGTAGAGCGCGCCGTACATCGAGTCGTAGCCGGCGTCGCCGGTCCGCCATTCCTTGACGTCCTGCACGCCCAGGGCGCGCGGCGCGTCGAGGATCGCGAAGCGGTCCTTCATGCTCTCGCAGTGATTGAGCATGGCGAGTTGGACCGACTTGATCCGGGTCTGGCCGTCCCGGTCGCCGAGGACGCGCGGGCTCATCAGGTCCGGGCAGCAGAGCATCGTCACTTCGTCGATCGCTTCGAGGCCGAGGACGCCGGCTCGCGCTTCCGCGTTGCCCTGGAGTTCGGTCGGATCGATCCGGGCCGGCAGGTTCGGCGCTTGCGGCTGGGCCGGTTGCAGTGTGTGGAGGCCGGCCTGCGGCAGCTTTTCCACCGACATTTGCGCCTCGTCGACCATCAGCTTGACGCGAATCATTTGAGACTCGCGATTGACGACCTGCTCGACGTTGCGGACGCCCCGGCCCTTGCCGAAGCTGAGCTGGTCGAAGGTCTCTTCCTTGCCGCCCGGCTGGCGCACGGTCAGCTTGAACTGCTCTTCGGTCGCGCCGTCGCCGGTCGCCGGGCCAATCTCGACCTGGATCCCTTCGCCGGCCTTGCCTTCCGAGACCGCCTCGATTTGAAGCGAGGTGCCGTGGGAGGGGAGGCGGGCCGGGATCGCGGCCGCCGCCGCGAGCGCTGCCCGCGCCTTCTGGCCGTCGGCGCCTGCCTGGCTGTTTGTGACGGCGACGACGTACGCCTGGCGGCCACCGTTGTCGAAGAAGCCACGCACCGCGTAGGCAAGATACGAATCGGGAATGAACCCGCCGAAGGTGTTCGTGAACTGCGTCCAGTTGGTTACCAGATGCGGACGGCTATCGGGCGCCCGCTCCGTGAACCCGACGAACGCGGCGACCGACGTCCCGACGCCTTGGATCGGCTTGGGACCGCTGTCGAACTCTTCAATGTAAACGCCTGGTGAATAGTAATCGGTCGGCATGGCCAACTCCTCCCGTTCCGACGTTCAACCACCAACCAGCAAACGGCGACTCATGGGCCTGCTCATCCTGAGGATTGACGACCCGTGGACGAGTGGCCTGTCGCGACTTTCCCGAGCGGCCGCCGCGCCGCGGCTTCGCTCGACCGCGTTCTACCCTCCCTTCTTCGACTTGGAACCCCTCACCGGAATCCCGAGTATGACGTCGTAGCCATCGCCGGGGACCGCCACCGGCCGCTCCCCAGATCGCCCGTTCTGTTCGGCGATGAGTGTGTAGCTGCCGGAGGGTATGCCGCCAAACCAGAAGCGGCCGTCCCGGTTGGTGACCGTCGAGTAGGCGTGGTCTTGAACGCGAATCGTGACGTCGGAGCAGGGATCGCCCGCTTCGTCACGCACCACGCCGCCGATCTGGAGGATCTCCTCCGGGTCGCGGCCGAATTCGCGGATGCGCGTACGTGACGTTAGCACCAACGGCGCTTCCAGCGACATCTTGTCGTGCAGTGGCACGGTCGCCACGACATTGACTGACGGGCGAATTCGGTTGTCGAGCGCGGACCAGACGTCGGCCGGGTCTCGCAGCAGGCCGTCCGGCTGGGCAACTTCAGTGATTACCGGCCACTCGATATCGGCGAGCTCGCCTTTGAGGAGATGGCGCGGCAGGACGGGGCATTGGACGAAGGTCGCCAAGACGCGCCACAGCAGCCGATGCTCGTCTTCGGCGTCGGCGGTCCACGCGGTGCAGACGTATGAGAGGTCGAAGCGTCGGGGCGGTTGCTTCTTGGTCACCATCCGCCCGTTCACGTCGCGCTCCATGACCCAGTCGGTTTCGCGCAACTGCAGATTCTCGCGAATGTCATAGAGGTAGCAGTTCACGGTCGGCTTGCCGACTTTGGAGGCCCACTCCCGATCGGGCGCGTCGAACGCGACATCGATCTCGGCGGGATCCATCCCGCCGACGTCTCGCAAGATCGCCTTGATCGTCTCGTCCAGGGCATCCAGCATCGCGCAACACTCGCCGTCGTTGTCGTGCGGACCTTTCTATCACCGAGCCGCCACGCGGGCGGCGCCGACGAACCAGGTCCGGGACCCAAGGTGTCGTCGGCACCACAGCGGCCCAACCGATCGCTGGCGTTGTGCACGCCAATCGACCGCGGAGCCGAGCGTCCCTTCGCCACCACACGCGCTTCGACTGACACCGGCAAACGCCGGCCAGGGCTCCGTCGAATCGGTACGCGGCGGCGAATTACCGACCTTTCTTTGCAGACGCGCACGGTGCGAACACCGCGCCCGTCTGTATTGCGCGACACACTTATCCTAGCAGGCTATTTGCGCCCGTCAAGCACCTGTCGCGCATTCGCCTCAATGTGCCGCCGCCACCGCTCGGTCGCCGCGGTCGGAACGGGTCGCGAATCACTTCGCGGTTCCCTTGGCTCTTGCCTTCTCAGCTGCCTCGACCAGATCCTTCATGGTCTTCACCGCGGAGACGATCGTTTTGGCATGTCCCGCCGGATTGGCGGGACCATACGCCTTGGAGAGGGGGAGGAAGTTCCCCGCCTTGATGGCGTCGATCACTTTCGTCTTCTTGGATGCCGGCTTGATCGTGGCGATGTAGTTAACGATCCCTTCGACCTGGGCGCGCTCCCGGGTCTGGTAGTGCTGGAGCATCTCCAGGGGAGAGGTGAACCCGACGCGCTCGTAATTGAACCCCATGGTTTGACCGGCGCCGAAGCTGGTCGACTCGACCGCTTTGACGTCGGCCTCCCCGTCGAGACCGCGCGCGAAATCAAGCGCCTCCCACTCCTTGTCCTGATCGCCGTGGTACGACCGGAAAGATCCCTTCGCGGTGGGCCGCCACTTGTGGCCCTTCCATCCCTCCCCGACCTTGAAGTGTTGCTCAAACAGGCGCTGCCGGTCCTTGCTCGTTTTGCCCCACCGTTTCCTGAAGACGTGCAGCTCGAACCGGGCAATGGGCAGGCCGGTGCCTTCTTTGAAGAACTGCTGGCGCGACTCGGCGGCCATGATCCCCGCGACGACGTAGGGTTCGAGATCGGGGTCAAGGTCCCGGGCAAGTTCCGCGAAGAGCTGGCCCTTCTCGTTCCAAAGCCGCGCATAGCGCTTCCGGGTGGCGGACCACGTCGGATCAATCGGAATCGGATCCGTCGCGCGCCACTCGTGCGCGTCGAAAACGTCATCGAGCACAAGGAGGAGGTCGCGCTTGCGCGCCTCTGGGCCGTCGATCAGCTTGATGTGAAGCAGGAAACTAAGATACCAACTCACCGCCTGGAACCAGCCGTGTGGCTCGGGGAGCGCGCGGGCCAACGTGAATATGACTCCTAGCTGCCGCCGGATCTCTTGGCGGATCAAGCCAGCGCCATGCGAGCCGTCGATCCAGTCCTGCCCAAACGTCTTCGCGGTGCCGGGTAGGACGTGGATCCACTGGCGAATGGCGTAGAGGTCGAACAGGTCCCGAGGACCCCGCGCCTGGCCAAGCACGGCGGGATCGTTTGCCGGGCTGACGGCTTTCGCGATGCCGCTCGCGAGCCCGCCGACCGCCTTGCCCGCATCGACAACGAGGTCGCCGACCGCGCCGAATAGGTCGTCGAGCCCGCCACGCTGGACGACATGGGACGCGGACGCGCGGGCGATCGTCGCGTCATGGTCGGGCAGCCGCTCGGTGGACGCCAAGCCAACCCGTTGAGCGAGTCCACGGGCCACGCGCTGGTTGCCGACCGTCCGCTGCAGCGAAAGAAGGTCGGTCGGGCGTGCCCGCGCGCCGGGAAGGCGGCCAATCGTATGGAGGGCCACGGATTGCCCCGTCGACGCCGCCGATTCAGTGTCTGCCTTGGCCGGGTGGGGCCGCGGCGATTTCGTCGCCGCGCGCCTGTGCTGAACAGCAAGACGAGTATCGGTCATCGAACGCTCCTATCGGGCCACGAGATCGCCGTGCCGATGCGGCGCCTGCGCCAGTGCGACCAGGATGTAGGCTGCGGATTCGGCCAGCGCATGCTCAGGGTAGGCGACGTCACGTCCCGGCGCATCCGTCAGATCACCCAATTAGCCCAGCGACCGCTGGCAGCGTTGAGTAGGGCTACGTAGGGGAAGCGCGAGGAGCGTGGGTGAGCGAGCGACGTGTCTTTGCGGCAACCGTTGCCGATGGCGGCTTCCTGTGCCAGAATGGGGGCATCCCCGCTCACTAATGGCCGACTAACGCGCGATGGATCGGCTCGGCGTTGCCATTCGCTGGCGTGCGCGTGCCCGGTCGTGCCCACCACGCGAGCGTGAGGCACAGGTCGAAATCGATAGGAGTAGCGGCGCGTGGATTCTGAAGCGGGGGAGAGAAACGCCCGCGAACCGATTGAGCCGGCCACGGACGACCTGGATACAGCGCGGCGAACCGCCGGGTCAGGTTCCGGGGCGCATCAGCCGCCGCTGCCGTTGCCCTGGCGGTTGAACCGCCTGGGTGACGAGGCGGACTTCGCCCATCCGGCCGAATTCGACTTTGCCAGCATCTTGACGTACTACCGCGTTCGATGGGCGTACGAGCCGACGACGTTCGCGCTGGCTTGGTCGGACGATGGCCAACCGTCGGAGATGTTTACCCCGGACTTTTATCTTCCCGATTTCCGGCTCTATATCGAGCTGACGACCATGCGCCAGCGGCTCGTGACGCGCAAGAACCGGAAGCTGCGCCGCATGCGCGAGCTCTATCCGACAGTGCGCGTTAAGCTGCTCTACCGCCGTGACTACTATCGCCTGCTCGATTCGTATCACGCGGACAAAGGACAGCGCTCGCGGTGTCGCGTCGGGCGGGTGCTCTATGGCGAGGAGCAGATTCGGAGGCGCATCGGCGCGCTTGCGGACGATCTGGCGCCGGTGCTTGGGGCCGAAACGGGCGAGCCGGCGCTCGCGCTGACCATCGGCGTCGGGGCACGTCGTTTCGCGGAGGCATTGGTCCAGGAGCTCGACGCGCGCGGAGCGCCGTTGGTGCAGGACGCGATCCGTCTCAGCCGGTTCAGCGCCGGTGGTCGGCATCGCGTTCGCGTCAGCCGGGCGCCGCGCGCTTCGTTGTCCGGTCGTCGCGTCCTGCTGCTGACCGACATCGTCAGCACTGGCCTGAGCCTGTCGTACCTCCGAGGCTGGCTGCGCCGGCGGGGCGTCGCGCGGATCGACGTCTGCACGTTGCTCGACCGACATGAGGCCCGGTTGGTTGACTTGCCGAATCTCCACGCCGGCTTCGAAGCCCCGAACGAACTGCTGGTCGGTTTCGGGCTCCATCTGCGCCGTCAGTTCCGCGACCTGCCCTACATCGCCACCCTCGAGGTAGACTGAGGTTCGTAACTCAAGGTCCAGCGCGCGGCGGTCGGCGTGGTACCATCGCGACCCATGAACGCCGGTGGCCCGACAACCTCAGAAGCCACGTCAACCGCCACGTCCGCATCGGTCCCGAGCGAACAAGCCGACGCCATGAACGTGGCGGAGAACCCGCGAGGCTTCGCCGCCCTCCACTCACGCCACTTTCGCCTGCTCTGGCTCGGGCTCTTCGTCTCCAACTCCGGGACCTGGATGAACTCGACCGCCCAGGGGTGGTTGGTGACCGACCTCGACCCGGACGGCGCGGCTGTGGCCCTCGGCTTGATCGCGGCCGCATTTGCCGTGCCGATGCTGCTCCTGCCACCGCTTGGCGGGGCGGTCGCCGATCGGGTGCCGCGCCTCCGCATGCTCTTCGTCGTGCAATGCCTTTACGTGGTGTTGACGAGCCTGCTGGCGTTTATCACGTTGACCGATCTCATCGAGATCTGGATGCTGATGGTCTTCTCGTTTTTCAACGGCGTCGTGCTGGCCTTCGACGCGCCATGTCGCAACGCCATCGTGCCGGACATCGTGACGCCTCGGCAGCTCACGTCGGCCATCTCACTCAATTCAGCGGCGTTCACCGGCGCGGCGCTGATCGGTCCCGCGCTGGCCGGGGCGCTCATCCCGTTCGTCGGCGTAGGCGGCGTCTTCGCCATCAATACCGTAACGTACGTCGCCGTCTTTTGGGCGCTCCTGCAGATGCGGGGAATTCCAGCGATCGGGCTGCGGCGATCTTCGCCAGACAGCGTGTTGCGATCGATCGGCCATGGCATCGACTACGTGCGCCATTCGCCCCTCATGCTCGGGTTGCTTACGGTGTCGGTCATCACGGGAATATTTGGGCGGTCCTTTGGCCCCTTGCTGGCGGTCTTCGCGCGTGACGTATTCGAGGTTGGCTCACTCGGATTCGGCGTGTTGGTGGCCGCCCCAGGGTTGGGCACCCTCTGCGGCGCGATCGCCTTGGCGTCGCGCGCCGACGTCAGCAATCGGGGTCGGTGGATCTGGAGGTCCGCGGCGATCTTTGCCGTCGCGCTGCTTGCTTTCGCGCTCTCCAGTTTCTACGTCGTGGCGCTGCCCCTGCTCGTGCTCGTTGGATTCAGCAGCACCATCGCCGCTGCTCTGATCGCGACCTTGATCCAACTTCATGCCCCGAGCGAATTGCGCGGCCGGCTGATGAGTTTCTTCTCACTCACGGTGATCGGCGTCCCATCGGCGGGGGTGTTGATCTCTGGCGCGGTCGCCGACGCGGTGGGGGTGCGGGCGGCCGTCGGCGGCGGGGCAGTGGTGGTCATATTGCTCGTGAGCCTGACGTTCACGCGCAACCGCGCGCTACGCGCCGCGGCCTAAGACGCGCTGAAACCACAAGTCGGCGGGCAGCATGTCGTCGATTTCCTCATCCTCGTCGTCGGGGTCGGGGATCGCGTCCTCTTCGGGTGTCAGCGCAAGATCCGTGCTGCCCATCATCCACCGCCAGACTGTTCGATCACGGCCTATCGACTATTGAGATCGTATCATGTCGCGGCGCAGCGGTCGTTCGAGGAGTCACGACATGCGCCAACGACAGTTGTCGGAAGAGCCCTTCGAGTGGTGGGGTCCGGTTTGGGCAACGCCGGTGCGCCGTTCCCTAGCCGAGCTCGTGGCCCACGGTGTCCTGACGGCCGAGGTGGCCGCGCTCCTCGCCGAGTTGGTCACTCAGCGTGCGTCGATCGTGATTGCCGCGGATCCGAGCGGCGCCGGGAAGACGACGCTGCTGACGGCCCTGCTCGACTATCTGCCGCCGGAGTCGCGGCGCATCTACGTCCGCGGCTGCTTCGAGTCCTTCGACTTTCTGCATTCAGCGGCGCCGGGCGAGACGGCCCTGCTCGTCAACGAAATTAGCGGGCATCTCCCCGCCTATCTCTGGGGTCCGGGCGTCCGTCGCGTCTTCGACGCGGCGCGGGGTGGCTACCAGCTCGCGGCGACCGCGCACGCGCGCTCCGTCGAAGACTTCGTCCATGGTCTTGCCAGTTATCCCCTCCATGTGCGGATCGAGGAACTCCAGGCGGTCGATCTCCTCGTGCTCCTCGACGCATGGACCGAGGCCGGCGAGGTTCGCCGTGTCGTGCGATCGGTCGTTTCGCTTTCGGCGCCCGCCGCGCCCGGCCGGATCGCGCCGGTGGCGCTCGCGACGTGGGACGAGCAGGCCGGCAGTTTCACGGTTTCGTACGATGCGGCGCGCATGCTCTATGCCAACCTCGGCGGTGATGCCAAGCAGCTTTTCCCTCTCGTCAAGCGCCGAGCGTCGGATCTCCGCGCAATGCAGATTCCCTCGTGAACACAACTGAGGCGGACGATGGCGTGGGCGCCGCCTTGTCGCCCTGCCGCCCGCCTGTGTAGGATGACAACGCCGCACCCGCATCCACGGGACCGCGGCTGATTGCTTTCGTCCCCGACCAGCCCGGCGCCCCTTGCCGGATCGAGGATTTTCTTCATGGCTTCGACCGAATCCCGTGACAAACGCACCACGAAACCTGAGGACCGTCCGCGCACCTTCGGCGAACTGCGCGCGTCTGGCTACCGCACCAAGAGCGTGCGGGAGGAGATGCGAGACAACCTCGTCGCCAAGATTCGCAAGGGCGAAGAACTCTTCCCCGGCGTTATCGGCTATGACCAGACGGTGATCCCGGCGATTGAAAACGCGATCCTCTCCGGGCAGGACATCATCTTCCTCGGCGAACGCGGCCAAGCGAAGACTCGCCTCGCTCGCTCCCTCGTCAACCTGCTCGACGAGGCGATTCCGATCGTCGCCGGGTCCGAGATCAACGACGATCCGTTCTGCCCGGTCTCCCGATTTGCTCGCGAATTGGTCGCCGAGCAGGGCGACGCGACGCTGATCGAGTGGGTGGGCCGCGACCGTCGTTACGGGGAAAAGCTGGCCACGCCGGACACGACCATCGCCGACCTTATCGGCGAGGTTGACCCGATCAAGGTTGCCGAGGGACGCTACCTCTCCGATGAGTTGACCATCTCCTACGGCCTCGTGCCGCGGACCAACCGCGGCGTCTTCACGCTGAACGAGCTGCCGGACCTGGCCGAGCGGATTCAGGTTGGCTTGCTCAACATCATGGAGGAACGGGACGTCCAGATTCGCGGCTACAAGATCCGTCTGCCGCTTGACGTCTTCGTCGTCGCGTCGGCCAATCCGGAGGACTACACGAACCGGGGCCGCATCATCACGCCGCTCAAGGACCGCTACGGATCACAGATTCGCACGCATTACCCGGAGTCGATCGACCTCGAAATCGGGATCATGGAGCAGGAGCGGGCGGTCTTCGAGACGGCGGGCATCCACGTTACGGTTCCCGCCTTCATGCGGGAGATCGTCGCCGATCTGACCCACCTTGCCCGCCGGTCGCACGACGTCTCGCAGCGCTCGGGCGTCTCGGTGCGGATGAGTGTCGCCAACTACGAGAACCTCGTCTCGAACGCGACTCGCCGCTCGATCCGGCTCGGCGAGCGGCAGGCCGCGCCGCGCGTCTCCGACCTCGAAGCGCTGCACTCCTCGACGAGCGGCAAAATCGAGCTGGAGACGATGGGCGAAGTGCGCGAGGAACAGATCGTCGACAAGCTGATCCAGGCCGCGGTGATGACGACGTTCAACCGGCACTTCTCCGTCCGCTCCTTCGAGCGCCTGATCCTCGCCTTCGACAACGGGCTGAGCGTGGAGGCGTCCGAGTTGATGCCGGCGATGGACTATGTCCATCAGTTGAGCCATCTCGACGGCATGCGCGAGGCGGTTGATAAGCTCGGGGTCGGCGGAAATCCTGCGGCCGTCGCCTCGGCTGTGGAGTTTGTGTTGGAAGGGTTGCACCTCAATCGTAAGCTGAATAAGGACGCCTCCGGCGGCCCGGCTCGATACCATCGGTAGGCGGCCAGGCGGCCAGGCGGCCAGGAGTTCACAATCGATGCGGCAGGCAGAACCTGAGGAGCGAACTGATTCCCAGACGCCGGGAGCTCCGGCGGTCGTCCCGACGCACCAGGTCGTGGGGCAGAGCGTGCGGCATCTCCGCGACATGGGGCGCGAAATCTCGCGCGCCCTCTCCTCCGACGACAAGGTTCCGTTGCGGCAATCATCGTCGCCCGGCGATCCCTCCGAGGAGGCCGCTCGCAAGCACATCCGGGAACTGCGCGACTTCTACGTCCACCTTTCCATCTACGTCGCCGTCAGCGCCTTCTTGTTCATCCTTGACGTGATCACCGGCCCGGGGTTCTGGTTCTACTGGCCGGCGCTTGGATGGGGCGTCGGCGTAGCGATTCACGCCGTCGCGGTTCTGACCGAGGACGTGGCCTTCGACAAGCGTTGGGAGGATCGCAAGGTTCGCGAACGGCTCAACAGGCAGGGTCCGCGCCCTGATCCGCCGAGCCGCTCCCAGGAGGACGGGCCAACCGCCTCAACCGACATGACAAGTCTGGTTGAGGACGGCATCGGACGTGTCGCCGCGCTGCGGCGTACCGCCCTGAGCATCGAGAACCCGGCGGCGCGGGCACAGACGCTCCGCATCTGCGCCGCCGCGGACAACATTTTGGCGGCGCTCGCCGAAGAGGGGCGGGAAACTCGGCTCGCGCGCGAGTTCCTCGACCAATACCTTTCACCCGCGCGCACGATCGTCAGCCAGTACGCGCGGCTGTCGTCGCGCGGCGTGGCGACGGCGCGGGACGCATTGGACCGGGTCGAAACGCACGACTTGCCGCTCATCGAGCGCCGAATGGATGAACTCTACGATCGTATCCACCGCGGCGACGTGATCGACCTTCAGGTCGCAAGCGAGATGCTCGAACTGGGGTTGATGGAAGGCGGCACGTCCTCGAAGCAGTCGTAAGACCAGCGGCCTGGCGAACCGCGGTCAGATGGTTGACGGCTCGCGGGGCTCAACGATGAGTCAAGACGCGAATGGTCAGGAGCGAAACATGGGCGGCATACTCCGGTGGATAGTGGTCGCGCTGATCGTCCTCGCCGCGGTGTTCGCGGCAGGACCGAGTCTCGTTTGGCTGCCCATTCCACTCTTCGGTTTGGGCTTGATGCTGCTAATCCCAGCGTTTGTCCTCTGCGTCTTGCTGTCGCCCATTGTGGTCGTCGCGCTCATCGTCAAAGCGCTGTTGACGCGGCCGCGCGCTCAGCTCCAACGCGCCGCGCCCTCGTCGTTACCCAACGAGCTCGCGGTCGACCGCGCTCCCAAACAACCAACGCCGAGTCAGGATGCCGGGCCGTTGGGCAAGATCCTCGCCGAAGCCGAATCGAAAGTGGACGCCATGCGCACCAATGCCCGACGGATTCCCAAGCCGGCAGTGCGCGCCCAGGCGCTCGAGATTTGCGCCATCGTGGACCGCATTCTCGCCATCCTGCCAGAGACCGCGGATGAACGGCACGCGCGAGACATCGTGACACGCTACTTTGCTCCGGCGGAGACGATTCTGTCGCGGTATGCGCGGCTGGCGACGAGGGGAGTCGTCTCCGCCGGTCCGGCGCTGGCTCGCGTGGAGGACGAGGATTTGCCCCTGATAGAGCGCAAGCTGTCGGATCTCTACGACCGGCTCCACCGTGGCGACTTGATCGACCTCGAAGTTGCGCGGGAAATGCTCGACTTCGACTTCGCCACCGCGGGACCAACGACGGCGCGCGCCTAAGCGCGGGCAGTCCGACCACGGATTGTACCCCGCCGAGAGGACATCCCAAATGCCAACCTTCCGCTACGGCACCCGCTATTCCCGCTGGGACGGCACGCAGGAGATTAGCGGCCTGACCGCGGACGAGATCATGCAGGCGATCTCGGACGACCTGATGCACAACGGCAATCTCGACCTGGCGCTGCAACGCCTCTTTAGTTGGGGGTTCCAGCGACCGGACGGCGAAAACGTGCCGGGTCTGCGCGAATTGATGAACCGCTTGCGGCAGCGTCGGCAGGAACAGCTCAACCGCTATGACCTCGGCTCCATCCTCGACGATATCAAAGAGAAGCTCGACCAAGTCATCCAGACCGAGCGCGCCGGCATCGAGCGGCGGCTCGAAGAGGGCCGTGAACGGCTCGCGCGGCAGCAGAGCGGGGAGGGCGGCGAGGACGGCAAAGGAGCGTACGACGAAGAGCTCCACCGCATGCTGGAACAGATCGCGGCGCGGAAGCAGGAGCAGATCGACCAATTGCCGTCCGACCCAGCCGGGGCGATTCGTGGCCTGAATGACTACGAATTCATGGACCCGGAGGCCCGGCAGCAGTTCCAGGAGTTGCTGGCGATGCTCCAGCAACAGGTGATGCAGCAGACCTTCCAGGGGATGCAACAGGCGCTCGGCAACATGTCGCCGGAGGACATGGCCGAGATGCGCCAGATGATGCGCGACCTCAACGAGATGCTGGAGGCGAAGGCACGCGGCGAGGACCCGAACTTTGAGCACTTCATGCACAAGTGGGGCCACTTCTTCGGCCCGGAGGTTAGGAGCCTCGACGATCTGCTGGAGCACCTGCGACGGCAGATGGCCGCCATGCAGCAACTCATGGAGAGCATGACGCCGGACCAGCGCGGCCAGCTGCAGAGCATGATGGAAGCGATCATGCAGGACCCGGGACTGCAAGAAGAGATGGGCCGCCTCAGCCAGAACCTGGGCCAGATGATGCGCCCGGAGGACTGGCGCAACAGCTACTCCTTTTCCGGCGACGAGTCGCTGACCCTCTCAGAGGCGATGCGGATGATGGACCGCCTCCAGGAGTACGACAACCTGGAGCAGGATTTACGCGACGTTCGCAAGTGGAATGACCTGGCCAATCTCGACGACGACAAGGTGCGCGATCTGCTCGGCGACGAGGAGCACGAGCAGATGCAACAACTCTCCCGGCTCGCCAAGGTACTAGAGGACGCCGGGTTCATCCGCAAGACGCGGCGGGGGTACGAATTGACGCCGCAAGGTGTGCGCAAGATCGGCCAGAAGGCGCTCAACGACATCTTCCAGCAGTTGAAGCGCGATCGCCTCGGTCAGCACGAGATCGATCGCTCCGGCGGCGGGGCGGAGCGGACCGACACCAGCAAGCCCTACGAGTTCGGCGATCCGTTTCTGCTCGACCTGCCGAAGACGGTGATGAACGCGGTTCAACGCGGCGGCGCCGGTTCGCCGGTCCAACTCGACCCGCGCGACTTCGAGGTCTACCGCACCGAATACAGCACCCGCTCGTCGACCGTGCTGATGGTCGATATGAGCCGGTCGATGTTCTACAACGGCTGCTTCACGGCGGCCAAGAAGGTCGCCCTGGCGCTCGACTCGTTGATCCGCACCAAGTACCCACGCGACGACCTCCACATCATCGGCTTTTCGTACATGGCGGAGCAACTGAAGCCGACCGACCTGCCGACGCTCGACTGGAACGAGTACAAGTACGGCACCAACATGCAGCATGGCTTCCAGCTTGCGCGCCAGCTCCTCGGCCGCGGCAAGGGAAGCAATCGGCAGATCATCATCATCACCGACGGCGAACCGACCGCCCACTTCGAGAACGGTCACGTCGTTTTCCAGTGGCCACCGCTGCCGCGCACATTCCAGGAGACGTTGCGCGAGGTGATCCGGTGCACCCGCGACGCCATCACCATCAACACCTTCATGCTCGAACGGTCGCCGTACATGGTCCAGTTCGTCAACGACTTGATGAAGATCAACAAGGGCCGCGTCTTCGTCTCCACCCCCGACCGTCTGGGTGAATACATCTTGGTCGACTACGTCGCCCAAAAGCGCAAAGTGATCGTCTGAGGCCGCCCGGATGACTTTCTCATGGGGGCGAAACGTCGGGCGTATGCCCGGCGTTTCTATTGTCAACGGAATCGCGACCGGGCCGGGGCAGTACTTGGTCCGGGTGTTCGTGGGAGTGCCGAGCGCATGGGGTCCGAATGGATACCTGACAGGGACCGATTGCGCTTCGGCAACGTTATCCGGACAGGTGCATAATGATTGCGACTATGGGTTCGAGGGAGGGGGACTCGTGAAGACTCGACGCGCGTGCTGGTTTGTGCTGATCGTGCTTGCCCTGGTAGCGCAACCGCTCGCGATGAGCGGAAGTCCGGGCAGCGTTTCTGCCCAGGACGCGGAAGTCGCCGCCGAAGGCACACCGAGTTCCACCGAAGAATCGACGGAGGGGCAATCCGAAGGGGAGAACGGGGCGACCGACGAGGAAACGTCCGACGGCACGCCCGAGCCCGCCGAGTCTGATGGCGAAACACCGGACGAGACGTCCGACGCGGCGGAAGGGACACCGGTCGCCGAGCCGTCCGAAGAACCGGAAACGGAGACGCCCGATCCGGCGGCCAGCCCGGAGGCGGAACCGGTCGGGTTCGCGGCGATTGATGAGATCGTGGTCACGCTCTATTGCGACCGCGACCCAGAGTTGACTCGTATCGACAACACCAGCGCCGATCCGATCGAGATCATCTCCATCGGTTCACAATTCGACCAGTCCGTGGACGAGCCGTATGCGGTCGGCCAGACCATCGCGAGCGGCAGCACCCGCATCTTCCGCTCCGGTCCCGGCGCGACATACGGGACGATCCTGACGACCTCGTTCCTCTACACCGACGACGCCTACGACCAGGATGGTGCGGTGATCGAGACCGACGCCGGTACGATCACGGAGTCCTGTCCGCCGGCGCCGCCGGCCGACGTCAACGACCTCAAGATCACCTTGTCGTGCTGGAGCAACCCCGAACTGACCCGCATCGACAACCTCGGCGACGCCCAGATCACAATCCTGTCGATCGGCAGCCTCTTCGACCAGGGCGGCGACGAACCGTTTGCCCTCAACCGCCCGCTCGGCGGCGGAAGCACGGTGATCTACCGCTCCGGCCCCGGCGCAACCTACGGGACGGTTCTGACGACCTCGTACATCTATACCGACTTCGCCTTCCAGCAGGAGGGTGTGGAGATCGTCACCGACGCCGGAACGACCACTGCCCGCTGTCCGGCACGGCCCCCAAGCGAGATGACGCTGAGCATCAATTGCGCCGGCTCGCCCGAGACGACGACAATCCGGAACGTGGGCAACGGGCCGATCCGACTCAGCCAACTCTCGACGACGTGGGACCGCAACGGCAACGAACCCTACAACCTCAACAACCGGGCGCTCTACCCCGGCCAGTCGATCACCTACCAGTCCGGGCCAGGGGCGTCGTCGAATGTGCTGACCAATCAACAGATCTACACCGAAGCAGCGGGCACGGCCGAACGCGTCAATGTCCGTCTCGACACCGGCAAGGTCTTCACGAAGTCATGCCCACCGGGTCGGAAGTGGATCGAAGTCAACCTGAGCACGCAGTATCTGATCGCCTGGGAGGGGTACACTCGGGTCAGGGAGACGTACGTGAGCACGGGGCGACCGGGCTTCGACACGCCGACTGGGACCTTCTACGTCAATACCAAGCTCTACTCGCAGACGATGTCGGGCTGCCTCCAGGGCGAGTGCTACTACGTACCGGACGTGCCTTTCGTCATGTACTTCACCAACGTCGGGCATGCCATCCACGGCGCCTATTGGCACAACAACTTCGGGAACGTGATGAGCCACGGCTGCATCAACCTGCCGGTCTGGTTCTCCGAGTGGCTCTACTACTGGACGTCCTACAGCACGCCGATCGTCATCCACTACTAACGAACGGCCGGCGGTTCGGCCGACGTAACAAGCGCGGGGGTGGCGCCGCCACCCCCGCGTCAGATTAGCGGCCCCGGCATGAAGGCAGGGCGTTCCACATCATCACTGGCAACGACTACTTGGTATTCAACCCGATGAGCCAACGGATCACCACGACGTCCAAACCGAGGAGCCCGACGAGCAATCCCTTCGTCACCGCGGCCGGCAGCTCGCCGTCCATCGCAATCGCGACAAACAGGCCGATGACGAGTAGTGCCACCGCCAGAGTGTTCCATCCGATGCGCGTCATGCCTACGTTCACCTTAGCGCCCAGGAGTTCCATTCTCGCCCTCCTATCTGCTCCATCGTAGCGCGACAATCACGCGAATAGTTGAAGAGGTTGTCACGTTTTGGCGACGCCTCGACGATCCGCTCGCCACTCGTCTATAAGACGCGCGAGCGCGGCTGTTGTGACACCATTTCGGGCGTCAGAATCGCGTTCGCGCGCCTCGCCACGACGGAGCCTGCATGGCCGACGAAGCCTTCATCGAGCGGTGGGCGGACCGGTTACGCCGGGAGTTCTCGGACGTGCTCGCCGTGATCCTGAAGGGGAGTTACGCCCGCGGCGAGCCCAACCGATTCAGTGACGTCGACTTCGACGTCCTGACCGCCGGCGAACCGCGAGAGGAGTACCCCGTCTACTTCGACCGCGCGGCCGACGGCCGATTGATCCATGTGTCGATTGTCGTGCAGGACCTCGACGGCTGGCTGGCGGCTGGCAACAAGTCGCGGTCGTGGACATTTGGACTGCCGTCGGCGCAGGCGAGCCGGCTGCTTTGGGCAGCTGATGCGAGTCTGCGCGCACGCCTCGATCGACCATACCAGCTCCACCCGCCAGCCGAGCCGGAACTCGAAGACTTCGTTGCTGAACTGGGCAAGATCATGCACGCCCGGCAGGCCAACGACGAGCTCGCGCTGCGTCTTTCCGCGCGGTCGCTCGCGGGTCTGTGTCCGTCGGTCCTGCGCCCACTCAATCCGCAAAGGCGCGCGGGCACGCACCCTGAAGCGCTCCAGCTTGCACTGAGCTTGCCAGTAGCGCCGTCCGGCTACCGCGAGGACATGCTGACCTGCCTCGGTCTGGCGAGCCGGGCCGGGTCGTTCGATGAGGTCGTGCAGGCCGCGACACGACTTGTTGCCGGCACGATAGACCTGCTCCAACCGCACGCCACCCGGATTGCGGCCGAGCTTGCGCCGGGATTGGCGGAGGCTCTCGCCGACGGCACGCTGCGGCGGTACGTCGATCAGGTCGTGGGGAACGAGGGATGATGGTCGCGGCAACGAGGAGATCCGGCATGCGGATCGGGATCGGCGGCGTCGCCATCGAGAGCAGCACCTTCTCGCCGCTGCCGAGCACGCTCGCCGACTTTCAGGTGGTGCGCGGACTGGAAATGGGCGAGCGGTATCCCTTCCTGTCCAACTGGCGGTTCCGCGATCGCGCCGACGTTGTCTGGCATCCGTGCTTGTACGCGCGGTCGATGCCCGGCGGCTCGGTGACGGCAGAGACGTATGCCGCGCTCAAGCGGGAGCTCATCGGACGGATCGAAGACGCGTTGCCGCTCGATGGTTTCTACTTCGACATGCATGGCGCCATGCACGTCCAGGGCCTGGACGACGCCGAAGCCGATCTCGCGGCGGCGATTCGCTCGCTCGTCGGCCCGGACTGTCTGATCTCGGCCGGGATGGACCTCCATGGCAACGTCTCGCCGCGACTCGTGGCGCTGGTCGACCTCTTTACCGCCCACCGCCACGCCCCGCACATCGACGCCGGGGAGACGCGGGAGCGGGCATGCGCCAATCTGCTGCGCTGCCTCGACGAGCGAGCGCGGCCCCTGCGCGGCTACGTCAGCGTCCCTATCATCTTGCCGGGAGAGCGCACCAGCACGCTCGTCGAACCCGGTCAAGGACTGTACGCAAGGCTTGCCGCATCGAGCGAGCGGGCGGGCATCATCGACGCCTCGCTTTGGGTCGGTTACGTCTGGGCCGACGAACCACGAGCCGGCGCTAGCGTCGTGGTGACGGGGATCGATGCCGAGCGAGTTCAAGCCGAAGCGCTTTCCATCGCGAAACGCTACTGGGATGCTCGATTTGCGTTCGACTTCAGTGTCCCGGCTGGCGACGTGGAATGGTGCATTGTGCAAGCCCTGGCGCACGTCGAACGGCCGGTCCTCATCAGCGACTCCGGCGACAACCCGACGGCCGGCGGCGCGGGCGACGTGCCGATCATGGTCGAGCGCGTGCTGGCGCATCCCGCGACTGCGCGCGGAGAGCGGTCAGCTATCGTCGCCAGCATCGCCGACGCCGCGGCGGTCGCGACCTGCGCCAACGTCGGAGTAGGGGGGTCGGTTGACGTAACGATTGGCGGCAAGCTCGATCCGATCCACGCCCGTCCGTTCCCGGTGACGGGGATCGTCAGGGCGGTGGTGCGGGAAGACCCGGCCGGGGGCGATGTCGCGATCGTGCAGTGCGGTGGCGTACAGATCATTCTCACGTCACGCCGCAAACCCTTTCACCATCGCCACGACTTCACTGATCTTGGGCTCGATCCCGACGCGACCGATCTGATCGTGGTCAAGATCGGTTATCTCGAACCGGAGCTACAGGAGATGGCGCGCGGCGCGTACCTGGCTCTGACACCTGGCGCGGTCAATCAGGACATTGCCAGTCTGACCTATCGCCGCGTCCGCCGTCCGGTCTTTCCACTCGACCCAGAGATGGCCGACCCGGCGTTCGAGGTGCTGATGTTCGGCGCATGAAGTCTGTGGTTAGCCACTTACCGCCATTGACGTTGATCGCGCCGTCCGGGAGGGGGTGAGCTGCCTTTCTCCAATATTGCGGATAAGCGGCCTTGTGCGTAATGTGCAGGATCAGCGGGTTGCCGTGGGGGAGGCCGGTGCTCGATTGGCATCCACAGACGTGTCAAGCTCCTGATGTGCCGGTATGATCGACCCGAAGGCAAAGAGGAGCGTGATGCGAATGACAGCGACGGCTGCCGATTTGGCGACACGCGTGATCGATCCGGCGTCGATTCCGCACCGTGTCGTCGCGCCGGACGTGCCCGGCGGCGATGACCGGTATCGTCCGATCGCCGACTACGCGATGGTTGGCAACGCCCAGAGCGCCACGCTGATCGCCAGCGACGGCTCGATCGACTGGCTCTGTCTGCCGCACTTCGATAGTCCAGCCATTTTATGTCGCCTGCTCGACGCCGAGATCGGCGGCTACTTGGCAGTCAGGCCCAAGGGCGAGATCGCGGGCAGACGGCGATGTTACCGGGAGCGATCGGCCGTGCTGGAGACCGAGTTCGACCTGGGCGATCGCGCATTGGTGCTGACCGACGCGATGCCGCTGGCCGAGGCCGAGCCGGACGGTCTCCTCGACGGCATCTGGCGCGGCGTCGCGCGGCACCGGTTCGTCCGGTGGTTGACGGCACATGGGGGCGACATCGACGTCGTGCTCGACGCCAGGATCGGCCTCAACTACGCCGCCACGGTGCCCAACGTGGAACTTGTGGCGGAGCGCGGCGCGATCTTGTCCGGTCCCGCTGAGTGGCTGGCCCTAGTCTGGCCGGGTGAATTGCGACACGACGGCGATACGGTGGCGCTGGTCCTCGGCCACGAACAGGACGAGGAGGCTGCCCGCGCCTTGCTCGAACACGACGACTGGCGGGAGGAGGTCGCGGCAACGGACGCGGCGTGGCGGGCTTGGGCGTCCCATCGGACGATCGCCGCCGACGGACCTTACGCCGGGACGATGCTGCGCTCGGCCTTGACACCGCGTATGCTCACCTTCGAGCCGACCAGCGCGATCGTGGCCGCGCCGACGACGTCGCTGCCGGAGGAGATCGGCGGGGTCCGCAACTGGGACTATCGGTACTGCTGGCTGCGCGATGCCACCTTCACACTGTATGCGCTGCTGCTGGTCGGCGACCGCACCGCGGCGCTGGCATTCTGGCGCTGGATCGAGGGCGCGTGCGGCGGGCACGGGGCGGCGGGTCTGCAGATCATGTATGGGATTCATGGCGAGCGGGATCTGCCGGAGCGCACCCTCCCCCACCTTGCCGGGTATCGCGATTCCAGACCGGTGCGCATCGGCAACGCCGCCTACGATCAGCGGCAACTCGACGTCTACGGCGAGGTGCTTGATGCGCTCTGGTTCTACTATCTGCACGGTGGAATCGATGGATCGCCGCCAGCGATCGATCCGAACGTCTGGTTGCTGATGCGCGACGTGGCCGATCACATTTGCACAGTCTGGCGGCAGCCGGACCAGGGTATCTGGGAGGTGCGCGGCGAAGCCAGACATTATGTCTACTCAAAGGTGATGTGCTGGGTCGGACTCGATCGCGCCGTGCGGCTGGCGGACAAGATGGCTGCCGGCGGTGAGGTGGAGCGCTGGACCCGCGAACGGGATGCAATCTTCGCCGAGATCGTGGAGCGGGGGTACGACCGCGAGCGGAACGCGTTCATGATGGCCTACGGGTCGACCGACGTCGACGCGGCGGTCCTGCGCTTGCCACTGGTCGGCTTCCTTCCCGCCGACGACCCACGGATTGTGGGGACGATCGAGTTGATTCAGCGCGAGTTGCAGCAGGACGGCCTCGTCCACCGGTACCGCACGGACGATAATCTGCCCGGCGGCGAGGGGGCGTTTTCGATTTGCACCTATTGGCTGATCGATTGTTTGACGGCGCTGGGCCGGATCGACGAAGCGAAGGCGATCTTCGACCGGATGCTCACCTATGCCAGCGACCTCGGGCTCTTCGCCGAGGAGGTCGATCCGGCGACGGGCGCGGCGCTCGGCAACTACCCGCGGGCGTTCACGCACCTGGCGCTGATCGACGCCGGGGTTGACCTGACGGAGGCATTGCAGCGGCGCGCGGCGATGCCGGGCGAGCTCGGAGAGCGGGCCCGCGAGGTTCGGCGTGGCCGCACGCGGCGCGGCGAGCCAGGTGGCGAGGACGGCAAGGCGGCAAGGCGGCAAGGCGGCGAGGACGGCAGAGGGATTGGGGAAGGCCAATGAACGACGAGGCGCCGATCGTCAACATCGTTGGGGAACTGGTGGCACTGGGTCCGGTCCGGCGAGACTTGTTGCCGTTGTACCAGCGGTGGGTGAACGACTTCCAGACAACGCGCAACATCGGCATCCCGCCAGCGCCGATGTCGATGGAGTCCGAGGAAGCTTGGTACGAGAGCCGGAATAAACCGAACGAGGCGACGTTCACGATTTACGAGCGTGCGACATGGCGGCCGATCGGCAACACCGCGCTCCATGGCATCGACCACCGCAACCGCTCAGCGGGTTTCGGCATCATGATCGGCGAGGCGGATTGTCGGGGCAAAGGGTATGGGACCGAAGTGACGTGCCTGATGCTCGACTTCGCCTTCACCGCACTGGGGTTGCACAACGTGATGCTGACGGTCTTCGAGTTCAACTACGCCGGGCAGCGGGCGTATGCGAAGGCGGGATTTCGCGAGTTCGGCCGGCGGCGTCAGGCTCGTTCGATGGGCGGGCAGCTCTGGGACGAGATCTACATGGACTGCTTGGCGACCGAATTCACTAGCCCGGTACTTAACCGGGTTTTCCAGCCCGATGAACCGCGATGATGCCATTCTGAGAAACCTGGACGGTGCGGCTCCGGAGGCCGCGTCACCCTCGTTCGTGCCAAAGACGGCCATCCATGCAAGGAACGTTCTCGACGATCCAGAGGAGACGCCCGATCCTTGCGGTCACACCGAGTTCTTCTTCAGTCTCACGGGCGAATGTGTCCGTCGCCGTCTCCATCAGCTTGCCGAGGCCACCGGGCATGAGCCAGAAGACGGTTCCGTCCAACTGTCCCAGGAGGATGTGGCCGCGCTCGATGCAGACGCCGGCAATACGGTAATTGAAGCGGACGGTAACCGTGATATCGTCGGCGGCCATTCAGCGCCTCTTTCTCATGGCAAGCAGGTGATCGTACGGCGAATGCGATGCGGGGGGTGCGGAGCTCAGTTGGGCTTGCGGCCGCTGACGGTAAAGAATGTCAGTGCCCAGAAGAAGTCGCCCGTGCGGGAGGTGGCTTCCATTGTGTCAATGACCAGATCAGCTTCCGCTCTGGTGACGGCACCCGCCTCGCGCACCTTCTCGATTAACGGTCGGCCTCCCACCGGATCGAGCAGGACGGCGGCATCGGACAAGATGAGCGCCGAGGGCTCGATGGCACCGTCGATAAACCCGCCAGTCATGCTGAGCATGGTAGGGACGCGCCAGTTGTCGCGCATCGTGCGATATACGTAGTTCGCGGCGTCGGGACCGATCGATAAGGTCGGCGGGTCGGCCGGCGGGTTACGTCCGAACAATCAGCCCTGCGCGGGGTTAGAAATCCCGCGTTGAGGGATGGTTCAGACGGGTGAGTTTGGACTTGACCGTGCTGAGAGCACCGAAGCTTGAAACTGTCACGTACATCTGAACCATCCCTCATCCTCGGGATCAGCCGTTCCGGCCCCGGCTTCCCCTGCTTCCTCGTCGAGTTCGTCCAAGACGGCAAGAAACTCGACGACGGTGACAATCTTGAGCGTGCCGGGGTGGGGATCGCCGGCGAGCGTGGTGAGATCCTCGTCGCCGGTCACCAAGTAGTCGGCATCGCCGGCCAAAGCGGTGCCCAAGATCTTTTCGTCTTTGGGGTCGCGCACCCGCACGGGCAACGTCGATCTGGGGATGACCCGCGGCGCGGCGGCGAGGGCGGTCAGGAGGGCGTCGATGTCCTTGGCCAGCACGCGGTACTTGACCACGATCTTCGGTCGACCGAAGACACCGACGATCTCGGTGTACTGGGCGTCAGAGAGGATGAGATGGAAGCGGTGCGCGCGGAAGGCCTCGACGAGCCGGAAAGGGTTACCCCGCCGCAGGATCAGGCCGCTGACGAAGAGGTTGGTGTCAACGACCACGCGCGGCGGCGCGCTGCTCGTGCTCATACCGCTCCTGACGGACCTCTTCGACTGACTCTGTCACGTCGCGCAGGACTTCGTCTGGGTCTTTGTCCTTGTTGCGCTCGCGGATGCGATCGACCGCGGCCCAGGCCCGGTCCCACTGCTCCCGCAGGAGCCGCTCGTCGGTTTCCGGGTTGATCAGCACGGTCATGGGTTTGCCCTGTTGTGCCACGACGGCCTCCTTGCCGTAGGAGCGCGATCGTAGCAGATCGCGAGCGGCCACGCACGTGCGTGGCCGCTCCGGGCAGGATGGGAACTTCTGCTCGTCGATGAATGGTCAGGTCGTCGGCGTGCCCTCCGGCGCGAGCGGCGGCAGGAGGCGGCATTTCACGACCTGGGCCGCGCCACTGTCCGTGATGTAGACGCCGCCCTGCCCGTCCAGCGCGATGCCGTCGGCGACGTAGAAGTCTCCTCCCTGGTCGAAGATCTGGAAACGCCCCATGCTTATGTCGTTGGCCCACATGGCGCCGTCCAGGGCGACGGCGGCCCAGACGGTGCTGGCTAGCGGCACTGGACCGCCAGTCGCCTCCCAGACAAACTCGGCAGGACTCGATTGGATCGGCGGGAGGACGGGAGGATGCGAGTGTCGGGTGCGGTGCGGGACGAAACGATCTTCGATCTGGTCAAGACGCTGTGCGAGTTGCCAGGGCCGGTCGGGCACGAGGATGCGGTGCAGGACTGGATCGTAGAGCGCTGGGGCGGGTGCTGCCAGGAGGTGCGGCGGACGCGGATCGATAACGTTATGGCGAAGGTCGGTGGGGCGGGACCGCGACTGCTGCTGATGGGACATGCGGACGAAATCTGCTGGATGGTGAAGTCGATCCATGACGACGGGTTTCTGCACCTGTGGCCGTACTATGCCGACACGCTCGGGCATCCGCCGAAGTCGATGCTGCCGGTCAATCAGCCCGCGCTGGTTATGACCGGCAATGGCAACATCGAAGGGGTCTTCGCGACCGCTAGCGGGCACGTCGTCGGTGGGCAACGTGCCAAGCAGAACGAGCCTTTTCGGTGGAACGACTGGTTCGTCGATATCGGCGTGGCGTCGCGAGAAGGGGCGGAGGCGCTCGGGATTCACGCCGGATGCCGGGTGATCTGGAATCCGCCGGTGCGGCGATTGGGCGCGCGCCACATCGTCGGGAAGGCGATGGACGACCGGGCGGCCCTCGCGATCGCGACGCTGGCGGGCAAGGCGCTGGCCGGTCGGGACGACCTGGCCTACGAAGTGTGGCTCGCCTCGACGGTGCAAGAGGAGAATGGGCTCATTGGGGCATCAAGTCTCTTCGATGAATTGAACGTCGATCGTTGCATTGCGCTCGATGTCGGGTTGACCGGCGACATCCCAGGGCCGGACCGGCGGGATTTTCCGTGTAAGCTCGGCGGTGGTCCGACGGTCGTCTACAAAGACAACAGCGCCCACTACTCGCGCAAGCTGTCCGACGAGCTGGTTGCCGCCGCCCGTCGCGCCGGCATCCTGGTGCAGCAGGCGATCTTCGCCAATTACGGCAGCGACGGCGCTGTTGACCTATCCGACGCGGTATACGCATTCGCCGATCGAGACGGTGGATGAGGGGGATCTAAGAACGTGCATTGACCTCATCGTCGCATTCGCGACCACGGATCGGTAGCGAGCGTATGTTAGAAGGGGGCGTATGACGGTCCAGAAGCTGCCGGTTCTCAAGGGTCGTCAGGTTATCGCCGCCCTTGAGCGCGCTGGCTTTGTCATCACCGGCGGCACGAAACACACGAAAATGCGCGGACCGGCAGGCCAAATTGTGATGATCCCGAACCATCCGGGAGAAGACGTCAAACCCGGCACGTTGCGGAACATTGTGCGGCAGGCAGAATTGACGGCGGAAGAATTCCGATCCTATGTATGAGGAGGCGGGCTGATGCGATTCGTTGTCGTGCTCGAACCAGACGAAGAAGTGGGCGGGTACAATGTCACAGTCCCGGCGCTGCCAGGCTGCTTCACCCAAGGCGAGACGGTCGATCAGTCGCTCGAACGGGCAAGAGATGCCATCGCTGTCTATCTGGAGGGAGAGACAACCGCGAGCCTGCGTGCCGCGGGAGTCGATCCGTCCATGCTCGTCGAGGTCGTCGAAGTGGAATCGCCGCTGTCGGTATGAGCCGCGGCGTTGACGTTCAGTTGGCGTCCTGACCCCGACCTGAGGAATCGGATGGCCTGGCCGCGGCGCAACGAGTTTGATTGGGCGGAGCGGGCGTTCGTGTATCGCCACATCGTAGAACACGAGCGGCCGCCGACGGTGGACGAGACCGCGGTGGCGTTCGGGATTGGCGTTGATGAGGCGCGGGCGGCGTACGAGCGGCTGCACGATCGGCATGCGCTGTTTCTTGATCCTCAGAGCCGGGACGTTCGGATGGCGAACCCAATTGCCGGCAGACCAACATCGGTTCGGGTGTTGGCAAAGGCGATCTTTCGCGCGCTCGGATTGGATGGTCCGTTCTGGTCGTAGGGTCAATAAAGGTCGAGTTCGCCGCGGATGCGGACCAGGCGTTCGAGCCAACGAAAGGTGAACATGCCCGCCAGTGGAAGGATCAAGGCGAAGGCGGCCAGCGGGAGGAGTTGGGGCGCGATGTCGCGGAAGCCGGCGTGGTCGAGCGCGGCGTCGGCGAGGGCCTGGAAGCCGTAGCCGAGGGGAAGGGCGCGGGCGGGGATGCGCAACCAGTCGGGCAGCGCCGCCACCGGGTAGTAGATGCCGCCGAGCAAGAGGGCGATCGGGAAGACGACGTTGGAGAACTCGTTGGCTTTTTTGAGCAGCAGCCCGATGGCGCCGAAGATCATGCTCATGCCCCAAAGCGCGGCGAGGAAGAGAACAAGCGTCACCGCGAGCGCCGGGTAGTGGGGATCGAAGGTGACGCCGTAGCCGTAGCGGCCGAGCAGTAGGGAGACCGTGCTGATGACGATCGCCTCGACGAGGCCCGCCAGTTGGAAGCCGCCCAACCAGCTTAGCCGGGAGCAGGGCGCGAGGAAGAGCGCCGGCAGGGTGCCGCCTCGTCGCTCGCGGTCGAGGATCTCGCCAGCAAAGAAGACGGCGGAGAGAAGGAGCGAGCTGGCCGCGATGGCGACAACGGCGTAGCGTTGCAGGTCCGGCCGGTCGCCGTAGATGAGCCCGGTCATCGCGAGCTGCAAAACCGGCAACGCCAGCCAGATCAGGAAGTAGCCGCCGAAGCCCACCCATTGCAGCCGTTCGAGACTCTTCGCGCGCCAGGAGGCGGCGACTGCACGGATCTCATGCTTCAGGCGACGCTCGCTCCTAATAGAAATCGAGGGTGCCGGAACGCTTGGCTGCATATTCGACTCTCCGCAAGCTGATCAGGCCGACGATGACGAATCCCGCCGAGACGGCGAGCGACGCCAGCAGTGTGGTTGAAACATCGGTCAACGACTCGCCGGTGAGCGTACTGCCGCGCAAGGCGTCGATCGCGTGGCTGGCCGGAATAGCGTTGGACAGGGGCTGGAGCCAGTCAGGCAGTTCGGAGCGAGGGACGACGAAGCCGGCGAGGATCCAGATCGGAAGCTGAAGGAAGTTGGCGAGGACGTTGCCCCGGCGGGAGAGGACGAAGAGGCCGGCCAGCGCGAAGCCGGTGCAAAGCGAGCCGGCGTACATCGCCAGCATCGCCGCGACGACGGCGAACGGGTCGGTGACGTTGAAGCTGGCGCCGGTGACGAGGCTGAGCAGGCCGACCATCGCCAGCGATGGCAGCGACCAGATAAATGATCCGACGCCATAGCCCATGATCACGGCGACGCGACTGGCGGGTGAGAGGAAGAGGGCGCTGACCGTCCCTTCGTGCCGCTCGTGCTCGAAGGCGTAGCCGCTCGACCAGACGGTGGAGTTCCACGCCTCCATGCCGAGCATGCCAATGAGGAGGAAGCCGGCGACGTTAGCGCCGGCGACTTCGGAGAGGCCGGAGACGTCATACGTAACCCAAAGCGTAAGGAAGAAAAGCAGCGTGCTCAGCGGCCAGCGGATGACGTCGACCAGGTAGGCGCTGTAGCGCTTGATGACGGCGCGGGCCGTGCCGACCAGCACCGCCCACCAGTGGGCTGCCGGTCCGCGATGGCCGACCGCGAACGGGGTGCTCATTCGAAGCTCCGGCCGGTGACGGCGAGGAAAGCGTCTTCGAGTGTCGGCTCAACGACCTGAACCGCGCCAACCGAGGCGTCGTTGCTCCGTAGGATCGCCAGCGTCTCGTCGAGGGCGGCGGCCGTATCGTCGCAAAGGATCGTGAGCCGGGTGCCGCCGGTTTCGACGAGGTCGCGGTCGACGTGGCGCACACCGCGGATGCGGGTGATCTGGCCGTCGATGGTCGAGCCGCGGCCGTCGAGGTCCTGCCGCACCGAGACGACGATGCGTCGCAGCGCGGCGACGCGGCCTTTCAGCTCGGCGGGCGAACCCTGGGCCACAATCCGGCCCTGGTCGACGATGGCGATCTCGCGGCAGAGCTGGTCAGCCTCGTGCATGTCGTGGGTGGTCAAGAGGACGGTGTGTCGGGGAACCAGCTCGGCGACGGCTCGCCGCAGGTCGACCGCCGCCGCCGGGTCGAGCCCGATCGTCGGTTCGTCCAGGATCAGGATGGGCGGGTCATGAAGCAGCGCCTTCGCCAGGTGCAGGCGCTGCTTCATGCCACGGGAGTAGCCTTCGACCCGTTCGTCGGCGCGATCGCGCAAGCCGACAAGCTGCAGGACGTCGTCGGCGCGGCGGCGGATGTCGTCGGTTGTCATGCCGTAGAGGGTGCCGAAGTAAACGAGGTTGTCCCAGGCGGTGAGCTTGCCGTAGAGGCCGCGGTCGCCGCCGAGGACGACGCCGAGCTGGCGGCGGACCTGACGCTCGTCGCGGACGATGTCGAAGCCGCCGACGGTGGCGCTGCCTCCCGTGGGGATCAGCAGTGTCGAGAGCATCTTGATGGTGGTGGTCTTGCCGGCGCCATTGGGACCAAGGAGGCCGAAGATCGTCCCGGTTGGCACGGCAAAGCTGATCTCGTCGACGGCGACGATCTGTCCCTGCGACCGGAAGCGACGGCGGCGCTTCTGGTAGACGCGGTGCAGGCGATTGGCGACGATGGCCGCGGGCGGTGGTTCGTTCATTGATCGGTCCACTCCGCTGTGTCGCGAGGTCAAGCTAGGAGCAATGGTACGCATCGAATGCACTTTTGTCAACACCGAATGACGGAAAAGAGTCAAAAAGGGCAATGAAATTGCATTCTGGGCAGCGTTCACACTACGGGGATGGATGGAAGGGAGATGGAGGGGCACCATGACGGAGAGCAGCCGGCCGGTGGCGCTGGTGACCGGCGGATCGCGGGGGATCGGCGCGGCGACGACAGTCGCGCTTGCCCGCGAAGGGTTCGACGTGGCGATCACCTATCGCAACAAGGCGGCGCGGGCGGAGGAGGTCGCGACCGACGCTTCCCGGTTTGGCGCGGCGGTCCTGCCCGTCGGCGCCGACGTGACCAAGGAGGAGGAGCTTACGCGGCTGTTCGTGGAGATCGAGCGATGGCGCGGGCGTCTCGATTTGCTCGTGCTGAACGCCTCCGGCGGGTTGGAAAGCGATCTGGTGGCCGCCGACCCGCGCTATCCGTGGCGGATCAACCGCGACGCGCAACTCGCGCTCGTCGATCACGCCCTGCCGCGCTTGCGACGCGGGAGCACGATCGTCTTTGTGACGAGCCATTGGGCGCATCTCTATCGCAAGGTCGAGCAGTTGCCGGCCTACGGGCCAGTGGCCGAGACGAAGTACGCCGGCGAGCAGGCGCTCAGGGCACGACAGTCGGCACTCGCGGACGCCGGGGTCCGGTTGATCGTCGTCACTGGCGATCTGGTCGATGGGACGATCACGGCCAAGTTGCTGGAACGGGGCGCGCCGGGGCTGGCCGGCAGCCGCCGTGACTCCGCCGGCACGCTGCCGACGACGATCAACATGGCGGCGGCGATCGTCGCGGCGGCCCAAGATCGGTCGCTGTCATCGGGTCATACCGTCGTGGTTGGCGGGTCGCTCGACTCGCTACCTGTCCGATAATCCCTGGGCAGAAGTTGGCCTGGAGGCATTGATCACGGAGTGAAAGCGAATGCACGCGCGATGAACGACCCACGGATCGTCCGGATTGAAGTCGGGACACTGGAGGGCACGCGGCCGCGGCCCGCGGGGAGCAATGCCCGGTTGGGGAAACATGGGAGCGTCGTGCGGGTGCCGTTGGCGCGGATCACGACCGAGGATGGGTGGACGGGTTTCGGGCGGTGCGCGGCGGCGCGGGAGCGGCTGGCGCCGCTCGTTGGCTTGCGGTGGCGGGAGGCGTTTTTGCCCGGCGGTCCGGCGGACGCCTGGTTGCCGTGCGAGTTTCCGTTGTGGGACCTGGCGGCGAAGCGGGCTGGGCTGCCGGTCTATGCCCTGGCGGCGGCGATGGCGGACGCGCCGGCCGACGGGGCGTTGCGCGTTCCCTGCTATGACACATCGCTCTATTTCGACGATCTACACCTCGAATCGGATGCAGAGGCGGCCGCGTTGATCGCGGCGGAGGCGCGCGAGGGGATGGACCGTGGCCACCGCGCGTTCAAGATCAAGATCGGGCGCGGCGCGCGGCACATGCCGCTGGACGCGGGTATGCGCCGCGACGCGGCGATCATCCGGGCGGTTCGGGCCGCGGTCGGTCCGGACGCGCGGATCATGGTCGATGCTAACAATGGATTCAACCTGAACCTGACGAAGTGGCTGCTCGAAGAGACGGCCGACGTTGGATTGTTCTGGCTGGAGGAGGCGTTCCACGAAGACCCGGTGCTGTACGGCGACCTGAAGGAGTGGCTGGCGGCACGAGGACTCGACATCTTGATTGCCGACGGCGAGGGGCAAGCGGCGCCGGGGTTGCTCGACTGGGCGCGAGACGGTCTGGTCGACGTCGTCCAGTACGATATCTTCGGTCACGGGTTCGGGCGGTGGCTGGCGACCGGGCGGCAACTTGACAGTTGGGAGGTTCGCACCGCGCCGCATCACTACGGCGCGCACTATGGCAACTACGCGACGTGCCATTTAGCGACCGCAATCCGCGGTTTCCTCTTCGTCGAGTGGGACGAGGTGGCGACGCCCGGTTTGGATGCGAGCGGGTATCGGATCGAGGAGGGCGTCGTCGTCGTGCCGAACGCTCCGGGTTTTGGCCTGGGTCTTGATGACGAGCGGTTTCTGCATGCCGTCGGCGCGGCTGGTTTTACGCTTGGCGAGTGAGGACCCACGACGCGGATTTCAAACCCCGCGCTGACCAATCGAACCCCGCTGAAGCCGGCTGTGGGCGTGCGTTGTGACCCGTCAGAGTTAGGGCGATGGATTGTGGCGCCATTTGCTTGTCCACCAGTCGAGATGAGGCATGCCGCTGGCCGCAGCGGCAGTCAAGATTTTTTCGAGGTCAATTGGGATGCGGCGGAGTTTGATGCCGAGGCTGCCGTCGGTGACGGAGACGACAGCGTATTCTGCCCAGGCGACTGCATGATTGACGGGTAGATCGGGAACGCCGGGGCCGACGCCGGGCAAGCCGACGCTGCCGGGATTGATGATGTGGGCTTCGCCGTGGCGGCGCACCAACTGGACGTGGGTGTGGCCGCCAGCGAAGAGCGCGGGTTGCCGCGAAATTCCCATCGCGTCGAGGTCGGCGATGGGGGTGGTTGCCGCGATCACGTCGTCGAGCGACCGGGACGACGCGTGAAAGCAATGCATGGTGAGATCGGGCGAAAGCATCAGGTCAACCGTCGGTGGAAGTCGGCGGAGAAAAGCGAAGTCATTCGGACCGAGCTGGGCGGCGGTCCAGCGGTTGAGGTCGGTCATTGGCCCGACCGAGGGACCGTCGGCGAGTAGTGGCGGGTCCGGGAGGAGCCAGGCGTCGGTGTTGCCGAGGACGCAAGGGCAGGCCAGATCCTGGAGGCGGGCGACGACTTCGCGCGGTTGCGGTCCCAGGACGGCGACGTCGCCCAAGCAAACAAGTTGATCGACGTGCTCCCGCGCCAGCTCGAACAGGACGGCGTCGAGCGCAACGAGATTGCCGTGGATGTCGGCGATGAGTCCGACGCGCATTGCTTGACCTCGAATCGCAACGTGCCGCGGGCAGCAAGCTCGCCGTCGTGCGGTACGCGGGTGCAGCTTACAATGGTGGCGTTGTTGGCGAGAGATGGAGGCGAGATGGTACGGGATGATTTACCTGGCGTCGGTTGAGTTGCGCCAGCTTCCCGACGGGCGCTCGTTGGCGTTTCCGTTCAGCGTGCCGGCGATCGCGGCATGGGCGGGCGGCAGGATCGAACTGCGCTCCGAGGTGACGTTCCTCGTCGGCGAGAACGGCTCCGGGAAGTCGACCTTTCTGGAAGGAATCGCCTGCGCCGCGCATTCGATCGCGGTCGGGACGGCGGAGGTCGAACGCGACCCGACGCTGCGCGCTGGTCAGGCGCTGGCGCGGTGGCTGCGGCTCTCCTGGGCGCGCAAGACGCGGCGCGGATTTTACATGCGGGCGGAGGATTTCTTCGGCTATGCCCAGCGGATGCAGCGAATGCGGGATGAGCTCGAAGCCGAGGCTCGCGCGATTCATGACGACGCGACGATCTCGGAGAAGGCGCGCGGATTTGCGCTCCAACCGTACGCGCGGGAGCTCGGCGGCATTCGCGAGCGGTACGGCGAGGGTTTGGACGCGCGGTCGCACGGCGAGAGTTTTTTGGCACTGTTCCAGTCGCGGTTCGTGCCGGACGGGCTCTACCTGCTCGACGAACCCGAGGCGCCTCTCTCACCGACGCGGCAGCTCAGCCTGATCGCGATGATGAAGACGATGGTCGCCGAGGAGGGGGCGCAGTTCGTGATCGCGACCCATTCGCCGATCTTGATGTCCTTCCCCGGCGCGGCGATCCTTTCATTCGACGGCGGCGCGATCCAGGAGGTGCCGTACCGGGACGTCGAGCACGTCACCGTGACGCGGCAGTTCTTGAACGACCCTGATTCCTTCCTTCGTCATCTCTAAGGCCGTGCCCTTAAACCGTCACTCCGAGCGCGGAGACTACGTGAGGCATCTCGCTCGTCGTCGATCCCGCGGGCGAGATGCCTCTCCGCGCTGGGTCTAACGGGGCGGGCGATCGGCCTGACGGAGGGTGGTTGTCATAGAATCGCCGTCCGGCGTTCAAACCTGTTTATGAGGGGGAAGGGATAGGGCATGGAACAGGTCCTTCAGGTGATTGGGGCGCTTATGCTCCTCGCCGGGTTCGCGCTGGCGCAATTTCATGTGCTGGACCAGCGGAGCACGACGTACCTGGTGCTGAACTTCGTTGGGTCCACGCTGCTGGCGGTGCTGGCCTACATCGAGCGCCAGTGGGGATTCTTCCTGTTGGAAGGGGTGTGGAGCATCGTTTCGATTTGGGGTCTGATCGCCCACGCCCGCGGCCGCGACGTGATGGTGACGCATTAGCGAAGCGGCGACAGAACCGAAGCTCGCGGGCGCACCGCTCGTAGTGGCGACGGGCGGCGGCGGCGTCGCGCTGCTGAATCGTGAGATAGGTCGATGGGATGGCCCGCTCTGCTGTCGGCAACTTGGCGAAAAAGCCCCGGACGCGCCGTGTCGTTCGGTATCATTCGGGCGAGGAAGAGGAGGAGCGATGCAGGAGCAAACGAGCGGCGACGGCGCGGAGCTGTCGGAAGAATCGGTGGCCGCGCTGGCGGCGTTAGCCGGTATCCCGATCGCGGCGGAGCGATTGCCGGCGGTTGCGGAGTCGCTACGGACGTTGCAAGCACGAGCGCGCGAGCTTGAAGGGCTTGACCTCGCACTGGTCGAACCGGCGATCCGGTTCGATGCGGGATGGCCGGAGGAGCAGTCATGATCGCCGATTCGCCGGTAACTCAGCCGTGGGGCATGACATTGCGAGAAGCTGGGGATGCTCTGCGGTCGGGCGATCTGTCGGCGGTCGAACTGACGGAGTCGGTATTGGGCCGGATTGAGGCGACCGAACCCGCGATCCACGCCTACGTTGCGGTCTTGGCGGACGAGGCGTTGGCCGCCGCCCGACATGCTGAACAGGAGATGCGAACCGGGAACTGGCGCGGACCGCTGCATGGGATACCGTTCGGGATCAAGGATATCTACGACGTGGTGGGCGTGCCGACGCGATGCGGTTCCCGCGTTCGGGTGGATGTGCCGGCGGCGACCGAAGACGCCCGATCGGTCGCGCTGCTGCGCGAGGCCGGGGCGATCGTGCTCGGGAAGACCGTGACACAGGAGTTTGCGGCCGGCGTAGTGAGCCCGCCGGCACGCAACCCGTGGGCTTTGGCTCGCATTCCCGGCGGCAGCTCGGGTGGCTCGGCGGCAGCGGTCGCGGCCGGCTCGGCGCTGCCGGCGATGGGTTCGGACACCGGCGGCAGCATCCGAATTCCGGCGGCGGTCTGCGGGATCGCCGGCTTGAAACCGACCTTTGGGTTGGTGAGCCGGCGCGGCGTCTTTCCGCTCTCCTGGTCGCTCGATACAGTTGGTCCGCTGGCACGCACCGTCGAAGACGCGGCGCTGATCTTGAATGCCCTGGCAGCGTACGACCCCGACGACGCCTCGTCGGTGTCAGCGCCCAGCTTCGATGCGATGGCGGAAGTCGGGCAGGATTTGCGCGGACAGCGGATCGGCGTACCGCGGCCGTTCTTCTGGGATCGCCTTCAGGGAGACGTAGCGAACGCGGTCGAACGGGCGCTGGGGGTGCTGGTTGAACTTGGAGCGGAGGTGGTCGAAGCGTCTTGGCCCGAGGCGACGATCGCGCGGGCGGCGAGCTTCGTCATCAACCGGGCAGAGACGGTGGGCGTCCACGCCGACGGGGTGAAGGCGACGCCTGACCTCTACGGTGACGCTTTGCGGGACCGGGTCGAGGCGTCGGGGTTGCTGCCGGCCGAGGTCTATCTGCGGGCGCAGCGAGCGCGGATGCTTGTCAAGCAATCGGCCGCGCGCTTGTTCGCCGAGCACCGGCTCGATGCGGTGGTGACGCCGACGCTGCCGGTGACGGCGCTGCCAGCCGACGACCTGACCGCGACCTATGCCGACGGTACGAGCGAAGAGGTCAGCGTGGCCTATACGCGGTTGACGATGCCGTTTAATTTGACCGGGCAACCAGCGCTTTCCGCGCCGTGCGGATTTGACCACCAGGGCCTGCCGATTGGTCTACAGATAGCAGGGCGGCCGTTTGGCGAGGCACGGATTTGCCGGATCGGCCATGCTTACGAGCGGGCGGCGGGCTGGTATCGGCGCCAGCCGTCGCTCGATGCCGTCGCGACTATTCAGGGTGGAGAGCAGGACTAATGAGCTACGAAGCAGCGACGATCGCCGAACGCGGGAAGCAGGCGCGTGCCAATCTGGCGAACGCGCTGCGCGAGTGTTGCGAGCTGGCCGAAGCGGTCGAAGCGTTAGACGGCCCGGACTTGATGGAGGTGCTAGCCCACCTCGACGGCCTCCGTTTTGTGATGGCGGAGTCGGGGCAGCTTCTGCAAGGGGTGGTGCGCGGGTTCGAAGGATAGGGACTTTCGGAGCAGGTGGACGCCGACGATGACATGTTCATCCTTCGGGTCGGGCCAGGGGCCGGCGTGGGTTTCGCTGGTGATGTGCCAACCGGAACCGGCGGCGTCGTCGAGGAAGCGTTGGGCGGCGGTGCGACCCGGTTCGGCAAGCCAGAGCAGGCCGTCGGGGGCGGTGATGTGGGCGAGCAGGGTGAGGAGCGGCCCGACGTCGCGCGCCTCGTAGAGGACATCAGCCGCGAGCACGAGCGGGAAGCCCGCGCTGGCTAGATCGAAGAGGGCCGGGTCGGGACGACGCCAGTTCATCTGGAGCGTGGTCGGTTCGTGGCCGAGGTTTGCGAGCGCGTTGTAGCGGCAGAGGGCAAGCGACTCCGGCGCGTAGTCGCTGACGGTGAGGTTCGCGCCGGCCGCGAGTGCCGCGATCGCGGTGATACCCAGGCCGCTGCCGATCTCCAGCGTGCGCGTTGCCCGGATGAGATCGGGGCGGTTCAGGATGGCGTCGGCCAAGGCGATGCCGCTCGGCCAGATTTCCGACCAGTACGGCAGATTTTGTTCCGGGTCAGTTGCCACTTGGTCGAGCAAGCCGTCCAGATTGGTCGGCCGGGTAATGGCGAGATGGCGGCCGCTCGCGGGCAGGGTGACGTCGACCTCCGCGAGCGGCGCGATCGGTTGGAGTTCCGCGCGCAGGCGGCGCAACTGATCAGTTATGCTGACGGGAGTCATGGGCATTTTTGCAGAGGCGGCACGCGTCGTGCGTATCCGGGGCGGAGCCTGGCGTACCGCACAAAGGAGGGCGTGAACGTGGCAATCCTGTGGGCCATCCTGGTCATTATCCTCGTCGTCTGGTTGATCGGTCTGCTCGCCGACGTCGCGGGCGGCTTGATCCATCTGCTCCTGATCGTTGCCCTAGCGGTCCTGATTTACAACCTCGTCACCGGACGCCGCGCCGCCTGATTCTCGGCCAACACGAGCAATAGCGGCGGCGCTACGCGCGGCGGATGCGGGCAATCGGCACCGGCGGCGTCAGCGTTTGCGCGTCGTGCGGCGATTGCTGGATGGAGCGCACGACCTCCATGCCTGCCGTGACCCGGCCGAAGGCGGCGAAGCCCTGGCCGTCCGGGTTGCGTCTGCCGCCGAAGTCGAGTTCTGGCTGGACGCCGATACAGATGAAGAAGTCGGAGACGGCGCTGTCGGGCGCAAAACGGGCCATCGAGATTGCTCCGTCGACGTGGCGCAGGCCGGTGACGCTGGTCCGTTCGAGCGGGATCGGTTGCGCGTTGTCGCGGGACCGGTTCGGACCGATCCCGCCCTGGATCACCTCGATCTTCACCGGGCTATCGGGCTGGTTGACCATCGTCACGGTGCGGTGGAAGACGCCGTCGTCGTACCAGCCGCCGTCGACGTAGGCGAGGAAGTTGGCCGCGGTGCCGGGCGCGGCAGCGGTGTTGATTTCGACGGCGATTTCCCCGAGGTGCGTTTCGATGACGATTGGCGCCAGGCCGGATGCGCTGCTTGACATCGGTGTACCTTGCTTCCTTTCTCAGACGCGATCACTAGACCAAACAGACTCCTCCGCGGGCGATGACGCGGCCGTTCTTGACGACGAGCCAGCGGGACGGGCGTTCGATGACCGCCTCGACGTGGGTTTCACCGTCGACGAGGACGAGGTTGGCAGGGCAGCCGGAGGCGAGGCCGTAGGCGGCGTCGCCAATTGCTTGCGCCCCGCCATGGGTGATGATGTCGAGGACCATCTCGATTTCGTCGTCGCGGCGCAGGTTGTTGCGGTAGGCGATGAGGAAGGCGCGCAAGAGCATATCCGGCATGTTGAGCGGACCCCAGGCGTCTCGAATGCCGTCGTTGCCGGCGCACATGCGGACCCCGGCATCTCGCAGGCGCTTGACCGGAGGGGCCGGGCGGGAACCGCTCGGACCGTGGCTCATGATCGCGACGTCGTTGTCCAGTAGGAGTTCGATCAGGCGGAAGAGATAGTCGTCGTCGATCCCGCCGAGGCAGAAGGCGTGGCTGATGACCACCCGGCCCTGCCAACTGAGCGCCTTGGTCCGTTCGGCGATGAGCTCGATGGAGAAGGCGCCGAGGTCGCCCGGTTCGTGGAGGTGGATGTCGACGTCGGCGTCGTACTTCTCGGCCAGGCCGAAGACGACATCGAGGTGGCGGGCGGGGTCGCGGTCGATGGTCGAGGGGTCGAGGCCGCCGACGACCTCCGCGCCGTTGCGGAGCACTTCTTCCATCAGTTCGACGGTGCCTGGCCGGACCAGCATGCCGCTTTGGGGGAAGGCGACGATCTGGATCGTGAGGGCGTCCTTGAAATCCTCGCGGGTACGCAGCACGCCCTCGAATCCGGTCAGCTTCCACTCGGTGTCGATATCGACGAAGGTGCGGATGTGGGTGGTGCCAGTGGCGATTGCCATCCGAGCTTGTCTCGTCGATTGCTGGTGCGCGTCGATGCCGCGTTCGCTCCGCAATCTTCGTTCGTTTTCGATTTTGTCGAGGAGCGACGGACCGACCTCGTTGCGGTACCAGCCGAGGCCGATGAGCGTCTTGTCCATGTGGGCATGGGCGTCGACGAATCCCGGAAAGAGGAGGCGACCACCGCCGTCGATGATCGTCGCTTCGGGCGATGGAGCGAGACCGGACGCCATCTCGTCGATCCGGCCGTCCACGTTGCGGACGTCAGTCGCCGCGCCATGCAGCGGTCGGACATGGGTGATCAGCAACTCGTCGCGCACCTTCCCTCCTCCAACGTGGGCCACAGATCGCCGTCGCCATTATCACGGCTGGGACCATTTCTGCCAGGAGCTGTAGCGGTCGGGCGGTTCCTCGAATGTATCAATGAGACACGCCGGCGCGATCCGATGGCCCGGCATTTGCATAGAAGAAGGTGTATCCCGGCGTCGCACTTGGTCGCGGCGCGGGGGGACGCTGTTCGTTTGAACGGCGATATGTTCTGAGGTAGGAGGGTGGCCTGCCAGCCTGTCTCGTTCATGCAGGAGGACGCTTCATGTTCACCGGTGCGACGTTACGCTCACTCTCGATTCGATTGGGAGTAGCCGGTCTCGCCGCCGCGGCGGCGCTCGGCGGATCGTCCGCTCTCGCGGTCCACGAAAACGTCGAGTTCCCGGCCGCGATCCACGCAGGTACGTGCGAAGCGCCGGGCGAGGTCGTTTTCGCGCTCGATAATCTCGTGCGGTTGCCGGAAGATGCGCCTGAGGAAGGCGATCCGGTCGGCGCCGCGGGCGCGCAGGTAGTCCACGGCTCGCCGGAAGACTCGACGCTCGACGCGACGGTCGACGATTTGTTCGCGGCGCCGCACATTGTGGCGGTCTTCAATGCGGACGGCGATACGATCATCGCCCGTGGTCCGATCGGCGCCTACACCTATGAGGAAGGGCAGGATCTGGCGGTCGGGCTGCGCGAGTGGAACGAGTCGAACTTCAGCGGTGCGGCCATCTTCGAGGTCGATGACGACGTCGACGACGAAGATGACGACGAGGACGACGATGATCTCGAGGTCGAAGTCTTCCTCGTCAGCAGCACGCTGCCACCTGGCCCGGCTGCCACCCCGGCCGCGACGCCAGTTTCTTAGATCAAGCGAGCGATAGATCAAGGGTGAAGGATGGGGCCGGCGCCCGAAAGCGCCGGCCCCATCGTTTGGGCCATGATTTCCATACCTTAGCGGTGCGGCGTCAACTCCGCTCGACTAGGATTTGCACCGAAGACCCTTGCGTGGCTCGGACTGTGAGCATCTGGCTCAGGGGGATGGTGTGGCGTCCGGGGCCGTCCCGAAGGCGTAGGTGAGCGTGATCTGGATGTAGGCCGATGCCTCGGCCGGCGCTGAAGGATCGAATGGCGGGACGGTTGCCGGTCCGAACGGTCCGAAGAAGGCATCGGGCGGGCCCTCGACGCCGCAGCTACCCCCGCCCTCCGGTCCAAAGAACGGCGACTCGCTGGCCTGGACGAGCTCGCCCAAGGATGCACCGACCGCCTGCGCCAGGCCCTCGGCGCGTTCCTGTGCGTCGGCGACGGCGGCGACGCGCGCCGCCTGCACCAGGCTGGGGCAGTCGCTGGCCTCGAAGCGCGCGCCGACATGGAGCAAGGTGAGGCCGGCGTCGTTCGCAGCGGTCGTGGCGCCTTCGACGAGCTGGTTTAGCTGGTCGGACGTGGGCTGGGGAATCTCCGCTCGGATCTCGCCCGATTCGGGTCCGCCGGGGCCGAAAATGGCGCTGTAGGCGGCGGCGGGGACGGTGACGGTGATCGCGTCGTCGGAGGCGCCGGCCGCGACGCGGTCGTCGACCACCGGTGCGAGCTGTTCGGCGGTCAATTGTGAGGGGCCGACCATGATCGCTTCGGGCGGCACGTCGCCGGTGGGCGTGCCTTCAACGCGTGGCATGACAGGGCCGAACTCACCGAAGCCGCCGGCACTGAGGAGGATCTGGAGGTCGGCCGACGCGGCCGGAGCCGACGCCGCGCCGAAGCCGATGGCCACGATGCCGGGTTGGGCGCTGGAGAACGGCTGCGCTCGCGCGACGGCGGGCGCTATTGCGAGAACGGCAAGGACAGAGAGAAGCACACCGATAACGCTAAGGACGGAACGCTGGGACGAGTGCCGAGGCATGGTCGTTCCTTTCTCTAGCCGGACCGTCGGCGGCTCGCATTGCCGCCGACACGGGATAAGTTTAGGTGCGGAGCCTTTGCTTTGTATCGGGAGGAATACGTAGTTGGGCTACCCATTCAGAGATTGTGTATGCGCGCTGAAGCGGAACACTTCCTACGTACGGACGGAGGTCGCGCGTCTGTTCGCGGTACGGAGGATTCGCGTCAGCGGTGCGTGGTTACGCCCACTTGGCGGCAGTACTCCAGCACGGGACAGGTTGAGCACTTGGGCACATTGCGGGTGCAGTGGTACTTGCCGAAGGGGACGAGGAGGGCGTTGATTTCGACCGCGTATTGCTCGGGGAGGACGGCTTCGAGGGCGGCGAGGGTTTGTTCGGGAGTTTTGGCGGTGACGTAGCCCCAACGGTTGGTGACGCGGTGGACGTGGATGTCGACGCTGATGCGCGGCAGACCGCAGGCGATGCCAAGGGCGAGGTTGGCGCACTTGGGACCGACACCGGAGAAGGAGCGGACGACCTCGTCGTCGCAGGGGAGGTCGCCGTCGTAGTCGGCCACCGCGCGTTCGGCGATGGTCAATATCTGGTGGGCCTTGCGTTCGTAGAAGGTGGACGGGCGGATCAACTGCTCGATGCCCGCGGGCGAGAGGGTGAGCATCTCGGCGGGGGTGCGGGCGACCTCAAAGAGGCGTTTCGCGGCCGGCATCGTCACCTCTTCCAGGGTGCGGATGGAGATGATGCAGGCGACGACCTGCTCGAAGAGCGACGTGTGGCCCAGCTCCGCCAACTCGTGCAGCACGGCATTCGGGTAGGGTCGCACGGCCTCGCGGACGCCGTCCATGACCGCGTCGATGTCGAAAGGCCGCTTGTTTTCGCGGACTGGAGTTTGCGCGGTCTGGGCGATGGCGGAACCCTCCACAACGGCGTCGCATTGCCGTTGGTTGGGTATTCTCGCAGAAGCGATGCCGAGGGGAGAAGGCGACGGCTCCGGGTAATACCGGAGCCGTCGGATTGCGCCGTGGCGCGTGTAGCGTTAGAGGTCCTCGACCGATTGGTCGAGGTGGAGAATGGCCGACTTCGTGAGATTCTCGGCCGTCTCATTGACCTCGTCGAAGTTGATCTCCTCGCCGGTGGCGTCGAATGCGGCGGCTATGCCCATGATCAGGACGTTGCCGACCTGAACGGCATTCACTCCAAGCCCGGAGCTCGTGCCTTCTTGGGTTTGGGCGCCGCTCACGGTGGCGCCGGGCACGCCGAAGTCCTCATGCGCTTCAACCTCTAGTCCGGCCATGCCGCCCGCTTCGTCGTCGATCGCTTCGTCGAGCGCTGCCCGCGCCGCATCCTCGTTCTCGAAGACAACGTAGAAGATGGCGTAGAAGTCGAAACTCTGCATCGCGGCCGGCAGAGTGCCCTCGGCCTCGGCTTCGCTGTTGCCGTCCTCCCCGTCCGACTCGTCGGCGGTGACCGAGAAAGCAGCGAGACCGACCGCGTCGTTGAAATCGGCCTCGCTGAAGAGGTCGGTCGGCGACGGCGCGCCAGTCGCTTCCGGCGTGCCGTCACCGCCTTCGGCAACGACCTCCGAGAAGCCATCGGGCAGATTGTCGGTGTTGAAATCGCCTTGGATTGCTTCCAGGACCTGTTGCGGATCCTTGTCCGTGATCGACCCTGCAAGGTCTTGCACGTCGTCCGCGTCGACGTCCTGTGCCGCCGCGGGGCTGATCAGTCCGAGCAGCGCCCAGACCGCGATAAACGCGGTGAGCGCGATGCGCGCCATTCCCTTCTTCACACGTCCCCCTATGTCCTGCGCGTCGACGCTTGACCCCGACGCGACCCGATGCGCCGGCACCTGCCAGCGGCGGCGGGAAGGGATAGCCGCAACTATGGTCGCTTGTCAAATCCGGCCGCGCCGTTCGGGCCACGATTTCCCTTTGTGTGGCGCCTGTTCACCGTCTACAATGCGGCCCACCCTACGCCGTCGATGAATCCGCCCGTGCCGCCGGCGCGGGCGTCCGGCGATTGAACATCGACAACAGAACGGAGTGCCGCATGCCCGAGACGACGAAGTTTCTCCTTGGCGAGGACCGGATCCCAACTGACTGGTACAACATTGCCGCCGACCTGCCGGCGCCACCGCCGCCGGTGCTGCATCCTGGCACTGGGCAGCCGATCGGGCCGGCGGATCTGGCGCCGCTCTTCCCGATGGAGGTGATCAAGCAGGAGGTTTCCTCCGAACGCTGGATCGCGATCCCGAAGGAAGTGCTGGACGTCTATCGCCTGTGGCGGCCGACCCCGCTCCATCGCGCCCGCCGGCTCGAACGGACGCTAGATCTTCCCGCGAACGTACGCCTCTTTTACAAGTACGAGGGGACGAGTCCGGCCGGCAGCCACAAGCCGAACACGGCCGTGGCGCAGGCCTTCTATAACAAGCAGGAAGGCGTCACCCGGATCACAACCGAGACGGGCGCGGGGCAGTGGGGCAGCGCGCTGGCGATGGCGTGCTCGCTCTTCGGCATCGAACTCAAGGTCTACATGGTCAAGATCAGCTTTGCCCAGAAGCCGTACCGGCGGGCGCTAATGGAGACGTGGGGCGCGACTTGCGTGCCCAGCCCGAGCACCGACACCAACGCCGGGCGCGCGATCCTGGCCAAGGACCCCGAGTCGAACGGGTCGCTGGGGATCGCGATCTCGGAGGCGGTAGAGGACGCGGCGACGCGGGAGGATACGAAGTACTCGCTCGGCTCGGTCCTGAATCACGTCTTGCTGCATCAGACGGTCATCGGCCAAGAGGCGGTAGAGCAGATGGAGATGGCCGGGGCGTGGCCGGACGTCATCGTCGGCTGTGTCGGCGGCGGCTCGAATTTTGCGGGGCTCACCTTTCCCTTCCTTCAGCAGAAACTGGCCGGCAAGGCGGTGCGCGTCGTGGCGGTGGAGCCGGCCGCCTGCCCGACGCTGACGCGCGGCAGGTATGCCTACGACTTCGGCGATACCGGGATGCTGACGCCGTTGGTCAAGATGCACACGCTCGGCCACTCGTTCGTGCCGGCGGGGATCCACGCGGGCGGTCTGCGCTATCACGGCGCGGCGCCGCTGGTGAGTCTGCTATTGGATCAAGGCTTGATCGAGGCGACGGCGGTCAAGCAGTTGCCGACCTTCGAGGCGGCCGTGAGCTTTGCCCGGAGCGAAGGGATCGTGCCGGCGCCGGAATCGGCCCACGCGATCCGGACGGCGGTGGACGAGGCGCTGGCCGCGCGGGATGCGGGTGAAGGGCGAACGATCCTCTTCGGCCTCTCCGGCCACGGCACCTTCGACCTGGCCGCCTACGACAGCTACCTCGCGGGGTCGTTGCAGGACTATGAGCATCCGCGGGAGGCGATTGAGGCGGCTTTAGCGGAGTTGCCGCGAGTCTCATGACGGATCACTGAATAACCATGGCCGGGCGTCAGGCGGGTGTGCCCAGTAGGTTGGCCCAGAGGAGGCGGGCGGCCCAGGCGCGGGTGGGGCGCCAGCCTTCGGCGCGGTCGTCGAGGTCTTTCATAGTGAGATCCGGGTCGCCATAGGCGAAGCAGGCGGCGCGAAGAAGTGCGACGTCGCCGGTGGGATGGGCGTCCGGCTCGGCGACACCCCAGAGGAGAGCGGATTCGGTCGTCCAGGGACCGACGAGCGGTAGCGAACGGAGCGCGATGCGGGCTGCTGCTGGGTCGTGGCGGGCCGTCTTGCGGTCGGGAAATTGGCCGTCGAGGGCGGCGCGAGCGGCCGCGACGATCGCTTCGGCGCGCCGCCAGGTAACGCCGCTCTGGCGCACGGTCGCCGGTGGGGAATCGGCCAACTGATCGAGTCGCGGGAAGGGGTAGAAGCGACGGCCGGCGAGTTCGATGCCGGGGTGGTAGAGCGCCGCGAAGCGGGCCTCGGTGACCGCCGCGGCGGCGACGGAAATGCTCTGGCCGACGATCGAGGTGATGACGCCTTCCGCCAGCGAACCGGCTGCCCACGGCCGCAAGCCGGCCAGATCATTGGCGAGACGTTGCAGGATGGGGTCGGTAAAGCGGGGCGTCGATTCGTCGATGCCGAGTTTGGCGTTGGCCCAGGTCGTGTCGGCGGCGGAATCAGCCGTTCCGTCGAAGGTAAGCTGGTCGAGTGAATCGGCATCCTGGCGCACGCTTCGCCAGACGACCTGCTCGGCCTCCCAGCCGACCCAAATCAGTCCACGGTCGTGCCATTCGACGCTCGGCCAGCGGCCTCGCGACCAGATCACGGGCGCGCACGTTTTGGCCAGGGAGAAGGGTTCCGGGATGCGCAGACGCCTCGTCGTGTCGCCCGTCACGTTGGGTGTCAGCCGTTGCCGGGCGATCGCCGTAATGGCGCGGGGAGGGAGGACTGGAGGCGACGGCCGGCGCCGCCAACCCAGGCGGGCATTGGCAGCTTGAAGCCACGGGCGATGCGCGGCCAGAGCAGGATAATCGCGGCGTACCAAAGGGTGGCCCACAGGATGCCGGCGATGATGTCGATGACCCAATGGTGTCCCAGATAGACGACGCTGAACCAGACCGCCGCGTTGTAGAGCAGGAAGACCCAGCCCTTTTTGCCGAAGAAGCGCACGCTGAAGAGGAGCACTAACCAGGGGAAGGAGGCGTGGAGCGATGGCATCGCCGCCACTGGGTTCGGGCTGGCGTGGGTCCAGAGTTTGATCGCGTTGACGCCGCCGGCATCGCGCGGCAGGAGCGCGTTCACCGCCTGCTCGGACGGGAACTTGACGCCGGAGACGAAGCCCCATTGGTCGGCGAGCCAGGGCGGCGCGGCTGGGTAGAGCAGAAAGATGATGAACCCGGCGTAGGTCATCGCCAGGAACGCGAGCGAGAACTGCCAGAATCGCTCCTTGCTTCCCACCCAGACCATGAAGCCGAAGACGAGCGGGAAGACGAAGTGGAGGCCATAAACGATCACCGCCGCGACGTCGTACCAGTGGGCCGTCCCGGCGACGTAGAGGCGGTCTTGGATCCAGTGGGTTGGCAAGGTGCCGCCGAAGAGGAAGAGGTCGGCGTCGATCAGTTGTTGGACCTGGACGCGGCCGTGGTCCTGGGCGGAGATGCCGTCGCCGACGACGATGTTGCCGGCGACGCCTCGCAGGTATTCGTAGCCGAAGATGAGGAAGACGAGCGGCACCCAGTCGCGGAGGAAGGCAACAGCCCGGCCGAGGACGACGGCGCCGAGGAGGAGTGGGATGAGCCAAAGGTCCGGGGTTAGTGAGACGTTGAGCCACGCCTTCAGCCCGGCGGCGAAGAGCATGTAGGCGACGAAGAGCGCGATGACCAGGGATCGGTACGATTGCCGGACCTGGGCCTCGCGAGCGGCGGTGTCGTTGGTGGTCTCCGAGCGTTCGCGCTCGACATCGGGGGCGGAGCGCCGACCGTCGAGCGCCCCGCGACGCGTCACAATCATGAAGGGAACGCTAACCGTCGGCGGCGCTCAGCGTCAAGTCGCGGCGCCCGTCCAAGCATCGGGATCGTCGGTGACATCGGCCGGCGTTACCGGGGTGCCGTCGCTCCATTCTCCCATCCATCGTTGAAACGACGTGCCGCCGAGGGCTTCGTCGCAGCCGATATTCTCGAAAGCGCAGGCAGTGAGGCCGTCGAAGAGCTTCCACGTGCCGTACCAGTCAAGCGCATCGAGCGTGCCAAGGACAGAACCAGTCAATGGCATAAAGTGGTCGGCGATGAGAGCCGGCTCGCCGTAGCGGTCGCTGTTGATCCGGATCAGATCCCGCCGGTCGAAGGGGACTGCCGTCATGCCGGACCAGATGAGGCGGGCGCCGGTATCGCCGACGACATTGTCTTCTTCGCCGACGACCACGATGGCGTAGGTGGATGCGGGGATTCGCGAGAGATCGGCCAAGGGGGCGCCGAATCCGGGCGGCCCCGTGCCGCATTCGCGGCATCCGCCTGGCTCGATCGGCATGATCGCTTTCGGCGTTGGCAGGCCAGCTCCCTCGGCAATGGACGCCAGGTTGACGGCAAGGATGCCGCCCATCGAATGGCCCACTACGGCCACCTTGGACGGATCGATTGGCGCGCGGTCGCCCCTTTCCAACTGGGCGAGCGCGTGGCGGACCGCGGTGACGACGTTGGGTAGGAACTCCTCGGGCGCGACGGCGAGCGGAGTGGGGGTTTGGTAGTCGGGATAGAGGACGACCGCGCCCCGCCGCGTGATGTGCTCGATCCAGATCAGGTAGGAAACAGGGTCAACGGCGGTGAAGCCGTGGAGAAAGATCACCAGCGGCAATGGTTCAAGCCCGCCCGCGGCGACGTTTCCGTCCGCGTCCGCGGGCTCGTACAGCCAGTAGCCAGTCGGTGGCTCGCCGAAGCGTGTGGCAACGACGCGATCGAAGGGCGCGGCCACGCCGCCCGGACCGGTCGGCGGCTGAGGCGGCGGCCGGGGAGATTCGGTCGTCGCCGACGCGCCCGCGTGGGCGACGACGAGCGCCGAGGCCAGGACAACGATGCGAATCGAGCGTGTTGACGGGAATGGTCTTGGGAGCGACATAGCGGCACACTTGGACGGAGACAGGTCGCGGCAACATCGTAGCAAGCCACATCAGCGCGCAGAAGCGGCACCCGAAGCGGATGCCGGGCCGCACGTTCAAGCCTACAACGGTTACCCGACCGACTCTGAGCGCTCCGCAAGCCCGGCAACCGCCCGCTCCATCTTGCCCGGCGTCGCCCGAATGAGGACGACCGGGACCGTGGCACGTTCGAGCACGGACGTGGAAACGCTGCCCAGCAGACGCCGTTTCAATCCGCCGTGCCCCTGGGTTGCCATCACCACAAGGTCGCTCGGCCGCAAGATTGACAGAATCTGCTCCGAAATCATGCCGGCCGTGGGAACGAGCACTTCGTGGGTGACTAGCCCGGCGTGATCAATCAGCCGCGCGACCTGGCGTTCCAGATAGGTCGCCGTATCGCGCTCGAGGTCGTTCGTGCTGGCGGTCCAGCTTCCGAGGTCGACGACGCGAACAAGATGGAGCGCCGCCCCCAGCCGCTGGCTCAAGATCCTCGCGACGGGCAGTGCTTCCTCGGCGTTCTCGGACCCGTCGAGTGGAACGACGAGACGAGCCAAGGGGTGCGCCGTGCGGCGCTCGTCGCGGATCACAAGCGTCGGGACGGCGGCATGGCGAACGACATGGGCCGACGTGCTGCCGACCAGAAGCCGCGTCGCCCCGTGACCGCGCGTCATCATGACGATGAGGTCGGCGTCGGCCGAGGCGCCGACGATGCATGGGCCGGATTTGCCGGCCGCGACCACGACGTCGACGTCGCGTCCCTGCGCGCGCAACGGGAAACAGACGAGATCGAGATAATCCGCGGGGGACGACACCATCCAGGTGCCGCCATTGGGAGGCACTTCGTCCAGCGCCCAACGGCCGCGGGCCGCTGACAGCGTGATCGGAGCGCAGGCGAGCAGGCGCACCGTCTGGCTCGGTATCAGCGCCACGTAGCGCAGCGCCCGCTCGGCAAGTTCCGACCCGTCGAGCGGGACGAGGATGGGCTGCCGCGCCTCGGTCTGCCCGTTCGCGCTCATCGTGGCATCTCCTCGGACCAGGCGCGGTCGGCAATCGGCACCGGTATTGAATCGATGCGCGGCGCCCAAAGCGGGCTCTAGAGTCCTAAGAGCTTCGCTTTGGCGGCCTCGAACTCGGTGTCGCTGAGCGCCCCCGCATCCTTCAACCGCGCGAGCTGTTGGATCCGGGCGATCAGGTCGTCTCCGGTCGTCGGTCCCGCGGTGGCAGGCATGGCGGCTTGAGCCTCCTGGGCCTGCATCGAGGCCATCTGTGCTTGCAGCTCGGCGATCTGCTGCTGGGACTCGAAGGCTGCTTGGTGAGCCGACGCTGTCTGCGCACTGGCCTGTTGCTTGGTTTGCTGACGGGCCGCGACGGAGCCGGCAACGGCCGTCGCCGTCCCGGCGACCACCACCGTCCGTGCCATCGTCCCGACCAGTCCCGGTCCTCCGCGGTTTCGTGATCGACGCAGCATTGTTCTGTCCTCCCGTACTTACGCGAAGGAGGTCGCCGGCCCTAGCCCGCGGCTCCGGCCGTCGCCAGGATCTCTTCCACGACCACGCGCGGTATGCGCTTGTTGAGGACGATCTCACCCTGCGCCTTGCGGAAGGCCTCGGCGAAAGTGGCCGCCCAGGTGTTCTCGAAGAGCAGCAACGCCTCCGAGGAGTTCGGCTCCAGTCCGGTCGCGAAGTACTGGGCGTCCTCTTCGCTCAGCAGCCCGGACACCTCGGCGACGAGCGGATCGAAGGTCGTGAGGACCGCCTCACCGAGGCCGTCGATCTCGGCGACGTCGACTACGCCGTTCTCGTCCTTGCTGACAAAGAGCAGGTCGATAATGCGGATCGTGCCGGTCTCGACAAGCTCCTGCAGCGCCGGGGCGAGCTCGCCGGTGAACTGGTTGCCGGGGAATTTGACGACGAGCAGCTCGATCGGGCCGTACGGCATGGTTGACCTCCGTCTCTCGCCTCGAGTATCGGCGGGTGGGCTAGTCACGGGCCGGGGATGGCGGTCGTAGCGCTCGGCAGCGGACCGGGCTGGGCCCGTATCCATCGCTCCGCAGGCAGATCAATCCGCTCGATCCACCGCATCTGGTTGATGATGCCGAAGACGGCGACGCCGGTCCAGGCGAGGAGCCAGAACTAGGAGTCGTCGATCATGGCCCAGACCGCGCCGTTGTCCAACTCTTCCAGGTTGATCCGGTCGACGATGAGCATCGCCCCGGCGACGACCCCAGTGGCGCCGGCGAAGGCGGTGCTGAAGAGAACAATGTAGATCGGAATCGCCAGGACGAGCGCCGCCAATGCAACGAGTACCGCCCCGGCCGCCGCCACCAGAAAGACGATCCACTCGGCGTCCACGCCGATCGCCGCCATTAGACCGGAGCCGGCGAGGGCGCCGACCGACCCAGCCGCAATGATCGCGCCGGCGTACCAGATGAGGTACGACAGTAGGGCAAAGACGAGGCCGACGACCAAGCCAAAGACCCAGCCGACGACGGTGCTGAGAAAGCTGTCGCCGAAGACGGCGGAAGCGATGCTGGCCCCCGTAAAGAAGCCGGCGACGAAGCTCCAGATCGGGAGCAAGTAGAACCAGAGGCGCAGCCCGAGCAGGCAGACGGTCGCTCCCACTAGGATCACGAATAGACCGACAAGGAACTCTTCCATCGCCTCGCTCCTTGCTCCCGAGATCCTAGGCCGCGGCGAACGCTTCTTGGAGCGCCGCCTCCTGGTCGTCCGAGAGATTCGTCTGGATGATCTTCCCTCCGAACTCCTTCATCTCGGCGATCACCCTGTCGGGCGTTGCCTGATGGATGAGCAGGAAGAGCGCCGAGGATCCCGGTTCGATCTCGGCGCCGGCTTCTTTGATGAAGCGGTCGTCGATGCCGAGATCCAGCATCTTGCCGGAGAGGGCGCCGGATGCGGCGCCGACCATCGCGCCCAAGGCCGGCACCAGGAAGATCAGGCCGATGAGCATGCCCCAAAACGCCCCCGAGAGCGCTTTCACGCCGGTGAGGTTCACCGCCTGCTTGATCTTGACCTTCCCATCCTCCCGACGCACGACGACGACCGCGTCGTCGAGGCCGACCAGCTCCTGCCGCTGGAGCTGCAGGATTCTGTCCCGTGCCCGTTCGGCGGTCTGTTCCCCTTCATACGCCACAACCACCAGATGACCCACCGCTTCCTCCTCTCGGCTGAAACCCGCGGCGGCGCCACGGGGAACGACTCGACCCGGTTGCCACCGGTCCTGACCGCATCGTGGCCCACCCGCGGACCGATGGCATCGGTCGAAAGTTGTACGCCCACGGTTGCAACCGGACCCTCGCCAGGGCATCACCGCCGGCGCGAGCAACATCATTGACAGTGGGCAAACGGAGAGGATTGGTTGGAGCCTTCTTTAGATGAGTTGAAGGGACCGCGCAACACTGACCGCCTGCGTTCGACTGCTGGCGGTGAGCTTCTCGAGGATCGTGCTGAGGTGGCGCTTGACCGTCGGCAAGGAAATGAATAACTGGTCTGAGATTTCGCGGTTCGAAAGACCGATAGATACCAGTACGCGCTTTACGCCGTCCTCGGCGCGCTCGTTGTCATCGCCCTCCTGACCGTGCCGTCAGGCGCGCCGCTGCGAGACCCGGAGACTGACAAGATCATCGGCACCACGCCGTTCATGGACAGCTTGATCTTCATGATCACGCTGATCTTCCTGGTTGCCGGCATTGGGTATGGCATCGGCGCGGGAACGATCAAGAGCAGCACCGACGTCGTCAATGGCGTGACGAAGACCTTCGCCGGCCTGGCGGGCCTCGTCTTCATGCTGCTGGTGATCAGTCAGTTCATCGCCTACTTCAATTTTACCAACATGCCCCAAGTCATCGCCGGCGGGATGGCGCACCTGCTCGAGCGGGCCGACGTCAACGAAGTCGTGTTGTTGGTGGGCTTCATACTCGTCATCGCGCTGCTCGACATCATCATGCCTGGCGCTCTGCCGAAGTGGGCTATCTTCGCGCCCATCTTCATCCCACTCTTTATCAATCTGGGCGTCTCGCCCCAGACGGTACTCGCCGCGTACCGCATTGGCGATTCGCCGATGAACGTCATCACCCCGCTGATGGTCTACCTGCCCTTCATCGTCATCGTGGCCCAGCGGTATGTGAAGGATGCCGGCATCGGCACGATCATCTCGCTCATGATCCCGTATACGCTGATCGTCCTGCTCATATGGATCGTGTTCTTCGTGCTCTGGTACCTGGTGGGTATTCCGCTGGGACCGGGCTATCCGGTCGATGTGTAGTGATGCCCGGGATTGAGACGTGGTGCTGGGGCCTGGCAACAACGTGATCGACGCCTCGCCGACGACGTCGGGATGGAACCAGCTCCGTTGTCCGGCGAGGACGTGTCCGACCCCACGTGCTCCCATGAGTAGGCACAATCGGCTGCTGATCGCGGCGTCCGCGAGTAGACGATGGTCTTCGGCCGGCCCGATTGGCTACGGCAAGGGGCTTTGCGTTGGCAACTGATCCGATCCGACGGGTGCGCGAGCGCACCCACGATTCCGCCCTCGACCTCGACGCCGAGCACGCGCTGATCCGCTTCGCCGGTCTGCCGCCGTCGGAGGACGCGCCGTACCTAACGATTTATCTCGACTGGCGTCCCGCGGGAGGGGATCCAGGACGGCTGCCGGCCGACGATCCCCGGCCGTCCGAGCGGCGCGCGGCTCGTTCCTCGGGACCGGTCCGTCGTCGACCGGGGCGGCGCCAGATGGAGCGGAACCTGGCCGAGATCGTGGCTGGGTATGGACCGCGCGGCGCGGCGTTCGACAGCGTGAACACCGACGTCGAGCGGCTAGCCTCCTACCTTGAGGAGGGACTCGACCCGTCCGCCCAGGGCGCGGTGATTGTCGCGTCCGCCCATCTCGGGGTATTCGAGCCCCTGGCGCTCGGATTGCCGGTCCCAACCCGGGTCGCCGCTGGACCGGCCCCGGCGCTTTTCCACCTTGCCTTTCTCGCGGACGACCACCCCACCTACGCGGTGCTGATGGCCGACCAGCAGGAGGCGACCGTGACCCTGATCGACCAGGCGACCGCCCGGCACAGCGTTTCCTTGGAGAGCAGCGACTACCCCCGTTGGCAGAAGACGGGCGGCTTGTCGCAGCGCCGTCTCAAGGCTCCGGCTGGCGAGCGGATGGCCGCGTTCGCGCGGGGGATCGCCGAGGAGACCCGGCGGGCGCTGGACGAGGCCGAAGTCGATATGCTGGTCGTCGCCGGGAGCGAGGTGATGGCGTCGGCTCTCAACCCGGAGTTCCACCACACCGTCGCGGAGCGGATCATAGCCAACCTCCGGCTCGACCTCATCACGCCGATGGACGAGGTCATCGAGACGACTTTGCCTCTGGTCGCCCAGGCCGAGCGCGATCGCGAGATCCAGGCGGTCGCGGCACTGCGCGACGCAATCGGGACGGGGGGTCGGGGTGTGGCCGGCGTCGACGCAACGCTGACCGCACTCCAAGCCGGGCAGGTCGGGACGTTGATCGTGGTGGACGACTTTGCGGCCGCCGGCTGGGCCGACTACCGCAAGCCCGTCTTTGGGGTCGGCCCGGTGCCGCGCCAGCACCCGACGGGTGGTGATCCGGCCGCGTTGCGGCCGGTCGCCCTCGCGGACGAATTGGTGCGGCTGGCCCTGCTGACCGGCGGCGACGTTCAGATCGTTCACACCGCCGCGACGTACCCCGCCGATCCCGCAGCGCCACTCCCGACCGCGGGCCGGTCGATGCGATCGGAGACGGCGGCACTACTCGACGAATCGGGTGGGGTCGGGGCGCTCCTTCGCTACGCTTGAGCGTGTCCGAGACTCGCGGTCAGGAATCTGGAATATGACGAGGTGGTGGAGCGGGAACCAAGAAGGGGGCACGAGCCACGAAGGCTCGCTCCTCGTCGGTCAGGTCGCAAGGGGAGAGCGTCCGATTCATCCGTCAAGGCGATCCCAAGTCCGTCGCAGGCTCGAGCGAACGGCGAAGTATGGCGCGGTGAAGCCGTGGCGAACCCGCCCAGGGACGTAGCATGGCCCGCGGCGATGTGCAACACATCGAGCTCACCTTCGGCGACATCGACGAGCTGTTCTTAGCGCCCGCCCTGGACCCGTTCAACGGACAGTTCCCCGCGCTGTCCGGCATCGAGCAGCTCGTGGCCGAGCCGCGGCCGCGCGCGGGAGCGACCGCCGCGGACCACGATCTTCCTGCCGGCGGATCGCCTGTCCTATGGATTCGAGGGGCGATATAAAGCGGCGTTGCAGGGCTACTGCGCGGCGTGCATCCAGCAGATCGGACTGGAGCAAGCTTGTATTGAGCGGCAGGGCTTGAAGGAGTTGTGGGCTGGCCTGCTTTTCCTCACCGTGTGTTTGCTGACGTCCGGCTGGGTCGAGGTCAGGGACTGGAGGTCGGAGTTCCTGGCCCATTTCCTGAGCGTGGGTTTGGTGATCGTCGGCTGGATCGCGATCTGGCATCCGGTCGAACTGCTGCTCTTCGAACGGTGGCCAATGACGCGAGATCGGGGAATCTATCAGAGCATTCGCGACATGGAACTGGACATTCGAGCCATAGCGTAGTTGGGTCCGCGGTCGAATCGGTTGCGCCAACTTCCAAACTACCGCCGACAGCATCGTCTCTGCCGGCATGTGCATCCGGGATGAACCGAAGTTAGGTGAGAAGAGGAATCGGTCACGCCGCGCGTAGATTTCGAGCGGCGTTGCAACCGTCGCCCTACACCCTTCGGCCGATGCCGGTGGGTCGCCCGTGAACTACGATCCGGCCTGGAGGATCGTTCCTGTCAACGGTTTACACGAATGGAGTTCACCATGATCGTCCAGGCGGTCGATCCCATCCCCTCGCGGACACACCTCGGGTCGATCTCGCTCGAGGTGGCCCTGTCTCTCCCGTCCTCGACCGGCGCCGTCGGCGTTCCGGTCGGGCAACGCGGAGCGGTCCCTGAGGTGCTCGGATTCGAGCGCACCGCGTTGACAGCGTTGGGTTTCGAGGCGAAGGCCGGGCAGACGCTGCGCGTCCCCCGCCCCGATGGATCGACGCTGGTGGCCGTCGGGATCGGGGATGCGCGGGCCCTCGACGCGGCCACGTTGCGCGACGCCGCGGCTGCCTTCGCGCGGGCAGGCGACCGGTACGGTCACGTGGCGTTTGACCTCGGCGACGTGGCGGCGGAGTCGGATGACATCACGGGGCAGGCGGTGGTGGAAGGCGTCCTGCTGGCCCGCTACCGCTATGACGCGCTCAAAAGCGAGCCGACTACCGTGCCCCTGTCCAAACTCACGATCGTGACCAGCTCGGCGCACGCGGATGGTATCGAGCGAGGAGCGGAACGAGGTCGGCTGACGGCCGCGGCGGCCGCGCTGGCGCGCGACCTGGCCAATGCGCCGCCGGCCTACATGACCGCGACTCGGATAGCGGAAGTCGCGGAAACGATCGCGGCCGAAGCCGGTCTCGGGGTCGAGGTGTTCGACAAGGAGGCGCTCCAGCGGATCGGATGCGGTGGTCTCCTCGGGGTCAACGCGGGCAGCACCGAGCCGCCTCGCATGATCAAGTTGACCTACCGGCCGTCAACCGATGGGAGCGGCGGTCACCTAATTCTCGTCGGCAAAGGCGTCATGTACGACTCGGGTGGCATCAGCATCAAGCCGTCCGACGCGAGCCACGCCACGATGAAGATGGACATGTCCGGCGCCGGCGCGGTGCTGGCGGCTATGTCGGCGCTCCCCGCCCTTGGCTGTCGCAGCACCGTGACCGCCTACCTGATGTGCACGGACAACATGCCCTCCGGCACCGCCAAGAAACTCGGCGACGTGCTGACTATCTACGGCGGCAAGACGGTCGAGGTGATCAACACCGACGCCGAGGGCCGGCTCATCCTGGCCGATGCACTGGTGCTGGCGTCCGAGGAAGAGCCCGACGCCATTGTCAACATCGCCACCCTGACCGGAGCCGCTATGCGGGCGCTCGGCGAGAAGACGGCGGCCTTGTATGGGACCGACGAGCGGTTGATCAAGCAGGTCGAGGCGGCCGCGCGCCAGACCGACGAATCGGTCTGGCGGTTGCCGCTCGACCCGCGCTACCGCAACGAGCTCAACTCCACGACGGCGGACCTCAAGAACATCGGCGGTCAGTTCGCGGGATCGACCACAGCCGCCCTTTTCCTGGCCGAGTTCGTCGGCGACATGCCATGGGCCCACCTCGACATCGCCGGCCAGTCGAGCATCGACAGGGACGAGTCGTGGCGATCAGAAGGAGCCAGCGGATTCGGCACCCGCTTGCTGATCGATCTGGCTCTGAATTTCACGCCGCCGCGCGCCTGAACCTGGATCAATAAGCATCGTTCCGCCCCACGCCTATGCCGCGGAGCGTCCGAGGGAGGTGATTCGGCGTGATTGCCAGCGCGAACGACATCGGATTTGCGTTGATCATTCTCTCGCTCGTCTTCGCCGGCGCCGCCTTGATCCGGCGCTGGACGCCCCAGTTGCGTGCCCTGTTCATCCCGACCGCGGTGATCGGCGGATTCCTCGGCCTTGCCCTCGGTCCTGAGGGGATAGGGCGCCTGAATGACGGGAATGGGATCTTCTCGAGTGGCACGCTCTCGGTCTGGGAGGTGCTGCCGGGCCTGTTGGTCAATGTCCTGTGCGCATCGCTCTTGCTGGGCGAGCGGCTGCCACCGATCAAGGAGATTTGGTCCGTTTCGGCGCCGCATGTGATCATGGGCGGCGTGATGTCGTTCGGGCAGTTTGCGGTTGGCGGCATTATCGTGCTGCTGCTACTCGGTCCCGTTTTCGACACGAGCCCGGAAGCCGGCGTCCTCATCGAGATGTCCTTTGCCGGGGGGCACGGCACGCTGGCCGGGTTGGGTGGGGTGTTCGACGACCATGGCGTTGGGCAGCTTGTCGATGTCGGTCTTGGGCTGGCGACGATCGGCATGGTCACCGGGATCGTCATCGGCACACTGCTGGTCAATTACGCGGTCAAATCACCTTCGATCCCAATTGCCCGCCAGAACCCCACGTCGCCGGAAGAGAATCTGAATATCGATCATCACCTGCCCGGGCCCGCCGATCCGCCGGTGGAGGAGTCACGCGGGATGAGCGAGGTCACGGCGGCGGCCGTCTTCCTGGGCGTGTCGATCGCGTTGGGGATCGCGATGCTCGAGTTTCTCCGCTGGGCGACCCACCTCGTCGACTCGACGACCTTCGACCAGTTTCCACTCTTTCCGTTCACGATCCTCGGTGGCGTCATCGTCCAACTCTGCGCGGTCCGGTTCGACTTCGAGTGGGCGGTCAATCGCCGAGCCGTCGAAGGGTTCGGGGGACTTGCGGTCGACGGGATCATCATTTGCGCCATCGGCACCCTATCATTGGCCGCGCTCGGCGAAAACATCGAGACCCTAATCGTCCTGGCTGTCGCGTCCGTGGGGTGGAGCATCTTCATGACGCTCGTCGCCGGCAAGCGCCTCTTCGCAAAAGATTGGTTCGAGCATTCGATCGCCGAGTTCGGCGAGTCTCAGGGCAACGTGGCGACCGGATTCATGATGGTCGACATGGCCGACCCGGCGCGCCAGACCAACGTCGTCCAAGGTTACAGCTACCGGCAGTTGATCACCCGGCCTTTCATCGGCGGCGGATTCGTCACCGCGGTTTCCGTGCCAAACATCGCCGCCTGGGGAATAACCTTCTTCACGGTCATGACCGCGGCCATCGCCGTAGCGATGGCGGTCTGGGGAATTCGGCGGGCATCACCCGTCCGCGTCTCGGCTCTGGAGGGCGAGGGAGCGTGAGCACCAAGACCACGGACGACCGGCCTCTCCGGGCGCCGTCGCTCCTCGACGCCGTGCTCCCCTTGGCCATCCTGATTGGCCTGCTGGCGCTGTCGCTCTACCTGTACGGGACCGACACGACCGACGGCTTGGTCCAGGTCGCGCTCATCATCTCGGCGTTCGTCGCGGCCGCGATCGCGTTGGCAGTGCGCATGTACTCTCCCTTCCCAACCATCCTCCGCGGCGCTCTGGCCGGCGGCATCATGGCGGTCATCCTTCAGCCAGATCTGGACTCGATCGGCGTTATGGACAGCATGCTGAACACCATTTGGCTGATCCTGGCCGCGTTGAGCTTTGGAGCGGTCGCGGATGTACCAGGCCGAGTCCGCTCGGCGTGGCCTGGCCCCGACCAATCTCTCCCGCGGTATCTCGGACGCGGGTTCCGCGACCGGCGCCCTGGTGCCGTGGAATATCTGTGGGGCCTTTCCCAGCGCAACGCTTGGGGTTGCTACCCTGGTCTGTCTCCGGTGCAGCGTCTTCAATCTGTGCATTCCGTTGACGTCGATCCTGCTCGGATCGAACGGGTTTCGAGTCAAGCGGATCGACGAACCGGTCGCATCACCGGTGGCGGCGGGGGCCGAGGTGGATTAGGCCGTGTTTGCACGCCGTCATCCGGCGGCGGTGGACGCCCCGTCGTCATGCTGAGGCAGCGACGCATCCCCCGGCGAAGCCGGTCCGTCGTGGCGGGGAGGCGCTTCGCGCGGGGATGCTTCGGCTGCGCCTCAGCATGACGAGGCTTGGCTAACAGGCCCTAGGGGTTGGCGCCGCGGAGGGCTTCAAGCAATGAGGTCGAGACTCGAATCGCAATTCTCCGGCGCGCTCGAAAGCCTGACGTCGCTCGCCATCCGGCTGGTGGAAGCGATCGTCGTGATCATCATTGCCCGCTACCTCCATCGCTTCGTGCGCGATCGGCTGCTGCAACGGCTCGATTCGCCGACCCTTTCGGAGAGCGGACGAACCGTGATCAGCGTCCTGGCGACAGTCGTCTTCGGAATGGCGACCGCGTCCGTGTTGCTCGCCATCTGGGGGGTAACCTGGTCCGGGATCATCACCGCGATCAGTCTGGGCACGCTGGGTATCCTCCTCGGGGTGCAGGACGTCCTCAAGAGCTTGATCGGCGGCATCTTCCTGATATTAGAGCGGCCGTATTCGATCGGGGACCGGATCAGCGTGCGCGATGTCACCGGGAGGGTGATCGGGATCGAGCTGAGGACGACGATCATTCGCTCGGACGACGGCCACCGCATCGTCGCGCCGAACTCGATCGTCTTCACCGACACGATGACCAACTACAGCCTGCGGCGCCAGATTCGGACGAGGCTGATCCTCAGCGGTATCAGTGGCAATGCGGCCGAGCTGCGAACGCGTATCGAGCACGCGGTCGCCGGTGTGGATGGTGTCGACGGGTCGGTCGAAGTCCGCATCCGACCGCGTGGGTCCAAAGTGCGGACGCCGATCCGCGAAGGACTCGTCGGTTCCCACACCGAGGGGCAGACGGGATCGAGAGGCACCGAAGTCTGGGTCAGTTGGTTGGGTGGAGGTGAGCCGGAGGTGCAGGAGGCGGTGGTGGCACTGATGAGGCAACTCTACCCCGACGCGACCGTCCACGCGCGAAACGTGAAGGGCGCCGTGGTTCCCCAACGGTCCAGGATGGGTCATCTCGGCGTGCGGTAGCTCCGGCCTATACCCACGAATTACACCTTTTGCCGCTGTCAGTCACTCGCCTTGGCAGCAATCATAGGATCATCGATGCGCGGATCAACGCGCCGCGGGTACCGCCGAAAGGAAGGAGCGGTCAATGAGCTCGTACACGTTCGCCTGGATCCTGTCGCTCACCCTGCTCACGCTGTACATCTTCTTCCTCTTCACCGTCTGTTCGCTGACCTTCCGCAAGGGGTACACGATCCTCGGTATCCTCGGCATCTTCATGCCGATCTTATGGCTGATCGGCGCGATCCTGCCGGCAAAGCGGGGTTCGCGACAGGACATCGCCGAGGCCACGCGATACCAGGCCAAGATGACCCAGGCGACGCGGTAGCAACTATTTGCCCGCTCGGTCAACTCGGTGCGTCGAGGCGGCGAGCGAGAGGGAGGAACGGTCATGAGCGAACTCGTGGTCATTACTTTACTTTCGACGCCGAAGCGGACGCCGCGAGCGCGATGAGGCGACTCCGAGACGTGGAGAAGGGCGGTCGCATCAGCTTGGAAGACACGGCGGTGATCGCGAAGGACCAGGCCGGGACCGTCGACGTCAAGAACGAATGGATCTCCGGGACGGAAACAGGCGCGGTCATCGGCGGCGCTATCGGGTTGTTGACCTCGTTCATGTTCCCGATCGTCGGCACCGTGGCCGGGGCCGTAGCCGGCGGTTGGATCGGCAGCAAGATTCGCGAGGGGGTGGATGGGGAGTTCGTCGATGAGGTGAGTGCCTCGCTCGAGCCGGGCACGTCTGCCTTATTTCTGATCCTGCGCGACTGGAATGCGGACGCGGTCGCCGCCGCCGTGCGCGGACACCGGGGCGAGATTCACCACACGACGTTGTCGCCCGACCTCGTCGTGTCGCTGCAACAAGCCCTGAAAGCACCGAGGTAGGGGACGTTGTCGGCCGTTCCGTCGTTTGCAACCAGCGGGTTACACCTTTCGGTCGATCTGTCGTGGTTGAGCCGCGAGGCACAACTGGGTATGCATCGAGGCGGTCTACCGCGGTCCTGGATCACCCGCGCCAGTGGTTCGACTGTACGGAGGTAACGATGTCCAACCGGCTGGCAACGACGCTGCAACAGGGGCTGCCCTGGCGGAAGGGCATTCCTTGGGGGCTGGTCGTCGTTCAAGGCGTGCTCATTCTCGGAATCGGGTTGTTTCTCCTGTTGCGGCCGGACGCCGCCCGCACCACGATCAGGGGACTGATCGGGGCCTTCCTGATCTTCAGCAGCGTGCTCGGCATAGGCGCCGGACTCCGCGAGTCGACCCGCAATCTGCCGATGTCGCCGTATCGACTCCTCCGGGGCGGGATCGGCCTGATCGTCGGTGTCCTGGTTGTGCTGCAGCCGGTGTTCGACTACATCGACGACGATGCGGCGCGGACGATCCTGGCCGTCGGCTTGACCTTGTGGGGTCTGATTGGGCTCTACGCGGCCTTCGCAACCCACGACGAGGTCGGGTTTTGATGGAATACCATCATCCTGAGTGGGCTGTGCATCGTCTTTGCGGTCCTGCTCTTCTCGTCGGGGTCGAACGACAACTCGCTGGTCGAGCCAGTTGGCATCGTCGCGATAATCGTTGGCGTGATCCTCCTCGCATACGCCTACGTGCAGTATCGTGGCAGTCGGATAGAAGCGGGACAACAGACGCCGGAAGCGCCCAGACCGTAGACGGCCGCGCTCGACCGTACCACTCGCATTCGGGACGCGGGATTGTCGCCAGCTGTAAATGGTCTGCCGGTGCTGGCCTGCGTCCCGAATCTGCTGCGCTTTACGCCAGTGCGCGCTGTCGATTGGACGCCGACTCGGTCCACGGCCGCCCACCCTCGCGTCGCCAAGTGGGCCTCCCACGGTCGCAGTTTGCCGAAGGCCGGCTGAAAGGCATTCTCGTACAGCGCGTTCGCCCTGTCTCAGCGTGGCGATGATGCGAGGATTTCGCGTAAAAAGTACGTGGTGAGTTTTTTTGCTTTTGGGATATGTCGTGATAACGACGGCGCGGTACGATTATGCTCATGACGACGCCTTCCGCCCCGACGTGCCTCGTCCTCGTTGGAGGAGCGCCGGGGGGAGCAATCGCATCTCCCCTCGAACCGTTGGTTCGTCCGCTCCTTCGGCGCCCACCACTCGACGTCGCGGAATCCTTTGCCATTGCGACTCCGTCGGTCGCGTTGGCACGCGATCATCACGGACCCGTTCATCGCCTTGGACGCCTGATTGCGGACGCAGGTCGCTCGGCCCGGATCGTCGTACCAGCGCGGTTGCCAAGGACGTGGACTGGTCGCTCCAGGTGGAGCACGCTGACGCTTCCTGACGACGTCACCCGACTGGACAGCGTCTCAGCCCCGCGCGCGTTGGTCGATTCCAATGCACTGATTCTGGTCAACCGGCTGCCCGAGGCAGCCGATCACGCCTCGCCGGTTCTTGGCGTGTGGTCTCGCTTCGTACCGCTTAAACCGCGGCTCGGCGCACTTACCAGCGGGCCGCGAGAAGGGTTGGCGGCGGAGATTGCACTCGCCTTTCGGCCGTCGCTTGTCGTGTTGATTGGTGAAGTACATAGTGTCGCCGTCGTGGTCGTGACGGTCGATCAGGTGGCGGCCGAGCTGTTCGGACTCGCCTTTGCCGCCGTCGTCCGCGACGATCCTGACCCGGAAACCGCGATCGGTCCCTGGGAAGACCCACTTGTCCAGCGGGCAACGGAACTGGGACTGGGGGTCTCCCTGCCGTCGGACATGGTCGTGCGCGCGCGCTGGTCAGGACCTCCCGGTCGTAGCCAGGAGGTGTTCGAGGACCTCCTTTCGCACGCGATTACCGCCGTTGGCATCCCGGACGCGGCCTGGGATGTGTAGCCGCCGATGAACCCGCCGCCGGTGGTGGCGCGGTGTTCGCGACGGCGCTGAACCAGCTTGACAAGGGTGCTCCAACGGGGCATAGTCGTATTCTGTATGAAGAACTAAGCTTTCCATTTGTGACGTGAGAGTTCCCGCAATGACCTGCCAAACCTATCACGAACCGCACGATTGCCTGACCATCGCCCCGCCATTCGACCGCGCCGCCGCGCTCGACGGGTTGGCGGTGGCGGCGGCGATCGGCAATACGCCGCTGATGCGGCTGCATCGCCTCGCCGCCGATCAGGGGTTGCCATCCTCCGTCGAGCTTTGGCTTAAGGCCGAGTGGGGCAACCCAGGGGGGTCGGTGAAGGATCGGCCCGCGCTGGCGATCGTGCGCGAGGCACTGCGCTGCGGTCGCCTTGGCAACGGGCGGGTGCTGCTCGACGCGACTTCCGGCAACACCGGAATCGCCTACGCGATGCTGGGCACGGCGCTCGACGTGCCGGTCGAGCTGGTCGTGCCCGGCAGCGCCTCCGATGAACGCAAGCGCATATTGTTCGCCTACGGCGCGACGGTGAGCCTGAGCGACCCGTACGATGGGTCTGATGGTGCGATCCTTGAAGCACGGGCCCGCGCAATTATGGACCCGGATCGTTATTACTACGCCGACCAATACAACAATCCGGCCAACCCGATGGCGCACGAGCAGACGACCGGACCCGAGCTTTGGCGGCAGACGGTGGGTCGAATCACCCACCTCGTCGCCGGCCTAGGCACCTCGGGAACCCTGGTAGGCGCGGGTCGATTCCTTAAGACGGTGAATCCGTCCGTCACACTCGTCGGTGTTCAGCCGGCCGAATCGTTCCACGGTATCGAAGGGCTGAAGCACCTGCCGACAGCGATCATCCCTGGCATCTACGACGCTTCGGTTCCCGACCGGGAGATGGGCGTCGTGACCGAGGAGGCGTTCGACTTGGCCCGCCGATTAGCTCGCGTCGAGGGTCTCTTTGTGGGGGCGTCGACTGGCGCCGCTCTGGCGGGATCGCTCGCGGTTGGGCGGGAACTCGCGGCGCGCGGCGAGGCCGGCGTCGTGGTCGCCATCGCACCGGACGGCGGCTTAAAATACCTTTCCGGCGGAATGTGGAACGGGGCTTGAGGCTCCGCGCGGCAGCAATTGCAGCGATTGAGGAAGGAATCCGTCAGTATGTCCGAACACCAAACTGTCCAGGTCGTTATTCCGACGCCGTTACGCCGCTTCACCGACGGCAAAGCCCGCGTCAGTGGATCCGGCGCCACCGTCGCCGAGCTGATCGACGACCTGGAGGTACGCTTTCCCGGCCTCAAGGAGCGCATTTGCGATCCGGACGGCCAGATTCGCCGCTTCGTCAATATCTTCATCAACGGCGAGAACGCCCGCGACCGCGACGGCGCGGAAACCGCACTCAAGTCGGGCGACGAGATCGGGATCATCCCCGCCATGGCCGGCGGGCGTGCATCCAATCGCCGATGATCGAAGGAACGACTCACCCACCTCTTCGCTTACCGGTACGGATGCACGACGAAATCATCGCCCATGCGCGGGCGGAAACGCCGCGCGAATGCTGCGGCGTGATCGTCGGCCCGCCCGGCGAGCTCCGCGAACTTCATCAACTGACGAACGTCTATCAGGGCGTCGACTTCTACGAGCCTGATGCCGCCGAACTCTATCGCGTGTTCATGGATACGGACGCCCGCGGCTGGGAAATCCAGGTGATCTACCACTCACATCCGGTCTCGCCCGCCTACCCTTCCCGCCGCGACGTCGAGCACGCCGGCTGGCCCGATTCGCTTTATGTCATCTGCTCGCTGGAGCAGCCGGAGGCGTCGGTGCTGCGTGCATTCCGGATCGTGGACGGGCAGATTACCGATATCGCCGTCTTGTCGTAGTGGCGGTGTCCTTCACAACATCCGCCCATCACCAGTTACCCGTTACCCATCACCTATACTTGACGTTATGACGACGAAGTCTCGCCCCAACTTTTCAACCCGGCTCAGCGCGCTGCCGACCCAGCCTGGCGTCTACCTGATGAAGGACGACCGGGACGAGGTGATCTACGTCGGGAAGGCGGCGGCGCTGCGTAATCGCGTGCGGTCCTATTTCCAGTCGATGCGGGGGATGGACCCAAAGACGCGGGAGCTGGTGAGCCACATTGTCGACTTCGAGGTGATCCGCACCGACACGCCGACCGAGGCGCTCATCCTCGAAAACGAGCTGATCAAACGCTACCAGCCGAAATACAACGTCATGCTGAAAGACAGCAAGACGTACCCGTACCTCAAGATCACCAACGAAGAGTGGCCGCGGGTGATCTCGACGCGGCGCATCGTCGAAGACGGCGGGCGCTACTTCGGACCTTACACCTCGGCCGGATCGGCGTATAAGACGCTTAACTTGCTTAACCGGCTTTTCCCGTATCGGAAGTGCGAGAAGAAGATCACCGGACACGACGACGTTTGCCTCTATTACCATATCCACCAATGCACCGCGCCCTGCATCTCCGCCGTCGACCGCGACACCTATATGCGCGCCATCGAGGGGGCGGCCCTCTTCCTGAGCGGTCGAGGGGAAGAGGTAATCGAGGCGCTCGACGAGGAGATGCACCAAGCGGCGGACGCCTGGAACTTCGAGCGCGCGGCCGAGCTACGGGACCGGGTGCAGGCGGTGCGCCACGTCCTCGAACGCCAAAAGATCGTCAGCGCCAGCGGCACCAACGCGGACGTGATCGCGGTCGCCCAGGGCGCGGGCGGCGACGCCGGGATTCAGGTCGGTTTCCTCCGCAACGGCAAGATCCTGGGGTCGGAGTTCTTCCCGATGCGGGCCACGGTCGAGGATCAGCCCGGACAGATCCTGGCCGGCTTCCTGAGTCAGTTCTACGCCGAGGCGGCGATGGTGCCTCCGTCAATCATGCTCCAACACCCGCTGCCCCCGGACGAAGCGTCGATCATCGCCGACTGGCTGCGCGAGCGGCGGGGCGGGAAGGTCGACCTATCGGCGCCGCAACGGGGGCAGAAACGGGGCCTGGTCGAGATGGTCGCCAAGAGCGCCGAAGACAACCTCGAACAGAGTCGCCTCAAGTTCCTCTCCGACGAACAGAAGACGACGGCGTCGATGACCGAACTGGCGGATGCGCTCGACTTGCCACGCCTCCCCCGTCGGATCGAGTGCTTCGACATTTCGAACATCCAAGGAACGAACCCGGTCGCGAGCATGGTCGTCTTCGAGGACGGGAAGCCGGCGAAGAAAGAGTACCGGCGCTTCACGATCAAGACAGTAGTCGGCGCGAACGACTTCGCGATGATGAACGAGGTGATCAAACGTCGGTTCCGGCGCGCGGCCGAATCGGAAGAGGAGACGAACGGCAAGTGGACGACTTTGCCGGAACTTGTCATCGTCGACGGCGGCAAGGGGCAGGTCAATGCGGCACTGGAGGCGTTGAACGAGGTCGGCATGTCGTTGCCGATCGCCGGGCTGGCCAAAGAAAATGAGGAGCTCTTTCTCCCTGGTCGGGCGCTCTCGGTGATCCTGCCGCGTGATTCCCAGGCGCTTTTTCTTGTCCAGCGCGTGCGCGACGAGGCGCACCGCTTCGCCCTCACTTTCCACCGGCAGAGGCGAAGCAAGTCGGCGTTCCAGTCGAGCCTCGACACGATTCCGGGCGTCGGTCCGAAACGGCGCAAAGCGCTGATCCGGCACTTTGGCTCGCTGCGTGCGGTCAAGGAGGCATCGGAGTCCGATTTGATCCAGGTTGAGGGCATCTCCGCGGCGCTGGCGGCGCAGATCAAGGCGAGCCTTTGAGTCGTGAGATGTGAGACGTGAGAAGCCCTACTCCTCACGAATCACGACCCACGACCCACGACTACGGGACAACGGAGCGATATGGACAGTAGAAACTCCCGCATCGACCGCACGTGGGATGATGGGTTCGAGCACATCATGCAGCGGGGCGGCGGCGAGCCGACCGTGCTGCAACGCGCCGCGCCGCGGGCGATCGAATGGGCGGCCGAACGGCTCGCCGGCGGCGGGGTGATCGCGCTGCCGACCGATACGGTCTACGGGATCGCCGCCTCGCTGGCCCATGCCAACGCCATCCGGCGGATTTTCGAAGTCAAGGGGCGAAACGAGGATCGCCCGCTGCCTGTCCTCGTCTCCTCGACCGACGCCTTGCTTCGTATCGCTACGGTCGACGAGCACGTTGCCTTTCTGCTCGATCAGTTTTGGCCGGGTCCGCTGACGGTCGTCGTGCCGGCGCGGGCGGGGATGCCGGTTGGCGTCATCGGGCCGGACGGGACTGTCGGCGTCCGCATGCCGAACCACCCGCTCGCGATCGAGGTGATTGAAAAAGCAGGCGGTGCGGTCGCTTGTACCAGCGCCAACTTGACCGGTGAGGCGCCGGCGATCACCGCCGCGCAGGTCGTCGACTCAGTTGGTCACGCGCTTGATTTGATTCTCGACGGCGGCCACGCGCCCGGAGGCACTCCCTCGACCGTGATCGCGGTGAACGGCACGGAGTTCGCCATCTACCGGGAGGGCGCGATCGCGGGAGTCGATATCCGGCGCGCCTGGGAGACGATCCGCGCCGCACACTCGGCGGAGTGAGTGCCGAGTACTAGGAACTTCGCCGGTTTCCGGGTACGATGCGAGCGGAGAGGGGAACTGGGAGGGCTCGCCGCGGATGGAAACGGAGACAGGGACGCGCCCCGGAGTCGATCCGGGCCGCGCGGCCGGATCGGAGGAGCGGGCAGTGCAGCCGGCGCCATGGGCCGGTGGTGCGGCGAACGGCCCTTCCGGCGCCGTGCCCGGTGCGAGCATGCAAGAGATCCGTCAGCCGACCTTCGGTCAGGGGATCGTGGTCAGCGTCGGCGTGGCGCTTGCCCTGCTCGTGCTGGCCATCAGCGCCATCCGCGACGCGGAGAACACGGGGTTGCCGCTGACCGAAACGACGCGCCCGCTCTATTGGGGGCTGGCGATCCTCACCGTATTGTCCGCGGGGATCGGCGCCCAGTTCGCCGAGCGCACGGCGGCGCGAGCGGCGGCGGCAGTCGGTCATCCGCGCGACACCGGCCGTATGGAGACGGCATGGGCGGTGCCGGTGGTGGCGACGATCGCGGCCGTGATGATGGTCGCGACCTACCACAATACGACGATGCTGGTCGGCGGTCCCGCTATTGCCTTCTTCGGCATTGCGGGCGCACTCCTTTCTCGCGATCTCCTCGACGACGCAACCGAGTCGACCCAGCGAACCGCGATGGCGATCCACACGTTCGTAATCGACGGCATCGCGTTTCTCGCCCTCAGCGCCGTCTATCTCAACAAGATGTCGAGTTGGGTGTCGGCGCCGTTGGTCGGCATCCTGAGCGGCATCTTGATCCTGGAGACGCTTGAACGCGGGTCGATCGACAAGACGACACGGGGCGTCTTCGCCATCGCCGGCGGCTTCATCATGGCGCAATGCACGATCATCCTGAACTGGTGGCCCACCCACGGCTGGACCGGAGGCGCCGTTCTGTTGGTCTGCTTTTATTTGATCGCGGGCGTGTTGCTGGAACGAACGCGGCGGACGCACATGCGATCGCGGGACGTGATCGAGTTCGGCGTGGTGAGTTTGACGGCGTTGATCGTGTTGGCGTTTACGGCATAATCGGTGATGCAACGCGGGTGACGACGGCGCGTTCATTGTAGGGACGAACCTGCAATCGCGGAAGGCCTTTCTCATCGTGGTCCCACCGCGTTCGGCCAATGAAAATGACCTCTATGCCGTCCTCGACGAGCTGGACCGACTAGAGGAGCTAATCGAGGACATGGATTCGCTTGGGGTGCGTTCGCGAGAAGATGCCGAGCGGCGGATCGCGGAGCTTGACGCGAGGGTCGAGGAGATCGCGCCGGGCGAGCGAGAGGCGTGATGGCGATCGATCTCTTTGAGGCGAACCGGCGCGAACAGCTTGCGTCCCGCGCCCCGCTCGCCGCCCGCATGCGACCGCGGATCCTCGACGAGATCGTCGGCCAGCAACACGTCATCGGTCCGGGTACCCTCCTCCGCAAGGCGATCGAGGCAGATCGCCTCTCGTCCCTGATCCTCTGGGGGCCGCCCGGCACGGGCAAGACGACGATTGCCCGCGTCATCGCCAACACGACGCGCGCCCATTTCATTGCCCTGAGCGCGGTTACGTCAGGCGTCGCCGATCTGCGCGCCGCTATCAGGGAAGCGGCGGATCGGCTGGGACAACACGGTCAGCGGACGGTTCTCTTCATCGACGAGATCCATCGCTTCAACAAGGCGCAACAAGACGCGATCCTGCCTCAAGTTGAGGACGGCACCGTCATCCTGATCGGCGCGACGACGGAGAATCCTTCCTTCGAGGTGAACTCGCCGCTCCTATCGCGTTCGCGGGTCATGGTGCTGCGAGCTCTGACCGACGACGACGTGCAGGCGATCGTGTTACGCGCGCTTGGCGACGAGGAGCGCGGACTGGGAACGGAACGGCTCCAGATCGACGACGGCGCGGTTGATTCATTGATCAACCTCGCCAACGGCGACGCGCGATTCGCGCTCAACACGCTCGAATTCGCGGCGGCCGGGGCGGGGTACGGTGAGGAGCCGCGCATCTCCGCCGAACTGGTTGGGGAGGCGGCGCAGCGACGAGCCGCCACCTATGACAAGTCCGGCGAGGACCATTTCGACGCGATCTCTGCCTTGCACAAGACGTTGCGCGGTTCGGATGCGGACGCTGCCCTCTATTGGCTAGTGAGGATGCTGGAACGAGGCGACGATCCGCTCTACGTCGCTCGCCGGCTGGTGCGCTTCGCCTCGGAAGATGTCGGTTTGGCCGATCCGCGGGCAATGACCCTGGCCATGTCGGCTCAACAGGCGGTGCATTTCATCGGATTGCCGGAGGGGGCGCTGGCCCTCGCCGAACTGACCGTCTACCTCGCCCTCGCGCCGAAGAGCAACGCCCTTTATCGCGCCTACGGCGACGCGGTCGTGGACGTCGAGCAGACGCGCAACGACCCGGTGCCGCTGCACCTGCGGAACGCGCCGACCGGATTGATGAAGGAGCTCGGCTACGGGCAGGGCTATCGGTACGCGCACGACTACGCGGAAGGGATCGTCGGCCAGCAGAATCTGCCTGAAAATCTGCTTGATCGGCAGTACTATCGGCCAACCGACCGCGGGTTCGAAGCCGAATTGCAAGCGCGACAGAAACGGATTCGCGAGATCTACGAGCGCACAGCACAATCGGACGCCGATCCAGAGAAAGTGGACTGACGCATGACGACGACAGTTCCTCCCATCACTCGCTCCTACGACCGGAATGCGGAGAGCATCCGCCCGGTTGAGATCATCCCCGGCGCCGTGCCGAACGCCGAAGGCTCCGCCCTAATTAAGTTGGGCCGGACGCACGTCCTATGCGCTGCCTCGGTCGACGAGCGCGTGCCGCGCTGGATGATGAATAAGGGACGGGGATGGGTCACCGCGGAGTACTCGATGCTGCCGCGGGCCACGCGCGAACGGACGCAACGGGAGGCGACGCAGGGGCGACAGGGAGGCCGTACGGTCGAGATCCAACGGCTGATCGGGCGGGCACTTCGGGCAGTCGTCGACCTCGAAGCGATGGGTGAGCGCCAGATAATCCTCGACTGTGACGTGTTGCAAGCGGACGGCGGCACGCGCTGCGCCTCGATCACGGGGGCGTACGTCGCGTTGGCCCTCGCCCTTCAGCGGCTGATGGAACAGAAGCGGATCAAGCGCAACCCGCTCAAGGCAGCGGTAGCGGCGGTGAGCGTAGGAGTCGTGCGCGGGGTGCCGATGCTCGACCTCGACTACGACGAGGACGCCACCGCCGACGTCGACTTCAACGTCGTGATGACTGACGGCCACGCCTTTGTCGAACTCCAGGGCACGGCCGAGCGCGATCCCTTTTTGCCAGCCACCCTCGACGAGATCCTCGTTCTGGCAAGCACCGGGCTCGACCGCCTATTTACCGCGCAACGCGCGGCGATTCGGCGGACGTAGGCGATCGACGCGTCAACCAGTCCGCCGCCGATTACGTAAACTTCAGAAAGGCGTTGCTTCGTCGCGCGGGCAACAACGCACGTAATATCCGCCTGGAATGGGAACCACGGCGACGGTTCGGCCGTCGTACTATGAGTCGGCGGGACGATACGGTCACTTGTTCAAGCGATAAGTGGCTGGTAGCATCGCCCGAGGATTCCCCCGCGCGGAGCAACCGCCACGCCCCGGGTTCCGCGGGCGTCAGGAGGGTCGTTTGATGAATCGGATGGTCGGAGCGCCACTGGCGATCCTGCTGGCGCTTTCCGGGCTGCTCGCTCCCTCCCCGGCGCGCGCCACTGCCCAGGTCGACGGCAACACCTACACCAGTCCCAACTTGGGCTACAGCCTGACCTGGGACGATAGCTGGTTCCTGCTGGATGGACCGAACACCGAGCAAGGCTTCGAGGAGTTCACGCTCGCGAACGGCGCCAGCATCGTGATTTTCTTCGCCGAGGAGGACGGGATCGGCAACGCCCAGGTGATCGTTTCCAGCATCCTGCTGGGGATCAACACCGACCCTGACTTGACCAACGTTCAGCCGCTAACCGACGAGAACGGCGACAACATCCGCGGGGGCGACGCCTCCCGCGCCTTTGGGGGCATCACCTTCACGGACGAGTCCGACGGACAAACGAGCGAGGGGGTAGCCTACGTGGAGGCGCGGGCGCTCGTCCCGGGTCAGTCGACCCTGAGCCTGCTCCACATCGTGCCTCAACAGGTCTACCAGCAGGAAGCGCCGCTCGTCCAGGACCTGCTCAACGGACTCACGATAACCGGCCAGGCGAGTCCTGATCCGGACGACGACACGCCCGAGGCTGACGAGGAGGAGACACCTGCTCCAGAAGAGGTAGAAACGGCGGAGCCCACGGCCGCGCCCGAGGTCGCCGAAGCGCCGCAGGCGTTCGCTTCCGCTAATTGGCGAGTGACGGTCGTCGCCGCACAGCAGGACGAGGCGATTCGGGAGGTCGGGCTTGAGGCGCGCGACGACAACGAGTGGATCGTCGTCGTCGCCGACATCACAAACTGGAGCGTGGAAGCGGACGAACTTGCGCCGCGCGACATCGAGCTTCGCTTCCCCGAAGGCAACCCGAACCAAGTCGCCCTCCGCTCGACGGTCACCGTGGCGAACGAACTGGAAATTGGGCCCGCCGACGTCGAACAAGCGGTCGCCTTCCAGCCGGACGAGACCCAGCGCTGGGCACTCGTCTTCCTTGTCGACGCCGATCAAGTTGAAGCCGCTTTGGCGCTGCGGCTGGCGATGTCGATCGAGCCGGTGATCGAGAGTAACGTCGACTTATTCGATCTGCCGCCGCTTACCGACCCACCGGAATTGATTGAGGCAAGCGTTGACGTCGTCCGCGACGGCGGGACGCTCGACGCGACGACCGAAGCGGACGGGGATGAGGTTCGGGTCGAGTTGCTGGGCGTCGATGCGCCGGCGGGCGACGACTGCTTCGCCGATGAATCGCGGGAGGAGCTCGAAGCGCTGGCCGGCGCGACAATCTTCCTCGAGTACCCCGACGGCGGCGATGCCAGTGACGGACCGGCCTATGTCTGGGTGGAACGAGCCAACAGTTCGCGCATCCTGATTAACCGCCAGTTGATCGCCGGAGGATCTGCCGCCTATGACCCGGCGGACAGCGGTCTCTTTGCTTCGTGGCTCGGCGACGCCCAGGCGTCGGCCGAGAATAGAGCAATCGGTCTCTGGGAGGCGTGCGCCGGTCTAGAGGAAGAGGAGCCAACCGCGGAGGCCGAAGCGACCGAGGACGTCACACCCGACCTCCCGACCGTGGAGGCAACGGAGGATCCGACTGAGGAAGCAACCGCCACACCGACCGAGGAAGCAACGGAGGAACTGACCGCTGAGCCGACAGAGGAAGCGGCGGCGACCTCGACGCCAACCGGTCGCGAACAGGGCCGCCAACAGGATGTCGAGGATGATTCGGAAGACGTGGTGATTGCGGACGGCGTCATGTTCCGCGGCGACGCGGCGCACACCGGCGCCCAACCCGGGCCAGGACTCGGTGAGCCGGCAACCTTCCCATGGGAGTTCCGCATCGGGTTCCCGGTCATCTCCTCGCCCGCGGTGGTTGACGGCGTGGTCTACATCGGCAGCCTCAACTCCGAGGTCTACGCCCTCGACGCCTTCAGCGGCCCGCCACGGTGGACCTTCCTGACCGAGGGTGAGGTTATCTCGTCGCCGGCGGTGGCCGACGGCCTGGTCTACGTCGGCAGCAACGACGGCAACCTCTATGCGATCAACGCCGACACGGGAACGGAGCGGTGGCGCTTCACGGCGGACAACGCGATCCAGTCGTCTCCCGCGGTGGTTGGCGGCGTGGTCTACGTCGCCAGCGACGATACGTTCCTCTACGCGGTCGACGCGGCGACCGGCGAGGAGCGCTGGAGTCTCCGCATCGGTCCCGCGTTTTCTTCCCCGGCCGTGATCGACGGGGTCGTCTACATCGGCGCCGCGCAGACGCTTTTCGCGATCGACGCCCAATCGGGCGAGGAGATCTGGCGGTTCCAGACGGGCACCTTCTTGAGCTCGTCGCCCGCGGTGAGCAACGGCATGGTCTACATCGGGAACGATGGCGGCTCGGTGATCGCGGTCGATGCGACGAGTGGGGAAGAGACGTGGCGCTTCCAAGCCGAAGGGCCGGTGCTCTCATCGCCCGCGGTTGCGGATGGCACCGTCTTCATCGGCAGCGACGATCGCTTCGTCTACGCGCTGGACGCCGAATCGGGCGACGAGCGGTGGCGCTTCGAGACCGGCGACGCGGTTTCGTCGTCGCCGGCGGTCGCCGATGGTGTGGTCTACGTCGGCAGCTTCGACACCTTCCTCTATGGCCTCGACGCCGAGACCGGCGTCGAGCTGACTCGGACCCAACTCGGACCAATCCTCTCCTCTCCGGCCGTGGTCGATGGGATCGTCTACGTCGCCACGGCCGACGGAGTCGTCCACGCCCGCCAACCGTTCGACGTGCTGGGTATCCCCGGCTTCGGCGGACCACCGGCCGGCACACCAGTGCCGGAGCGGTAAGCGCGAATGGACCAAGAGGCCAAGAAGACCGTTCTCCGCCAGCTTACCTACGGTCTGTACGCCGTGACGGCGCGCCACGGCGACGAGCGGGGCGTCTTCACGGCGAACTGGCTCAGTCAGGCGTCGTTCGAGCCACCGCTGGTGATGGTATCGGTCGAGATCGACAGCTCGACGTTGCCGATCATCCGGCAGAGCGGCCGGTTCACCGTCTGCCCGCTCGTGACTGGGCAGAAGGAATTGGCCGGCGCTTTGGGACGGCCGAAGAAGCGGGCCGGGGACAAGTTTGAGACGGTCGGACTTGAAGTAGTCGAGACGGACGCGGGCGACCTGGCGCTTGCCGTTTCCCTGGGGTATGTCGTCTGCAAGGTACGCTGGGAAATGCCGGCCGGCGACTCGGTCGTCATCCTCGGTGAGGTGGTAGAGGCGCGTGTCTTGGACGAGGGCGACTCGCTAACCATGCGTGAGGCCGGGTTCCGGCACGCTGGTTGATCTCGGCGGCGGTCAAGCGACAAACAGGCCTTTGGGCAAGAAGGCCGAGACGAGCCAGTTCGGAGCGTCGACAACTTCGCTGATCTTGAGGTCGACGGCGACCGAGCAAAGGACGTAGGCCTCCGCGCGGGAGAGCTCGAAGTCGTCGACCAACAGCGCAATCATCTGCCGGATGGCCTCGCGCGTCGCCTCGAAGAGATCCGGTCCGATTCCAGTCGTGGCGATGTGGCCGGCGACGTTCCAGCCGCCGGGAAGTGGGCCGAACGTCTCGAAGCGCGGCTGGGTCAACGCGAGGTCGCGGCGGAGGGTAAAGCGGAGCGTGGTGATGCTCTCCATCTCGATTCCGGCGCCGCAGACCTCGCCGTCGCCTTGTGCGCCGTGCGCGTCGCCGGCTGAAAAGAGCGCGCCTGGCGCCTGAACCGGGAGGTAGAGAGTCGAGCCGGCGGTGAGCTGCTTGACGTCCATGTTGCCGCCGGCGGTGCGCGGCGGCAACGTGCTCACCGGCTCGGGTACGTCTGGCGCAACGCCCATCACGCCGCAAAACGGCTCCAAAGGGACGCGGATGCCCGGTTTCAGCTCAGCATCGCGGCCATCGCGCAGGTCCCAGACCTGCACGTGCCCGTAGTCGAACTCGTCGGCGAGCAGACCGAAGCCGGGCGAAAAGGAGGTCCAGCCCCACGTTGCCGCTTCGATGGCGACGACGTCGATCTGGAGAACGTCGCCCGGCGACGCGCCATCGAAGACGACCGGACCGGTGAGCGCATGCCCTGGCGTCCACGGATCGTTGCGGTAACGCTCCGCGTAGTCATGAATCAATTGCCGCAGGTCGGCGGGGAGCGCGTCGAGGACTTCCGAGGAGATGCGGTCGCGCACTTTGCCGTTGGAGGCGTCGCGAGTCTCGAAGACGACAGAGTCGCCGGAGGCGATCGTCAGGCGCGGTGGAAGCGTCGGGTCCCATTCCCCATGGAAGGTGTCCCGCGACAGTTGGTGTGTTTGGCTCATTTGTCCTCTACGCTGGTCCGCTCCTACAGGAGGTACGGCGCTTCGGGGGGTTCGATGAAGAAGTCGCAGCCGGTGGCGGTGACGACGACGTCGTCTTCCAGGCCGATGGAGCCGATGACCGGTTCGAGGGTAAAGACCATGCCCTCCTCGATCACGCCGCCGGAACGCGCACCATAGCGGGCGTTGCGCGGCCCCAAGACCATTCCGCCGTCGTGCGCAAGGCGGCCGAGTTGGTGACCGAGGGCGTGGGTGAAGGCGTAGCCGCGGTCGGAAACATACTGGCGGACCGGTTCGTCGATCTCGTAACCGCGCTTGCCCGGCTTGATCATGTCGGCCGCCATACGGATGCCGCCGCGTACCGTGTCGTAGGCGTGGATCAGATCGGCGGGCGGACCAGACTCCCCGGGACGGCGAAAGTACCACGTCCGTTGCATGTCCGAGGCGTAGCCTTCGTAGACGACGCCGAAATCGACCCGCAGGGCGTCGCCCGGCTCAATCCGCGTCGCGCCGGGCGGGTTGTGACCGGAACGGGTGCGAGAGGTGGCAACAGTCGGGCAGTAGGTGGCGTCCCAGGCGGGCGTTAGCTCATAGGTCTGCATGCGCTCCACGACGATCTCGTAGACCTCGACTTCAGCCAGTCCCGGTTTCAGCATGCCGCTCAGATCATCGAAGATGCGCTGCGTGATCGTCGCCGCCCGGCGCATACGTTCCAGTTCCTCGGGCGCTTTGATGGCGCGAACCATGGCGGCCACCGGCTCCGCCGTGACGAGCCGGTCGACCATCTCGATCGGATCCAGGACATTGACCAGCGCCTGGTGCAGGCCGTAGGTCAGGCCGTCGACACCGTGGTCGTGCTCGCTGTAGTTGATCCCAATTTGGGCCGGTTGGCGCTCCAGGAGGATCGCCTGGAATGGTTCGCGCCAGTCGAGCGAATAGGGCCGGACATCGTCGTAGAGACCTTCCACCTGACCGATGTCGTAGTCCGCGACGACGGCCGCGCTTGTGCCGTCGGCGAAGACCATGAGAGCGCTCGTGCCGACGATCTCCTCGTTGCCGATCAGAAAGGGGAGAAGTAGGTCGCTCCCCTCGCGTGCAAAGGTGAGCCAACAATCGATGCCATGTCGATGGAGGAGAGTGACTGCCTGGGCACGCTTCTCGGCGACAAGGCGCCGGCGTAATTGTTCCGCTTCCGTCAGCTCCTCGTTTTCGCGATTCGACCCTGGCATACGATAGCTCCTCCTCGGCAAGGCTGATGTGAAACCGGCCGGGGATCGATCCCCG